>CALMYG010000057.1 GCA_937873455.1 uncultured Verrucomicrobiota bacterium
TGATTCGGCTGTGGTGTTGACGCATCGCCGCATCGGGTTTAGAGTATATGCATGATAAATCGTGAATCCATGTTTGGTCGCGGCCGGATGGCGGGGATACTCCTCCTCGCCCTTCTACGCACGTCTGCCCGCGCCGCGGAGGGGATGTCGGACGCTTAAACCGGTCCGGCCAGTAACGATCCCAAAACCCACCCGCGGCATCCGGGTGGGTTTTTTGTTGCCAGAACATCGTGAAACGACTTAGAGGAAAAGATACATGAACAACCAAAACGAGAACGACCGGGTCCTGATCTTCGACACCACGCTGCGCGACGGCGAGCAATGTCCGGGCGCGACCATGAACCTCCATGAAAAACTGGAAGTAGCCAAGCAACTGGCCCGGCTTCAGGTCGACATCATTGAGGCCGGCTTCCCCATCGCCTCCCCCGGCGACTACGAAGCGGTGCGCCGCATCGCCGAGTCGGTTTCCGGACCGACCATCTGTGGCCTGGCCCGTATCAAGGAAAAGGACATCGCCCGTGCCGGCGACGCCTTGGCGCCGGCCGCCCGTCGTCGCATCCATACGTTCAGCTCGGGCAGCGACATTCATCTGGAAAGCATCCTGCGCATGTCGCGCGAGGAAAATATCACGCGCTCCGTCGCCGCGGTTCAATTCGCCCGTACGTTTACCGATGACATCGAGTACTCCGCCCAGGACACAACCCGGTCGGATCGCGATTACCTGGTCGACCTGTATACCGCAGTCGCCGAAGCCGGCGCCACCACACTGAATATTCCCGACACGGTCGGCTATGCCACCCCCGAGGAATACGGCGAACTGATCGCTTACCTGGCCGCACGGATCACGATTCCCGGCGTGGTGTTTTCAGTCCATTGCCACAACGATCTGGGGCTGGCCGTGGCCAATTCGCTCGCCGCGGTTCGCAACGGCGCCCGTCAGATTGAATGCACCATCAACGGCATCGGCGAACGCGCGGGTAACGCCTCGCTGGAAGAAGTGGTCATGGCGATCAAGACGCGGTCCGATGCGATGAAGGCGTGGACCGGCATCAACACCCGGGAAATCATGAAGTCTTCCCGGATGGTCAGCCGCATGACCGGCTTGGTCGTGCAACGCAACAAAGCCATTGTCGGCGCCAACGCGTTCGCCCACGAATCCGGCATCCACCAGGACGGCATGCTGAAGAACCGGATGACCTACGAGATCATGAAACCGGAGGACGTGGGCGTGGCCGGAACCGATCTCGTACTGGGCAAGCATTCCGGACGTCATGCGTTGGGTGTGCACCTGGAAAAAATGGGGTTCAAGCTGTCCGACCAGGAGTTGGATCCGGTCTACGAACAGTTCAAGATCCTGTGCGACAAGAAAAAAGTCATCTACGATGACGATCTGATCGCGATCATGCAGGACCAGTCGCAGGAAGGCCCGCAGGTGTATCTTCTCGACTACCTCCATGTCGCCACCGGATCCGGCACCCTGCCCACCGCCACCGTGCGCCTGAAAAAAGACGATCAGATTTACGAGGACGCGGCCATCGGCGACGGCCCGGTTGACGCCTCATGCAAAGTGATCGACCGCATTACCGGAATCAACGGGGAGCTGGAAGACTTTTCCCTGCAAGCCGTCACCGCCGGGGAAGACGCCCTGGGCGAGGTCAGCATGCGGGTGCGCTACGGCGACGTCGTGATTTCCGCCAAGGGCTCCAGCACCGATATCGTCGAAGCCAGCGCCAAGGCCTATCTCAACTGCCTCAACCGCTACCTGTTCACCATGGCGATCAACCGGCCGGCGCCGACCAACGGAGACGCACCGGACGGACAACAGCCGTAAACGTCCTCGCGCGTTACCGCGCGAGCGCCCCACCCGCGCCGGCCCGCACGATGCGGGACGTTACGGTAAGTCCGGCCGGAATGACGATGAACGCCTCGTGGACGGCTTGGGTGGGATGATCGCCCCACAACCTTACCCGCGCGGCGAGCGGCGTTGTTTTGCTGTCGGCGGTCCAATTGGTTTGCCAGCTTGAACCGTCATGCAAATGCACGGTCAGCCGCGGCCACGTCGCGCCGGGCCAATTGGTGCGTGGTGAACCGGCATCCGGCCCGAGCAAGGGCTCGACCACCGTAACCAACCGGCGCTGGTCGCCCTCCGCGACGAACGCATAACGCACCCGCTCCAACCGGTTGGTCCGCATCGGCTCGCCGTGAGGCCTCCGCTCCCAGCGGACGAACGACAACTGCACCAGGTTGGTTGCCGTATTTTCAAGGGCGATCCCGGCATCGGCATCGCCGGGCGGATGAAATAACCCCTGGAGATCGTCGCGAAGCAGCCGCAACGTGTGTTCGGCGAGATCCCGCTCGGCCAGGCGGGCGGATTGGACGGAGGTTTCACGGGTAAGCGCTTGATGCGCCATGACGACCACCACGATCACCAGCGCGCCGATACCAAGCGCAACCAGCAGCTCCACCAGCGTCGCCCCGGAACGCGCTCCCCGCTGGTTGGGCAGTGGCATTGATTTCAACGCAGCGCGACCATCAGGTGCGGGTGAACAACTCGTACAACAAGTACCCCACTGCCGCCAGGGTCAGCAGGCCGATCACGGTGATCAAGGTCACCCAAAGACCCTGGTTTTCCCGGCGCCGGGCGCCGAACGGCGAAATGGAATTAAACGACTGCGGTTTGACTGCCGGACCGGCGGCCTCCACAATTTCCGTCTTGTTGTAGATCGCTTCGGCTTCGGAAAGCGGAATGTCTTCGGAGTTAAACAAAAACTCCACCGAGCCGACCTGAACCAGGTCCTTGGGCTTCAGTACCGCCTCGGTGATTTCTTTTGAATTCACCCGGGTACCGTTGGTGGAGCCGAAATCACGGAGTACGTAGTGATCACCTTCCGGCTTGATCGCGCAATGTTTGCCGGAAACGGTCGGGTTGTTGATGCTAATGTTGTTTTCCGCGCTGCGTCCGATGGTCAAACCCACATCCGAAATTTCGTGGGTCTGGCCCTTGACGTCAGCCGACATACCAATAAGAACGGCCATGATGCTCTCCCATGTATGACCAAACTATGTCACGAGCGGGCCGGGGCGTCAATGTTCAGAATTGCGGCGTGGGCGTTCCGGTCCATCAACCGCCGCGGAAAATGCGGGTCAACCATTCGGCTTCGGAATGCGGATGACAAACAACGCTCCGCCCAGATCAGACCGGTCCACGGTAACGGCGCCCTCGCATGAATTCGCAAACGCCCGCACGGCCAGAAGCCCGAGGCCGGTGCCATCCGGCTTGGTCGTGTAGCACGGTGTAAATATGCTCTCATAATCGTCGGGCGAGACGCCAGGACCGGAATCGTGAACCTCCAGCACAACGCAATCCTGCTCGTCGCGAAGCCGTACGTTTACGACTCCGCCGGGTCCCGCCGCTTGTCCCGCATTGATCAACAGGTTAAGAATCGCTTCCTCAAGAAGCGCGACATTTACCACCACCGGCACGGAAGGGGCATGGGTAATCGACACCTCACAATTCCGCAGGTCGGGATGCTTGCGCACAATCGCGACCAGTCGGTCCACGGCTTCCGCGATGTTGGTTTCAACCACCGTATCCGGTATGACCTGCCGGGCCGTCGACGCAACGCGCTTGGCCAAATGCGACAAATTGGCGATGCTCTTTTCCAATCCGTCCTGCATGGCCGACACATAGCCGGGATCGCGCTGGTTTTCCTTGAGGCCATCCAAAAGCCCGTTCAACGACATCAACAAATTGTTGAGATCATGGGCAAGGGTGGCGGCGCACATGCCGGCTACCGACTTGCGCTCACTGAGCAGAAGCGCTTGTTCCTGAACGATAATGGTTTCTTCCTGGTGCTTGATTTTTCGCCATCGCGCAAACGTTACCATAAAAAAAAGCAGGCCGGTCACGACGACAAACCCCAAACCCTTGGCGATCTCAATAGCAAGCAGTTGTTCGGTGCTGGCCGCGGAGGCGGCGGCCCATCGCCCCGAAAGGAATATGTAGAAACTGCATAGCACCATGTAGAGGAGAGATGAATACGCCGCGCGCTTCGCGGGACTTCCCACCGCCGGTTTAGCGGCTTTCAAAAACCGGTGCATAGCGGTCATGACGCAATCTCCTTTTTCAACGAAAGGTCCTCCCTGTACATTCTTCGTACGCCGCATCTCAATGGTCGTATGCGACGGATAAAGTGTCCCCTAAAAACGGGCGGCGTGGCAACCATCAAAATTATGCATGACGGGAAACGTATATCATTACTGATCCCGCCAGATCATCCATGCCCCGATACCGGCAAGCACGCCCCCCAGATGCGCCAGCGCGGAAACCTCGCTTTGCCCCTCACGTTGGAGATAAACGCCAAAAAATTGGATCGCCATCCAAAGCACGAACGCCGTGCGGGCGGATACCTGTAACCATTCCCCGCGAAAATAATACCGCACAAACAACCCGATGCGGGCGTGGGGGTGCAGCAGCGAATAGAAACAAATGATGCCCGAGATGGCGCCGCTCGCGCCGATAAGGGGCGTCAGGGAGGAGGGCGCAACCGCGGCATGCGCCGCACAGCCCAGCATACCAGCGACCGCCAGCAACATCGCGGCCCGGGCATGACCAAGGAAGTCCTCCACATCATCACCAAAAACCAGAAGGAAATAAAGGTTGGGAAGCAAATGCCACCATCCGGCATGCAGAAACAAGGAGGACAACGGCGTCATACCACCCCAACGCCAAGCCTCACCCGGCACAAATCCCCAGCGTGACGCGGCCGAGCCGATATCCGCTCCAACAAGGAAAAAAATCAACAGACAAACCCCCGCAAATCCCCAGGTCACCAGGGGCAGGCGGGCCAGCGAAGGCGTGCGCATTTCCACGGGCAACGAAAACAATGCGGGAATCCATTTCCACCAGGCATCGGGGGGGCCGCCCCGCATACCATCCTCAAACTCGGCTTCGCGCCGTATTTGTTCCATTTTATAAAAGGCCCAGCGCGCGCGGGCTTCTTCCGACAACACCGGCGCCTCGGACGGAGGCGGCGAAATCGCCGGCATGGCATCCCACTCCCCGCCATCAAACCACATCATGTGGCAGCGCACGCAGACATCGACCGGCGGCGCCTCACCCGGACTCGTGACTTCACTCATGGCGCCGGCGCACACCGGACAGGGGCGAGACGGGCGCCCCCCTTCATCGCGAGCCGACCGCCACAAGCCGTTCACGGCATTGCGGTCGATCGCCTTGCGCAACACGCCCAGCCCGACCATGCGGCCGTGGCAATCCGGACAACCAAAATAGATTCCGGCCCGATTTTGCCGTCGCTCCAACACGCTGAAACAAGTGGCGCATACATACATGGTCCATTAGCGTAAACGGATTCGCTCCGGAGGCAAGTCTTCACGGGCGGACTTGTGCATGGTTGTTGTACGCCCGGTCTTAAATGTTGAACGTTGCCGGCGCGGCCCGCGTTAGGCTATCGTAGCGCCCATGTCAGCAACGCCATCCAGTCGTGGAACCACCCGTTTTGCCCGCCTTCTCGCCCTGGCGGTGCTGGTCGGCGGCATGGCGGCCACCCTGTTCGTTGCCCGGATCGGCCGGGAGCGCCACGCCCAGGAAGTGCGCCGGGTATTCGCCGCCGAGGCGGAATCCATGCGCAATTCGGTTTCCCGGCAACTTGACTTGTTTTTCGATGTCCTGGCTTCCATCGGCCAGTTGCACGAATTGTCGGACCGGATCAGCGTGGAGGATTTCGAGGAATTCACCGGAAAAGGCATGCAGTTTCAGCGCCGCATTCTTTCGGCTTACGGTTTTGTCCAGCGAATGCCCCGGGATATCCGGCTCGCCGCCGAGGCGGGCGGCGAAATAACCGTGACGGAACCGAACGCCGAAGGCGCTTTTATCCCGGCCGGAGACCGGCCCGAATATTTCCCCCTCGTCTACCAGAATCCACCGGACGCCCTGGCCTTTCCGCTTCACGTAGACCTTGCCATGTTGCCCGGGGTTCCCGAAGCGATTTTACGCATGCACGACCGGCGCGGACCGGTGGTCGCCCGCGCGCTGCGGCTCCAGCGGTTTGACGGCTCGCTCGGTTATTTCGTTTTCTCCCCGCTCTACCAGCGGACGCCGGACGCGGACGCGTTCTTATCCGGATTCACTCTTGCCATCCTCTGGCCGCAACTCATCCTCGAACGCGCCCTGGCCGACGTCGCCACCCGCGACATCTTGATTTTATTTTACGACCCTGAACTGCATCCGGAGGCCGGCGCATCTTCCGCATCGGGGGACGACGGAGCGGTGAGCGAAGATATCGTCGTAGCCGACCGCGTGTGGCGGTTCACCGCCACGCCATCCCCGGAATACCTCGCGGCGCGCCAATCCATCCTGCCCGGCGTCATCATGGTTTCAGGCGGGGCGATCACCCTCCTGCTCGCCGCGACCATCGCCCTGCTGGCCGGGCGCACCCGGCTTATCGAAGAAACCGTAACCGCACGAACCCGCGAACTGAAGGAAGCCAACCAGCGACTATCCGAGGCCATGCAAGAACGCATGCGCCTCGAGGCGGAAATTCTCGAAATCAGCGAACGGGAAAAACAACAGGTCGGCCAGGACCTCCACGATTCGCTCGGCCAGAAATTGACCGGCGCGGTTTTCCTGACCCGGGCGCTTTCCAAACAACTGGCCGGAGAACACGAAGACACCCGGGCCCAAGCCGACCGCATCAACGAAATTCTCAAGGAGTCAGTCGCCCAGGTCCGGCGGATGGCTCGGGGCTTGTCGCCGGTGGAGCTCGGCCACGAAGGCTTGAGCGGCGCCTTGCAACGGCTTGCCGATGAAACCTCATCCGTGTACGGCATCACCTGCCTGTTGCACCACGACGAAGCGGCCCCCTCGCCCGCCGCCGGGGCGGCGCATCATCTCTACGCCATTGCGCTGGAAGCGGTCACCAATGCCATTCGCCACGGCCAGGCCACCGAGATTGTAATCGAGTTGGGCCAGACCGACGGCCAGGGGCGGTTGGAGATCGAAGATAACGGACACGGCTTCGATCCGGCCGCCGCACCGCGCGGCGGCATGGGACTGCGCATCATGCAATACCGAGGCACGATGATCGGCGGACTCGTGGAAATCGCCCGGCGCCCGGGCGGCGGCATGAACGTTATCTGCCGGTTCCCGCCGCACTGACGAACCGGCAATAACTCATTGCCGCGCCGCGGGGATCGCGGCATACTTCCGCCCATGACGCCCGTCACCGCCACACATCGGATTCTCGTGGTGGACGATCATTCGATCGTCCGCCATGGACTCACCCTGCTGCTGCGCAAGGAATCCGACCTGACCGTCTGCGGCGAGGCCGGCTCCTACGAAGAGGCCCGCCAACTCGCCGGTGAACTGAACCCGGATATCATGCTGGTCGACATCACCCTCAAGGACCGCAACGGACTCGACTTGATTCGGGAAATCCATCAGGCCCATCCCGCCATTCGCTGCCTCGTGCTTTCCATGCACGATGAAGCGGAGTACGCGGACCGCGCCCTCCGATCCGGCGCCCGCGGGTATGTCATGAAGGAGGACGCCGACGATGTCATCGTGCAGGCCATTCGGCATGTATTGGCCGGCGAACTGTACGTCAGCCCGGCCATGTCCAACCGCCTGATCCGGCAATTGTCCTCCGACTCCCAAGACCGTGCGGCCGGCGACGGCATCGCCTCGCTGACCGAGCGGGAACGCGATGTTTTCGAGTGCCTCGGCGAAGGCTTGTCGACCCGGAAGATCGCCGAGAAATACAACCTTAGCGAGCGGACGGTTGAAGTCCACCGCGCCAACATCAAGAAGAAACTCCGTTGCGATGACGCCGCGCAGGTACTGCGGGAGGCCGTCCGTTGGGTCGAAGCGCGGAAATAAACAGGATGACGACCGGAACATGAATGCGATCGACGGTGTAGTGTTGGCGGCGGCCTACGTGCTCGGTGCGGTACCCTTCGGCTTGCTGATCGGCAAGGCCAGGGGAATTGATATTCGCCGGCACGGCAGCGGAAACATCGGTGCGACCAACGTCCTTCGTGTACTGGGTAAACCGCTGGGTATTCTGACCTTTATCCTGGACGCGCTGAAAGGATTTGTTCCGGCATTTTTCTTCGTAGGCTTGGCCGGAACCTTCGGCTTACCCGCGCTTGAACCGGTCGTGCTTTCCGTTCTCTGCGGAGCGGCCGCCATTCTCGGCCACAACTTTCCGGTTTTCCTTGGCTTCCGGGGCGGCAAAGGAATCGCCACCAGCGCCGGCGTGTTGATCGGGATCGCTCCGGCGGCGGCATTGACCGGCGTGGTCGCCTGGGTCGTGGTTTTCTTCACCTTGCGGTATGTATCGCTCGCCTCGATCATCGCCGCCGGCGCGGTGGCGGCCTCCGGCTGGTGGTGGTACCGCGACGGCACCCCGGTTTTGCCGGTAGTCCTGACCGTGCTTGGCGGCCTGGCGATCGTCCGCCACCAGGAAAACATCAAGCGATTGCTCGCCGGCACGGAAAGCCGGTTCAAACGGAAATCATGATGGATACGATTACGAAGCGGACATCGTTATGAGCACGATCACGATCATCGGCGACGGAGGCTGGGGAACCGCCCTCGGCATCATACTTCACGGCAACGGGCACAAGGTGACCCTGTGGGGTCCGGATGCCGCATACCTGGAGGAAGTGCGCACCACCGGGGAAAACCGGAAATTTCTGCCCGGGCTCGCCTTGCCGCCGGGGTTGCAGTGGACCGCCGATGAAGCCACCGCCCTGAACGGCGCGGACGGCATGGTCATCGCCGTTCCCTCCCGCTACTACGCGGCGACCCTTCAGCGCTTCGCCCCGCACCTCCCCTCCCGCTACCGCGCAGTCAGCGTCTCCAAAGGATTTGACCCCGCCACCCATCAACGGCTAAGCGCCCTGGCCGCGGCAACCTGGAACCACGCGGGCCTGGCCGCCCTCTCCGGTCCCAGCCATGCCGAAGAAGCCGCGCGCGGCGTGCCGACTGCGGTCACCGTGGCCAGCACGGATAACGAGGAAGCCGTGTTCTGGCAGGACGCCTTCAACAACCGCACCTTCCGGGTGTACACCACGGACGACATCATCGGCGTGGAAACCGGCGGCGCGCTTAAGAATGTCATCGCCATTGCCGCCGGCATGTGCGACGGCCTGGGCTACGGCGACAACACCAAGGCCGCCCTGATGACCCGGGGCTTGGCCGAAATCGCCCGGCTGGGTGTGCGCCTCGGCGCCCAACCGGCCACATTCAGCGGCCTCAGCGGCATCGGCGATCTCATGGTCACCGGGATGAGCCGGCACAGCCGCAACCGGGGCGTGGGCGAACGCATCGGGCGCGGCGAGTCGATCGACGCCATTCTCGGCGGCATGGTGCAAGTGGCTGAAGGCGTTTGGACGGCGCGCGCCGCCTGCCAACTCGCCGACGAGCTCGGCCTGGAATTGCCGATCACCCGGGAAGTTCACGCGATTTTGTACGAAGGCAAAAACCCCCGCGAGGCCGTGCAAAGCCTGATGTCCCGCCCGCCCAAGCCGGAATAGCCGCCGCTCACGCCAGCAGCAGCGACGCCGCGCCCTCCAGCGAATCCAGAACATGTTGCGCCCCGGCCGCGAGCAGGTCCGCCCGCGTGTGGTGACCGGTGGCAACGGCGATGGATACCGCCCCGATGTGATGCGCGGCCCGGATATCCGAAGGCGTATCCCCAATCAAGAATTTCTTGCGGAAAGCCGTACCGGGCGGAAGCGTCGCCGCGCAACGGGCAATCGCCAACTCAGCGATCACCCGGCGATCACCGTGTTCATGACCAAACGCGCCGAGTTCAAAATGCTGATGGAGCCCGGCCCGCTCCAGCTTGATTCGCGCACAGCGCTCGATGTTGCCGGTGACCAAGCCGATGGTAACGCCGGGATGCCGGGCCAATTCGTCCACCAAACCCGACACGCCGGGGTATACCGTAATCTCCGCCGCCTCCGCGGTGATTTCCAGATGGCGGGGCAACGCATCAAAAAATTGCTCTGCATCCCGGGCGGTCAGCGTGCGTTGATGGCGGCGAAAGATTTGTTCGAGGACATCCAGGTCGGTTGCCCCGGCAAAAACGATGTAGGCAAGTTCGTCGCACCACCCGAACACCTGCTCCAGCGCCTGCGCAAAGGCCTTGCGGCCTGCGCCATGAAGATCAAGCAAGGTGCCGTCGATATCAAACAGCACGAGAATCGGCGCGGCGCGCTCCGGATCCTTCATGGCAAGGCCCGGGTCCGCGCCTACACCGCGCGCGCATTGAAGATGCGGTCGCCGGCATCCCCGAGGCCGGGTACGATGTAGCCATGCTCATTCAGGTGACTGTCCACCGCGCACACATAAATCTGCGTATCGGGAAAGTGTTCATGCACGCAGCGCAACCCCTCGGGCGCGGCAATCATCGACAACAGCTTGGTCTGCTTCACCCCCCAGTTGGCGATCGCCGCCAACGCGGCGACGGCGGAACCGCCGGTGGCCAGCATCGGGTCGAGCACCAGCGCAACATCCACCGCATCGCCCGGCGGAAGTTTTTTGTAATATTCCACCGGTTTCAGGGTTTGTTCGTCACGGTAAAAGCCGAGATGCCACACCTCCGCCTCGGGAATCAGGTTCAACACCGGATCCACCATGCCCAAGCCGGCCCGCAGGATGGGAATCAACCCGATGCGCTGGCTCAAGGTCTCGCCGGTCGTCGCGCACAGCGGCGTCTCAATCGCCTCCGACCGCAGCGCCAAATCTTTGGTCGCCTCGTACGTCAACAAAATCGACAGGCGCTGAATGAGGCGGCGGAAATCCTGCGGGGACGTGCGTTGATCCCGCAATTGTTTCAAGTGATGACTCACCAACGGATGTTCAATCGATACCACATGCTTCATGACAGGTTCCTTCGCGCGGGCATCATAACCGGACCGCCGCGCGAACGCCAGCTTCTTGATCGCACCGTTGTCAACCCGCCGCGTCGACGGGATAAATCATCGCCGGGCCGTTGACGCGGACCGCCACCCGCTGACCGCGCTGGTAGGCGCCGGGCGCACCGAGCAAGCGGCTGCGCAACGTGGCCCCGGAGGGCAGTCGCATCTGCACCAACTGATCGTGTCCGAAAAACTGAAGGTCCTCGATCACCGCCTGGGTTTCGCCGTAGGTCGATAACGCCAGGTCTTCGGGGCGAAGCATCACCTCAACCCCGCCGTGGTACGGCTGTTCGGTGATGATCTCGCCCAATTCACACTGCACCCGCCGACCCGTGGCCTGACCGGACAGGAAATTCGCGTCGCCGAGAAAGGTCGCGACCTCGCGGTTGACCGGCGACCGGTATACCGAGGCGGGGGGACCGGTCTGCACGATGCGCCCGTTCATCATCACCGCCACCTCATCGGAAAGGCTCAAGGCCTCCTCCTGGTCGTGGGTGACGAACACCGCGGTAACACCGGCATGGCGGAGAATATCGCGGACATCGGTGCGAACGCGGACCCGTAGCGCGGCATCGAGGTTGGAGAACGGCTCATCCAGCAGAATGGCCGCGGGTTCCGGCGCAAGCGCGCGGGCCAGGGCGACCCGTTGCTGCTGGCCGCCGGAAAGTTCGTGGGGCATGCGGTTGCCCAGCCCGGGAAGACCAACCAACTCCAGCATCTCGTCAATGCGAGGACCGCGCCGTTCGCCCGGAGGCAATCCGTATCCAATGTTGCCGGCCACGGTCATGTGGGGAAACAGCGCATACTCCTGAAACACCATGCCGAGGCGTCGTTTTTCCGGGGGAACCCGTACGGCGTCATCATACACCACCTCGCCACCAAGCGTGATCGACCCGCCATCGGGCGTGACAAACCCGGCAAGCATGCGCAGAACCGTCGTCTTGCCGCACCCGCTGGCCCCGAGCAAGGCGAGAAACCGGGAGGCGGGAACCCGCAAGGATACGCCGCAGGCCGCCCGTACCGACCCGAACCGCTTGCATAATTGTTTCGCCTCAATCGCGCATCCGCTCATTCGTACACATCCTCTTCTTCCTGCTTCAAAATCACCCCCACCATGATACCGGATAACGCGACCAAAACCAGGGCCGGCGCGGCCGCCTGGGCGAACAACGCATCTTCGGTCGCACTCCACACCCGCGTGGCCAGCGTATCGAATCCGGTGGGACTCAGCAATAACGTCAGCGGCAGCTCTTTCATGGTGGTCATGAACACCAACGCAAACCCGGTCAACAGGCCGGGCCGCAACAACGGCAGGGTAATAGAACCAAACACCGACGCGCGCGACCGGCCCAGATTGCGGGCCGCCTCTTCATACCGGGGACTCAACTGCTGCACCGACGCGCGCACCGCGCCGAGCCCTTCGGGAAGGAAGCGGCAGGCGTATGCGAAAATCAACAGCGCAAACGACTGGTACAACAACGGCGCATAGCGCGCCGCCCAGAACACCAGAGCCAGGGCAATCATAATGCTGGGCAACGCGTGGCCCGCATACGCGGCGCGTTCGATCCAACGCGCGCGCCGCCCGGGATACCGTACAGCCAGCCACGCCACCGGAAGCGCCGCCGCCACCGTGACCCCGGCCGCCCACAGCGACGCCTGCATCGAATGCCACATCATCGACGCACCGGGCCAAAGGGATTCGCCGGCACGCCATCCCTGCCACCACCAGTACACCACCACGGCCACCGGCAACACCAATCCCAACGCGGTAACCATCCCGCAGGCCAGCAAGGCCGGCGCGGTGCGCCAGCCCAGGCGTACCCGCGGTGCGCGCCGCATCGCCCCCACCCCGGCGCGGTAAAGCCGGGCCGATCCCCGCGCACGGGATTCCACCCAAAGAATCAATAACGTCAGCGCCACCAGCATCAACGCCAGGACCGCCGGGGCGCTGCGGTCAAATGACGTGCGGTACAACACGAAAATCGCCCGGGTGAAGGAGTTGTATTGCAACATCGACACCGCTCCGAAATCACTCAATGTGTACAACGCCACCAACAAGGCCCCGGCCAGCACGGATGGTTTGAGGTGCGGCCAGGTAATCTCCCGGAAAATCTGTCCCGGCGTACGACCCAGGCTGCGGGCGACTTCCTCCAGCGCGGGATCCAATCCGCGCCAACCCGCCCGCACCGTCAACAATACGTACGGATAGGAGAACAACGTCAACGCCAGCCACGCCCCCGGCAAACCGTAGAGCGAAGGCAACCGCTCCACGCCAAACGGGGCCAGGGCGGCCTGCAACATCCCGCGCGGACCCAACGCGCCGATCAGCGCAAACGCCCCCACGTATGACGGCAAGACCAGCGGAAGACTGGTCGCCACCGCCCAGAACGGCCGACCGGGAAGATCGGTTCGGATGGTCAGCCAGGCCAGCAACAGCCCGATGGCGGTGGACGACGCGGTCACCAGCGCGGTAAGCACCACGCTGTTCCACAACACCTGGAGGGTGCGCGGACGCAGGAGGATGTCCCAGAAAGCCGGGCCGCTTTGCCCGGCGCGAACCACAAGGTAGATCAACGGCAGCAAAACCGCCAGCCCGACCAGCGCGGCCAACGCCACCAGCATCGGCGGTGCGCGCCGGCGTTGCTCGGGCGGCATGTCCGCGCGCTCCTGGGCGGTTACCGGCAAGGGCGCGGCCATGACCACTTACAAAACTCCCGCCTCGTGCAGCAGCCGCAAGGTGCCCTCCAGATCATCCAGCCGGTTCAGGTCGAGATCCGGAATCGCGACGTCAGACAACGGCGTCAAATCGGAGCCGCCGGATGCCGATTCCACCAGGGGATACTCGCGGGTATGCTCCGCGAAATAGGCCTGAGCCGATTCCGATAACAAAAACCGGACCAAGCGGAGCGCGGACTCGGCGCGCCGGGAGGATTGAAGCACGCCGACCCCGGCCACATTCACCAGATTGCCCGCGCTTTCGCGGCGAAAATAAAAGTTTGCCGCAGCCAGGTTGGGTTGGGTCCTCCGGGCGGTGTACAGGTAATAGTGGTTGGAGAAGCCGGCATCCACTTCGCCCGCGGCCACCGCCGCCACGAGTGCGCTGTTTTTGCCGTATACGCGAGGTGCATTGGCCTGAATCCCTTTCAACCACGCCAACGTTCGCTCATCGCCTTCGCGAATCCGGAGTGCGGTTACGAACGACTGAAACGATCCGTTCTCCGGCGCCCAACCGAGCCGCCCGCGCCACGCCGGATCAACAAAACCGAAAAGGTCATCGGGCAAGTCCGCCTCGGTCAGCTTGTTCGTGTTGTACACCACCACCCGCGCGCGCCCGGAAACGCCCACCCATGCGCCGTCGGGCGAGCGGTACCGGGCCGGAACGGCGGCCAATACATCGCCAGGCAAACGAATCAGGCGTCCGGCTTTTTTCAAGGCCCCCAGCGCGCCCGCGTCCTGAGCGAAAAAAACATCCGCCGGGCTGTTCCGTCCCTCTTCCAGGATGGTTGCCGCCAACTCCGCGGTGCCCCCGTAACGCACCTTGACCGCAATGCCGGTTTCTTCCTCAAACCGCTGAAACAACGGACGGATCAATTCCTCGCCGCGTCCGCAATACACCACGAGGGAATCCGGCGATTGCTTCATCGCCAGGATGGAAATCAAGCCGATTGCCGCCAGTATCAGCAGCAAGGATTTTGCGAGTGTGATCCGCGCCAGCACATTCATGGGAAAACCTGGTTACAGCGCGGCCAGCGCTTTGCGTGTTTTGCGCGGAACGACCGGTTGTTCAAAGAAGCAGGTTTGGCTGCAGGCCGGGCACTCTTCCACCGAACTCTGGCAGGTTTGCGTCTGCTTGCTCAGCACCTTTTTGAATTCCCGGACCACCTTTTCGTCCGACTTCATCAGCTCAATGAACGAACACAGCTTAATGCTGGTTTCAATGCTGAGGAGGTGCTCAATTTTGCAGGCATCCACTTCGGCCTGATCGTCGTTGACGCCGAGCACCTCCTTGAAAAACACCTCCAGCAACTCATCGTTTTTCTCAACGACTCGGGCCAGGCGCTGACCTTCCTCGGAAAGCAGGAGAAATTTATTATGGTCCTCCACCACCAGACCACGTTTTTTCAGCGGCTTTAAGCTGATGGAGCAACTGCCCCGGGTGATGTTCAACTGCTTGGCGATGTCGGTAACCCGCGCATACCCCTGCGCCTCCAGCAACTCGTGGATGGTCATCAGGTAATGCGCGGCGCTGTGGGTCAGCGTGTTTTCATCAAACGATTTCCAGACTTCTTTGGTCATGACAAGACTCCTGATCAGGCGATTGGCATGTAAAACACCAGAAAGATATGGCTTATCTACTAATTGTCAAGCCGACCTCGGCCGCCAACCTTCATCCCCGGAAGTCCTACTCACCCAGGAATCGGCCAAGCGGCCGCTGCCCGCGGGTGCATCCCTGATTCCCTGACTGAACCCATTGCTTTAATCATTCACACCATCAGGATCATGCACGAATAAGTCAACCAGTCAGGGATGCCCCCCCGCCCAAGGGCGCATCTCCGAGTTTTGACAAGTGCCTTGGTGTAGGCCGACCCTCTGCGGTCGGCGGAGAGGCGCCGGGGACAGAGCCCCGGCCTACAAGGAACCTTTGCACAAACTCGGAGATGCGCCCCCCGCCCAATTTAAAGCTTTACTTGCTTGGCCAGTGGGGGTACTACTATGGCCTCTGGAGCATTGCACATGAATTCTATGTCCCTCAGGGCCGCCTTGGCCTTTACCATACTGGTTACTGTATCGGCTTCGGCCATCATCATCGGTCCCGGCCCCGCTATCGGTACCGACAAACGCGGCGTCACCTGGTTTCAGGAGTTTCAAGACTGGACCTTCAACGACCTCCGCGCCCTCGACCCGAACGACGACCAGTACAAGTTCAACAACTACGCCGACACCGGACGCGATATCGTCGCCTTTTATTCCCACGACGACGGAACCAACCTCTATTTCCGCATCGATTTCTTTGAGCTAGGATTTGGCTGGGAGGGCGGTCCGCAAAACCAGGTGGATATCTATTTGGGCATCGATTGTGCCCCCGGTGGACAATCGTGGTTTCCCAATTTGACCGAATTTCAGACCGACCATCCCTGGGAAGCCTGCGTGGCCGTTTATGACAGCGCAAATGGCGGGGTATATGCCACGGACTGGTCGTTACACCCATCCGCCTACCTCGGCAGTTACTGGCGATCAGATCTGGACGCCGTGGAATTCGGAATCAAACGTCAATTTCTGATTGATCGTGGATGGAATGGCAATCCTGCCAGCCTGAACTTCGTACCCGTAACCACCCGCGATTTCACCGATGGCGCCGGCAACATTCCTGGCCGCGCCGATGTCGTCGATCACTTCGGCACCCTGGTGCCCAATACCGGTGATGGCAACGGCATGCTCTACGGCGCCATCCGCGGCGACTCCTCCACCAGCCGCGCGAAGTACGCGGTCATCGCCCACGCCAACCAGTCGGTCGCCCCGCGCGGCGGAACCCAAGGCCACATCTACACCGATCGTGGCGATGTCAACCTGCACCCCGGCTTCATCCGCCTGCTCGATTCGGCGGAAATGTTCAACACCCCCATCAACCTTCACATCAGCGGCACGCTGATGATGTCCTTCCTCTGGGCCGCCCAGAATCCCGCCGAACCCGGCTACCCCGCCCGCGACGGGCCGACCTTCATGAAACGCTGCAAGGATTTCGTCACCACCGGCCCCGGCTCGCTCATTGGCGGCGTCCTCGCCGAACACATCATGCCCTACTTTGAGGGCGACGTGAACCGCAAGAGCATCGAGCAGAACAGCGAACTCATCCAACATTACTTCGGCCTCTCCGAGCAGGACATGAAAGTCATGCACGTGCCCGAGCGGGTCATTCGCTCCCAGACCAATCACCCTCATGTCTCCGCCGCCGGGCCGCTTAACGGGAAGACCTTCGAAGACATCGAACAGAGCGGATTTATCGCCACCTACCTTGACGAAGTCACCCACCTGCACTGGTGGTATTATCCCAACGAACAGAACAATCCCGGATGGGATGACAACAACTGCGGGCGCTGGGCCGGCGGCCAGGGCAACGACGAGGAGCCCTACCACCACAAAATCCATAAGATCAACGGCGTCTACACCTTCATGATCAACGACCGCGAAGACCAAGCCAAATTCGGCAACGACGACGGCGGCATGATGCTCGACACCCGCTACAGCCTGCTCGCAAAAGCCATGCACCCCGACTCCTCCCAGATCACCATCGTTTTCGACGACTGGGAAGCCCTCGCCGGCAACTCCTTCGCCTCCCCCCTGCCCAACAACAACGCCGACCAGTTCCACAACACCCTCCGCTGGGCCGCCAACAAACCCTGGATCGAGATCAAAAATCTCAACGATGTCATGGAGTGGGCGCTCAACGATCCGACCTGGGTGATCGATCAAGGGTATAAATACGACAAGTCCTCTCAGACCTACGAATGGCTCAAGCGGGCCAGCGAACATACCTACGACAACTGGTATTACGGCTCCGACCTTGAGGAGAGCTTCTTTGACCGCATTCCCAAGGTGCATAACAACTGGTCGCCCGCCGGAATGAAGAAGTACGGCGACATGAACACTCCCGGCACCCTGATTCGCGACTCGTGGGACACCATCCAGGCCATCTCCTCGCCGTACCTCAAGAAAATATCCGAGTGGTCCTACAGCGCCATGATCTACGAAACCGCCTGGCACGACGAAGATGCCAACCCCGACCAGTACCAGTCGCGCAATTACCAGCAAACCTTCAACCGCGGCATCGCCCAGGGCAATTGCTCCGAATCCTACGAAGACACCACCTGGGATCCCATCTCGGGGTGGGCCCTGCGCCTCCACGCCCATGTTCGCGATATGGGCGTCATGAAGGCCGCCTCGGACTGGGTGCAGAACATCAAGAACGGAACCCAGGGGCCGCAAACCACGGTCTATGCCGCCGACATCGACGACGACACCCTCGACGAATATGTGCTCTGCAACGACAAAGTCTTCCTCGCCATTGAGCGCTGGGGCGCGCGCGTCATCAAAGCCTTCGTGTACGACCCGAACCTGAACGGCGGCGACGCCCGCATGGTCGTCGGCGTACCCATCAGCAACCCGCCCGAAGAGTCCGAAAACGAAGGCCCCGACAACAACCGCACCTCGGTCTTCAAGGACCACTGGAGCACCGGACAAAGCTCCAATGGCTACATCGACATGGATTACGCCCATCCCGTGGCGCCGACGGCCGGGCCCGACTCATGGACCTTCCGCTCCGCCGACGGACGCATCCGCAAAACCATCCGCCTGCCATCCGGGCGCGATATCGCCAAGGCCTATTACAGCGTCTCCAACAGCGTCGGCACCCTCTACGTCCGCAACGGGCTCGGCCCCAACCAGCTTGACATCATGTTCAACGGAACCAACAACCTTCAGCGTCGCGCCGACGCGTCGTATCGCGGCTTGAAAAATACCCAGGGCGGCGAGGCCTACCTCGTGCGCGGCGGAACCAACACCCTGCTCAACACCGGAACCATCGCCAGCTCCGGATGGGATAACCGCGAACTGCCCATGATCGAGATTTTCGAGGCGTACAATGCCGGCAGCGCCACCAACTTCGCCATGGCCGTCGCCTTCAGCGAAACGTCCGCCTGGGACGCCGACGGCGATGGTCTCGCCAACACCAACGAATTCCTCGTCGGCACCGACGCCTTTAATCCCGATTCCGACGGCGATGGCATTCCGGACGGGTATGAAGTTGCACGCGGGCTGAACCCGCTCAATCCTGCCGACGCCCTCCTTGATCCCGACAACGACGGCATGACCACCTGGCAGGAATATATCGCCGGCACCCTGCACAACAATCCCACCTCCGTCTTCACCATTGCGTATCGTCCCGGCAGCGGGGAAAAACCCGTGATCGACCATCTCGCCCAAAGCGGACGGCTCTATCAGATTTATTTCGCCGACCAGCTCGCCGGCGCCGCCTGGGACTGGAAGGCCTTCGGCAACACCAACATGCCGGTCGGCCGGTACCTCCACGCCGGCGCAACCGCCTGGCACTCCTTCACCGACGACTACAGCGTCGCCACCAGCGGACACGCCCCGACCAACAACCTGCGGGCATATTCCATCAAGGTGTCCTTGCCGTAACCGTGCGGGTGCGCGGTTGCCGGTCACCCCATCGCGGACGAGGGCTTTTTCGCATCCGCCAACGCAGCAGCCAACAACTGGCGCACCGCCCAGGCGCCGGTTTTTCCGGCTTCCTTGGGGGTTAAGCCGCAAACGTCGCGGAAAACCACAAAGGCTTCGATGGAGGTCAAGGCGCTCAGCGCATGGACCAGTCGCTTACGGGGCGCCGGCGCCAACCGGTCTTTTAACGGCTCCAACGCTTCTTCGTATGCGGCGACCCGACGGGCCTGTCGCGGAGAGACCGGGCGGTCCTTCCCGGTCGAAAGCCCCTGCTCCAAAGCCGCCCGTAGAAAGTTCCGAAAATACCCCTCACGCCCGGCGACCAGATCATGAAAATACGCCTGAACACAAGCGGCACGCTCGACGGGATCCTTGCCCGCACCCTTCAATATGTGCGCCTCGTCGGCGGTTAACGCATCCAGGGGCGCCTCCAGGAGAAGCTGGTTCACATTGGTGAAGTAGCGGTAAATAGTCGCGCGTGAAACCCGCGCCTCCTCCGCCACCTCCTCCAAACCCGGCGATCGCCCGGATGACAATAACCGCTGCGCGGCCAGAAGGATTTCCTTGCGCGTGCGCCACTTTTGATTTTCCCGACCCGGCTTTACTTTTTTATTTGACATGAGTATCACTATAAGACATTTGTCTCATAAAGCAACCACAAAAAACAAAAGGAGTCGATATGGCAACGCAAGCAGCAAAGTGGGTTCTGGGTCATCGGGCCGCCCTGGTGGAAACACAGGATCGATATGGCATGGTCTATATTCGCACGCCGCCCCACACGCCCGGCCCTCCGCCCCATTATCACGAAGACGCGACGGAGTTGTTTCTCGTCATTCGCGGCGAACTGAACGTCGTCTGCGATGGTCACGTCGTTACGCTGGGACCCGGTCAAAGTTATGTGGCGCCCAAAGGTTCCGTTCACACCTTCGCAAACAACGGCGATACGGAGGCGGAATGGGTCACCTCCTACGCCCCGGATGGATTCCAGACGTTTTTTGCCGATTTTGGCATCGACGCGACGGAATCGGGGGCGCGGGAACGTTCGGTTGCCCCGGACCTCCTGCGTCGCGTCGGCGCGGAATGCGGTAACTACGGCATGATTTTGGCGGAAATGCCGCAACCGGGCTCCGCCTGACCTTCAAGCGGCGTCACCGCACAAACAGGATAAGTCCCGCGTTTCCCATAACTTCCAAGGTTTGGAACTTTCGGAAGGTCCGACTTCCAAACTTTGGAAGTTTTTTAATCGTCACGCAACAAAACCGACCGGATGATCATGGAGCATTCGCGTTTTCGGGGGTCGGCTGGGCGGTCAGGCGTCGTCGTAGGATCTGAATGTTGCGCTCGGCCAGTGTGGTGGGCTCGACCACCATGGATTGCTGGAAAACCGCCAATGCTTCCTCGAGTTGTCCCATGTCGCGCAGTTGCTGGCCGAGGGCGTTCAGGTAAAAGGAGTGGCGGGGAATGCGTTCGACGGTTTTCCGGCGCATGGCCAGCGCAGCTTCGTCGTCACCCCGCATCTTGTAGAGCCCGCCCAATCCAAACCATACCCCCGGCTCCCACGGGTTGAGTTGGCCGGCGATTTCATAATGACGGATCGCCTCGTCGATCCATGGCTCACGGACTTCCGGATTGCGCATCCAGAAGCTGCGGGTCCGCAAGGCGTGGGCATAGGCGAGGTGCGCCCGCCAATTACCCGGCGCCACCGCATAGGCCCGGGCGAACTGTCCCTGGGCATTTTCCCAACGCGAAGCCAGCAAATGACTTTCTCCGTCGAGTTCATAAAAATACGAGATGGTTTTGCGGCCATAGACCAGAAGTCCGAAAGCCAGCAGCGCAATCAGGACCGCGCCCCAGGCGCGGGCGGACACGACCCCGCGGAAAGATACCGTGCGGTCCACCTCCGGGTCATAAGTTGCGGCGACAGCGGCGGCGATCAGGAACACCATCACATGAACGTTGGCGAAGATATGAAGGTTGAAGTCAAACAGGGTATGTGCGGCAACGCCGGCCAACATGGCCAGCATCCCGGCCATCATTGGAGTGTTCCGGTCATCCTGGTCCCGCCGCATCATACGCATCATGCGAACCGTCACCGCCAACATCATCAACAGCCCCAGCCCCAACCCGATCACCCCGATATCCGACCAGAAGTGAAGGTAATCGTTATGGGCAAACTCCGGATCATGGATCATGGGCAGCTTGTCTCGGAAATGCGCATACATATAGCGGTAGCTGCCCAGCCCGTTGCCGATGATCGGCGACCGCTCGATCATGGTGATGGTGTCCTGCCAAAGGGGTATGCGGATGTCGCCTTGAATGGCTTGCGCCACCCGCTTTTGAACCTGGGGCGACATTTTCCACACCACCACACCAGCCGTGCCCACCAGCAACGGCGCCAGCAAGGCCACCATCAATACGCGTTTAATCCCTTTTCGTGTCGCCATCAGGACGGCAAAAACGACCAGGCTGACCATCAGGCTGATCCATCCGCTGCGTGACAACGTGAGAAAGAGCGGGTACAGGCAAATCAAGGCGGTATAGCCGGCGAACAACTTCAAGGCCACGCCCGCCCCGGGGCTGAAGAGCAGGCCCAAGGCCACGGGTATGGCCATGGCCAGGAGATTGGCAAAGTGGTTCGGGCAAATGTACGCCCCGCTCGCCCGCATGCCGTAATCGTCCGGACGCACCGTCAAGACGACCATGTTGGTTCCCTGGGCGTGCTGAATCATGGCATACCAGGCCATGCCGCTGATCGATAAAAAGACCAGCGCCAACGACCAACGCCACCGGTCATTTACGCGGAGGACATTCACCCACAGGAAATACGCCACCACATAACTTACGTACCGGAACATTTCCTGTCCGGCCTCGTAAGAAATTTCGGCAAAGGGACGAATCACCACGAGGTAAGTCAGAAAAACCACACCGACCGCGCCCCCGGCCGGTATGACCCACGTGCTCCGGTAATTGGAAAGGAAAAAACGCGACACCCCCACGATGCCCAGCGCCATGACGGCGAGAATGACCGGTGCGCTAATCCACATGCGGTTACCGCCAAGCACCCACATGACGCCGGCCGCAACCAACAACAAGAGAATCAGGACGACATAATCCAGGGCCAGCAACGAACCGGGAAGCGAAGACTTGCGCCGACGGCGGCGGGTATCCGAACCTCCTGGAATAGCCCCCCGCATGGCCGTGGTTTTAGAACAACGATCGCTCGACCACAATCACATCGCCGCTCTCCAGGCGTATGTCCAGATCGGGATTGCGTTCGATCTGGCGCACATTCACGGTCTGGGTGGTGCCGCCACGGATGAGTTTGACGTTGCGCTGATTGGCAAATTCCGTGTAGCCACCCGCGGCGGCAATCGCCTGCATCAAGGTCAAACCGCCGGCCAGCGGAAAGCGACCGGGTGAACGCACTTCGCCCCGGATAAAGAACAACCGTTGCGGCATCACGACATTGACGGTAATGGTGCGGTAAAAGCCGCCGTCGATATACAGGGAGCGAATTTCGGACTCCAACTGCGAGGTTGATTTGCCGACGGCGGGAATGTCGCCGATGTGGGGTATGGTCACATTGCCTTCTTCATCCACGACGTCTTCAACGGTCTCATCCCGCGGATAAATTCCCCGCAAATGAATCAACACCGGATCGCCGACCTGAAGCCGGTAGATGGCGACCCCGGTTTCGCTGACGGCGGCGACATCGGCCGCTGGGGCCACGGCGGGCTGGGTCGCTTGTAACGATGACTCCGAAACAGTTCGGGTGGCTGACAAGGAAAGCGTGGGAAGGTCATCCACGAGAAATTCACCCGTCGACGGCTTGGTGGCGCACCCGGTTAGTCCGACGGCGACCACCATGAGCATGAGCGCAAATAACATCCGGTCAAACATCACAGGGCATCCTTGTTGGAAGTTTTGGCCGGGGTTCCGGCCACGGCTTTTTCTTCCGTGCCTTGACTGTCCTCGCTGTAATGATACGAGTGGTAGTAGTAGTAATAATCGTCCCGGAGAATGTTGATGTTGTTCAACACAACGCCCAGCGCTTTGGCGCCGGCATTCTCGAGCATACGCTTGGCCCGGGTGGACATGTTGCGGGGATATTTACGGTACTGGACCACCAGCAACACGCCATCCATGCAACTGGAAATGATCGAAGCATCGCTGACTCCGACAATCGGCGGTGAATCCATGAAAACGAAGTCATACATCTGGCGCAACTCTTTCAGGATTGCGGTGAGGCGAACCGGCTCGAGAATGCCCACCGAGGTGCGCGGCAATTTTCCGCTGGGGAGGAAATCCAGGTTGGGAATCTTGGTCGGCTTGATCGCCTCCTGAACGGTGGCTTCCTGCATCAAGACGTTGGTCAAACCGAAGCGGTTCGGAATGTTGACAAAGGTGTGTTGCACGGGCCGGCGCATGTCGGAATCGATCACCAACACCTTGTCGCCCATTTGCGCGCAAATGTAGGCGAGGTTGAACAAGGTGGTGGATTTGCCTTCGCCCACCCCGCCGCTGACCACGGCAAACACCCCGCCCCGCTTGTTTTCGTTGGCGAACATCATGTTGGTGCGCAGCACGCGGTACGACTCGGCGTGCGGGCTTTCCGGTCCTTCCTCGGCCAGCGAGCGAACTTTTTGAGGAATGATGCCGATTACCGGCATACCCAAATACTTCTCCACGTCGTCCACGGTCTTCACCGAGGTGTCGAGGTATTCGATGAAGTAGGCCAAGCCGACGCCCGCGCCCAGGCCGACCACGAGGCTCAAAATGATGTTCAACACCACGCGCGGACGAACCGGACGCTGCGGCAATTCGGCGCGGTCGACAATTTGCACCATGGTCCGCGGCAACTCCATTTCCACGCCCTTTTGCGTGAAACGCGCCCGCAGGGCATTCAGAATTTCCTGCTGGATCATCAGATTACGTTCGGCGCGCTCAAAGGGCAGGTACTTTTCGCGCTGCGCCTCGATATCGGTGCGTTGGACCTCGGACAATTCCTCGTCCAGCGCGCGGAACCGGGCAAGGGCGACCTCGTAATCGGCGCGTACGCCGGCTTTCAACCCGCTCAAGGCGGCCAGCAATTGTTGGCGCAGCTCATCCACCCCGGCTTGGGTCCGGCGTACTTCCGGATGATTCTCGGCCATTGTTTCCAGCATCAGCTTGAGCTGCACTTCGGCTTCGGCGAGCTGGCGGCGCAGGTTCAACAGCGCGGGGTCGTTCACCATGTAGGCGGAGGCGTTCATCAACGCCTCCCCTTCCAGCGCTTCCAGTTGATCAACTCGGGCCTTGCGGGTGAGCATATCGACCCGAGCGGAAATGCGATCCGCTTCCATCTGTTGCAGGCGAAGATTGTCCGCACGAATACCGCGGGTCAGGGTGATCACCCCGAGGTCGGAACGAATACGTTCGAGTTCTTCTTCCGCTTCGTTGACTTTTTGTTGCTGTTTGAGCAATTCGTTTTCCAGGGCTTGTACGCTGGATCGTATTTCCGAGCGCTTCAAGGACTGGCGGTAATCGCGGTAAACCTCCGCAATTTCATTGGCAATCTGCATGGCCTCTTCCGCGTCATCCCGGTAGACCTGAATTTCGATCAGGGTCGTATCCCGGTATTGCGTGACGCGCACGCTTTTTTCGAGAATCTCCATGCAGATGTTGCGGGGAATCAGCCCGCCGCGGTTTTCATCACGGGCGCTCCAACGCTGTTGGAGATTGAGCCGGTCCAGCACCTGGGAAAGAATGGCCCGGGATTGAATGACCTCAAACTCGGTGCGCAGGAAAAAGGGATTGTAGGCCTGGGTCAACTGACGATCAAACACCTCGATATCCATGGCATCTTCACGCACGCGAATGGTGGTGCCGGCCATGAAAATCTTGGGCAGCATCAAGGTGTACAAGGTGCCCGAGAGGGTTACCAGAATGACCACCGCCATCACGATCTCTTTGCGAGACCGAATAACGCGCCAGTAGTCGAGGAAATGCAATCCGCCGTCTTGATTCTCTTCAGTTGCCATAGGGGTCCGACAAATATCAAAAGTCCAGAGCATTGAGCCCTGGACCAGGTGGGCGAGCGGACCGGACGGGCCCGCGGGCCCGTCCGAACTACACGCAGGTCAGGTTAGAGATCCAAGCGCCAGCCGAGCGAAACGCGATTCCGGTCGAAATCCTCGCGCAGGTCGGAGCTTACATCAATGTATTGGTAGTTGAGTTCGAGCGAATTGCGGGCGTCAAGGCGATACGCCACGCGCAAAGCGGCTTGGCTGATCTCCTCGTCACCGCCGACACTGGCTGCATCAAGCGCCTGATCGGCGTCGTATTCGCTCAACTGATAACTCAAGGTGCCGTACAGGGAGAGTTTCGCGGTCAGGTCGTGCGCCACACTGCCGAATACAATCGTGCGGTTCTGGCTGACGTACGGGAACACATCGGCTTCATACATCGAATAGCCGCCGCCCAGGGAAAGCCGGGTGCGGGGCGAATGAATGTAGGTGATGGTGGCGTCCGCATACGGCTCGGTCTCATCGCCCAGGCTG
Source organism: uncultured Verrucomicrobiota bacterium (assembly GCA_937873455.1). GTDB lineage: Bacteria > Verrucomicrobiota > Kiritimatiellia > CAIVKH01 > CAIVKH01 > CALMUP01. Next base: position 25,722 of record CALMYG010000057.1, read on the forward strand.
GCGTCTTTGAACTTTTTATCCTGTTGTCCCGCACGCAACGTTCCGACAAAACTCTTGCTGGCCGTGTGCTCAATGCCGACACCGTAGAAGTCGGAATCGGAACCGCGCTTGCTGAGGTCGTAGCTGATTTCTTCGCGGCGGTATTCGGCCATCACGGTGGTGAAGTCCGACAGTTTTTGGCGCAGGGTCACGCCCGCCGCCCAAATATCGTAATTGTCCGTGGCGGCCACATCATCACGATCGTATTCCAGAATGGTATAACGACCGCCGATGACGACATAAGTGCGGGGAAGCACTTGCAGGTCGAGGTTGGCGTCGGTGACGTTGTAGAGGTAGTCGTCCTTCTCGCGAATGGTTACACCGCGGTCGATTTCCTCGGGCTGCTCGGCGATACGAAACGTATTCTTGATGCCGATGGCGGCGCGCGGGGAGAAGCGATGGTTGATGACGAGATCGAGGTCGTGGTGCAGATCGGTGTCATCGGGCTCGCGGTCGCTCCACCAGGCGAAGGACGGGCGGTAGCGCAACGTAATGAACGTCGGCTCGAGGTCCAACGTGACGCCAAGGTTGATTTCGTTCAGAATCTTGAACGAGTCGACCTTGTCGGTTTCGCGTTGGTAGATGTTGTCGTCATATTCCAGACGAAGGCGGTTAGCCACAGTCAGCCAATCCAGTACGCCGCCGGTTTCCGCGGCGACGAGGGACATTTGCGTAACCACGGCACTTACGAGACACAAACTGATGATTCTGATTTTTTTCATAGATGCTGCTCCTGAAAGTTACGTGCGCGGGATTAGTTCGGGGTGACCGGGGGCTTCGGGCGAGGTTTCGGAGGCTCAACCGGCTCTACGATGCGCTCAACAATACGACGAATCGTCTGCAGGTCGGCGCCGAGCTGTTGTTCATCGGACGGCCGGATATACGGGATGCGGCGAAGCGGGTCGGTGGAAACTTCCACGGCGCGCAGCGCTACCGGAGAGCTTAGCACCGGCGCTTGACCCAAGGCTTCTTCAATCGTCCCGAACTCAACGCCTACGCTGTTGAGGTAAGCGACCCAGGAAGCGTCGTCCTCAGGGTTTTCAACTTCGTCGGCGGCGCCCATGGCTTGCACCAGGATGCGGGCGAGGTTGCCGAGGGTCACGACATTCGAGGGCACCCAGCCGTCGCGCGGAGAAATACCGTTTTGCAAAAGAATTGCGGTGATGTCCGCCTGTTGGGGATTCGGAGGAAGCATGGCGGCCAAACCCAGCACATTTACCAAAGCTTCAGCCAACTGACCTTCGGTCATGACGTCGCCTTCGGCAGCTTCCTGAGCATATACGGGAGCGGTAATGACCGCGGACAACGGCGACAATCCCAACGTCGCTACGATTAAAACGATCCAACCCACACGATGTTTCATAGACTCCTCCACATGATTAAGTTTCGGTAACTTTGTTTGCTTCGGCAAGAAAGTACCCTCACGAATGTATTTTTTATAGGCTTAACCCTCGCAAGGGTCAACAGATTTTAGCCGGTTTTTTCCAAGTAGCAAATGTCCACTTAGGTCAAGGATCAGCCTTGGTCCGACTCCGGGCGGGCGCCGCGGCGAGGGTTATTGCGCCGCAACCCATTAACAAACAAGGAGTAACGATCTATTGGATTGCGTAGATGTCTCCGTGCTGGTAGAATCAACGCCATGCCGGTAAAAAATTCATATACCTTTGCGCTTTCTCCTGATCAGCAGGAAAAACTCCTGAACCTGCTCGGGCGCGGAAATTTTCGCCCGGTGGATGTTCCCCACACCCGTATGGCGGTGCTGGGCGATAACGTCAACATCAGCTTGTATAAAAGCGGAAAGTGTGTGGTTCAGGGCAAGGGCGCAACCGATTGGGTGACCTTTCACCTCGAGCCGGAAGTGCTCGGCGAAGCGCGGTTGGGTTATGAAGATGTACACGATCCGGCCGCCGCCCAACCGCACATGGGCGTTGATGAAAGCGGCAAAGGCGACTTTTTCGGCCCGCTGGTCATCGCCGCCGCCTATGTCAACGCCGAGATCGTCGACACCTTCCGGGCGCTGAATGTCCGCGACAGCAAGACCATCACCAGCGATAAGGTGGCCGAAGACATGGCGGACAAGATCGCCGAGGTGCTGGGCCGGCGCTTTGCCATCGTGACGATCGGGCCTGCCGCCTATAACCGCATGTATGGCACAATGAAAAACGTCAACGCCATGCTGGCCTGGGGGCACGCGCGCGCAATTGAGGATCTGCTGGGTGTCGTGCCGGACTGTCCCCGCGCGCTGTCCGACCAGTTCGGCCCGACCCATCGCATTGAGCGCGCCCTCATGGAAAAGGGCAAACGCATCACTCTGGACCAGCGCCCTAAAGCCGAATCCGATCCCGCCGTGGCCGCCGCCTCGGTGCTGGCCCGCGCGGGATTTTTGCGGGCCATGCGCGACCTCGGGAACAAGTTCGGGGTGAAACTTCCCAAGGGCGCCTCCGCTCAAACCCAGCAAGCGGCGGTGGAGCTCATCGCCAAACACGGACCCGAAGTGCTGCTGGAAACCTGTAAGGGCCACTTCCGCACCGCGGATGAAGTGTTGGCCAAGGCCGGACACTCCCGGGTCGAAGTGCCGAACCTACCCGCCTCCAACCCCACTCCTTATATAAGGAGAAAGTCGTCGCGGCCCTCATGAAGCTGGTGCGTTATGGTGAAGCCGGGCACGAACGCCCCGGCTTGTGGGTCGATGACCCGGCGGGATCGCCCCGCATTCTGGATGTCCGCGGCATGGCCTACGACATCGCCGACTACGATGCCTTTTTCTTTTCCCGGCACGGGCTGGCCCGGGTCGCCGCGCTCGCCCGGGAAAACCGCCGCAAGGAAATCCCCGCCGACGCCGCACGCCTGGGGCCCCCGGTAGCCCGCCCGGGAAAAATTATATGCGTCGGAAAAAACTACGCCGACCACGCCCGTGAATTTGACGCGGTTATTCCCGAAAGTCCGGTCTTGTTCAGCAAGGCGACCACCTCGCTTCACGGTCCGTTTGACGACGTGATCATCGAGGCCAACGCCGAACACACCGACGCCGAAGTCGAGCTGGCCGTGGTAATTGGTCGACCAACCTTTCGCGTGAGCGAAGACGAAGCGCCGGGTTGCATCGCCGGGTATTCGATTGTAAACGACATTACCGACCGAAAGGCCCAGCGTGAAGGGGTGCAATGGTTTCGCGGAAAAAGTTTCGACACGTTCTGCCCGATGGGACCCTGGTTGATCACTCCGGATGAACTCCCGGCGCCGATCGCATTGACCCTGCGCTCACGGCTGAACGGGATGCCGCTTCAGGAAGGTCGGACCGACGCGATGTTGTTTGGCGTCGCGCGGTTGATTTCCTTTATCAGCCGCAACATTTCCCTGGAGCCGGGCGACGTCATTGCCACCGGCACACCGGCCGGGGTTGGTTTCGCGCGCCAACCGCCCACACTTTTGAAGCCGGGCGATCTCATTGAATGCGAGATCGAAGGCATCGGCACAATCGCCAACCGCGTCCGCGCCCGTGTTCCGGTTGACTCCGCCGGGTAATGGGCGGGTAAAAAAGAAACGGGAGCAGGTGGAAACCTGCTCCCGTTCTCTGCGAAGATGCGTTCGCTCGCGCTTACTTGCCGAGGATCGCGTCTTTGGCGGCCTTGGCCACGCGGAACTTCACGACCTTCTTGGCCGGAATCTTGATGGTTTCGCCGGTCGCCGGATTGCGGCCCGTGCGCGCCTTGCGGGAAACCAACACCAACTTGCCGATTCCAGGAATCGTAAAGCTGTTCTTCGCTTCCTTGTACGCCAACGCGGCCAGCGCATCAAAGAATCCGTTGACGTCCTTCTTGGACAATCCGGTTACGTCCGACAACTTCGCCGCGGTTTGCGATTTGGTCAATGCCATATACTTGCCTCCAGTTTATTGTACACCTTCGTTGAAATCGCCCTGTGCGATTCAAACTATGCCGGATTTTGCTAGGGTTTTCCTTTAATACAAGGATATTTTAACACATTTGAAATGTTTTTTTACTCGACAGCGGCATCCGGTATGACCAAGCCGCGCGCGATTTCCCGCGCTTTTTCCTTGCCCTCGATGTGCGCGATGACCGCGAGCGCGAATACAAATGTCGTTCCAGGACCCTGGCTGGTGATGATCCGATCGTGAACGACCACCGTGTTTTCAAGGCGTGTGGCATGGGTTAAACGGTCCGCGGCGAGCGGATGGCACGTGACGTTTTTCCCGTCGATGATGCCGGCCGCCTGCAACACCAACGGCGCCGCGCATACCGCGGCCACCCAGCGTCCGGCCGCGTGCTGCGTGCGAACGGCGGCCAATACACGCGCGTCTTGCATGATGTTTTCCGTTCCGAGATTGCCTCCGGGCAGCGCGATGACATCGTAGCCATCCGGGTCGATCTCCGACCAGGTCACGTCCGGTACAAGCTTCACTCCGCGTGATGCCGTCACCACGCCATCGCGCAAACCGACTGCATCCACCCGCCAGCCCGCGCGCCGGAATACATCAATCAGAATCACCGCCTCCATTTCCTCCACCCCCTCCGCAAGGGGAATCAAAACCCGCGCCATAACAGTACTCCTTTCCAGAACCATACCGTACCATAATCCCCGAAAACCCGACACCGCGAAACCGGATGCGGTGGAGAGATGAACCGCTATTCGACGGTTATTCGAATGTACATGCGATCACGTTCCGGCGATTCCAGCCAAAGCCAGTTGGTGCCGGTGACCGCACCGGAAAGGTTGCTCCAAACCGGATGGATCAGGTGATCGGTGGCCTGTACGCGGAACGCACGGTTCGTTCCGCCGGTCCACGTGATCGGACGATGAGCAGGTTGCGGATCGCCGAAGCGAATGCGCAGGTAATCGGCGGCATCGCGTGGATCAGTGCCGGCGCGCCATTCGGCGTAGTCCGTGAAGCCATCGCCGTCGAAGTCGGTGGAGGCGTTCATGAGATCAAGGCGATGAACGTATCGCGCTTCCCACTGGTCGGGAATGCCGTCGCCATCCCCATCCCAATCGCTTTCGCCTTCGAGGAACACGTGAACGGCGGTGTCGGTGAGCAGGTTGGTCACGTGGAGCGTGAGGTCGCCGGAAAGGGCGGCGCTGACGGCGACGGTATGGGTGGGCAAGCCGGTTTGGGTGTCGAACCAGATCGCGCGGTACGGAGCGTCCGGCCGTGCCATGGGCAGGGTGATCGCGGCCGAGACGGCGGCGACGGCCTGGGTGTTGACCACGCTCCACCACGTGTGGTCGCGATGGTCAATCCACAGGTAGGCATGGCCGGCGGGGATGTCTTTCTGACCACCGAAACGAAGGGAGGAATGCGCGCTGGTCGCTTCGCTATCGCGGTAACGGGAGTTGTGCGCCGGGATGCCGTCCATGAACCGGTTCCAGTTGCCGAAGAGGTGATGAAGGTCGTGGTTCCAGATGTTATCGGTAAACCAGTAACTCGGATACGTGAAGGCCGGGCCGGACCGCGCCCAAATCCATTTGTGCAACCAGACGCCATGGGTGTCGGCGGCAACACGCGGGTGCTCACCGTAGTTGGTGGTGTAGAGCGACGCCTCGCCCCAGTGCCCGGGCTTCCCGAATTGCGCGGCGTACCAACTTTCGCTGAATGCACGGTAGTAATGCGCGCTGTCGAACAACACGGCGGGATGTTCATCCGGATAAAGCCAGTTGCCCACCGTGTAGGCGTGAAAATCCGTCGCGTCGGCATCGGCGGCGAAGTCGGCCTTCCATGCGTCTTCAGCGAGACCAAACCAGGTGGAGGAGGAGACCGGTTTGGGATTGGCTTGCATTTGCCACCAGCGGGCGAGATGGCCGAGGAGGCGAAAGTGATCGGTGGGACCCGGCGCCTCTTCATTGACGAATTCAATCCCTTTGAAGGAGCGGAACGCCCCGTAGCGCGCGGCGAGATGACGCCAGTGCCATTCGTGAAGTTTCACGGTGGGCGCGTTGGTGTCGGGGGTGTTGAAATGCACGGCGCGTCGATCGCGCAGACCGGAGGGAGCGAGGTGGTTGAGCGCCCATTCCTGCTTTTCGTTGATGACGGTGCGCAGGTACATCCCGTGGCCCTGCGCTTCGCGGTAGATGATGTCGAGGCCCGCGCCGCGCCGGGAATGAAAATGAAGATGACCGGCGGTCTTGGGTTGACCGTTGAGCGCGGGACCAAGCGAACCGTCGGGAAGCACTTCATGCACTGCGCATTCATCGACAAACGCCCGGCCGCCGGTGACGTTTTCGAGGGCGATAACGAGGTTGCGGGCGATCCAGCGGTCGGCGACGAAATCGCCCCACGCGACGTGCCACGGGGTGTCGCCGTTTACGTGGGCAATGATCGCCGGTTCGTTGGTGGTTTGGCCGGGCTCGGGCCAGTTCGTGAATTTCACGGTCACGCCGTGCGGACCCGGTCCAGCCGGGCCGGTGAGATTCTCGGTACGCCAACGCACGCGAATGCGGTAGGTCTTGCCCGGTTCAAGGCTGGCTGACTGCCCGTTGAAACCCTGGAAGATGAGCGGGTTCTTAGTCGGATCGGACCAATCCGACGGATTGACGTCGAGCTTGAACGCCCCGAGGGCATCGCCGTACGCGCTTTCGAGCGAGAGCATGTAAGCCATGACTGTGCCCTCGGCGGGGAGGGTGCGCGAGCTCCACGGTTGCCACGAGTTGCCCCAGATCAGGCCCGATGCCCAGAAACGAAAATAGTCGGCATTGCCGATCCCGATGGCGGCAAACGTACTCGTGGCGTTGAGGGAAAAGCGATGGGCGTCGAATGACCCGAGACCGAAACCGTTGCCGAGAAACGGCGTGCCGTCGGCGAACTCGTAGTACCGCCAATCGTTGGTGGCAACGTGGATCGGACCGCGGTTGAGTGGGTTCGTCGGTGCGACGACGGTGAAAAAGGCGGTCGGCGAAACCGCACGGCCCCTGGCCTCTTCGGCTTCGATGCGCACCGCCCACACGCCTTCGCGTGGCGGCGCGAACCGGGCGGTCCAGACCGGCGCGCCGGTGGGGGTCATCCATTCGACACCCTCGCGTTCTTCGATGCGGTAATGCTGTTTAAGAAACGCCGGCACGCGATATTCGGTCGCACCGCCATCGGGCGAGATGATCGCATCCACGGTCACGCCATCGATGAAATCCACGCCGCGCGGGAGGTCAGGGCTAAAAGGAAAATGCGGATGCGTGGCGGCGGAGCCGATGAGATCGAAGGTGATTTCGGCGGGGTCCCAGCGGGAGATGGTGGAAGAATGGAATGATGGAAGAGTGAGATTCAGGGGCTCGTGCGGAATAGATCGGACGGAGGTCTCATCGGTGGCGATGTGACCGTCGGCGGTGTGCGCCTGCAGGAGGATGCGGTTGAGGCCGGGTTGGAGCGGTACCGTGGCGACCCAATTCAGTGTGCCGGTAGCAAGGCCGACGGCATCGCGGTCGGTGCTGTACCGCACCGACAAACCGGCTCCGGAGGCACGACCTTGGAGGTGGGCGTTGGAACCTACAACGGCCAGGTTGGTGATGGTGATTCCGTATCCAATACGCGGCGTCGCGCTCCACATGACATTCGTCTCCACCACGCCGCCGTCGTCATCGGCGACACGCACGCGGGCGGTGTACGTGCCGGGCACGGCGATGCGGCGTTCACCGGAGGCGTCGAGAGAGAACGAGCCATCACCGAAGTCCCACTCCACGAGGGCGATGGCGCCGTCCGGGTCATCGCCGAGCACGGCGAAGGTTTGGGTGACCGGGAGGTTCGTCGTGAATACGGGGTCGAGAAGGATGCTGATTTCCGGAAGCAGATTCGCAGCGGTCCGGTCATACACGCCGAGGTTATCGGCATGGACCACCATCTGGCGACCGGAGCCGCCGAAGTAGCCGAGGCTGAGGCGTGCGGCGGAGCCGACCGCCTCGAAGGTAAAGGCGTACTTGAACCAATTCGTTCCAAAGTCGGCGGCGGTGATGAACGGCGAACCGCCAAGGGTTTGCCAGGACTGGAAGTCGGTCGCGCTGACCGAAAAGCCGCCCCAGTCCGATCCGGTTTCCGACAGGATACGGAGCCAGAATACGACCTTATACGACCGACCGGATACCGTGGTGAACGTCTGATTGATGGAAGCGTTCCCGGTAAAGCGGGCGGCATAAGCGCCGGCGTAGACATTCGACGAAGCCACCGTTGCGCCGGATACGGACCAACCGGAAAAATGACCGGCTTCGAAATCGCCGTTGGTCAGGAGATTGGCGGTGGCGAAGGATGGTAGAAAGATCAGCAGAAAAAGAAGGTACGCACAGGCCGGGATCGGGCTTCGTCTCGCACCGCGCGGAACTTGGCCCCGACACGCGCCTGGGTCACGTTGAAGCGGCGTTTTCATGGCGCCGTGCGCGCCCGGAAGAAAATGAGCGGCGCGTCAAGCTGGTTGGTGAGCATGAATTCCGGACCGGCGTTGGTGATTACGGATTGCCATGCAATCAGGTTGGTTGACCGGTCAATGGCGTAGAGCGCGTTGGATGCGCCGGAGGCGATAATGCGGAGCGGTCCGGTCTCCAAGGCTTCCGCGCGCAGCGCTGGCGGTTGCACCGCGCTCCATACCGGATCGCTGTACGCGCCAATGGTCGCGGTGAGGCGCTGGATATGAAACAGATCGCCGATGTTATACGGCACATCGAGCCAGCGGCGCAGTTCGTCGCCGCTTTCGCCGTACACCCAGGCGTGGGTCATGAACAATGCCCACGGGGTGTCGGGGGTGACCATGTGGTTTTCCCCATAATAACCCATCCAGGCAATCAGCGGCGCATAGGGTCCGCGGGTCAGGTACCAGCCGTTCCAGATGGACTCGATGGCGTACAACTCGCCGGGCTGGCCTTCGTTGGGATTGCGGGTGGTGCGCCGGTAGACATGGCTATAGGCAAACTCACCGAGAAACCGTCCGACCTCCGGGGCGAGCATCGCCCCCACGGCATTCTGGTTGCGGAGATAGTGAAATGGCGTCCATGCCCAATCGTGCGTGCCATACACAAACGCATTGTAGGATGCATCCACCCATACGCTGAAGTTGGCGCCGGCCAGCATGCCCGCGTGGACGCGCTCCAGCGCGGTGGTGTAGGGCGCGCCGTTGGTGAAGCCGTAGTGTTCAAGGATGCGCGCATAACCGATGGCGGCGGCGAGGTGGCCGTAGCGGGTGGGCGGATTGGGAATGGCATTGAACATCGCGTTCATGCGGTTCCAGCGGTCACCGGTCGGCGGGGAATTCGTGCTGATAAACGCCCAGTCTTCGGTTCGGTCACAATAGCGCCAGATCATGTAAAGGCCCTCGGGCTGGACGGCGGGCGGAGGCCAGAGGTTCGGCGTGATGGGGTCGGGATTGGGGGAGGTTGGGATGGAAAAATATTCGCGGCGGTTTCCGGTCATCTGGCAAGATCCCCAGCCCCCGTCGCAATGTTCGAAGGCAATGGAGGTGGGATCGCGCGCGCGGATTTCGGCATGCAGATACGCCTTCACGCGGGCTTGGGTGGTGGTAGACAGAAACGGAAGCGCGTCGGCGAGGATGTAGGCTTGTTCGCCGGGGTAGCCGTGAAGAATCCAACTGCCGGTGATGCCGATGGAGAAGTAGGAGGGTTTGAGTCGACCGGCGGCGTCGTGGCGATCGAGCAGGCGGGTGATTTCATCGTCGAGTTCCGCGCGCAGGTCGGCCGAGGCGTGGTGAAGAGGCTGGCGATGCCAGAGCCGCTCGCGGGTGATACGCCGGGCGTCGTTGGTGGTGACGGCGGAGGCGGTTGCGGTGAGCAGGAAAAGGGCGAAGAGTAAACTCACAGGCAAGGATGCCTGTGTCACGTTGGGGGTACTATTCCGCGGCGACATAACTTTTCACTCCCGAGGTGTCCCGCACAATGACCCGTCCGTTGGCGACGACCACCCCTACCGCTCCGCCATACAAGGGCGCGCCGCCGAGATCGTCGGAGCTGTAGAACCGGACGTTGAACGTACGTTCGTTTTCCACATCCCAACCGCCGTTGCTGACCCAGGTGCTGGTCATGATGGCATTTTGCGCGCCGGTGAGGATCTCGCCCTCGTCGGACACTTTGTGCACATCGCCGAAACCGATGGAGCACGCCGCCGGATTGGTGCAGGCGAAATACGTGAACCCCAGCGCGCCCTGGGCAGTGTTGGTGTAGATCGCGGGATCGAAGTTCAAGTTCAGTTTCACCAAGTCCCCATAAGCCCGAACCATATGCCCGCCGTCGATGCGGGCATACACGGAGCGGGCCATGACCCAGGCGCGGCCGCCCGCATCATCCACCACCGGCGCGGCGGCGGATCCGCCGGAACCGCCGGTCCACAAGATCGGCATCGGTTGCGCGAATTTATCCGCACCGGTGGCGGGATGAAGCGCCCAGAACGTGCGCAGGTGCGGGTTGGTCGCCAACGCGCCGCTGATCGCACGTTGTTCGATGATCCACGCGTTTGTATTTCCCAACGGGTTGCCGGTCCAATTCGTGCCGGTGGCGTTTTCGATCAGCAACTCGCCTTGATCCAACATCCAGTGCGGCGCATAGACCGGCTGGGTGCGGAAGATCACCACGCCGCCGTTTTGCGCGGAGGTGACCGCCCAACCAGCGGCGACGGTGATCCCGGCGCGTTCGTCATTGGAACCGACCGGGTCCCCGTGCACGAACGATTGGCCGGTGACTGCCCGCCGCCACAACCGGGCGCCGGTGGCGCGGTCAAGCCCATAGGCGTGCATATTTTCCGCGCCAAAGAAAACCCCATCGCCCAGCACGGCGGCGGTGCAGAGGATGGTGGCGCGGACGGCCCCGGTGTCCGACGCGCCACCGGTTTCAAAAACCCATAACGCCTGCCCCGTGGCCGCGTTCACGGCATGAAAACGCCCGGCCTTGTCGCCGATATACACGACGCCGTCATCGACCACCGGTGCGGCGGCAAATCCATGTCGCCCGGCACGGTAGGTCCAGAGAACGGCACCGTCCAGCGCATGCAAGGCCGTCAGCGTTCCGGCCTGCGTGGCGACGATGACCCGTCCATCCCGGATGGCGCACGAATTCAAGACCGGTCCGCCAACATCAACGGACCAAGCCATGGCCCCGGTAGTTTCGCTCAGGGCAAAGACCCGCCCGGTCATTGAGGCGACAACCACGACGCCTCCGGCTACAACTGGCTGACCGGCAAGGTAGCGGTTGGTGAAACCCCAGGATTCCCCGCCATACCCGCCTTGCGGTGTGGTAAAGACATGGCGGTTCACCGTGGCAATGCGTTCGGCCGCCTGATAACCGCGATTCCCGGAGTCGCATTGAAACTGCGGCCAGTCAGCAACCAGCGGAAAAGTAAACATTACCGAAATGAACCCGATGATGGGTAACGCGCGCGTCATGGCCTATCCATACCCCACCGCTACCACGTGGTATATGTATGCGTCTTCATTATCATGCGCCCTCAAACTCAAGTCAGCGGTAAATCGTTTTCATCTTCGCGAAAAATAGACAGCCATAGAGGGGAGCCCAATTTGCCGGCGACGCAATTTCCTAACAAAGGTTCGTTTTTTCCGTTTCCGTAGCCAGCTTGGCCTGATACCTGCTTCGATTTGTACAACTGTTTGCCGTGTTGAAAGGCGCTTCGGCGCGAATGGGAAAAATGATGACAAGTTTTTGGCGTCGGGTCGGGTTTTTGGGTGTCGGAGTGAGCATGTTGATGGTTGTCGCGGCCCAGGGGCAATCAACGCGGCCCGGCATGGGATCGGTGCCCTACGCCGACGCCCAGGGAACCGGGGTTACGTTCCGGGTGTGGGCCCCGAATGCGACGGCGGTGGGCGTGAAGGGCACGTTCAACGGATGGGCGGTCACCGCGCTGACCAGCGAAGGCAATGGCCATTGGTCGCGCGACATCGCCGGAGCCGCCGCCGGGCAGGAATACAAATTCCGGATCAACAATAGTTTTGACAAACGCGATCCCCGGGCACGTCGCGTCACCAGCACCGTTGGCAATTCAATCATCTACAACCCGGATACTTTTAACTGGGGCGCCACTCCCATTCCCCAGCCATGGCGCAACGACGTCGTACACTACCAGATGCATATCGGCACGTTTGAAGGCGGCACGCCGGCTCGCACCTTTGACCATGCCATCACGCGGCTTGATCACGTGCAGCAACTCGGCATCAGCTCGATCAAGCTCATGCCGGTCGCCGAGTTTCCCGGCGATCACAGTTGGGGCTACAACCCCGCCGACCTGTTCGCCATCGAAAGCGCCTACGGCGGCCCCGACGCCTTCAAGCGGTTTGTTAAAGCCGCCCACGAACGCGGCATCGCCGTCTTCATGGATGTGGTCCACAACCACTACGGCCCGACCGATCTCGATATCTGGCGGTTCGACGGCTGGGGATCCGGTGATTTTGGCGGCATCTACTTTTATAACGACAGCCGCGCCTACACGCCCTGGGGCACCACCCGGCCGGATTTCGGGCGCCCGGAAATCTACAGCTTTATCCGCGATCAAATCATGATGTACGTGCAGGAATACCGGGTCGGCGGTTTTCGCTGGGACTCGGTGTACAACATCATCAATACCGATAACGGATACAACCAGCAGGGCCATCACCTGCTGCGCGACATCAACTGGGAGCTTTCCCAAAACTACCCGTACGTGATTCGCGGCTCCGAAGACAACGCCTTTGACTACAACATGAATTTCGAGAACCAGTGGGATGTCGGCTACCGCTGGGATTTGCACGGCCAGGTCACCACCAGCTCCGACGCCAACCGCAACATGAACACCGTCGCCGGACTGTTGCGGAACTGGGCCAGCCACCAGCGCGTGGTCTTCTCCGAGGCGCACGACTACATCGCCCGCACCCACAACCGCAGCCGCATCCCGACCGAAATCGACGGAAGCAACCCCGACAGCATCTGGGCCCGCAAGCGCGGCCTACTCGCCGCCGGCATCGTCATGACCACGCCCGGCATCCCCATGATTTTCCAGGGCCAGGAATTTCACGAAACCCTCGCCTTTCACGATGACACGCCGCTGCGGTGGTCGCGCACCAACACCTACGCCGGCATTGTCCGCTCTTACCGCGATCTCATCCACGCCCGACGCAACCTGCTCGGCGGCACCCAGGGGCTCAAGGGTACCGGCATCAACGTCCACCACATCGACAACAACAACAAGGTGATTGCCTACATCCGCTGGGACGCCGGCGGACAGACCGACGACCTGCTCGTGGTGGCCAACTTCAGCGCAACCCGGTGGACCAACAATACCTACAGCATCCACTTCCCCTCCGCCGGCGCCTGGTACCGGATCTACAACAGTGACGCGAAAGCGTATCAAGCCGACTTCGACGGCATCGGGGCGGACGTGGTGCAGGCTTCCGGTTCGCCCGTGGCGGCGACGGTCAACATGGGCATGTACAGCCTGCAGATATTCTCCAAAACCCCGCAATCGGGCGTGCCCGGCGCCGCAACCTTCTCGCCGTCGCCGATCAACGGCTGTGTCCCCGTCACCATCACCTACGCCCCCAACGACGGGCCGCTGAAAGGCGTTAACCCGCCGGTCATTTTTCTCGGCGTCGATGGCTGGCAAAATGTCATTGAGCAACCCATGACCTTCGTGAACAGCAACAGCTTCACCTATGTGCATCAGGTAACGGAAGGCACCCACCAACTGAACGTTTCGTTTCACAACGGGCTTTCCGGCGCGAGCCGCATCTGGGACAACAACAACGGTCAGGACTGGATCGTGCCGGTAACCGGATGCCAAATCACCAATTTTGCCAGCATCGTCATTACCAACCCGCTGGTGGACATCTCGGTATCCAACAGTGTATCCGCCTACACGGTTCAGGGTGAGGCAACCTTGCTAAGCGGAACCATTTTCTGGACCAACGCGCTCACCGGCGGCGGGGGCGGTATCGCCGCCGCCTCGAATTGGAGCATTGCCTCCATCCCGCTCGCCACCGGCACCAACCTCATCACCGTTTCCGGCTATGGCGTGGCCCCACCCGGCGGTGTGCTGGCGACCGATGCGGCCAGCCACGGCGTGTACCTCGACGGCTGGCAGAACGGCGATAACGGCGGGACGGGATTCGACGGTTGGATTCTCTCCACCACCGGGCCCAACGCCGGTCACTTCCGGGCCACGGCCGCCAACAACAGCCGCCTGAACATCGGCCCCGACGCCTGGGGCTTGTGGGCAAACTCCGGAAATACCGCCAACGCCTACCGCCCGTTCGGTTTCGCCCTGCGCTCCGGCGATACCGTTCGCGTGGCCTTCGAGAACAACTGGATCGGAACCACCTATTCCGCCGGGATCGCGCTGCTGAACGATCAAAACGAATACCTCGTTGAGTTTTATTTTACCGGCGGCTTATCGACCTATCGCTTGAACGACAGCGTCCTCAACCGGGACACCGGGATCAGTTATACCGACACCGGCCTGAACCTCGCCTTCACCCTCGTCGGAACCAACACCTACCTGCTGCGCGCGGGATCCACCACGCTGTCCGGAACCTTTGCCGCCCGGACCAGCGGAAGCGCCACCCGGTTGCGCGCCTGGAATTTCAGCGCCGGACCCGGCGAGGATTACAACGTCTACGTGAATTACCTATCGATCACCAACGCCGCCGGGTTGCCTCCTCCGGTATCCGACAGCGTGAACATCGTCCGGCTCGGACTCATCGCGCCAGCGTTTGCCCCGCGCGGCCCGGTGGATGCCGTGACCGGCGTCGCCACCTCGTTCACGGTCAGCGCCACCGGCGACCCGGCGGCGGTATTGGCCTTGGTGTCGTCCTCGGCCTCGGGCGGCTATGCGTTCGTCCCGCAGACCGGCGTGCTGACCTACACGCCGCCCTATGACGATGCCGGCTCACAAACCTTCACCTTCACCGCCGCCAATAGTGCTGGGACGGCCACCCAGACGGTCAGTGTATCCGTCGCACTTTCCGCGCCGGCGGCGCCCGCTTCCCTGTGGATTGATCCCACCAACGCGACGGCGGCCACCGCCCAATGGACGCCAGCCGGCGGCGCCGCATCGTACCGGTTGGATGTGCACACGTCGTCGGGCTTCTCCGCCAACGCCTTCGGCCCCGGCGGCGCCGAGCCGTTCTCCGCCATCGGGGTGGGCAGCAGCAGCTACCTGACCCGCACCTGGACCAACAACGGCATTGCCTGGACCGCTTACCGGGCCCGCACCGACCAGACCATCGATGGCCCGGCCATCCAATTGCAAAATGCCGCGGGCGCCTACCTGATTTCCGGCGTCATCACCGGCGGTATCCAGGAATTATCCGTGTTGTCCCGCCGACCTTCGGGCTCGGGCACGTTCAACATCTTCGTCAACAACATTAAAGTCGCCACCAACATCGCCTTGAGCGCTTCGGTCATCACCACCCGGGTAAGCGGCATCAACGTCAGCGGCCCGTTTACCTTGATGATCAGCAACAGCGGATCGGTGCGCGCGACGTTTGACAACTTCGCCTGGACCAACGCGATCCATCCGGGCGGCATAGTTGTGGCCGGCTACGACAACCGCGAAGTGGCCGGAACCAGTCAGGCCATCACCGGCCTGACCGCGCAGACCGCGTATTATGTCCGGGTGCGCGCGGTGAATGCCACCGGCGAAAGCGCCTACTCGCCGGTCGCCTCCTTTACCACCGCCGAAGCCGACGGCTTCACCGACCTCAATGGCAACGGAATTCCCGATGACTGGGAGATCGAACACTTCGGCCGCCTGGATGCGGTAACCGCCGTATCGGATCACGACGGTGACGGCATGACCGACATCGACGAATACATCGCCGGAACCAACCCCAACGATCCGAACAGCCGACTCGTGTTGCGCTACGACGCAGCATCTTCCAGCGGCAATGGTGCGGTGGTCGTTTATTGGTCGAGCGTGAGCGGGCGGGTCTACCACATATCGCGGCGCGCCAGCCTGCTCGAAGCTTACCAGATCATGGCGACCGGCCTGACCGCCACCCCGCCCCTCAACGTTTATACCGATCATCCGCCGGAGCAACCCTCGCTCTACTACCAAATCGGCGTTCGCCTCGCACCCTAAAGACCGCCGGGAGCACATTTTTTTGTAACGTTTAACCCAGGTTAGGGTATGTTAGGGGTATGGTTAAGAAAGCCCCACTGTTGTGCGTCCTCGCCGCCATCGGCATGCTGACACAAAGCCTTCGCGCCGAAGTAGTGTTGCAATATTTCAACCTCAGTTGGCGCGATTTGGCCGATAAAATGCCCGAGCTCGCAGAAGTCGGCTACGGCGCGCTCTGGCTGCCCCCGCCCACCAAGGCCAGCGGCGGCGCCTCCGTCGGCTATGACCTCTGGGACCCCTTCGACCTCGGCGGCAAGGACCAGCGCAATACCGTCCGCACCCGCTACGGTACCGAGGAGGACCTGATCCACCTCATCCGTACCGCCCACCGCTTCGGCCTGCGCGTCTATTTCGACAACATCATGAACCACCGGGCCTTCGATATCCCCGGCTTCAACGAAGGCACCCCGATCGACATCTACCCCGGCATGGTCCCGGAGGATTTTCACCTCCGCGTCACCGAGGAAGGCTTTTACCGCAAGTGGGACAACACCCGCGACTGGAACGACCAGTGGCAGGTCCAACACCTTGGCCTCGCCGACCTGATCGACATCGCCCACGAAACCCCGAACCAGAACCACGGGCGCAACGAAGGCGATTGGCATGAAAAAATGAGTTTCGTCCGCCATCCCGCCAACCCGGAATACTACGACCACGATCCCGCCGGCAACTACATCGGCTTCGGCAACGTCACCCAGGCCATGCTCGACAACAACCCCGGCGCGTACTCCGAGGATGTCGGCGGCTACCTCATGCGCGCACTGCGCTGGTTGATCGACCGCACCAAGGTCGACGGCCTGCGCCTCGACGCGGTGAAACACGTCCCCAGCTTTTTCTTCGGCGTGCAAGGCGGGCCGGACATGGACAGCAGCAGCCTCGGCTACACCGGCCAGGCCCAACTGCAATTCAACCGCACCCGCGGTTTCAGCGACTGGAACCACCGCGACACCGTCTTCGATACCGAGAAACCGCGCGACGATGCGATGATCTTCGGCGAGCACCTCGGCACCCCGCCCGGCTATGCGGAATACGTCGCCGCCGGCATGCGCCTGCTCGACGCCCCCCTGCATCGCCACATGAACAACGTCCTCGGCAACCCCTCGGCCACCCTCGTCGGCATGGACCAGAAAGGCTATAGCGGCGACCCGTCCTTTAACGACGCCACCGGGGTCATGTTCGCCCAAAGCCACGACGACGATTTCTACAACCGCCGCGAACTCCAACACGCCTACTACCTCACCCGCGCCGGTCTGCCCAACATCTACACCGACGGCTACTACGAATCGGAAACCCTCGCCGGGTCCGGCGGCGCCTTTCCCCGCCACGCCAAAAACCCCTTCCTCGGACAGTTCGGCGACCTGCGCACCCCGAACCTCGTGTACATCCACAACCACTTCGCCCGCGGCGACCAGCAAGCGCGCTGGGGCGACAGCGACGTCGTCGCCTACGAGCGCAACGATCCGCGCAACAGCGGCTGGGGCACCAACAGCATGTCCGCCGCCGACGCCACCGTCCTGCTGTTCATGATGAACGACAATTACGCCGACGGCCAATCCCGCCCCATCAACACCACGTTCCCCGACGACGCCTACCTCATGAATTACTCCACCTACGGCGGGCCGTTTTTCGTCTGGGGCTCGGACATCCGCAACGGCAACGTCATCATTCCTCCCGGCGGATACTTCGCCTTTTCCTGGCGCAGCCCGGAGTCCTCGCGTCTGTGGCGCGCCGCGCCCGCGCTGATGCTCTACCAGAACAACCAGATCGTCACCGACCGCGTCGCGGTTATCCGGCGCGACGGCCCCAACGGCGACGCCGCCTTTAATCCCTACAACCTCCCCAACCGCGGCTACCCCACCAACACGACGCCCGCGCCCTTCACCTACCGCGTCGAATTGCCCCGCGTCACCTCCGCCACCAACCTCCGCTTCATGGCCCGCGTCGATGGCTCGGCCATCAACGTCATGATGAAACTCAACGGCGGCGTGGACCTCAACAGCCAGCTCGGCCTCGGCAACCTCACCGATCCCGGCCGACGCGACAACCCGCCCGCCTGGACCCACGACGGCTTCATGGGCTGGGAACAACCGCGCTTCGTCACCCGCCTCTGGCCGGAAAAATTCGCGGCGGAAAATTCCGACCGCAATTCGGTCGGCTCGCTCGGCGCGGAAACGTACCTCTTCACCGTCGGCCAGGCCGGCTTCACCACCAACCGTTCCAGCGCGGTCAACGACTACAACCTCCCCGACGCCGTTTCCTGGATCTGGCACCGGCCCACCGCCAACCAGGACGGCCCCCGCGCCGGCTTCTCCCAATTCTGGCCGCCGCCCGCCAACACCACCACCTCGTCCATTTACATCGCGATCAAAACCCCGAAAATTCCCGGCAACGAGTTGTGGGGCTACTACACCACCAACGGCATCGACTGGCCCGAAGGCGCGGGAGGCGTTCCCGCCAACCCCGCCACCCGCGTGGTGCAGGGCAACTGGGTCGGCGACGGCTCCGGCGGCGACACCGACTGGTGGGAAATTATTCTCCCGCCCATGCCCGCCGGCACCCCCGTCCGCTACAAGGTCGGCGTCTTCCGCCGCCAAGGCAGCGGCGGTGTCGGCTTCGAAGCCGTC
This sequence comes from uncultured Verrucomicrobiota bacterium, assembly GCA_937873455.1. Classification (GTDB taxonomy): domain Bacteria; phylum Verrucomicrobiota; class Kiritimatiellia; order CAIVKH01; family CAIVKH01; genus CALMUP01. The sequence goes on from CALMYG010000057.1 coordinate 44,481, forward strand.
TTCCCCAACAGCCCGCTGAACGTCTCGCGCAAAAACAACATGCTCGGGGTTTGGGCGGTCAGCAATTTCAACGCCAGCACCATCGCCCACTATCCGCACAACGATTGGGCCGGCGGGACCATCACCACCGGACTCGTCGAAGGTTTTCATTTTCTCCAGGCCCGCGCCTACCTCGAACGCGGCCACCGCGCGCCGATCTACAACACCTTCAACCAAACCTTCTACCTCGACACCCAACGGCCCGAAGGCGCGATCATCTTCCCCGCCGCCAACGGCGAGACCATCGGCTCGCGCACCTACGGCGCGGTCGTCCGCGCCGATCCGACCGTCACCGAGGTCTGGTACAACATCACCGACGCCGATCCCGCCAACGACGATGGACGCACCGGCCTCGCCCACGGCAACGGCACCAATGCCCAAGGCATCGCCTGGATCCGCGCCGACTCGGTCACCCCCGCGCTCAACATCAACAGCCCCTACCCGCGCGAGTGGCGGTTCACCTACCGCAACGTCCCCGCCTCCGGAACCGCCACCCTCCGCGTGAAACTCCGCGAGCTGACGTCCGCAACCAACCTCAACCTCACCGACACCGCCGGCCACTACACCACCCTCGAGCGCGTCGTGAATACCGCCGCTTCGCCGGTCCCGTTCTACTTTGACTGGCCGGGCGTGGACGGCACCACGGTCCAGGAAGGCTGGACCATGCGGATATTCTTCGGGCGCGAACTCGGCGACGGCGTCAACAACGAAACCCTGCTCAGCCGCTTCCTCATCCGCATCAACGGCATCGCCCAGGGCCGCGCCCTCTACCGCCTCGAACGCGACATCGGCGGCGGCCTCGGCAAACTGGAACTGGATTTCCCCAACCTCTACAACGGCGATCCCGACTTCCTGCACGAAGTCATCGTCACCCACCAGACCGGCGACGGCATGGAGCTGTCCGCTACCCGCCTGGTCAAAGCCATACCCGTTTCCTCCGGCCCCTACGTCCGGATACTCGAGCCCGCTGCCTACGGCCCGGATGGACGCCCGAATCAAATCATCCTGCCCGACGTTCCCGCGCCCACCCCAGCCCAGCGCCAAACCACCATCACCGTGGAAACCGGACTCGATGCCCTCGACGCCTGGATCGCTTTCACCGCTGGCCCCGGAACCGCCGGCCTGCTCGCCCCGCCCGTCACCAACGGCGCGCTGAAAACCTGGACCTTCGCCTGGACCAACATGACCGCCGGATTCTTCACCTTCGAGGCCCGCGTCGATACCGACGGCAATCCCGCCACCATCGAATCCGCCGCCGCCCGCTCCATCCAGATCCGCTTCCGCCAGGAAGTCGCCGCGAATCCCGCCCGCGACGACGACGATGACGACGGCGTCAGCGATGTCGACGAAGCCACCCGCCAGCCCCTCCCCGGCGGCAATTCCGAAGCCTGGACCAACGGCGACGTCCACCGCCACTTCTTCACCGGACGCAGCGACCCGCTCAGCCCCGACGGCGACAGCGACGGCCTCCCCGACGGTCTCGAACTCGGTCTCGGCTCGCCCGTCGCCTCCAACACCAACCCCAGCGCCGACACCAACGGCGACGGCTGGCCCAACTTCATCCCCGACGCCGACCCGCCCATCTACAACACCACCGACAACTGGCAGCACCCGCGCTACAGCCTCAACCGCTCCCGCCTCGACCAGCTCAGCGGCTCCATGACCGACCCCGCCAAGGCCGACACCGACGACGACGGACTCGACGACGGCATCGAAGATCTCAACCGCAACGGACGCGTCGATGTCGGCCTGCTCAATGCCTCCGGCGTCGTCACCAACGTTATCCGCGGCTGGAACAAGGCCAATCCCGGCGCACCCTACCTGCGCACCATCTACAACACCTCCCGCATCGACCGCGACGCCCTGCCCGCCAACGCCCGCATCCTCGAAACCGATCCCAACAATCCCGACACCGACGGCGACGGCCTGAGCGATGGCGCCGAAGACCTCAACCGCAACGGGCGCGTGGACATGCTCCTCCTCTATCCCGACGGCGCCACCGCCGTGTTCAACGTCACCGCCCACCCGCAGTTCCTCGTCGGCATGGATGCACCCAGCCAAACCGCCCTCGCCGCCGCCGGCCAAACCAACATCATCTCCCGCGCCGTCAACTACGAAGCCCTCTTCGCCGCCTATGGCCGCCCGCGCTTCGACCGCACCAACCTCACCTGGTCCGCCACCAACACCTGGCCCCGCATCCTCCTCCTCGAAACCGACCCGCTCGTCGCCGACACCAACGGCGACGGCCTCCCCGACGGCTGGAAAACCTCGCGCGGCCTCGACCCTCTCGACGACGGCTGGTACAACCTGCGCACCGGCGAAATGCACCCGACCAACTCCCAGCAGGGCATCGACGGCGACCTCACCGGCGACGGCTTCGTCAACCGCGATCACTGGCTCAACAACACCGATCCCCACCAGTCCGTCGCCATCTCCACCGCCTTCGGCCCGCCCATCCAGATCGGGCGCGGCCCGGCCATCGGCAGCGTCAACGGCGTCACCCGCTACCGCGAATTCCTCGACTGGACCTGGAACGACCTCCGCGCCCTCGACCCCTACGAAGGCGGCGGCGGCAACAATCAGGGCGGCGACATCTACCCCGCCTGGGACGGCTGGGACAGCTCCCGCGACCTCGTCGCCTTCTACACCCGCGACGGCGGCGACACCAATTTCGGCGGCGACGGAAAATTCTACTTCCGCATCGACATCCACGACCTCCAGGCCAACGCCGAGGCCGCCAACCTCGACCTCTATGTCGTCATCGACATCGGCAACCCGGCCATCGGCGAACGCGTCCTGCCCGATGAAGTCGACACCCTCACCGACATGCGCTGGAATGCCGTCATCGCCGTGTACAACACCAACGCCGGCCGCGTGTATGTCGATCTCGATCCCTTCGCCAACACCACCACCTTCGGCCAAAGCCTCACCGGCAACGGCGTCGTCGTCCGCACCAACGAATTCCTCGGCGCCTACTACAACTCCGAACTCGACGCCGTCGAATTCGCCATCGACCGCCAAGCCCTGCGCGACGCCGGCTGGAACGGCGCCGACGCCCGCCGCCTCAACTTCCAGGTCTTCTCCACCAAGGTCGGCACCTGCAACACCTGCGTCGGCGGCGGCCCCGGCGCCGGCGATATCGGCGGACGCAGCGATATCCGCGATTCCATCCGCACCGACTGGATCGCCGAGGACCACTATTCGGCTCAACCCGGACTTCAAGGCGCGGGCAGCGTCCTCACCCAGTGGATCAGCGGCGGCGAACGCCCCGGACGCATCGAAGTCGCCACCATCCTCCACGGCAACCAGGCCATCCAGCCCGGCAGCATGATCCAGAACCTCATCAACAACGGCGCCGGCGGCGGCTATTACCGCCCGCTCGACGCCCACGAAGTCTTCGGCGTCCCCCTCAACCTGCACATCACCCCCACCCTCGCCTCCGCCATCCAGTGGGCCCAGGCCGACCCCGCCGCCAACGTCCCCGGACGCGACGGCCCCGCGTTTAACAACCGCATTCGCGACCTCGCCGCCAACGGCGTCGTCCGCCTCTTCGCCTCCACCTTCTCCGATCACATGATCGCCTACTTCAGCGACGCCTTTAACCAGGACAACCTCGCCCTCGCCAACGAATTCCTCGGCGAGATCTACGGCGTATCCTTCACCAGCAACAGCGTCTTCTGGACCCCCGAGCGCCTGCTCGACGGCGTCGCCTTCGATGCCATCAAGGCCATGGGCTTCCGCGCCACCGTCCTCGACCAGAACCTCCACCTCTGGCGCTGGTTCGGCCGTCAGACCGCCCTCGGCAACAACGGCTACATGATCAACCGCATCCACGGCGTCGACACCATCGCCATCAACAACCAAGCCAACGAATTCCGCTTCACCGTCCTCGACCAGGGCCTCGCCCGGCCACTCCGCGAACTCTTCAACCGCAAAGCCCGCGACAATTCCGCCCAGGACCAGGTCGTCACCTTCATGAGCCACTGGGAAGAATTCGCCGACGCCACCAAAGCCAACGCCTACGACGCCCACCTCCGCTGGATGGCCAACCGCCCGTGGGTCCACCTCGTCGCCCTCGAAGACATCGTCGCCGGGCAGGTCGATCTCACCGGCGACGGCGCCGGCGACCCCTGGTTCGCCATCGACCGCGGCAGTCCGACCCTCCCGCGCATCGCCCAGGACTGGGTCCATTACGCCAGCCGGGAAAACTACGACAACTGGTTCTTCGGCGAACCCGGCCGCCGCGAAGGCCTCCACACCAACGTCTTCAACCTGCGCCCCGGCCTCCCCCTCCCCGCGCCTTACCACGCCATGCTCAGCAACGCCTGGAACGCCCTCGGCGAAGTCGATGTCGCCACCCTCTCGCCGCTCGCCCGTTCCGTCATGCACGCCTCGGTATTTCAGACCGCCTTCCACAACCAGGAAACCGCCGACCTCCGCAAATTCAGCACCGGCCAATACATCAACCCCGACACCACCTTCCGCACCCTCGCCGCCTTCGCCCGCATCCCCCAGGCCCAGACCCGCAAAGCCTCCCTCTACCAACGCGTCGACACCTGGGCCGCCTTCGGCGCCAACCTCGCCGCCACCCAGACCGAAGCCCTCGACATCGACCTCGACGGCGAAAACGAATACCTCCTCTACAACGACCGCGTCTTCGCCGTCTTCGAACGCACCGGCGGCCGCATGACCGCCGCCTGGGTCCGCAACCTCCTCGACCACTCCGTCCACCAGGCCCTCGGCAACTACACCAGCTACGCCGGCACCGACACCGAAAACCAGGGCGACCTCCGCGTCCTCGCCGACGGCACCGTCGTCGCCCGCCGCATGAGCGGCCTCACCGACTGGTGGGTCGGCACCAATAGCTACGTCAACATGCCCTACACCTTCACCGACTGGACCAACGGCTGGCGCATCGTCTCCACCAACGGCCTCGTCACCAAAACCGTCACCCTGCCCGACCGGTCCGGACGCTTCAACGTCAACTACACCGCCGCCGGCCCCCTCGGCGGACGCGGCTTCTTCGTCCGCACCGGCCTCTCGCCCAACCTTCACGACCTCCTCCTGCGCGGCCCCCAAACCCTCGGCCTCGAACAAACCGACGCCGGACGCGTCCGCATCGAAAACACCAACTACACCGTCACCGTCGCCGCCTACCTCGACTATGCGCGCGACGGCTACACCGCCGCCTACAACGCCCTCGCCCGCGACGACGACCCCGGCGTCGGCGTCACCTTCACCACCCGCCGCATGCGCAACCTCGCCCAGACCCATCAGATTGAACTCGTCGGCACCAACGCCTTCACATTCGGCCTCGGCTTCGAAGCCTATCCCTCCGACTGGACTGGCGACGGCCTCCCCAACGTATGGGTCGATGAATTTCTCGCCGGAAAGACCGACCTCACCGGTCCCGACGACGATCCGGACGGCGACGGCTTCACCAACCGCGAAGAATGGATCGCCGGCACCGACCCCATGAACGGCGCCCGCTTCCCCTTCATGCAGGACGGATTGGTCGAAGCCAACGGCATTCGCCTGCGCTTCCCCAGCGAAGCCTACCGCGACTATCATATCTGGTACGCCAACACCACCCTCATCCAGCCGGTCTGGCATCGCGCCACCTCGGCCACCATCCCCGGCACCGGCGACCTCGTAGAATGGCTCGACAACGGCGCCCAAACCGCCCCGTCGCCCGCCGACATCACCAACCGCTTCTACAAAATCGAAGTCCAACTCCCGCAATAAAAAGTTCCAAGGTTCGGAAAAACACCCCACCAAAAGTTCCAAGCATTGGAACTTTTCCCCGTCTCGTTCAAATCAGCGTCGTTCCGTAGTTCCC
>CALMYG010000058.1 GCA_937873455.1 uncultured Verrucomicrobiota bacterium
CACGGATGGGGAGTGGGGAACTACGGAAGGCGCGGAAGACGCGGAAGGAAGACAGATTTACAGAAGGAAACGGAGAATAGCGAAGGAGTTGGTGGGGAAACCACGGATTTCACGGATAACACGGATGGGGTGCGGGAACTACGGAAGGCGCGGAAGGAGGACAGGTTTACAGAAGGAAACGAAGGAGAACGAAGGGGGTTGATGGGGGATGAAACCACGGATGGCACAGATAAGCTGCTGCGATCAGGGCCTTCGCGGTCCTTTGTTGTCTTCTGTTCTGTTTTCCTTTCAGACGAAGGTTAAGACAAAGTTCAACACGAAGTTTAACACAAAGTTCCCGCCGGAGGCGGGCAGGCAACACAACGTTCTCTACAGGGAGGGTGATCGGAAATATCCAATTGATAATTCTCAATGATCAAGGGCGTGAATACCTGGCCCTATTCGTGTTCATTGGTGTTCATTCGTGGTTTTCTGAATCGCCATGCTTCATAGATAAGCTGGCGGGTTTCCACGGTCCGCAAGGCTGCGGACCCACCCGGCGGGAAACACCTTATCGCTTACACCTTATCCGCTGCGCTCAGCGCCTTCGTGATCCTTTGTTGTCTTCTGTTCTGTTTTCCTTTCAGACGAAGGTTAAGACAAAGTTCAACACGAAGTTTAACACAACGTTCCCGCCAGAGGCGGGCAGGCAACACAACGTTCTCTCCAGAAGCGGGCCGAGCGTGGTCGTTTCGCTACTGCACGGAAAGCGACCCGCGCCGGTCCGATACGATCCGGCCATCCGAATCGAGTTCGACAAACCGGATACGCAGATGCGGCGGGGCGTCGTAGCGGTCGTACAGGTCGGCGAAGTCGGCGAATTCCAGGGCGACGTGATCGCCCTCCATCACCAACCAGCGGGTGGCGATGACGTGCCCCTCGGCATCAAGGTGGGAGATTACCCGCAGGTCGAGGGGGGCAACATCGTGGGGCGGTTCATGGTTTACCGACCAGGCCGGCGGCGGCGGCGGGCTGAACCAGGGCGTCGGTTCAGCGGGAGGCGGTGGCGTGCTCGGGGTCGGGGAGGTCCAGGCCATGGCCAGGCCGGCCAACACCAAAAGCCCAAAAAGTCCGAGGGCGACCACCCGCCGCCGGGCAACCGGAGCGCCTGATGCGGGGCGGGGGCGATTCGACGTATTCTGTTGGTTTGTCATTTGCATAACCACGATCCTTTCTTTATTACGCCCCCCACTATAACCTTGAACCTATAGCATCTAATGCTATAGGTTAAAAAAAGAATGAAGCCCGCTTCCCGGCCACAAATTCACAGAATCCGGCGCATTTTGGAGATAATTCGGCACGGCCAGGCCCGGGGAAATTTCCCGAGCGCCCGCATTTTTGCCGAAGCGCTGGAGGTTTCGTGGCATACGATTATCCGCGACCTCGACTACCTGCGGGACGATGAAGGCGCGCCCATCGTGTACGACGCATCGCGCAAGGGGTTCTATCTGTCGGACGCCTCGTGGCAGCTTCCCCCGGTGACTCTGAATCAACGGGAGGTTTTTGCGTTTTCCATTGCCGCCCGGATGATCCAGCCGTTTGAGGGTACGCCGCTGGAGATGGACCTTAAATCCCTGTTCGGCAAGATTTCACGTTCGTTGCAAGACCGGGTGACGTTGTCGGCGGATGCGCTTACCGAGCATTTGTCCATCTTGCGGGAGGATTATGTGCCGGTGGACCGGGATCGTTGGTTGCGGGTGGCCGAACTGATCGAGCGCGGCGAGGCGATCCGCATGCGTTACCAGAATTTTCGCGGCGAGGAGCGGGAGCACGTGGTTCGCCCGGTTCACTTGGCCGCCTATCACGGAAACTGGTATGTCCTGGCCATCAAGAAAGACGCGCCGCGCCCGGCGACGTATGCCCTGTCGCGGATACGCCGCCTGCGCAAAGCGAAACATACCATTCCCTTGCCGGCCAACTTTCGTCCGGCGGACGCGCTGGTCGATGCGTTTGGAATTGCCGCCGGCGATGAGGAGCGCCGGGTGCACCTCCGGTTCTCGCCCGCGGTGGCGGTGTATATTGCCGAACGGGTCTGGCACCCCAGTCAACGGATCCTCAAGCGCCGGGACGGCTCGGTGGATCTGATCATGACCACCCGGGGCTGGAAAGAACTGGTGCGCTGGATTCTTTCCTGGCAGCCGGATGTTCGCGTCCTTGCTCCGGCAAGCTTGAAAAGCCGCATACGCGAAAAGTTGATGGCGGCGATGGAAGCTGATGATCGACGAGCGAGATAAAATCCCTCCCCCGATCATCGCGTCGGCGAAAACGAAATGTTGGCGAATGCGCTCACCCCGCCAGGGCGGCGGTGAGCAGGGCGATAAGGAATGCGGCGAGGAGGGCGGTGCGAATCCGGGTGCTGGGTCCCTGGATCATGGTGCGCACGCCCTCGAGGATCAGTAAGGCGAGGCCGATGACGACGCCGGGATTGTAAGCCCAGGCGTCGGCCGCGCGGCCGTGCAGCAGGTGATGGATCGCGCGTAGTCCGCCGCAGGTGGGACACGGGGTCTGCCACAGGAACATGGAGGGGCAGCGCGGGTAGATGGCGCTTTCCGGGGTAATGGCGTAGATCGCGGCGAGCGCGGCGACCAGCGCCAGTCCTCCCGCCCCATGCCACCGGTTCATGCCATGCTCAATAGACGACCGGGGCGAATATGGAATAACCGTTCAGCCGTTTGCGCCCGTCAAGAAATGCCAGTTCGACGAGAAACAGGAATTCCGCGACGTTGGCGCCGAGGCGCTCGATCAACTTGGCGGAGGCCAGGGCCGTTCCGCCGGTGGCGAGGAGGTCGTCGAGTACGACCACGCGTTCGCCTTTTTCAAAGGCGTCTTCGTGGACTTCCAGGGTGGCGGATCCGTACTCGAGGGCATAGGATTCCTCGATCGTTTTGTAGGGCAGTTTGCCTTTTTTGCGGATCGGGACCAGGCCAAGCCCCAGCTCGTAGGCGACCGGGGCGCCGAACAGAAAGCCGCGCGATTCGATCACGGCGATTTTGTCCACCTGCAACTCCCGGACGCGCTCGGTGAGGGCGCGCACGACATCGGCGTATAGGGGCGGACTTTTCAGGACCGGAGTGATGTCCTTGAAGATGATGCCCGGTTGGGGAAAGTCGGGTATGTCGCGAATCGCGTTGCGTACGTGTTCGAGCATGGCGTGTCCTTTCAGGCGGCGGGCGCGTCCACCCGCTCGTTTTCGTCCATCATTTCCCGCAGCTTGGCGATGGCGGTGTTTTGAATCTGGCGCACGCGTTCCCGGGTGATGTTGAAGCGGGCGCCGACATCTTCGAGGGTTTCCACCTTGCGGTCGCGCAGGCCGTAGCGGAGCATGAGGATCTCGCGCTCGCGTTCGTCGAGGCGGTCGAGCAGCGTTTCCAATTCGGCTTTGAGCTGGAGGTCGTTGATTTGTTCGAAGGCGGTGCGGGCTTTTTCATCACCGATGATTTCGCCGAACTCGGCGCCGTCGTCGTCGCCGATGGGGGCGTCCAGGGAGGCGGGCTTGAGGGAGACGGTTTGCCAATGACCGACGACGGTCGGGGACACGCCAAGCTCTTCGGCGAGCTCCTCGGTGGTGGGTTCGCGGCCAAATTCCTCGGCCAACTTGTGTTCAACGCGCCGCAGCTTGGAAATCTTGTCCACGAGGTGGGCGGGCAGGCGAATGGTTTTGCTCTGGTTGGCGAGTGCGCGCTTGATGCCTTGTTTGATCCACCAGGCGGCGTAGGTGCTGAGCTTGCCGCCCTTCTTGGGATCGAAACGCTCGACGGCTTTCATCAGGCCGATGTTGCCTTCGGAGATGAGATCCAGCAGGGGCAGGCCGTAGCGGGCGTAGTCGTGGGCGATTTTCACCACGAGGCGCAGGTTGGCCCGTACCATCAACTGGCGGGCTTTTTCGTCGCCTTTTTTGATCCGGGCGGCCAATTCAATTTCCTGTTGCGGGGTGAGCAGTTCGGTCTGCCCGATCTCCCGCAGGTAAATTTTCATGGTTTTGGTGTCAGTTTCCGATGTCATACAACGCGATCCCGAATCAAGCCTCCATGCTATCGTATCGTTGCTTGAAATCCAAGCGAACAATGGATGCGCCCGGAGGGTCAAGCGCCTGAAATTCACCGGAAGCCTGGGCATCCGGTTTACGCCGTTCTATAGGACGCCGAAAGCGGTTGTGGTGTTCGATGCCGCCGGGAGGATTTCGCGCATTGACCAGGCCGGGCGGGGGTGCCGCGGGTTACGGACGGGTTGTTTCCCGGGGGCGCCAGATTTGGCGGGTAACGTTGTCGTGGTGATAGAGCGCGTACAATTCTTCGATCTCGTCGACGGTCATGATGATCCACGGTTGATCCAGGCTGTCGCCGTTTTTGGTATAGGCCAGGCCGCCGGCCAGGTAGACCGCGGAATGAATGGTGTCTCCATTAGGTAACGAAAAGAAGAGCAGGTCGGCGAAGTCCGGATCATCGGCAACCGGGTGGTAGTGGGTCAGGATGTGTTGCTGGGCAAATTCGGCATCGCCGAAGCGGGGGTCGGGGGTGTTGGCGAAAAAGTTCAGGCTGGTCCAGTGGCAATCCCGGCGGACGCCGTCCTTGGCAAGCTCGGGGTCCGGATAGATGTAGAGCCGTTGGCGGGCGAACGCGGGCAGCAGGTGGGCGATGTCGAGGTGACCGCCACCGGGCAACCTGCGGATCGACTCCAGAATCGGGCGCAAATCCTTGCGTCGCCCCTCTTCTCCCCAATACGCCACCATGGCGTCCACGTCCACGTCTTCGGTCAGCCGCAGGGTGACCAGATACGTCGCGGCGGATTTCAAAAACCGCATGATCTTGATTTTTTCGGAAGGCTGCGAGGTTTGATTCATCAAGGCGCCCAAGTCCGAAAAGAAGATGCGCGAGCCGCGGGGGTAGGCCATGCGAAGGATATGTTCCTGGATCGGCGTGGCTAAATCCGAGCGTTCCAGTGCTTGTTCAAACAGGGCTGCGGGCATGGACCATGGCTGGCGGTGAGCTTCGTTGGCCGGCAGGGCGCCCAGGAGGTCATAGATACGTATCCGGTTGGTCGTGCTGAGCGAGAGTATGGTTTCATCGGAGGGGATTAGCCGGAGCCCTTCCGGAACAGGCGTCCAGGTTTGCGGATTGGCCAGATTGGCTCGTTGCGCCGGGGTCAGGTCCAATCCGGCGAAGAACGCGGTGAGTTCCCCGGCATCGGCAACCGGGAAGGTCCACGCCGTTTCGTAGCGCGTGGGGATGGTCGGCAACAGGTGATCGGGCGGGGCGATGGTAATGGCGCGCAGCTCAAGCGCACCCCAGGGGCCTTCCCGCAGCTCAACGCCGTGCTCCGCGTCGGCGGGAGGCGTCCGGGGCGTTGGTTGTTGCGCGGCAAACCACGAACGTCCGGTCAGCCACCAGGATGCCGCGACCAGCAATAACAACACGGCAAATGCGGGGGTGGAAAGAAATACACCGCGCGTGGTAGGGTGTTTCCGGCTTGGTTCCTCGAGGTGGTGGTTCATGGGTTTAATCAAGCGCCAACATTCTGGATCAAGCGGGGGGCTTCGTCCATTGGATTTTTGATGCAACGGGGCGGGCGCATCCCTGATGGGCTGACTTCACCGTGACACCGGTATCCTTGCCTGTACACGGGTCTGAGCCAGGCGGGAATCCTGCTGTTCATCCAATCGAGTCCGGCATTGGCGGGGATTGAAATGCCCGGGGATTTCGTTACACTGGCGGCATGATCTCGGAACTTGTGGTGGCAATAATATTGTTG
>CALMYG010000059.1 GCA_937873455.1 uncultured Verrucomicrobiota bacterium
CAACGCTGGCTCGTGGCGTTGCGGCTTTCCTTGCGGCGGGTTGGAGAACTTATCTTACGCGGCGTGACGCGAATTTGCGGCTCGCGCTGGGCTTGCATGGCGATGAAATGTTGTACAGCTTGGGAATGGCCGAGGATGAGCCGGACTGGCGGTACCATCGTGATGGGTGGAAACAAGCTTTGCGCATCGAATTGATGCGCCGGTGGAAACAAACGGGTGGAAGTCCCCCGCTTCCAGAGCGCCCGCGCGCCCTTAAACTCATCGGCGACCTGTTGCCGTCGGATAATTACACGGCCACCGCGGATCCCGGAAAGGCGGATCCGGGGGTGAAAGTGGGACAAGTCGCCGTAGGGTGTTCGTTTGTTGAGCAACCGACTCCCAAGGAGTTCAGGTCTCCCATTGCCGCAGATCCCGCTTGCGATGCGGTGACGGAATTGCGTCTATTCCGGGATTCCTTGTGGGTGGGTGAGCGTCCGGCAGCCGAAGCGCTGGTCATGGCAAATTTTTGCGCTTGGGAAGACGCGCGGTGCAAAGAAATCGATCTCTCCCTGTCGATGTCTACCGATCCCAACGGCCTATTTCGCTATTTTCGTATCCGCTTCGATCAGTGGCGTGACTACCTTCGCATATTTTGTGACGCGGAGGTTAAGCCGACAAACGGGGTTCGTTCTTTTGATGAAAACGTGCGGCTCGTTATGCAGCGAGAAGCTCGTATTCCGGCGTGGAGCGCCGGCCTGACGCGATGGGCGCTTATGGCGGTCGCTACGTTTTGGACCATGTGGGGAACATTTTTCTGGGCAACGCGAATACATCCCTGGAATGACCCCGGAATGGCGCGAGCATTCTGGTATAGTTGGTTGGGTTTAGGCGGGGTGGCGGTAGCTTTTGGCCTGCAGATGATTTGGGTGCATGGTTCGCTATTACGGGCGGAAGCCTTGGCACGTCGGGATATTCTATCGGAATATCTTGCCTACATCATGACCATGATCAACCGGATGTTACGTCAGCGGGGCGACGTGCTTAAAGATCGTGTGGATGAATATGCCCAGGCTTTTGAGGAGATGGTCCAAGCGCTCGCGGATCGCGATACCGGTGGCGCGCCACCCCGTGGCGGCCCGCGCGTGAATCGCAATCCGCGATTTACCGATGCGGCGTTTCAAACGCTTCGCGAACGCGTGCTGCCCGCGTTGCTCGCGCGAGCGTATAGCGGTATTCGGGAGGATTTGAATGGCGATGCCCGATGGCCCTTGTTTCACCATGACGTTTGGGAAGAGGTGGTCGAAAAAAACATCGCGGAGGCGGTTTCCGAAGAATTTAAACAACTTGATTACGATGATCTGGTTGCCGCGGCCCACTGGAGCCCCCAGGAGTGCGGGAACCGGGTAAAGGAATTGGCGGATGATGCCAGGCGGGCGGCCTTTCATATCGGAGCGCCCCTCGTCGCAACTCCAGTGGCGTTGCTGGCATCTCTCGGTTGGGTTGCGCATGTGAGTGGTTTGCCATCGGTGACCGTGTCCGATTGCCGGTTGCCCTGTTTGTTTGCGGTAGCCGCGCTTCCCTTGTGCATACCCAACTTTGAACGGAGGGGGTCGTAATGCTTTTCCTTGCCTCCATTCTCTTTGTGACCGCATTGTATGTGGCGCCGGGTTTCTGGGTGTTGGACTTTTTGGCGCGCCTGCTGCCGATTTCCCTCATTCCTGCGGCTTGGCGTTTCTGGGGTCTAGCGTTCTTCTTGTATGGTGTTTGCGTTGCCGCGGTGCGATTCGGTCGTTGGGCTTATGCCGACCTGCAAATGAATCGCGATGACCGGCGCATCAAGGCATTTCTTGATGCGCGGGGGCTTCGGTGGATGACGCTCATAGGGTTGTTGCTGATCGGCGCTCAATTTGTCTACATGTCCTCACGCTTTGCCATGCCCTACCAGTTTGTTCCCCTATACGGGGCCTTGTTGGTCGGGTTTTTCGATTTGCGCCGCCGTCCGGTCGCGCTTCCGGCGCGGCCATCGCTTCCCGCGCCGCGCTATGCCGAAGAGGTAACGGCGCAGGCGGCGGTTGGCTTAAAAAGCATTCGGGTGTCGTGGGAATTCTTGTCCAATGGGAACAGCCAGGAAGCCGAGCACTTTGAAAAAGAATTCGCGGTGCGGGAGTCGCATCTGGACAGAGCCCGAGGTCCGTTGGCATTTCAGCCGAAGCAACCTCAGGACTATGCCGCCTACGTCATGCGTGGTCCCGCGGAAGATATTCGGGTCATTGCTTCCGAATTAAGGCGGGAAAGCCAGGAGCGGGGATACACCCCCTTGCAGGAAATGGATTTCGTGGTGCAGATGGTTAGAAGTTTTCGCTACATTCCCGATGATCCGGACCATGAGGCGGATCAGCCGAAATATCCGATTGAAACATTGGCTGATGGCGGGGGCGATTGTGAGGATCTGGCTATACTGGCGGCTGCTCTGCTTTGGCAAATGGGCCACCCGGTCGGGTTATTCTATGTCAAATTGCATGAAGCCTCCCATATGGCGCTTGCATACCGAACCCCCTCGTTTAAGGGAAGTTATAGCCAAGTTGGCCCGGATGGTCATGTATACACCTACATGGAAACCGTGCCGGCATCGGTGCGGTTTGGTCAATTGCCGCCCGCTATCGTCCGCAGCATTAAACGCTCCATTATTATTCTTCTAAATCCTGGTTAGTTGGGAAAGAATTTTGCGCCTTGATCGTCATTATCGATATGAAACCCAAAAACACGTCATATATACCGGGAGAACTTATGAGTATGCGTCGAATGCTGCTTGGTTTAATCGTTTTGGCTTCTTGCTCATCGTTGATGATGGGGTGCTCAATCAAAAAGCCGGATGAGATGAAGGCTGAGTTGTTGGACCCTAAAGGCCTCGCGATCATGGATACCGTATTGTGGCGAGGGATTAACGTCGGCACCGTTCGCGGGGTGTCGCATGAAAATGGCAAGGCGATTGTCCGGTTCATCCTGTTTCCCGAATTTGAGGGTGTGATCCATTCGGATGTCACGGCACGCGCCACCCGGGGGTTTGCCGGTCAAGAACGCCCGAGGCTGGAGCTCTATGGCGGGCTAAACACGAAGGCCGGGTTGTTGACGTCTGCCCACACCATTCAAGAGGCTGCGGTATGGGAGGGATTCGACCGGCGACAGTTGGCATTGGCCGGGGCGCTTCTTTTGGCCGTTATACTTGTTCTTTTTGTATTTAAGAGTTTTGGTTTTCTGATCCGGTTTGCTCTCTTCGTTATTTTCGCGGGGGGGGCAGTCTGGTTGGTCAAATTGCAATGGGATCGTTACAAACATCACGTCGTTAGTCCGGAGGTGGAGGCGCAACTTTCCGGAAAAGCCTATGAGTTGCTCCAGCATCCGACGGCGCAGGCGGCTTGGCAGGGTATTGTGGAGGATGCGGGCACCGTTTATCGTGCCGGTATGGACGTAACCGGAAAAGCTAGAAAAGACATGGCCACGCTGGTGCGCGACCGGCTTGGCGAGAAGATCGCCAACTTGATTTCGGAGGGCGAACAGGTTGCGGCGGACGAGTTGAAGCGACTTGAATCAACCATGGATAACATGGTGGGTGAGTCAAGCAGATGAGGTGATGCAAGCGAAGGCTACCGGGGTTGACGTTGGCGCGTAGCCTGTTCGCGGCTGGCGGATCGGCACCCATTTGCGGCGGCGCGGATTTTGAAGCATGATCAGCTCGTGATCGAACGGCTTCCGCCTACGTGTGGCTGCGGCGAGACGTTTCGGGCGAAGCCGCTCCACCAAATTTTCCATGCCGCTCACGGCGCGGGCGTTATGGTTTCTGATTGGCCTCAACACGTGACGTTGATCTATGCGA
>CALMYG010000060.1 GCA_937873455.1 uncultured Verrucomicrobiota bacterium
CTAATACTATTTGTTCCCGTTGAATGATGGGTATTCGGGGGGAGCGCTTGCGCTCCGCTCCCCCCGGATGCCCATCTTCAGCGGGAGGTCATTGGCAAACAAGTGGATGATCTCCCGGCCATATCCCGTCGAGACGGAATTGACACCGGATGCCAAGAGCCATCGCCATGAAGGCGTGGCAGGTATCAAGAATAAGGAGATCATCCATGACCAGTATATTCCAGCGCGCGAATCCGTCCATTCAACAGTTGTTCGAAAAAGCGGGATCCCCGAGGAAGGTGATGTGTATTCCCATCGACTACGCCAAGAAGCAGCACACCGCGCTGGTCTGCAACGGCGAGGGCCTGCTGCTGCGGGCACCCTTCCATATCCACAACAACCTCGCCGGGATTGAATTCCTGGAGGACATCATCAACGGCTTGCGGCGCAAGCATGCCATCAAGAAATCCGGCGTCCTGTTCGGCGGCGAGGACGGTGGCGTATTTGCCCACAACTTCATCCACGCCCTGTTGGTGAAACGATACCTGGGCATTGGGCTGAACGCCCACGACGCCGCCCGGGAGCGCGAAAACCACGCCGCCAGCACCGACAAGCTCGACCTGCTGGGCATCGCCTCGCTCATGATCAACAAGAAGTGGGGCCGCACCCTTTCGGCCGAGGTCAGCGAGGCCCGGATCCTCCGCGACCAGACCCATCACCGGGCCTCCCTGGTCAAGGCCCAGGCCATCACCCAGATGCGCATCCACCGGCTGGTCGAACAACTGCTGCCCGGCTTCCTCGACGAGACACAAAGCGGCCTGACCGCCTTCGGCCGGGCCTCGTTGTGGGTCATGGAGCACGGCCTGGCTCCCCGCCAGATCCTGGCCCGCAAGCCGGAGTCGCTGGCCGAAAAACTTGGCCTCCTCATGGTCCGCGACCCGGTCGCCAAGGCGGAACGGCTCCGCACCCTCGCCGCGTCCGTCGCCCCGCCTCCCGCCCGGCTCTGCGATGTCGTACAGGCCAACCTGACCCACGAAATCAGCATCTACGAGCACCAGAACGCCTGCATCAACGAGCTGGAGCGCGACATTGCCCGGCATCTGGCCCCGACGCCCGGGGCCCTGCTCACCACCGTGCCCGGCATCGGCGTAACCCTCGCCGCCGCCTTGTACGCGGAAATCGGCGATACCTCCCGCGACCGGGGCATGAAGAAGATGACCGCCTATGCCGGGCTGGCCGGCCGACTCAAACAAACCGGCGGCCCGGAAAACCAAGCCGTCCCTTGCGGGCGCACCCGCCGCGTCTGCATCCCGCTCAAACGCACCATCATGGACATCGCCCTCAAAACCCAGCAGTACGGCCACGAAGAACTCCGGCGCGACTTCGAGCGCCGGGTCAACGCCGGCCAGCACGTCCGCCTGACCATGGGCCGCCGCATGCTGCGCATCGCCCGCCATCTGGTCCGGGACAGGAAATTCTTCCTGCCGCCCTCGCTGGTTCACTCCACCGACCGCGAGGCCTTGCGCGACCACTACGCCCGTGCCTGGGACCGCATCCTGATCAAATGGCGCGATGCCGCCGCCATCCAGCAGGCCTTCGCCGAAGGCACGCCCCTCGAGGAGTGGCGCGTCGCCCTGCATGCCCTCTATGACCTGAACCTGAGTAAAACATCGCCCCAGCATCGGAAGTTGAAAACCTGAACGGAACTGTTTTCGGGCGGCCGGCCCGATGGCTAAGCGTCCCCTGCCACACACGTTCATCGTGAAGATGGCTCACCGCCAGAATGCCACGCGGCCGGTCCGCCACGATCTTGCGCTCACGCCCAGGACACTACCGCTTGAGGCACTTTGTCGATCCCGGCCCGCGCGGGTTACGGCTCGGTAAGTTAGGATGCGGAGGGCACGATCGGCCGCTACGTCACGACCCGGCCGCCCGGCTGTTCCCGGATGGTTTCGTACGATGATGAAGCGAAGAAAACCGCCTCGCGCGGAAAGGCACCCGTCTACTCGTCAATCGCCCACCAACTTTTTACTTGCGCTTAAGAAGGCACTCTGG
>CALMYG010000061.1 GCA_937873455.1 uncultured Verrucomicrobiota bacterium
TGAGCCTCCCCCGAAAATGTAGACAGTGTCGACGCTTACTTGGTAGAGGAAAAACCATGAGCGCCACCACGATGACCATTAAACCACGTCGGCGGTATGACGCCGCCTTCAAGCAGGATGCCGTCAACCGGGTGATCCGAACGGGCAAGAGCTGTGCGGAAGTCGCCCGCGAATTAGGGGTTCGCAGCACGATTGTGGCCCGTTGGCGACAGGAACACCTGGCCCGGGCCGATCAGTCGGCCGGCAGCGACAGCGAGTCTATGAAGCCAAGCGAGTTGGTAGCAGCGCTCGCCGCGGCACGCCGGGAGGCCGAAGAGCTTCGGGAGCAGCGCGACATTTTAAAAAAAGCCTTGCGCATCTTCAGCCTACAGTCGCCCAACGGAGGTCAGCGATGAAACAGTTGGCGAATGAGCACTCCTTGGCGCTCATGGCCGAGGTGCTGGATGTTTCGCGAGCGGGTTACTACCGCGAGGACGCTCCGCCCGGCAAACGGGCCCAGGAGGATGCCGTCATCACCGAGTCAATCCGACGGGTCTATGCGCATCATCGGAGTCGTTACGGCAGCCCGCGCATCTGGACGGACTTGCGCCAGCAGGGCTTGGTGTGCGGCGAGAACCGTGTGGCTCGGCTGATGCGCCAGGCCGGGCTGCAGGCCCTCTCGTCCCGTCGCAAGAAGCCGCGCACCACCGACAGCGCGCACGACGGCCCGATTGCCCCCAACCTGCTGAAAGACCGCGCCATTACCCGTGCTCACGAGGCCTGGGCGATGGACATTACGTACGTGGCCTCCAAGCAAGGCTGGGTATATCTGGCGGTGGTCCTCGACCTTCACCTGCACAAAGTGGTCGGTTGGCAGCTGGCCAACCACCTGAACGCCTCGCTGGTCACCGAAGCCCTGTCACGGGCCGCGCAACGACAGAATTATCCTTCCGGCGTGATCGTTCATTCGGATCGCGGGTGTCAGTATGCCAGCCGTGACTTCATCCGGCTGACCGAAGCGCTGGGCTATACCCGCAGCATGAGCGCCAAGGGCAACTGCTACGACAACGCCACGATGGAAAGCTTCTTCGGTGTGATCAAGCGCGAGGAACTCGACCGGTGGGACATGCAGGATCTGGCGGTGGTCCGCCATCACGTGTTCGAATACATCGAGACCTACTACAACCGCATCCGCATCCATACGGCCCTTGGCATGTCGCCAGACCAATTCGAGCAACAGGCCAAACCCCCGACGCCTTCGGCGGAGTTTTCGAAGGCATTGAATGCTCCCCAGGTCGGGCATGAAAAGGCCGGAGAGGCGGCTCCCCGGCCCCGACCTGTGGTCGCATTATCCGAGTATCCCTCGGCCGGTTGCTCTCCAGCAGAGCCGACCTGCGTTTCCCCGGACACCCCTTCCATTCAACAAACCAACCACGAAAACAACAACAAAAAGGAGCATACACTCACCCGATAGAGTCGAACCTGTCCGCAAATCGGGGGAACCTCA
>CALMYG010000062.1 GCA_937873455.1 uncultured Verrucomicrobiota bacterium
TGTTGTCGCGGGCGGCGCGGTCTATAGACCAGCGCCACCCGCTCCGCCTTGCTGGTCGCCTGTCGTCGACGACAGGCTCGGCCCGCTGGATCAACCGACGCCCCGGACCCGCGTACGCGGGTCTTCCCGACGGATTCCCGCGGTATCGCATGCGCCTGCGGCGCATAAAGAGGTCTGGCTCGTTGCTCGATCTTCTTCATGATCCTGACAGTATGGATCATGAGCGAAATGGCATCAGTCAATGAATCAGAGATGCGCCCCGATGCCGGTCGTTCGGGTCTCACGCCCGGGTAGGTATTTCGGATAACGATTGGTTCACGAAGGAGCGTCTTCCCGCGAAGCCGCGCCACCGGCTGCAAAAAAGCCGCGCGGGTTGCCCCGCGCGGCTGGAGGTGTACACCGGTCGGCCGGTGCGGATTCAACACGTTTAGTTCACGGATGCGGTGCGCGTGCCGGTTTCCGGGGCGCGCCGGATGGTCCCATTGCTGTCCATGACTTCAAAGTAGTATTCCACCTGTGCGCCCGAGCTAAACTTGCCCATATTCCTGTTCCACCAGTCGTTGGCCCCGTTGCTGCGGGTGCCGGCCAGGTTCATCGTGGTGGTGGTCCAGGCGCCGCCGTTGACGCGGTAGTGGATGGTCGCCTGAATACCGGCCTGTTTGGGCCAGGATTCGACGTTCAGCCACAAATCGCTGGAGGCGTTGATTTGTCCGTTGGCCGGGAACTGATCGATGTTGCCGGCCCACACAATGGCCGGTCCGGGAACGCCGACCTGGGTTTGGAAGTGCGAACCGTTGTTGCGAACTTCGCGAACGCCGCCGTTGCCGTCGACCACCCGCATCCAGTACCAAACCTTGGTGTTGTTGGTGTAGGCGCCGAGGTTGATGTTCCACCAGTCGTTGGCGCCGTTGCTGCGGGTCCCGGCGAGGGTCATGGTATTGGTGACCCAGGTCGCGCCGCTGTTGGTGCTGATGATGGCTTGGGCCATCACCCCGGCTTGCTTGGGCCAGGACTCGCAGTTGAGCCAGATAGCATCGGTCGGCTTGATGTTGCCGGTGGTGGGGAATTGTTCGCTGTTGCCAGCCCAGACCAGGGCGATAGCCGGCGTGCCGATGGTCACGCGGTAGAATTGGTTGTTGTTGCGGTCGATTTTGGTCGTTCCGTAACCATCGGTGCCGCGCATCCAGTACCAGAGCTTGGTTCCGTTGGCGAAGGCGCCGAGGTTGAGGTGCCACCAATCGTCGTTGCCGGAGACCCCCGCCTTGACCATGGCGTTGGTTGTCCACGTGACGCCCTCATTGGTGCTGATCACCACCTGGGTTAACTGCGCGGCATTGCGCGGCCAGGTGTAGGTGTTGACCCAGAGGTTGTCGGTGGGCTTGATGCTGCCTTCCAGCGGCCAGTTGTGCGAGCTGCCGATCCAGACCAACTCCGGACCGAGTACGCCCACGGTGACCCGGTAAAACGCGCCGCCGTTGTTGTTGGTGATGGTCACGTGCTGGGCGTCGCGAACCCGTACCCAATACCAGATCGGCGTGCCGGTGGCGAACGAACCCAGGTTGCGGTTCCAGTGGTCGTTTTGTCCGGATACCCCTTGCTTGTTCAAGGTGTTGGTGATCCAGGTCGCGCCCGAGTTGGTGCTGTAGATCAACTCGCCGCCGACGCCCGCGCCCTGCGGGAAGGAGTAGGCATTGACCCACAGGTTGTCCGTCGACTGGATGGCGCCGTTGGTCGGGACATTGTTGATGTTGCCGACCCAGGTCAGCGGCGTGTAGTTCGGAATGTAGGAAACCTGAATCGTGGTGAGCGCCCGGGTGTCCGGCACTTTGACGACCAGCATGCGGGCCACGCCGTCATAACTGTAGCATTGGTTGGCGGCATGAGACGCATCAAGCGGCACGGCGACGCCGTTGATGGTCACGGCCGTCGGGCCGTCGAGATCACGGATTTTGACATAGTAATGGCGGTTTCCGGTATTGAAGGCGCCTTCGCGGGCGTTGATCACGAAGGTGAAATTGCTTTCCGTGCGGCTGCTCACGAAGCGGGTGCGGGCATAGGCGCCGGCCAGGAAGTTGAAGGTTTCCCCGTCGTCCTCGTGCAAGGTGAATTCCGAGGAAAAGCCCGGAGGATTCGGAAATACGTGCAGGTCGAGGAAGTCGGGAACGAACTGGTTGGCGAAGGCCATCGGCGGACCCATCGGGATGATGGCGCCGGCGCGGGCGTAGAGGGGAATCTGGCCCAGCGGAGCATTTTGAGAGGCATTGCCGCCCCCGGTGTGTTTGCTGCCGGTATACCAGTTGTACCAGTCGCTGCCGGCGGGCAGGTAGGTGGTCCGCCAGGTCTGACCCGGATTAAAAATAGGGGAGACCAGCAGGTAATCGCCGACCATGAAGTCGTTGTCGTTCAGCCAGTGGGTGCCCGGGTCGTGCTGGAAGTGCATCACGGTCGGCGTGTTCATCGGGACGCCATCCACGGTGGACTGATAGGCCAACGTGTAGAGGTAGGGCATAAACTGGTAGCGCAGTTTGATGATGTTGCGCATTAGGCCGCCGAAATAGTCGCCGAACCGCCAAGGTTCGCGCTCGGCATCCCACTTGGTGGAGTGGTTGCGGAAAAACGGATTGAAGGCTGACCATTCATGCCAGCGGGTAATCAATTCGCCGGTGGTGCTGTTGACGAATCCGCCGACATCGTGGCCAAAATTGACCTGACCGGACATCATGACGCTGACGCCCAGTCCGATGTTGTGGCGGCAGTGATCCCAGGAGGCCACGTTGTCGCCGCTCCAGCCCAGCGCGTAGCGTTGAATGCCGGGGTAGCCCGCGCGGCTGAGCACGAAGGGACGTTGGCCCGGATATTTTTCCAGCAACGCATCGTAGGTAACCTGGACTTCGCGGATGCAGTAGAGGTTCTTTTCGTTGAGGTGAAATTTGCGGCTGTCCCATTGGTTGGTGTACCGGCCGTCCAACCAGTACTGGCCATTCAGCGGGATGCCGGTGTAGGGATTGTCACCGATATCGGCCGGTTCATTCAGGTCGTTCCACATGCCGGCGAGCGGATACTGGTTCAAGAAGTTGACGAGTTTGCCTTTCCACCAATTGCGGGCGGGCGTGCTGCTGAAGTCCAGCCAGGACACATTACCGAAGTAAATCGGCGTGGATACCTGGTTATAGTTGTAGTCTTTCAGGAAGTGAAACAGGCCCCATGCTTCGGTGTGTTTCGGATCGGTGGGGGTCAACCAGGCTTCAATGATCGGTACCAGCTTGACGCCGCGTTGGGCGACGTTTTGAATCATACCGACCGGATTGGGAAAGTTATGATTAAAGGTGAGCTGGCGGAGGCTGTTGTCGAGGTAGTTGTCGTCGGGCGTGGTATCAAAGTAGTCGAGGTCGAGGTAGATGGCGTCGAGCGGAATGTCGCGGTTGCGGAATTCCTGGGCCAGCCATTGTACCCAGCCCTGGTTGCTGTAGCTCCAGCGCGACATGTGGTAACCGAACGCCCACTTGGGCAACATGGTCGGGCCTCCGGTCAATTCCGTGTAGCGGTTCAGCACCTTGCGCATCTGGTGGTCATTGCCGCCGGCGAAGAAGAAATAGTCAACTTGACCGTCCGCAGCTTCGAAGGAATAACGATCACCCCATTGCGTTCCCATGCGGAACACCGGCCGGGCCGGGTTATTGAAAAACAGTCCGTAGGTATACGCCGGACGACCGGGAGCAGCGGCCTGGGAGCCGTAGAAGAACGGCATGGTCATGTACATCGGGGACCAGCCTTCCTGCCAACTGAAGGTGTCGGAATTCCAACCCTGAATGTTGCGTCCGCGGCGATTGGCCGGTCCGGCATATTCGCCAAACCCGAAATAGGCCTCGCCGGCGGGCATTTCACGAATGGCTTTCAGTTTAAAGCCGTTGGGCAGGGCATGGGTGTAGCGGATGTTGATGTAGGAGGGATCGGAGATCGGGTCGTATTGGGTGTTGTATTCCATCCGGGAATCGCGCGAGAGGTAAAAACCCTGGCGGGATTTAAAGTGCACCTGGACATTCGGACTCTTAACCACTTCTACTTCCACGTCCGGGGTCAGGATGCGGTAAATATTCCCGTCGTCCTGCAGGGTGGGGGTTATGCTGTCCCACGCGCCGAGGGGTTTGGCGATCGCGATATCTTCTTTGGACCAGATGCCGTCCCAGTGGAAGCGGACCCGGATCAGGTCGGTCGCATACACCGAAACTTCCAGGGCGCCGCCGGTGGACAAGCCGAACAGCACCTTCCGGTTGCCGTTGCCCGGTTCGGATTGCACGCTAATGGAATTCACCGAGCCGACGCCGGTAATTTGGCCCAATGACGGCAGGGCGATCAGGCACCAACCGACCAAAGCCAAGGCCAAGCGACCCAGGGTATTTCGCTGATTACGAATGTTCATATGAGGTTCCTTCGGGTTGTGTTAAAGCTGTGTAAACGTTTTAGTAATACGTTGTACCTATAAACACCCCAAGCCTGGGCTTTTGTCGAGTAGTTTTTTTATACCGTGAAAACAGGCGGCGATATAAAATGTTGTAACGCATTTATTGTAAGTGTGATACGGTTTATTATTTCAGGAGAAAAAAGATGGGGGCGTGCCGGAAGCCTGCGTGGCTCGCATCGATTTCCGCGAACCCAAGACGGTTTTTGGCTTGATGGTCCGCTATTTTCAACGCAATCCGGGTTAGGCTTGTTCCTTGCCGGGCGCTGCATTAGGCTCGGCTCATGAAAAAAGTCCTGATTTTGTCTGCCACGGCCTTGATTCTCGCGTTGGTGGCGTGGCGTTTTTTGGGGGCGCCTGCGTCCGATGGAGATTCACCCGCTGATGGTCCTCCGGCCTCGGCCTCCGGTCCAGGCCTTCGCCAGCCGACGCCCCTTCCGGCGGGATCCGCGGTTCCGGTGGTCCGCGAGGCGCCGCAGACGACTGGGCTGGGTTTAAATGCGGAAATCGCCGAAAAGTGGTTTGTTGAAGAGGGTTATACCGACGAGGATATCGCCGAAGCCCAACAGTTGCTTCGCCAGCAGGGGTTTCCCGAAGACCGGTTAACGGATGCGGGACTGATTCGCCGACACTTGCTCCCCCGGGTGGTAACATCGGTTCAGATCGCCGCCATTGAGGTGCCGGCGCGCGTCCCCGCCCATGCTCCGATTCCATTTGTGATGAGAGGCGCGGTTCCCACTCCCGAATTTAACTTCGTTCGCTTTGATAGCGTCCGGCAAGACGATATCATTCGCTTGAGGGCGCTTGGACATTCGCCGGCCTACGATGAGGCAAGCGGTACACCCGCCCGCATGTTGCCGGTGGAACTCGAAGGCGAACTCGACCCCCTGCCGCCCGGTTCCTACCGGCTTCTTATTCCCGAGTTGGGTGTTGAGGGCGTGGTGCCGCTTTTGGTGGAATAAATGGGGCGAATCGACATTGCCCGCCCACGGAGAATTCGATAGATTGCGGTGGTTTTTTCGCCCGCAGAGTGAGCAAATTAAGGCGGTCCCTGTCTATACGATGAATGATTTTTGGAGAATACCGGCTATGAGAAAAAATTGGATCGTGGTGTTGGCGGCAGCGTGTTTGGCTTGTGGTGTTAGCGCGGAAGAAGCGCCCGTCGTTCAAGGGCCGCGCATTTTCAGCGCCGAGCCGGAATTCAACTTCGGCACCGTGGACAATCAAACACAGATTGAGCACACGTTTGTCGTCAAGAACATTGGCGATACCACCTTGGAAATCAATAACGTCCGGGCCGCTTGCGGGTGCACCGTCGCCGATATGAGTTCGCGCAGCATTGAGCCCGGACAAGAGGCGACTCTGACCGCCCGCCTCAACCTTCAGGGCCGAACCGGATTCCAGTCCAAGCCGATCACCCTGCATTCCAACGACCCGGAAAATCCGCAATTCCGCTTAAACATGGTCGGCAATGCCCAGGCATCGGTACAGGTGAGTCCGGAGCGTTTGATGTTTGGACAGATCGGTCCGGGTCAAGATATCACGCTGCCGGTCGAAGTGCGCAATCTTTCGCCGGACCCCATGGCCATTCTCGGCGTGGAGTCGGCCATCCCGCAGCTTGTCGGTGAAGTGGAAACGATTGAGGAGGGGCGGCATTACAACATTTCCGTTTCCTTGAGGGAATTAAGCGAACCCGGCAGTTTTAACGGGGTGCTTCGCGTCCTGACCGATCATCCCCAACGGCCGACCATTGATATTGCCGTGTTCGCCAACGTCGTCGGCGACCTGATCTACGCGCCCCCGGAAATCGTGCTTCCCGCGCATACCGATGGCAACCCGCTGACCCGTTTTATCGTGATTCGTCCCGGGGCCACTCCGGAATTTGAGGTGACCAAGGTGGAGGTGCCCGACCCCGAAATGAAAGTCAGCATCTTCCCGTTTGGCGGTCAGGGCTACCGCATTCAGATCGAAAACATCCAACCGGACGAGGCGTTGGATGGGAAGGCGTTTCGTGTTCTGACCACCGCGCCGTTTATGTCGGAGATCGCGGTTCCGGTCCGGATTGCGCGCTGACCCGCTCACGTTGGCGGGAGAGCACCATGAACCGCGCTGGGTCAAGCTGCACCGGTTTGCAGATGCTGATGCTGCTGGGCGCCACCGTGGCGTTGGCCGCGGCGGCCAGCCGGTTTTACGAACAGCCGCTCCCGTTGGATTATCCGTGGAGCCGTCATGTGGAGCAGAGCGCGCTGGAAACCGGGATGCAGGTCATGACGGTGGCCGAGGCCGAGGCGGCGGTGCAGTCGTTTTCCCATATCGTGTTGGATGCCCGCCGCGAAGCCGATTATCTGGCCGGTCACTTGCCCGGCGCGATGTCGTTGCCCGCGAACGATGTGGATGCGCATTTTGCCATGATCAGCAGCCTGCTCGACCCGGCCATGCCCATCATGGTGTATTGCTCCGGACAGGATTGCGACGAGTCGCTCCTCGTCGGTCGCATGGTGATCGATGCGGGTTATACCAATGTTACGTTGTTTGTCGGTGGTTTCCGCGCTTGGCAGGAGGCGGGCTTGCCCGTTCAACGTTAACATGAACGATGCCCGTCCATTCTTAAATCGTGTATTCCCGGCGTTGGTCGCTCATGGCCTCCGGCTGGTGATTGGCATCGTATTTATCTATGCGGGGTACATTAAAATTCTCGACCCCTTCGCTTTCGCCAAAAATATTTACCACTACCAATTGCTGCCGGATGTCGCCGTGAACATAGCGGCCTGGCTTCTTCCCTGGTTGGAGGTGCTGACCGGTGCGGCGCTGATTCTGGCTCCGCGATGGCGCCGGGCCGCGGCCGCATGGATACTGGTCATGCTCACCGTGTTTACCGGAGCGATTCTGATCAGCTTGTACCGCGGGTTGGATATTTCCTGCGGTTGTATGTCTACCGACCCCGGCGCCGCGCGGATCGGATGGCGTAAAGTCGCGGAAAACATCGCGTTGTGGATCGGGACGGCGGTGGCTTTTTATGGCGCCGCGCGCCATCCGTCATCCCCGGATGCGAAATTCTGACGGGAACCTGTCATGCTGGCACGCCTCTTAGGAATCTACCGGCGTCTGGGGAAAAATGCGTTGCCGGCGCATCTCGCCACCGGGCAGTGGGGCGAACGCGAGGCGGAACGATTCCTGAACAGTCGCAACTACAAGACGCTCGGGCGTCGGGTCGCCATCGGCCGTCATGATGAAGTGGACCTGATTACCCGGTCGCCGGACGATGTGCTGGTGTTTGTTGAAGTGAAGACCCGGGGCGATGAACGTTTCGGGCGTCCGGTCGCGGCGGTCGACCGGCGAAAACAACGAGTGCTTTCCCGGGCCGCCCGCGCCTATCTTAAAAAATTGCGACCCCGGCCTGACTATTTCCGGTTTGATGTCGTCGAAGTCGTGGGTTCGCCGGAGGGTGGTCTGCGGGACATCCGGCATATTGAAAACGCCTTCTCCATCATGGAGAACAAAAGGATTTTCTGGTGATGCAATTGAGCAGCCTATCGAGGCGCGCGCCGCTGCGGATTGTGGTGGTGATTGCGTTGGGCTTCAGCGCCTTGACCGCCCGCCCGGTTCGCGCCCAATGGGACTTCGGCGGTATCGTCCAGGCGGTATCGGAACTCGTTTCGGAATACGAATTCGATCCTTCGCTTATACGCGCCCCGACGCCGGAGGAGTGGAATGCCTTCTGGCGGCTGTTGAATAATCTCTTGCAGGCCGAATCGCTGGAGGATCTGGCCTGGCTTCGTCCTTACGGGGAAATGGCGCTGATCTATTTGGACGGCATCGAGGCGGCGCGTCCCTATGCCGACTGGCTGCGTCAGCGCATGGATTACCTGTGGATGGCGGAGGAAATTGTGCGCGAAGAACGGGGGGCGCCGCCCCCGCCCCGGCCCGCGCCGCCCTCCGACCGGCCTGCGCCACCGCCGAGTATCGCCCCCCCGCGCCCCGTGCCATCCCCGCCCAGCACCAAAAGCGCCTCGCGAAAATCCATGGACATTGACCGGTGGGTCAAACGGCTGGAGAATCGCCCGCCGCCCCGCGATGCCGCCCGTTTCGTTCCCGTGCTCAAGCCGATTTTCAAGGAGCACGGGGTGCCGGCGGAGCTGGTCTGGTTGGCCGAAGTGGAGTCCAGCTTTGATCCCGTGGCCCGCAGCCCGGTCGGGGCCTTGGGGCTTTATCAATTCATGCCGGCCACCGCGGAGCGGTTTGGTTTGCGGTTGCGGCCTCAGGATGAACGGGTGATTCCCGAGCGTTCGGCCGATGCTGCCGCGCAGTATCTTAAGTTCCTGCACCGCCGTTTCGGGTCCTGGCCGCTTGCCCTGGCCGCCTATAACGCCGGGGAGGGCCGGGTTGGCCGCCTGTTGCAAACGCACAACGCCAGCACCTTCGAGGGCATCGCCGATTACCTGCCCGCCGAAACCCGCATGTACGTCCCCAAAGTCAGCGCCGTGATCAAGCTGCGTGAGGGGGTGGACCTGGCTCGGTTATAAACAACTTGACGCAATCGGCCGATTATCATGATAATATTCCCTCGTGAGAAGTATTGTCAGCAGATCGCTTGCGATCCGGTTGCCCGACAAAAAATCAGCGTTTCTTTGGGGCCCAAGGAAAACTGGAAAATCCTACTGGCTTCGGCATTCATTTCCCAATGCCCACCTTGTAGACTTGTTGAAGACCGATGTCTTTGCCGACTATGCTGCAAAACCATCGTTGCTTCGTGATCGTTATGGCAACAGCACTTCCATGGTTGTCATTGACGAAGTCCAAATGTTGCCGGAGATATTGAACGAAGTTCATTGGCTGATCGAAAATCGGGGTGTGTCCTTTTTGTTAACGGGTTCGAGCGCACGAAAGCTGCGCCGGTCACATGCCAACCTGTTGGGTGGTAGGGCTTGGCGCTACGAAATGATGCCGCTTCAGTATCGGGAGGTTGAGGGGTTTGATCTGGAGGCGGTTATGGTAAGCGGGCTTTTGCCGCCCCACTTTCTTTCCCCTGATCCGGTAGCTGAATTGCGGGCTTATATCGGCGACTATCTTCGGGAGGAAATCGCCGCTGAAGCTCGCTCGCGAAGCATCCCCTCCTTCGCTGAATTTATGCGCGTATCCGCAGTCACTAACGGGGAGTTATTAAACTACACGAATGTCGCACGCGAATCCGGTGTGTCGGCAAAAGTAGTGCGCGCGTACTTCGAAGTCCTCGAAGACACGCTGGTAGGTTTCCGGCTCAATCCATGGCGAAGGGCTAAAAACCGTCGATTAATTGAGACGGAAAAGTTTTATTGGTTTGATGTCGGGGTCGCCAATTTTCTTGCCCGGCGAACGCCGCGACTCGGATCGTCGGAATTTGGAAAAGCCTTTGAGCATTATATTCTCATGGAGTTGCGGGCATGGAATTCCTATCGCGCGCTTGATCTTCCCCTCGCGTTCTGGCGCACGGCATCGGGTTTGGAGGTGGACTTTGTCGTCGGGGATTTTGATATGGCGATCGAGGTGAAGGGTTCGGCGCGCGTTCATGACGGCGACCTGTCTTCCTTGAGGGCTTTATGCGGGGAACAAACGGTGAAGCACCCCCTGGTGGTATGCTTGGAAACGGAAGTCCGGAAAACCGCGGACGGCATCGAGGTGTTACCATGGAACATTTTTCTGGATCAGTTGTGGATGGGGCATTATGGCCCCTGATTGCTACGGGGGGGGGCAGCGCCGTGCTGCGTTTGCGCGAGGGCGTGGAGCTGGCGAGGCTGTAGTGGAGGCGTTAAATGAATTCACAAGTTGACTCCGGGCAGGCATACTAACCGGCTTTTACTTTGGAGAAGATGTCATGATGTCCACCAACGATCCCAAATTTTCCCGTCGTCTCGCCTGGGCGGTTGCCGGCGCGGCGTTGTTGTTTTATC
Source organism: uncultured Verrucomicrobiota bacterium (assembly GCA_937873455.1). Lineage (GTDB taxonomy): Bacteria > Verrucomicrobiota > Kiritimatiellia > CAIVKH01 > CAIVKH01 > CALMUP01. The sequence continues at coordinate 10,387 of CALMYG010000062.1, forward strand.
TGATCAATTTGGCCACCTATGCGGTTCCGGGTTCCTGGGCTTCCGCGTTGCTGGCCGTTCGGGGGGACAATCCCTTTCGCCCGCTCGCGAAACCGCTGTGGCAATTGATCATGACGCTTGGCAGCGGCTTGCCTGGCGCGGGACTTTTATTGTTTTCCCATCTGTTTAGCGCCGTGTGCGGAGCGGTCGCGGTTTGGCTGACGTTCCAGATCGGTTTTCGCCTGCGCCGCGCCAGCAGCCGCCTCACCCGCGACGAGGCGGAGGCCATGGAGCGCTCGCGGTGGTTGGCCGGTCTGGTTGCCGCGCTTTTTGTCGCCGCCCTCCAGCCGATGGTGATGATTTCCACCAGTGCCCAGCCGTTGGCGTTCAGCCTTTGCTTGTTGCTGGGGGCGACCTTGCTGACCCTGCGGTTTCGCGATGCGCCATCCACCGGAGCCTGGTACGGCTTTGCCTTGCTCATGGGCATCGGGTTGGCGGAATACGCCACGTTTGCCTTGTTCGCACCGGTATTTCTCGTCTTCTGGGTTTGGATGTTCTGGAAAATTCGCCGGGCACGGTGGACCACCCTGCTGCAGGGTTTCGGCCTGATGGCGATCGGCGCGGTGGTGGCTTTCGCCTTCTGCTGGCATTATTCGGTCAGCGACGCCGCAGCGTGGCGTGAATTCGACGGTTTGGGCCGGGTGCTTCAGTATTACCTGTTGGAGCAGTACGGGCAAATCCGCTACAGCGTGCCCAAGCAGGGGTGGTTGATCATGATCCTGGCGATGATTCTCCCCGCGATCTATATTTTCTGGAACGGCCATCAAGAGGCGGATGATCGTTTCACCAATGCCGGGTTGTACCTGTTTCGGTTGGTGTTGGTCGGGGTGGGGGTTATCACGCTGTTTAACCTGCCGGGTTCTCCGGGACGCGTCATGGGCGAAGGCGCGTTGGTGATTGCTCCGTTTGTCATCACCGCGTTGTGGTTCGGACAACTTGCCGCGTTTTTTATTTCTCGCCTGGGCATTCGTCGCCGCCTGCGTTCGCGGGCGGCTCCGGAAGACCGGTCCCGGCCGCGGCATATAGCCACGGCGATGGTATTGATTTTTTTGGGGGTGGCCCTGGTCCTGAATGTCCGGGCGGTCGGTCCGCGGCAGACTCAGGCCTTGGCCCGGTGGGCCGACGATTTGGTTCAAGGCATGTCCGGTCGGTCGTGGTTGATTACCCAGGGCGGTTCGGACGCCTTGATCCAGTGGCGCAGCTACGCCCTGGGGATGCCGTTGCGCATCGCGAATGTCAGCATGGTGCAGTCCGACGCGTATATGCGTTATCTCGAATCCTTGATTGAAGACCCCGGCGTGCGCAGTGCGGCGGGCGCGGGGTTTGATGCGATGTTGACGACGTGGCTGCTGGGCGATGCCGAGGCGGCGAGCCAGATCGCTGTTTTTGCCCATCCCGATATTTGGGCGATGCGTGGTTTTGTGGTCCAGCCCCGGCGCGGGGTGTTTGTCGGTATTCCGGCGGATCAGGAGCGACCGCCGTTTTCCGAGCAGGACCTCGAAGCCAATCTTGTGCTTCTTTCCCGCCACGCGTTGACGCTGGGCGAGGCGGTCCGTCCGCCCGCGGTCGCGGAATCGTTGTACCGGGAGCTGCGGCGGACGTTGAGTTTTTATGCCAACAATGTCGGGTTTGAGGCCGACCTGGCGGGTAAGACCGACCCGGCCGAACGCGCGTACCTGCTGGCCCTTGATTACCATCGGGATAATTTAAGCGCGTTGCACAATTTGTCCGGGTTGTACGCGCGCGCGGAACGCACCAACGATCTTGACGCCGTCAAGGCCCGGTTGGATGCCGCGCAGGCCCGTCAACCGCTCGTGGTGAATCCTTCGGCTATCGCCGCGGCCTACGGTTCCTTGAATGCGCCGGCATTAACCGCGATGGAGGCCTCCGGGTTTCTGGCCGCCGGCCTGACCCGGCTGGGGGTGAGCCGCCTGGAACAAATCGCGCCGGGAGCAGGCAGCGCCCGTGAGGTGCGGCAAGCCCTGCAAGCGGTGGAGGCCGGCAATTTGGAACGGGCCGCCGCATTAATCGAAACCGCCCTGGCCAAGCAACCGGATGACGTCGGGGCGCTTCGCTTGCTGTTCAACGTGCGTGTCCGGCAACGCGACCTCTCCGGGGCGGCGGAGGTGGTAAGTCGCCTGGAGCAGGTCTCGGCCGATTCCGGCGAGGTTCGGATGGAACAAGCCTACCTCTACGCCGAACAAGGACTTTTTGCTCAAGCCCAGCCGTTGTTCGAATCGCTCACCGCGCATCCGGATATGCGGGGGCCGGCCTGGGTGGCGTTGCATCAGTTGGCGGAGCGAACCGGCCAGGCGGAATTGCGCCAGGCCAGCATCGAGGGCTTGCGTGGCTTGGATGCCTACGTGCCGGGCATGATTATTCTCATCAAGGATGCTCTAGCCCGAAACGATCTGGAACAGGCATCCTTATGGTGGCGGGAAGCCAGCCAGCTTCAACCCGGGCATCCCGAGTTATTGGAGCAGGGGATTCTGCTGGCCGGGCGGACCGGGGATGCGGCGAATCTCTGGACCCGCGTCCGGGTGTTACTCAACCTCGACCCCATGCATCCGGTGGCCAATTACGTCTTGGCGGAAAAACATGTCATGGATGGACAGTTAGACCTTGCGGAAGTGGCCTTGCGTCGCGCGTTAGCGCGGCGCGTCAGTCCGGATATGCTCAATGCCCTTGCCTGGATTTTATACTTGCAGGAGAAATTCGAGGAAGGTCTTCCCTATGCCGAACAGGCGGTGAAGATCGACGACCAACAACCGCTCATCCTCAGCACCTATGGCATGCTACTGCTGCGGAATAACCAACCGGAAGCGGCCCGGGATGTCCTGCTGAAAGCCTCGGAGCTAACCGCTTCGCCACTCAGCGTTATCCGGTTGCATTTAGCTGAAGTGCATGCGGCCTTGGGTGATCGTCCGGCTGCGGAGCGCGCGCTGGAAGAACTCGTCACGCCGCCTCAAGGCTGGAATGAATTCGAACAACAAGCGGTAAATCGGCTTGAAAAAATCGGATTGGCGGTTGATTCCACCAAAAAATAGCCCTTCGGAACCTGCATGCCTGGAGGTAGTTACAAACGCTGCTAAAAGTTTTAATTTTCTCGTTCGATTCCGCTTGACCCTTCGTTAGGCCTGCATTATCTATAAGCCAATATTGAGTTTTTCTTTTGTGTGAGAAAAGCTTGATACGCGTTCAACCAGTTGTTGACGCGTAAAGTAGGTTGCAACCGAGGCATTGCCTCAAACACAAAACAGGAGTAGTAACATGCGTAAAGTATTAGCGAGTCTTGCGGCTCTCGCGCTGGTTTCCGGCGTGGCGTCCGCGCAATTGCAGTGGATCGGCGCTTCCGCGGTCTATCACGTCGAAGGCGACACCTGGTACGGCGCCAACGCCGACTGGGCCTCCGCGTTTCAAGGTGAAGATTTCGGCGTGGTCAGCACCCTGACCCTCGGCGCTGAAGTTCAAACCTGGGACCAAGGCGCTGGCACGGTCGTGGAAATGGGCATCAACATCAACCCGTTTGGTGACACCCTGAACCCGATCTTCGCGGGCTGGCTTGACCTGCCTTACCTCGAACCCGCCGGCAACAACGACAAGTGGCAAAACACCACGGGTGTTGACATCGCCGCCGGTCTTCCGGTTGGTGAACACACCGTCAGCGTGTTCTTCCGCGCTACCCGTGACGATGGCGCCAGCTACGTCTGGGACAGCAACGGCGGAGCCAACTACACGGCTGCGTTCGAAATCGTTCCTGAGCCCTCGACCCTTCTCTTGGGTGGCATGGGCTTGGTCGGTCTCTTGATCGCCCGTCGCCGCAAGGCCTAATTCAAGTCTGACTTGAATGAATAAAAAGCGTCCTCCGCAAGGAGGGCGCTTTTTTTTGTTCTGAACCGTTGTCGTTAACATCCTCGTTAACCCCGTCGAGAATAGATAAAGAAAGGGTCCGTTACATGTTCGCTCTTCCGTAGCTGCGTTCGTAAGAACGCGGTCATCCT
>CALMYG010000063.1 GCA_937873455.1 uncultured Verrucomicrobiota bacterium
CCCCGCCGACGGATTCCCGCCTGGCTCACGCACCGCATGACCAAACCCCTTCATGTCATCAACGAGCTTCAGGTATGTGGTGTCACGAACACGTCAATCCATCAGGGATGGGCCTGACCCGGATTTCATCCGCAACCGGATGATGCTCCGGCGCCCACACCGGGGAAACGCGACGAGGGCGTCGCGGCTCCAACGTCATCCGCAACCAAGGCTTGTTCTGGATTAAATCCGGGGCATGGACTACTTGTTACGCATGTTCGTCGTGTTCCATCGTGGCCGGGTGGCGCTGGCCGGGTTAATCCTGCTGACCGGCGCGGGGTGTTCGTTGTTGCGTCCGCCGCCCCGGGTGAGCATCGAAACCGATGCGCCGTTGTCCCGGTCGAGCCGGGCGAACCTGCAGTTGCTGGCATCGGTGGAAGATGTGCTGATGGAGGAGGACATCAACGAGGAATTGCTGCGCCTGGCCATCCGGGCCGATGAACAGGCGATGAACCGGTACCTCCGGGCCCAGGGTTTTTACGATGCGTCGGTTTCCGTGGAAATCACCGAACGCAAGAACCTGCCCCACGCGGTGTTTACGATCCACCCCGGTCCGGAATACCAATTTGACCGCGCGGTGGTGACCGGGCTGCCCCCGGATGTGGCCGCGCCACCGGAAAGACCGGCCGGGACGACCCGGGCCTCGTCTTCGGCGGTGCTGGCCGACCGAGGCGCGGCGTTGCGCCACTTGCGCGAGTCGGGCTATCCGGAGGCGCGGGTGACCCATCAAGAGATCGTGGTGGACCATGCCACCCGGGAAGTTACCGCGACGTTTGAGGTCGATCCCGGTCCGTTCACCACCATGGGCCGGCTGCGGGCGGAAGGGCTGAAGGACCTGCGTTCCTCTTATGTGCGCAAGGCGAAGACCTGGCAAGAAGGCGTTCCGTATGACATCCGCAAGGTGGAGTTGCTGGAGCGCCGGCTGGCCGGGAGCGGCTTGTTCGCGGCGATTCAAACCCGGCGGGATGCCGAGGGAGCCGACGCTCCGGAAGAGAACCGCTACGACGTATTGCTGACCTTGCGCGAGCGGCGTCCGCGCACCCTCCAGCTCGGCATCGGCTACCGCACCGATACCGGGGCGGAAACCTCGGCCCAATGGCAACACCGCAATGCGCTGGGCGGCGGGGAGAACTTCATCACCCGGGTCAAACTTTCCGAAGAAGGCTACGAGGCGGACACCCGGATCATTGTTCCGTTTTTCCGCCGCCCGGACCAGCAGTGGGGAACCTCGGTGACCGTGCGCGAGGAAGATCCCGATGCCTACAAGACGCGGGCGGTGGAAGGCGAAACCTGGCTTTCCCGCGAAATCAACCGCTACCTGACCCTGCGGGCGGGCGCGGCGCTGCACTACCTGAACGAATCACAAAACCAGGACCGCGATTCGTTTTTCCTGGCCTCCCTTCCGCTGCGGGCGCTGTACGATCATAGCAATAACCGCCTGGACGCGACCCGGGGCTACCGGCTGGTCGGCCAGGCCGAGCCGTTTCAAGGCATTAACGACAGCGACCTGTTTTTCTGGCGCAATCTGGGCACGGTCAGCGGGTTCCTGCCCCTACGCGATGACGACGCGATTTCCGTGGCGGTGCGCGTGACCGTCGGCGGGATCACCGGTGATTCGGTCAGCGCGATCCCGGCGGAGTCGCGTTTCTACGCCGGCGGCGGCCAGTCGGTGCGCGGGTATGCGTACCAGTCGCTGAGCCCCCGCAACGAAGAAGGCGAGATCATCGGCGGTTTATCGCTGCTCGAATCGTCGCTCGAGGTGCGCGGGCGGCTGGGTTCCAGCCTCGGGTTGGCGGTTTTTCTGGATGGCGGGACGGCGTTTGCCGAGCGCATCGCCGATTTCCGCGAGTCCTACCGGTGGGGCGCGGGCGCGGGCATCCGGTATTTTACCCCGGTGGGTCCGCTGCGGTTCGATGCCGGCATGCCGCTGGACCGGCGTGAGGGCATCGATTCGTCGTGGCAATTTTACGTGAGTATTGGACAAGCATTTTAACGTTTATTCATGGTCATCAGGAAGGTCAGTACCATCGTGTTGTGGCTCAATCGCCTGATCGGGGCGGGCGCGCTGGCCGCGGTCTTGCTGTTGGGCGGGGGCTACCTGTGGCTGCACAGCGATCGCGGCCAAGTCTGGCTGGCCGACACCCTACGCGAGGCAACCGGCAACGGGGTGACCCTGACCGGCCTGGGCGGCCGCTTGCCATGGTGGGTTACCGCCGAACGCTTGGAGCTGCGGGACAGCACGGATGCGGCATGGCTGACCGCCGAGGACCTGCGGGTCACCCTGGCCTGGCGGGCGCTGCGCCACCGCCGTATTGCGCTGGATCAGGTGTCCGCCCGTCGCCTGCTGATGGCGAACATTCCCAACTACCGGGGCGAGTCGGAACACGATGCGCCGGACGAACCGGATACCAGCGCAACCGGTGAACGCGAGCCCTTGCTCCGGGAAATCCGAGTGGACCGGGTGACGGTGAAGGACTTCGTGTTTCACAAACGCATCATCGGCCACGAAATTGCCGCCGCGCTGGACGGCGCGTTCCAATGGTTTCCTGGCGGCCTGATGACGGCGAGGCTTGATGCCGACCTGAACGACAACCGGCCCTTTCCATCCCGGTGGTCCATCCATTTCGAGCGCGAGGGTGGCGAGCTGCGTTTCCCGGAACTGGTCATCCGGTCGGCGGACGGCGGCGACACGCTCTCGGCGTCGGGCCGGTACACGCCGCGCACCCAGGCGCTGGATGCGCGCGTCGAGGCGAGAATTTCCGACGCCACGACCTACCACCGCCTGCACGGGCTTGATCTCGCCGGCGATATCACCATTACCCTGGAGGCCGAACATCCCGGACGCAACGAGCCCTGGCAACTGGCCTGGACCGGCGCCTCCGAAACCTTGCGTTATGGAACCGTGGAAAGCCGGGGACTCGTCGCAACCGGAACGGTGAGCTTCGCCGGAGACGGCATGGGGTATGGCATAGAGGCGCACGCGGACGGCCTGGCAATGCCGGGATGGACGCTGGACGCCACCGACCTCCGCGCCGGCGGCGAGACCCGCCGTCATGACATCACCGCGCGCACGTCCGGGCGACGCGGCGACCACGAGGCGATCGAAGCGGCGGCAACCGTTCAGCTAACGCTGGGTCCGGAGTCCGGGGCCTGGTCGGCTGCGTTCACCGCGCTGGATGGCCGGTGGAACGGACTGCATCTGTATGCCGGCGAACCCGTGGATATTGTATTCCGGGACGACCGGCTCACCGTATCCGTTCCCACCCTGCTTGCCGATGACATCCTGGTCAAGGGCCGCGCGGTGATCGTCGGCGGCGCGCTGGACGAAGGCGCGCTCCAGGCTTATCCAATCGACCTTGCGCGAATAAGCGCGGCTTTGGGCGAAAATGCTCCGGCCATGGCCGGTGAAGCCTCGCTCAACCTGGTGTTTTCCCGCCTGCGCGACCAACCCGCCGGACAAGCCAGCCTGCGGGCCGATCACGTCATGATTGATTATGGCTTCCTGCATCATTTTGAGCACACCACGATCCGGGCCGATGCCAGCTTCGATGCCGAGCGCCTCAAGACCCAAGTCGCCTTCGACCATCCACTGATCCGTCACTTTGTCCTGCAAGCCTCGGCCGGCCTGGAGCCGCGCGAGGGCCCGGTTCCACTCGGCATCCACTGGGCAGGCGGACTGGACGCCCAACTCAGCCTGGCCGCCAGCCTGCGCGCCCTGAGCGAATCGATCCTCACCAGTCCCCTCGCCCTCAGCGGCGAGATTGAGGCGGAGATTTCCGCCTGCAATCTGCCCCACGCGCCGGATTTTGATGGCGTCTTTACCTGGCAGAACGGTCAGTTGCGCAACCTCACCACCGGCACCTTCCTCGACCAGGTTGACGTCCGCCTGCGCGGCGACGGCCCGGGCTGGCGCATCGAGTCGGCCACCGCCCGCGATGGCGGACGCGGAACCGTGGTGGCCGAAGGAGCGGTCGCTTTTGATCAGGGCTGGGAACCGACCTGGCGGCTGGAGGTCAGTCTGGACCGGGCGACGTTGTTCCGGCTCATTCAGACCGAGTTGCCGTTGTCCGGGCGTATCGAGTCGAATGGCGGGCCCGATGGCGCACGGCTGGAGGGCGAACTTTGGCTCGAGCCGTTTCGTTTTGCGATTCCCCGGCGGCTGCCGCCTTCGATCCGTGAATTGGATGTGGTCGAGATCAACCACCCGGATCCCGCGCGCAACACCGCGACGGATCCGCGACCCCAGGAAACCGCGCAAGCAGCGGAACCATCGCCGGGACGCGGTATCGACCTCAACGTCCGGATGCGGACCCGGCGCGGATTTGAAGTCAGCGGGCGGGGTTTGCAATCCGAATGGCGGGCCGACCTCCGGCTCACCGGATCGAGCCGCGCGCCGGAGCTCACCGGATCGGCCCGGGTAACCCGCGGCCATGCCATGCTGTTGGGTCGGCGTTTCAACCTGGATGAAGGCCGCATCGAATTCACCGGTCCGGTGCCGCCGAACCCGCAGATCAATGTGTCGGCCTCCACGCCGGTGGCCGATATCATCGCCCGGCTGGAGGTCAACGGGCCGGCCAATCGGCCGGTGGTGCGCCTGATCTCCGACCCCATGTTGCCGGAGGACGAAGTCATGGCGATGATTCTGTTCGGAAAGTCGCTGGAAACCATGACGCCGTGGCAGGCGATCGCCCTCGCCAACGGCCTGCGCATACTCGGCGGCGGCGGGGGCGATGTGGTCAACATCATCGACAGCAGCCAGAGCCTCCTGCGGGTGGACCAGATCGATATCCGGCAGGACGAGGAAGGCGAAGGTTTTTCCTCGGTGGCGATCGGCAAATACTTCGGACGCCGTCTGTACGTTGAGGGGGAAAAGGGATTTGGCGATGCGGAGGATACAGTAACCGTCACCCTCGAACTCACCCCGCGCCTGACCTTGGAAACCGAAACCAGCCCGCGCATCCGCGAAGGCATCAGTTTGTTCTGGCGGAAAGATTTGTAAATCAGGCGCGGTTAAACTCGTAGCCGCTTTCGTGAGAAAGCGGATTCGTTTCTGTAGATTTTCTCCGCGAT
>CALMYG010000064.1 GCA_937873455.1 uncultured Verrucomicrobiota bacterium
GATTGATCTGGCCATGCCTGGTGATGTTGTAGTGCCGTCAAACATCTACCCGCGATAATGATTTGAAAAGTCGAACCCTTTGATGAATTACGACAAGAGGTCCGCCGATACGGCGGCCCTCTTGAAGGGGTCAAAAGGGGTTGAAGTCATGACGACGTCTGAAAAAGTTAACGACACTGATGTTGCCATGACAGACAGTCGAGGCTCAAGATGGTCCAGGCGTCTGCTGATTAAAGCGGAGTAGGAAAACTGAAAAGCCGAACATGTGCCGCCAGGAGCACGACCGAAGCGGTCGGCTCTGCGGCTATTCGTTAGGCCGAAAAACGATTACCCGCGCGCTTGACGACACGTATATTACCATGATATACACGTATCCGTGAAAGAACTAACCGACAGTACGGGCTTTCAGTGGGACGATCACAACACCCGCAAGATTTGGGAGAAACATCATGTCACCCCATCGGAATGCGAGCAGGCATTTTTCAACCTGCCTTTCATCGCCGCTGAGGATGAGAAGCACTCCCAGAACGAGAAGCGCTACTTTGCCCTTGGCCAGACCGACACTGGGAGGCGCCTTTATATGGTATTTACATTTCGCAAGTCATTGATTCGGTTCATTTCAGCCCGGGATATGAGCCGAAAGGAAAGGAAGGTGTACGAGCAGTCATGAAAAAACAGATCCCAAAATTCAAAAACGAAGATGAAGAACGTGAATTCTGGTCCAAAGCAGATTCCACGGACTATGTCGACTGGAGCAAAGGCAAGCGGGTTGTATTTCCGAATCTCAAGCCCTCGGTAAAGACTATCTCGCTTCGTCTTCCCGAGTCTCTACTTGAAGAACTCAAGATGCTAGCCAACAAGAAGGATGTACCCTACCAATCCTTGCTCAAGGTCTACCTGGCAGAGAAGGTCGGAGAAGAATTAAAGACGGCCTAACATGTGGCTGGTGGGGACACTTTGTGCCCCACAGCCTTTTCGTTCTGCTTAAAAACCAAAGTGGTCGATGCAGCTTAGGTAAAGACTCCGATGTGGCCGGTTATTTGCGCTGTGAAGTAGTCGATGCACTTGGCTCAGTCAGGCGAGGGTGACAGAATCAGTCAGAGTGCTTGAAGATAGGGCTCATTCAAAGGGTACGAACTGGATGACGGTTATGGTCGGCATAAAAGGGCACAGATCCTTTCCGGGGTCGCTCGATGTGATGAACGGGGTGCTCTTGGTCCGTTCCGTTTCAGTGATCGAGTTAACGCACTTGATTCTGATGCCTGTGAACAACCGATGTTGGTTGATTGGGCCGGCTAAAGGGCAACGTGCCTCAAGATGCCGAGGATTCTTGGGTTGGTGAGTAGGACAACATGAAGTAGATGGAAAGCAGAACACTTATCGCCAGGTTGACGCGGCGAAGCGCCGCGCACCTGCGATTTGTCGTTCTGCAGGAAGACCAATGAGCTCAATCGGCAGAGGACAATTCAAAGAGGTTGGGAAATATGGTTATGACGGATCGCCGTTATACAGGCCACGTGCTGGCAAGCAATGCCTCACGCCAAATAACTACCCGTGAGAATGATTTAAAGAGTCGAAGCCTTTGATGAATTACGACAAGAGGTCCGCCGATACGGCGGCCCTCTTGAAGGGGTCAAAAGGTGTTAAAGACATGACGACGTCAGATAAGACACAAGATACTGAACGTTTCCAAGATAGACTGTACTTGTACAAGATTGTCTAGGTGTCTGCTGGTTAAAAACTGAGTAGGAAAGAAGTCGAAATGCAGAACAAGTATCGCCAGGTTGACGCGGCGAAGCGCCGCGCACCTGCGATTGGTCGTTAGATCGTAAATGCAAATGACTCAGATATTGCTCACATGTTTAATTATGCTTGCCGGGCTTATACTCTACTGGGTCGGCAATCGAGTATTTGGCCACGCAAACCGTGGCGGACATCGATTAATTTCTTTCATGGCCGGTATCGCATCTATTGTATTTGGCGCTATCATATTACTCGCATTTATGCGCGACACACAAAGCGCTAACAGAGGTGTTATCATCCTGTGCCCAATATTCTGGCTCACCGGTGCTTACCTGATATACATGTCAGTGAGGGCAAATAACAGGAAGATTGAAGCTGTCGTTGATGACATGACACGAGGAATATAAACGATCTAACATATACCGCCAGAGTGCCTTCTTAAGCGCAAGTAAAAAGTTGGTGGGCGATTGACGAG
>CALMYG010000065.1 GCA_937873455.1 uncultured Verrucomicrobiota bacterium
TTTTTCCGAACATTGGAACTTTCTGGTCGTCGGCGAAACGCCGCGCCCACGCAATCCTGACAAACCTGCGCTTGTCATGGGCGGCGGTTTACGTTACCCAACGGACATCACGAACCCGGCGCGTAAAGCGCCTATCGCCGGCCGCGGGCCGGCAAGGAGATTTTCATGCGATTAGGATTAGCGTTTTCGATGTTTTTCAAGATTCTGGGCAACGGATCGTTCGCCCGCGAGTTATCCGCCTGGCTGGGTAAGCCGGCCTTGCCGGCCCCGCCGCCCGCGCCGGCCGGACCCCGGCGCACGGATGCGGTCGAATTGCTGGCCGCCCTGCAGCGCGAAGGCCGGCTGATCGATTTCCTTCAGGAAAACCTGGAGGGGTATGGCGATGCCCAAATCGGCGCGGCCGTACGTGACATTCACCGCGATTGCCGGAAGACCCTGGACCGCATGTTCGGCATCTCCGCCCTCCGCGCCGAGGCGGAAGGATCAACCATCGATCTGCCCGATGACGCCGACCCCGGCGCCTGGAAACTGACCGGCAATGTCGGGGCGGCGGCCCGGCGCGGCAAGCTATGTCACCCGGGGTGGAAAATCACCCGGCACGAATTGCCGGCCTGGACGGGACAACCCGGCTCGGCGTGGGTCGTCGCTCCGGCGGAAGTCGAAATCAACTGACCGCCTCTCGTTCCCGGTCGGCGTCGCCGTGCGCCACGCTCCGGGGGTCAACCGTTTACCCGAGAAGGATGTTACGATGAAAAAACCAATCTATTCCATCGGTATCGACCTGGGCACCACCAACTGCGCCCTGGCCGCCATTCGCCTGGACGACGACAACGCGGCGTGCGCGCTGCTGGATATTCCCCAAATGACTTCGGCGACCGCGCGGGAAGCGCGGCCGCTCCTGCCCTCGTTTCTCTACCTGCCGACCGAGGTCGAATGCGCGGCGGGAACCTTGTCCGCGTTGACGCTGCGCAAAACCCCCGGGGTCGCCGGGCACTTCGCCCGCGCGCAGTCGGCGGAGGTGCCCACTCGCACGGTGGCGGCGGCGAAGTCCTGGCTCTGTCACTCGCGGGTTGACCGGCACGAAGCTATTTTGCCGTGGAACGCTCCGGCCGAGGTTCCGAAGATTTCCCCGGTGGAAGCATCGGCGCTTTACCTGCGCCACCTCGTGGAAGCCTGGAACGAACGCTGGCCCGAAGCGCCGTTTCGCGAGCAACAGGTGACCTTGACCGTGCCGGCATCGTTTGACGCCAGCGCCCGCGAGCTCACCCGCGAAGCCGCCGCGCTGGCCGGTTTCCCCACCGACTTCATCCTGCTCGAGGAGCCGCAAGCCGCCCTTTATGCCTGGCTGGCCGACCGCGGCGACCATTGGCGGCGCGACGTGAAGGTCGGCGACCGGCTCCTCGTTTGCGACATCGGCGGGGGCACCACCGACTTCACGTTGATCGGCGTTGAGGAGCGCGACGGAGAACTCGAACTCGCCCGGCTCGCCGTCGGTAATCATATCCTGGTCGGGGGCGACAACATGGACCTCGCCCTCGCCTTCGCGGCGCAAGCATTGTTTAAAGAGAAGGGACACGAGCTGGATGCCTGGCAATCGGTTTCGCTCTGGCATGCCTGCCGGGCGGCCAAGGAAGCGCTGCTCACTCCGGGCGGACCGGACCGCCATCCGGTAACCATCCTCGGGCGAGGAACCAAACTCGTCGGCGGAACAGTCAGCGTGGACCTGACCCGCGACCAGGTGGAGCAGGTCCTGCTCGATGGTTTTCTCCCGGCGTGCGCGCTCACCGACGGCCCGGTCAAACGGCCGGCCTCCGGATTCAAGCAACTGGGCCTGCCCTACGAGTCGGACCCGGCGATTTCCCGCCATCTTGCCCGCTTTCTGAGCGAACAGGGCGGACTGGAACACCGGGATATCCGGCCCTCGCATATCGTGTTCAACGGCGGCGTGTTCAAGGCGCCTGCGTTAAAGAGTCGGTTGCGCGACATCCTCGGCGCGTGGTTTCCCGAGGCCGGAGCGCCGGAGGCGCTGGCCGGGAAAGAGGACCTCGACTTTGCGGTGGCCCGCGGCGCGGCGTATTACGGGCGCGTGAAGGAATGTGGCGGCATGAGGATTCGCGGTGGAACCGCGCGGGCCTATTATATCGGCCTGGAAACCGCGGGACTGGCGGTGCCCGGCGCGCCGCGTCCGCTCCAGGCGCTGTGCGTGGTACCGCGCGGCATGGAAGAAGGCACATCGCTCAAGGTACCTGGCGAGGAAATCGGACTGGTCGTCGGTGAACCGGTGCGTTTCCGTTTTTTCAGTTCGGTCCAACGCGGCGATGACCAACCGGGCGCGGTACTGACCGCGTGGTGCGAAGACGAGTTGGAGGAGACCGATTCGCTGGAAGCCGAATTACCCGCCGCTGGCGCAAGCGAGGGCGGCTATGTACCGGTTCGTATTGAAACCAACATCACCGAACTCGGCGTGCTCGAAATTTGGTGCGCCAGCACCATGAGCGATGAACGCTGGAAGCTGGAATTCAGCGTGCGCGACGAATAGCCGCCTGCCATGAACGCCCCCCCGTCTACACCGGCCGCGCCGGATGCCCCGCCCCGGTTCATCGTCGGCATCGACCTCGGAACCACCAACTGCGCGGTGGCCGTGGTGGACACCAAGGGCGGCGGACGCGCCATCGCCGATCGCCCGGTGCGCCAATGCACCGGCCCCGGCGTGCGCGAGCCGCGCGATACCTTGCCCTCGTTTCTCTATGCCCTCACCCCGGACGAAACCACCGAAGACGACCGGCGGGTCGATACCGCCTACCGGGTCGGCAGCCATGCCCGCGACCACGGCGCGCTTACTCCGGGGCGCCTGATCACCTCAGCCAAGTCGTGGCTCTGCCATGCCGGGGTGGACCGTGAATCGGCCATCCTGCCCTGGCACGCCGCCGACGGGGTTCCCGCGCTCTCCCCGGTGCGGGCGCAGGCGCTGATCCTCCGCCATCTCCGCGTCGACTGGGATGACGCCCATCCGGATACGCCGCTTGCCGGCCAGGATGTGCTCATCACCGTGCCCGCCTCGTTCGACGAAGTCGCACGCGAACTCACCATCGCCGCCGCCAAGCAAGCTGGACTTCCCCGGGTCATCCTGCTTGAAGAGCCGCAAGCCGCCTTTTACGCCTGGCTCGCCCGGCACGAAACCACCTGGACCGATGAACTGGCCCCCGACGATCACATCCTGGTCTGCGACGTCGGCGGCGGCACCACCGACTTCACCTTGATTCACGCCCGGCCCGGCGACGGTGGCGCGGTGGCCTTTCACCGCACCGCGGTGGGCGACCACCTCATTCTCGGCGGCGATAACCTCGACCTCGCCCTCGCCCATCATCTCGAACACAAACTCGGCGAAAAACTCGACGCCCGTTCCTGGACCGCCCTGGTCCGTTTATGCCGGCAGGCCAAGGAAACGTTGCTCGGCGATCGCGCTCCGGAGACTATGGATGTCGCGCTGCCCGGACAAGGCGCGGGTCTGTTGCGCGGCCAGCGCCGGGTCACCGTCTCCCGGGCGGAGGTGGAAGCCATCCTGCTCGACGGCTTTCTGCCGGCGGTGGAACTGGACGCCACCCCGCAACGCCGTTCCTCCGGCTTTCAGGAATTTGGATTGCCGTTTGCCGCCGATCCCGGGATCACCCGCTACCTTGCCGAATTCCTCCGGGCCAACCTGCCCCGGAACGCCGACGGAACGCCACGCCCGCCCCGTGCCATCCTGCTCAACGGCGGACTTTTTGAATCCACCGCCATGCGCCACCGCCTGGTCGAGGTGCTCACCGGCTGGTTTTGCGTCATCGCGCCGGACTGGTCCCCGAAGCTGCTTGATCACCGACGGCTGGACCTCGCGGTGGCGCGCGGCGCGGCGTACTTTGGCCTCGTTCGGCGCGGTCTCGGGGTCAAGGTGATCAGCCATCTTGCCCGTTCCTATTACATTGGCGTCGCCGATGCCGACGGCCCGGATCGCCGCCGCGCGCTATGCCTCGCCCCGGCGGGCTTGGCCGCCGGTCACCCGGTGCGCATCGACACCCACCCCCTCACCGCCCGGCTCAAAACGCCGGTGGAATTTCCGCTGTATGTCTCCAGCCGCCGCACCACCGATCGCGCCGGGGAGCTGGTTGACCTGGACGCCGAAACCTTCACCGCGCTGCCGCCCCTGCGCACCGTGCTCACTGCGGGAAAACAAGCGACCCAGGAAACGATTGCCGTTGGCCTTTCCGCCGCCCTCACCGAGTTGGGCGCGCTCGATTTGGCGATCGTCGAAGCGAACGGCCCACGCACGTGGAAGCTTGCAATCGATCTGCGCGCCGCCACCCAAACCGATCTCGCGTTCCACGAGGGCGCGGGCGAGCGTACCGGGCTCATCGAGGCAGAACGCATCGCCCGGGCGGCGGATCGGTTAACCGCCTACTTCCAAAAGTCCGCCAAGGAAATTTCCGCCGTCCCGGTCCTCAAGGAAATGGAGGCATGCCTGGAAACGGAGCGCGCCGACTGGCCGGTATCCGCACTCCGGGAATTTTGGACGGTGCTCCGCGACCTCCACGACGTGCGCACGATTTCCGCCGTCCACGAACAACGCTGGTTGAACCTGCTCGGCTATTGCCTGCGCCCGGGATTCGGGTTGGCTCTGGATGACTGGCGGGTGCAGGAAACCTGGAAGTTCTATCATGTCGGACCGGTCAACCGGGCCGCCGAAGCCGTGCGCGCCGAATGGTGGATCTTGTGGCGGCGCATCGCCGGCGGGTTATCCGCCGGCCAGCAAGCGGCGCTGGCCTCGCCTCTCCTCGCCGGACTGAAAACGCTTGGCGGCAAACCCAAGGCGCGCCTTCCCGCGGGTTGGGATATTGCCCTCAATACCCATGAAGCCATCGAATGGCTGCGTTTGCTCGGCGCCCTCGAACGGTTACCGTTAACCACCAAGGAAGGACTGGGACGATGGCTGATTGATCGTATCGGACAAAAAGGCTGGGAGGCGGAGCACGGCGCCGCGGCATGGGCGTTGGGACGGCTCGCCGCGCGCGAGCCGCTCTGCGGCCCCCTCAACCTGGTCCTCCCCCCCGAAACCGTCGACCCCTGGGTCGAACGCCTGCTCCATCAACCCGGCGGCGCTCGCGACATCGACTTCCTGTTCACCTCAATTGGCCGTTTTACCGGGGATCGTTACCGCGACCTTGGCGATTCCAATCGCCAGCGCATCGCGATACGCCTGCGCCAAAACCACGCCCCCGAACACTGGATCACGCTGGTTGAACGCGGCGGATTGCTTAATTCCGAAGAAAAAGCCCGCTCCTTCGGCGATACCCTTCCGTGTGGATTGACCCTCAGCCGGTAACGTCACCCGCTAAAGCGCTAAAGTTTAACGTTGCACCCATCATTAAATTTTCGTTAGATTCCCAAACGATGACACGACAAGGCAAAAGTACACGTACGACCATCAAGGATATCGCCCGCGAATGCGGGGTCTCACTGAGCACGGTATCCCTGGTATTAAACAACAATCCCCGGATCAGCCAAGCCACCCGGGACAAGGTATTGGAAGCGATTGAGCGGCACCAATACCAACCTAACGCATTTGCCAGCAGCCTGGCTTCGCGTTCCAGCCATGTGCTCAGCGTGGTGGTACCCCACTTGAATCATGTTTTTGCCGATGTCTATTTCGGTGAAATCGTCAGCGGCGTTTACGAACACGCCACCGACCTCGGCTACAAAGTGCTGCTGGACATCGCCAACCATCGCTTTGTCAACACCCGCGAATTTATTAAATTGATGAAATCACGCCGGGCCGATGGCGTCCTCTTCATCGGGTCATCCAAATACGACGACTACTTGCTGGAGCTGGAGCACAGCGGTTACCCGCTGGTTTTGGTCAACCACTTCATTCCCAACCGCGATATCAACTACGTGATGGCGGACTACGGTCAGTCCGCGGTAATCGCCGCCGAACACTTGATCGGCCTCGGCCACCGTCATATCGGAATTCTGGCCGGAACGACCACCCACACCGCACTCACCTTCCGCGATCAGTTCATCAAGACCTGCGAAACCAACGGTATCGACGCCGGTCAGTTGATCTGGGCCGACGGCTGGTTCACCGAACAAGGCGGATATGAAGGCGCGGAGTGGATGCTCAAGCACCACCCGAACATCACCGCGATCATGGCCGGAAACGACAAAATGGCGATCGGCGCCATGCGTTTCCTCGCCCGCCAGGGCCTCAAGGTTCCCGGTGATATTTCCGTAATTGGCATGGACGATATTCCGCCCGCGCAATTTACCAACCCCGGCCTGACCACCATCCGCCATGACCTGTACCGCTTGGGAACCTTGGCGGTGGACGGCGCGCTTTCCATCTTCAAGAAGCAAACCAGCTCATATCAGGAAGTGCTCCCGGTCAGCCTGGTCGAGCGTGAATCCACCGGACCGGCCCGCGCCGGCTAACCGGGAAATCCGCCATGGCGTACCAACGTCTGCTCATTGACGGGTACAGCCTGATTCACCGCGACCCGGAAACCAAGAAAATCGTCGCGCGCAATCTTCGACGCGCCCGCGAAACGCTGATCGAGAAAATTTCCCGCACCGCCACCGCCCTGGCCGAACACGTCACCATCGTATTTGACGGCCAACAAGGCTCCGGCTCCCCGCCGGGCGGGATTCAGGCGGTGGAAATCCTTTACTCCGCCGCCGGTCAAACCGCCGACACCGTCATCGAGCGCCTGGTTCAGGAAGCGGGAACGCCAGCCACCTGGCTGGTGGTCACGAACGACCGGCGCGAACGCGAAACCGTGCTCGCCGCCGGCGTGCAAACCATGTCCTGCGCGGTCTTCATCGAGGAACTTGAACGCATGCGGCGGCAACAGCACCAATCCATGACGCGGCAAGCCAAGCGCCAACCGGGACCCACCTTGGGCGACTTTTTCCCGAAAAACCCTTAAGCAAGAGCGCGGGCGGTCGCGGCGAGCTCCTCAAAGATCGTTTCCAACGGGATGGTCACCCCCCATTCTGGAAAATGGTCGCGCAGCTTGGTTAGATTCGAGATATAACACCGATGATCTCCCCGGCGCGGCTGATCAACATACTCAACCGTCATCGTCTTCCCGGTAACCGCCTCGGCCCGCGCAATAGCCTCCAGCACGGAAACGCTGTTATCCGCCCCTCCCCCGAGATTGTAAACCTCGCCGCAACGGGGCGCCCGATAAAAGGCTTCCATCAAACCGGCGACGTCCGCGGCATGAATGTTATCCCGCACCTGCTTGCCTTGATACCCGAAGATCCGGTACGTACGCCCCCTCCGGCAACACGCCACCAGATAAGCGAGAAACCCGTGGAGCTCCACCGCGGCATGGGCCGGACCGGTCAAACAGCCGCCGCGAAAACACCCCGTGGCCATGCCGAAATAGCGGCCGTATTCCTGCACCATGATGTCAGCGGCCAGCTTGCTCGCCCCGAATACGCTGTGGATGCACTGATCCACCGGAAAGGCTTCATCAATGCCCGCCGCATAATGCGGATCGTCAAAGGTCCACCGGGTCGGCAACTCGCGAAAACGTATACGATTCGGACCGTCGCCGTATACTTTGTTGGTGCTCAAGTAAGCAAACGGCGCTTCCGGTGCATACGCCCGCACCGCCTCCAATACATTCAACGTCCCGCCGGTGTTGACATCAAAATCGTCCAACGGCCGGGACGCGGCCAGATCGTGACTGGGTTGGGCTGCCGTGTGGATCACAAAGTCCGGGCGGACCGCTTGCACCCGTTGCATCACCGATGGGCGGTCGCGCAAATCAATTTCGTGGTGTTGAAAATGTTGCATCGAGCCACGTAACCGCTCCAAATTGGCGCGGGTATCGCCTTCTGGACCAAAAAAGTCGCGCCGCATGTTGTTATCCATACCGTGAACCTGCCAGCCCAAGCGGTCGAAATGGCGCACACATTCCGATCCAATCAAGCCGCTGCTGCCAGTTATCAAGACCACCTTCATGCCACCAACGTCCTACGATTTAGTCGCCAAGACAATCGCAATCCAAAAATCGCTAAAAATCGGCGGACAAGCATTTGAAATACGTTAGGAAGCAAGGAATGGTTATACCGAGTAAACGTGAAGCGGAAAAGCGATAAATAGGCAAAAATTGCTCGAGTTATAATTATCGCAATACATTTATCATCAAAGTGATAGAGATAAAATCGCCATCAGGTCACGGCGACGTGGTTTTTTGACGATAAAAACGTTTTACCGCTTGATGGGTTGTGGGTATTAATATTGCGCAAGGTAACAATTAGATTCTCTTTAACGAAAAGGTGAACCTTATGACTGGGGAAATACGTAAGGCTCTTTCGATCGCGATGGCCATCGGACTGCTTCACGGCACGTTCGTAACCGCGCGCGCGGAAGTTATTCTGCAATTTTTTAACAACACCTGGCAGGAAATTATCGACAAGATGCCGGAGATCGCCGAAGTCGGCTACCGGGCCTTGTGGCTTCCGCCACCGCAAAAAGCCAGTGGCGATTTATCCGTTGGCTACGACCTGTGGGATCCGTTTGATCTCGGCGGCAACCCGCAGCGCACCGGCGGCCGCACCCGCTACGGCACGGAAGAAGAGCTGCTCCGCTTGATCGAAACCGCGCACCGCCACGGCATTCGCGTCTACTTTGACAACATCATGAACCACCGGGCATTTGATATTCCCGGCTACAACGAAAATACCCCCGTCGATATCTACCCCGGCATGTTGCCGGAAGACTTTCACCTGCGGGTCACGGAAGAAGGCTTCTTCCGCCCCTGGGGCAATACCGTCAACTGGGGCAGCGCGTGGGAAGTCCAAAACCTCTACCTCTCCGGCTTGCTGGACATCGCCCAGGAATCGCCGAACGCCAATTTCGGTCCCAATCTCGGCGATACCCATCCGAAGATTTATTTTGTCCGGCACCCGAATAACCCGGAATATTACGACTACCACCCCACCCTCGGCTGGGTGGGATTCGGCAGCCCCAGCATGACGGCCCAAGTGATCGCCGACAACCAGGACTTTTTCCGCGAAGATACCTGGATGTACACCATGCGGGCCATCCGTTGGCTGATTGACCGGACCAAGGCTGACGGGTTGCGCCTCGACGCGGTGAAACACGTGCCGCCCTTCTATTTCGGGGCGACCGGTCCCGGCGCCGACAGCAGCGATTTCGGCTACCTCGGCCAGGCCCAATGGCAGTTCAACATGACCCGCGGTTTTTCCGATTGGGACAACCACCGCGACAGCGTCTTCAACACGGAAATTCCCCGCGATGACCTGATGATGTTCGGCGAACACATGGGCGAACCGCCCCCTTACGGAGAATATTTCGCCACCGGCATGCGCTTGCTAGACGCCAAAACCCACTCGACCCTGAACAACCTCGCCTGGCTGCCCAACATGGGCATCTTCGAGACCTCGAATTACGACAACGACCGGCAGTTCGGCGAAGCGTTGGGCGTGTACTACGCCAAGAGCCACGACGACGACGTCGCCTTCAATGAACACCTACAGTACGCCAATCACCTGACCCGGGCTGGTCTGCCCAACATCTACACCGACGGCAACCGGCAAGCGGAAACCCTCGGCGGCAGCGGCGGCGCATTTCCCCGCCACGCCAACACCAAACCCTTCGGCCAGTTCGGCGACAACCGCCTGCCCAACCTGGTATGGATTCACAACATGTTTTCCCGCGGCAGCCAACACGGACGCCTCGGCGCGTTCGACCAGCATGTAGCCGCCTACGAACGGCGCGATTTCCGCGACGGCGCAGCCAACGATACCGACGCCACCACCATGCTGTTTATGATGAACCGCAACTGGGATGCCGGACAGTACCGGGAAATCGGCACCTCGTTTCCCGAAGGCGCCTGGCTCTACCAGTACGCCAGCGGATCGGCCAACTTTTACAGCCAAGTCCAGGACGGCAAGATAAAGGTCACCGTACCTCCCGCCGGTTATTTCGTATTTTCCTGGCGCAGCCCGGAGGAATCCGATCTATGGAAATTCGGCGGCGGCAAACCGATCACCATCTATAGCGACGGAAAAGAATCCGGCTGGGTGACCTACGAACGCACCGATGGACCGGACGGCGATGCGCAATTTAATCCGTATGGGTACCCCAACCGCGGCTTCCCCACCAACGAGACCGCCAAGCCCTTTACGTACCGGCATGCCGTGCCGCGCGTCACCTCGTCCAGCAACCTTTCCTTTGTTGCCCGCGTCGATGGCTCCGCCGAAAACGTCATGTTCAAACTGAACGGCGGCGTTCCGCTCAACAACATCAACCACCCGCTCGGCGACCCGCGTGACAACCCCCCCGCCCTCTCCACCGATGTTTATTTAGGGTTCGAGCAGGCCGATTTCGTCAAGCGCATCGGCCCGGAGAAGTTTGCCGCCGTGGATGCCGCCCGCAACCAGATCGGGAGCGCTGGTGCGGAAACATACCAATTTACCGTGGGCCAGGCCGGTTTCACCATTCACCAATCCTCGGCCGTCAACGACTGGAACGGCGCCCACACCGCGATCTTTGTCTACCATGACCCGGCCGCCATGACCGATGACGCCAACCCGCTGTCGCAATTCTGGCCCCCGCCACAAAATGCCGCCAACAGCGATATCTGGTTCCATGCCAAATCCGGCCATCAGGGCATGGTGAATCGTTTGTACCTGTACTACACCACCGACGGGTCGTGGCCGGAAGGCGCCGGCGGAACAGGAATCGGAAGCACCAAGGTCATCGAATTGTTCTTCCGCGCCAACGTTGTCAATGGTTCGAACACCAACGACTGGTGGTCGGAGAACTTCATCCCGGCGCAACCGGCCGGTACCGTGGTCAAGTACAAGATTGGCGCATCCCGCGAGCAGGGATACGCCGGCGCTCCGTGGGACACCCCCTTCCCGTTCAGCATGGGCGACATTGAGCGCAAAGTCAAAATGATGGGCCAGTGGCAAATCGCGAACTTCAATCCGTCCACTACGGTCTACCGCCCGCATAACGATTACGGCATGTACAAGACCGGACTGGTCGAAGGCTTTAATTTCATTCAAGCCAAGGCCTTCCTGCAACGTCCCGGCCAGGCACAAATCTATAACCTCTTCGCCCAACCCTTCTACCTCGACACCAAGCCTCCGGAAGGCGAAATCAAGTTCCCGATCGCCGGGCAGACCATCTATGACAACCGCTACGAGTTCGTCATCCGCACCGATCCGACCGTCACCCGCGTGTGGTTCAACATTGCGGACTCCAAGCCGCTGAACGACGACGGACAAACCGGCCTGAATCGCGGCAACGGAACGAATGCCCTTGGACAAACCTCCTGGGTGGAGGCCACCCGGGTTAACCCCAGCATCAACATCAACAGCCAACACCCGATTGAGTGGCGCTTCACCTACGACAACATCCCCAGCTCGGGGCAGGCGATGATCTCCGTCAAATTAGCGGAAATCAGCTCCTCCACCAACCCGCTGCTGTCCGATGCCCAGGGCTACTTCACCACCCTGTCGCGCCAGATCACCACGATGGGTCCCGACCTGACCATGAACGTCGCCTGGCCGCAGCAAAACGGCGACACCATCGGCGCCGGATATGTCATGAAGGTGCATTTCAGCGAAGCCATGTGGGGCAACACTCCGGAAGAAACCGTGCGCAACCGGTTCCTTATTTCCGTCAACGGCCTGGCCCAACCGCGCACCAACTACGTTCTGAATTGGATGGGTGGCGGCAACGGCCTGCACGAACTGGCCTTTGAACTGCCCGATCTCTGGAACGGCGACCCGAACTACCAGCACATCATTGAAGTGGTCCACACCAATGCGGCTGGCGGCGGAGTCACCTTGTTCGCCGATCGCCGTGTCCGCGCGATCAAGAGTTCCGATGTGCCCACCCTCACCATCATCGATCCCCCGCTGCTCAACCTGGATGGCGCACCCTACCAAATCGTATTGCCCGACGTGGCCAATCCGTCCCCCACGCAACGGCAACACAACATCATGGTGCAGACACCGCCCGAGGTGCAATCGGTCTGGATCACCTTCACCAACTCCAGCGGTACCGCCAATCCGGTCGCCTCGTCGACCAGCGTACTCGCCGGTACGGTGTCCGTCATCAATGGCTCCAAAAATGTTACCGGCGCCGGCACCACGTTTGACAGCCAGCTTGCCGCCAACGCCTTGATTGAGATCGGAACCAACCGCGTGCGGGTTTCCCAGGTCGTTTCCAGCAATCTGTTGCTGTTGGTCAATGACTATCCGGGCGCCACCGCTTCCGGCCAAACCGTTCGCCGGATACAAGGCAACCCGACCTTTGTTGGCAACAGCCTGTTCTGGCAGTTCACCTGGAGCAACCTGGAGGCCGGTGTGTATACCCTCATCGCCAACGCCTCCACCGACGGCAACACCAATACCATCGAAGCTCAAGCCTCCCGCACGACCCGCGTCATCCTCCGCCAGCGGGTGCAAGCGGATCCCAACGATCCCGACGATGACGATGACGGAGTCAGCGACGTGCTGGAAAGCGCACCGGTCAACCTGCCCGACACCAATCCGGAATCGTGGAATAACGGTCAAGTCCACCTGTGGGTTCTGGCCGGCCGCACCGATCCCCTCTCCCCCGACACCGACGGCGACGGACTGTCCGACGGCCTTGAGCTCGGTTGGGGCGCCGCGCTCTCCGGAACCTCCACCAATACCGACACCAACGGGGATGGCTGGCCCAACTTCATGCCCGATCAGGATCCGCCCATCTTCAACACCTTTGACAACCAGTGGCATCCGAAATTTGATCGCAACCGCGGACGAACCGATCAGATCGGCGGTTCCATGACTGATCCCAACCGCGCCGATACCGACAACGACGGCCTCGATGACAATGTCGAGGACATGAACCGCAACGGCCGCGTCGACATCGGGTTGCTCAACGGCAGCGGCGTCGTCACCGGCATTATGGTCCATCCGAACATCCCGACCGTCTACAACACCTCGCGGGTGGCCCGCGACGAACTGCCGGTCAACGCCCGCTTTCTGGAAACCGATCCCAACAATCCGGATACCGACGGCGACGGCATCAGCGATGGCTTTGAAGACGCCAACCGGAACGGACGCGTCGATCTCGCCCTGCTCTGGCCGGCCGGCACCACCCCCCCGTTTGTGGTCACCTTCACCAACAACAGCCAGTACCTCCTGGCCGGCAACCTCGCCGGCATCCGTTCCCGCGCGCTGGACTACACCAAGTTGTTCACCGACTTCCCCCGCCCCACCCGCGCGCAAAACGGAACCTGGAGCAATACCAATGCGTGGCCGCGCCTGCTCTTCCAGGAAACCGACCCCCTCGTCGGCGACACCAACGGCGACGGACTTCCCGACGGATGGAAAGTCCGCTTCGGCCTCGATCCGTTCGACAACGGCTGGTACAACCTCCGCACCGGTCACATCAGCCCCACCAATACCCAGCAGGGCGCGGATGGCGACATCACCGGTGACGGCGTCAACAACATCACCCACTTCCTCAGCGGTTCCGACCCGCGCGTGGACATCAACATTCCCGTCCCCGTCGGCTCCATCACCATCGGCCCCGGCCCGGTGATCGGACAACTCGGCGGTCAGGACATCCGTGAAGAATTCATGGATTGGCGCTGGTCCGATTTACGCGCCCTCGACTTCTATGACGGCGACGGCCCCAACGACAAACAAGGCGACATCTTCCCCGCCGGCGACGGATTCGACACCTCGCGCGATCTGATGGCCTTTTATTCACGTGACGGCGGCGCCCTGAACAATGGCGGCGACGGACGCATGTATTTCCGTATCGACATGTACGACCTCCAGCCATTCGCCGAGGAAGGCAATCTCGATTTGTATGTCGTCATCGACACCGGCAACCCGGCTATCGGCGAGCGTGTCCTACCCGACGAAGTCGACGCCCTCACCGATATGCGGTGGGAAGTCGTGGTCGCCGTTTACGACTCGGCCAGCGGCATGGTCTACGTGGACATGAATCCGAACCAGAACACCAGCGTACTGGGTGAAAGCCTGGCTTCAGTGGGCGGCGTGGCCTCCAAGGGTAATTACTTCCTCGGCGCATACTTCAACTCCGAACTGGATGCCGTGGAATTCGCCATCGACCGCCAGGCCTTGCTCGACACCGGGTGGAATCAGGACCCGGCCTCGCTCAACTTCCAGGTCTACAGCACCCGCGACGGCACCTGCAACTCCTGCAACAGCGGCGGGCCGGGCCTGGGCGACATCGGCGGGCGCAACGACATTCGCGATAGCATCAAAAACGATTACATCTCCGAACATTATTGGGAACGCCAAGCCGGTTTGGCCGGACAGAACAGTGTGCTCCGCGAATGGATTCGGGGCGACAGCCGTCCCAACCGCTCCAAACTGGCCAAGATCGTGCATGGCAACCAGGCCATTCAGCCGGGCAGCTCGACCATGGGCCTGATCAACAACAACGCCGGCGCCGGTTATTACCGGGTCATCGACACCCACGAGGTGCTCGGCATTCCGTTGAACCTGCATGTCACCCCCACCCTCGCGTCGTCGATCCAGTGGGCCAGCGTCGATCCCGCCGCCGGCATGCCCTGGCTGGATGGTCCTTCGTTCAACCAGCGCATCGGCGACTTGATTCGCACCAACCTGATCGCCCTGATGGCCAGCACCTTCTCGGACAATATCCTGCCCTACTTCACCACCGAGTATATCCTCGATAACGAGCGCCTCGCCCGCGAGTTCCTCCAGACCATCTATGGCGTGACCATCACCACCAACGCCGTGTTCTGGACGCCGGAACGCGTTCTCGACCGCGATGTATTTGAAAAGATCGGCGCGCTGGGTTACCGGGCCACCGTGCTCGACCAGATGGAGCACCTCTTCAAATGGTTCGGACGCACCGCCGCGCTCGGCACCCGCGGCTACCAGATGAACCGCATTGACGGAATCAACACCTTCGCCATCAACAATGGCGCCAACGATTTCCGGTTTGCCAACCACGACCAGGGTCTTAGCATGCCGCTCCGTCGGCTGTTCAACCGTCAGTCGCGCGGCAATTGGGATCAAGTCACCACCCTGATGAGCAACTGGGAGGACTTCACCAGCAAAAACCTCGCCGATGCCTACGACCGCAACATGCGCTGGATCGCCAACCGTCCGTGGATCAAAGTCGTAACGCTGGAAGATATCCTGAACAACCGCGTCGATCTGAACGGCGATGGGCAAGGCGATACGTGGTATGTCGAAGAACGCGGCTCACTGGCCGGAGCTGGCAAGTCGTCCCATAACTTCGTCAACTACGCCTCCCGCTCCAACTACGACAACTGGTACCTGGGCTCCTCCACCAGCGAAGGCCTGCTCAACAAGGTATTCGAGTCTCGGCCCGGGGTTAACCTGCCCGCGTCCTACGGCATGTTGTTCAGCGGCGGCATCATCAGCCAGGCCTGGGACCGGGTCAAACTGGTTACCAACACCAACCTCGGCAAGCTGGCCCGCGGCGTGATTCACGCCTCGGTCTTCCAAACCGCCTTCCACGATCAGACCAGCGTTGATCTGCGCAAATTCAGCAACGGCGAATACATCACCCCCAACACCTACAGCAACCGCCTCGCCGGATTCGCCAAGATCGCCCAATCCCAGACCCGCATGGCCGCGATCTACAGCCGCGTCAATTCCTGGCTCGCTTCCGCCGGAACCATGACCACCACCGCCGTGGAAACCCTCGACGTGGACCTCGACGGCCAACTCGAATACCTGATGTACAACCGGAACATCTTCGCGATCTTCGAACGCATGGGCGGTCGCCTCGTCGCCGCGTGGACGCGGGATCCCGCCTCCGGCCAAGCCTTCCAGGTCATCGGCAACCTGCACAGCTATTCCGGTTTCGACAACGAATGGGAAGGTGAATTTAATGTATTCACCAACGGCGTCGTCCGCTCCTTCCGCACGTCCGCCCTCAAGGATTGGTGGGCCGGAACCACGGAGTATGTGAATGATCTTTACACCTTCACCAACTGGACCAACGGCTGGCGCATCACCTCCTCCGACGGCCGCATCGTGAAGACGGTAACCCTGGGCGGCATGACCAACTGGATCAACGTCGCCTACACCGTCTCCCCCACGCTCAATGGCGGAACCTTGTTCGTCCGCAACGGCTTAAATCCCGACCTGCAGGGCCTGTTGCTCCATGGTCAGAAATACCTCGGCAATGAGCAGCATGCCGACGGGGTCATGACGCTCAGCCAAGCCCAACCCCAGAGGACGGTGTCGGCGATGATTGCTTATGGCGGCGGCTTCAATACCACCTTCAACACCAACGCCGTGGACGACAACCCCGGACAAGGCGTGGACTTCAAGACCCGACGCATGCGCAATCAGGCCCAGACCCATCAGGTCGAGCTGTCCGGCGCCGCCAACTTCTCCTTTGCCATCGGGTTCGCGACCAGCAGCGGCGTGGCCGATACCGACGGCGACGGGATTCCCGACGACTGGGAGCTCTTGCACTTTGGCAGCCCGACCGGGGCAAACCCCAACGCTTTGGCCTCCAATCAAGTCAACACCGTGCGAGAAGCGTACATCGCCAACCTGAATCCGAATGATCCGAATGACTTCTTCGAATTTGATCAGTCACTCCGTTCGGTCGCCGGCATCACCGTCCGTTTCGCCACCAAATCCGAACGCGAATACCTCATCTGGTACACCGATAACAGCTTGATGACGCCGACCTGGTTCCTCGGCTCCACCAACCGGATTCAAGGCACCGGCTCCATTTACGATTGGCTGGACGATGGCACCACCACCACGCCGCATCCGTTCCAGGCCACCAACCGGGTCTACAAGATCGAGGTTCAATTACCGCAGTAGATTTCCCCCGAGGCGCCCGCGTATCCGCTCCGGCGGTGCGCGGGCGCTTTTTTCCATTGTGCCGCGCGCGGAAAACAGGAATCTTGTTGCCGTGCACGAACAGCAACATAGCGCAAGCGCCGAAAAACCCCGGATTCTGACCAACATGGCCTTCTGGCAAAGCCCGGCCTGGATGGCGCGGGTCGACTCCATCTATGCGCTCGACCCCAAGCACGGCGATCCCGCCTTCATGCCCTGGTGGCGCGAAGTATGGGCGCTCTTCCGTCGCCGAAAAGCATACGATATTATTCATACCATGGGCGTCCGGGAATCCTTCGGATTCGCCCTCCTTTGCCGCGTGCGGGGTGAAACCTCACGGCAAATCATGACCGAGGTCTTCATCGATGCGCCGCAATCCGACAGCTTGCGCTGGCGCATCAAGACATGGTTTTATCGCAAACTGGCTGAAGGCATTCCCGGCATCATCACCAACAGCTCCGGCGAGATCGAGACCAATGCCCGCCGATTCGCCATCCCCCGCGAACGGCTTCGGTATGTGCCGCTGGCCCCGACCATTGAGCAACCCGAATACCTCCCCAAACCGGATGGGCATTATTTTTGCGGCGGAAGAACCTTACGCGACTACACAACCCTGATGGCGGTCATGCAACAAACCGACCGCCCCTGGCAGGTCGTTGCCGGACAGGATGACATGGCGGATCAAGCCGTGGACACTGCGCGCATCGCGGTGCATCGGGAAATCCCGCGCGAATGTTATCTGGAACTGCTGCGTGGTGCGTCGGTGGTGGTCTTGCCTTTATTGCCCACCGAACGGGCCACCGGGCAGGTGGTGGCCCTGGAGGCCATGTCGTACGGAAAACCCGTCATCACGACCCGCGCTCCCGGAACCGTGGACATCATCCGTCATGGTGAAAACGGTTATCTGGTCGAAGCCGGCGACGTCGGCGGGATTACGAGCATACTGAATGATCTGGCGCAACGGCCCGATGAATACGCCCGCATTGGCCGCAACGCCCTGGACGATATGCGGCGCAACGGTTCCGCGGACCTCCATGCCCGCCAGCGTTTGGATGCCATAACGGCGTTATGGTCTCAGTTCAGTCGCACCGTCTCGGCATAAAGCGCCTCGAATCGATTGCCGACCACCGCCGGTTGAAATTCCTGCTCCACGCGCATCCGGTTAAACGCGCCCATGGATCGGGCCAGCGTCGGCTTGCGCAGTAGTTCGAGCACCGCGTGCGCCAGTTTCTCCGCGTCACCGATCGGGGTAATCGACCCGCCCTGCCCCGGTGACACCAACTCCCGATTGCCGCCGCAGTCGGTCGCCACCACCGGCAAACCCGCCGCCATGTATTCAAGAATGGTATTGGACAAACCTTCGTTACGGGACGGCGTTAATACCCCGATTCGACATACCCGCAACAGCGCGGGCACCTCGGTAACATCGCCGAGAAACACCAACCGTCCTTCGAACCGGTGGTGGGAGGCCAACGACATCAACGCAGGCCGCTCCGCTCCGTCACCGGCAATAACAAACGAAGCTTCCGGATGCTGCTTGAGAATCAATTCGGCGGCGGCCAGGAAGGTCGGTACGTCTTTTTCCGGATCCAACCGGGCCACCATCACGACCCGCTCATCCGGCGGCAATTCGCTCCTGCGCGAAAACGGGACTTCCGCCAAACGATCGGCTTCCGCCACATCCAGGATATTGGGAATCACCCGGAATTTGGCGCGATCCGCGCCTTGGCCGGTAAAGGTATCCACAATGGCCCCGGCATTGGCTACGATATAGCGGGCGCGTGTGTCCGCCCGCCTCATCAGCCAGACTTTGTGCGGCGGATAGATTTGCCCCAGGTCGCGGCGGCTGGTCAGCAAGGGAACGCCGGCCATGGACGCCGCGAATTGGCCAAAGATGGCGGCATCGGCATCCCACGCATGCAACACCTCTACCTTCTCTTCCCTCAACCTGCGCGCCAACCGCCGCACCGCCATCAGCGTGCTCCAGCGCGCCAAACCGCGAATCCCGATCTCCTCCACCGGACCACAGGTTGCCTCCACCATGGGCAGGAAAAAGCCCTCGCGGCGGAAAACTACCACGCGTTGCCAATGACCGCGGCGAGCCAGCTCCATAGCCGTCCGCGCACATTGGCCCTCGGTACCGCCGCGTATCAGGTTCCAAACGAGATGAAGAGTACGACTCATAAGCAGATAAGTTAACCTGGCGCGATCTTCGGCTAAATTGCCATCCCTGTCATCTGTGAAATTCGTGGCTTCAAACGGGCAAGAGGCGCATCCCTGATTCTTTAACTAAGTCCTTTGCTATCATCATCCGTACTATCAGGATCATGAAGGTGATCGTGCAACGAGCCCGTCCTCTTTATGCGCCGCAGGCGCATGCGATACCGCGGGAAACCGTCGGGAAGACCCCACGCTTCGTGGGGTCCGGGGAGTCGGTTGATCCAGCGGGCCGAGCCGGTCGTCGGCGACCGGCGG
>CALMYG010000066.1 GCA_937873455.1 uncultured Verrucomicrobiota bacterium
ATCTAAAGGCTGAAATGCCTAATTGTGACATTTAATATAACTAAAGCGACGGGGTGGGCTAAGCCACGCCTATCCGTAGAGAAACTTTTTTGCGGCGGCACTTTTCCAATGGTTGGAAATCCTTGCCGGAAAAAGTTCCAATGATTGGAAGTCTTTTACCCGGTTGATGGGTGCGGTTGTCGCAATCTCGAATACGACTGTCGCGGAAGTGACTCAATCAAATGATCGATTATCGTGTATCTGTATCCGATGACGACGAATTGCATGCACGGCCACCGGTTTTTCAACGCCTGGCTATTGTTGGGGTGGTTGCTTTTATCTGGCGGTGCCGCGGCCTCCACGGCGACGCATCCGAATCCGATTGACGTTATAGCCCTGTCGTCGAATCAAATCAAAGTGGTCTTTAATCAGGCGGTCACCGGGGTGACTTCCGCCGCGTTTGGTATCAGCGGCTACACCATCACCGCGGCCACACAGGAACAATCCCGACTCGATGAGGTCTATGTGGAAATCGAGCCACCCTTGGGGTTGGGCAGTTACCGGTTGGTGATGGGAGCGATTACCGGCACGAATGGCTTGATCTCGGCCGCTGGGGCTGCCCGGTATTTCGGCTATGGTCAGGCTTCGGGAACTATTTTCGAAGAGCTACTGGATATTGATCCCGGTTGGACCCGTCAGGGGCATTGGGAATTTGGTCCACCCGCCTGGGTCAACAGTGATGCCTACGGTACCAGCGGGGCGACGTATGCGTATTCCGGCAGCAACGTCTTTGCCACCGTGCTGACCGGCGACTATGCCAACAGCATCTCCAGCACCATGTACCTGACCACGCCCGCCATCGATTGTTCAGATGTCACGAATGTGACCTTCTCGTTTATGCGGTGGTTGGGCCTGGAGCGAAATTTTTATGACAAGGGCGGCGTCTGGGGGTCGACCAACGGAACCACCTGGGTCACCATTTGGACCAACGGCAATGTTACGATCGACGAAGGTGCGTGGTCTCTCCAACAGTATGACATCAGCACGTGGGCGGACCATCAGCCCACGGTGTACATTCGCTGGGGGATCGGGCCTACCGACTCCAGTTGGCGTTTTTCCGGTTGGGCGCTGGATGACATACGATTGACCGGCGAGTCGTCGGTGCTGGTTCCTCCTCATATCGTGACTGATGCCAACCTGCTGTCGATCGATGAAGGCACCACCACCAGCCTGCGGGTGCGCTTGTCCAAGGCGCCGCTTTTCCCCACCACCGTTTCCGTCTTCCGGGCGACCGGGGATGTCGATATTTCGGTAATCGCCGGCGGAAGCATGATCTTCACGCCGGTCAACTGGAACTCGTGGCAGAGCGCCGTCATCGCGGCGGCGGATGATCCCGATGAGTCGCATGGTGTCGCAATCATTCGCTGTGCTTCGCCCAATGCTTCGACCGCCGATGTGACGGTGTATGAAATCGACAACGATATTCTGATGCTGTTGGTGTCCGCGGCCGTGCTTCATGTACCGGAGGGCGGGCAGGCGTCATGCAGCGTGCAGCTCAATCGCAACCCGGGAAGCAATGTTGTGGTGACCACGATGCGCATTTCCGGCGATTCCGACTTATCGGTATTTGCCGGCGCTACGCTGCTCTTTACACCGGCCAACTGGTCGGTCGGTCAATGGGTGACCATCGCCGCCGCCGAGGATGACGATACGGTCAACGGGGCGGCGGTCTTTCGCATCATGGCGGC
This sequence comes from uncultured Verrucomicrobiota bacterium, assembly GCA_937873455.1. GTDB lineage: Bacteria > Verrucomicrobiota > Kiritimatiellia > CAIVKH01 > CAIVKH01 > CALMUP01. The sequence continues at coordinate 1,728 of CALMYG010000066.1, forward strand.
GGGGGTTGAGCCGGTCGAGATTACCGCGGTGGAGGTGGACAACGATCACGGCTTGCCGGTGACCACGGTCACCCTCGACGATGACATTCTCCGCCGGGAGGTTGCGCGTTTCGGGATCAACATTGATGACAACTACTGGGAGGCGCCGTTGCTGAAAGTGCGCGCCGCCTTTAATTTTGAAGGTATCATCTACCGCCAGATGCACGAGGGCGAAGTCCATACGAATGGTTTTCTATCCTACTGGACCCAGACCAACCGGATTCACCAGTATGGATGGAACACCATCTACACCAACGGCGCAGTGTTTCGCATCGTAAGCGGGGAGGCAAAGGGGACGACCGGGCGGATAACCCGCATTGAATCACGCGTGGTGGATGTATACGGAAACAACAACTTCACCGAGCAGGCTTTTTTCGTGTTTGAACAGCCGCTTTCCCTGCAAACCAACGGCGTCCGCAATATGGGAATGTTAATCGAGGACTACTCCAAACAGGCGGAAGGATATCTCGGTGAGACCGACTATTGGCATACCGCCGGCACGTCCCTGAACACCAACGATGCGCCGCCGGGATCGTTTGGCAACACGTCGCTGCGCCTCGACGGCGCGCAAGGCGCGATCCTGCGCGCGCCGACGCATTTCCAGCGCACGGCCGACGCCAATGGCGCATGGCGCGTGCAATTCTGGAGCAAACGCGAGTCAGGCACGCCAAGCCTGCTGTTGCGGAGCGAGTCGTCGTATGTCGCACATCAAAACATTATTCTCTCCAACGACTGGCAATTTCACGACCTGACCCTGACGGCAGCGAACATCCCCACGCCGAATTATCCAACCTCCGACGCGCATCTGGTCTTCCGGTTCGAGTCCAGCGGCTCGGGCACGGTGCTGCTTGATGATGTGCTGGTGTGGAAAGTCGGACACACGAATAACACCTCGTTTACCGATGACGCCTTGGCCATGTTCCGCCAACTCAATCCCGGCATTATCCGTTATCTGCGGATGGGCGGGGATACGGTGGCAAACCTGTTGGCTCCGCCTTTGCGGCGGTACGGGCGTCGGTTTGGCGAATACACTTCAGTGGGTCCTTACACCGACACCGGAACCAAGTTTCAGAAAACCGCGATTTCGCTGCATGAAGTAGCTGAACTCGCCGAGGCCGTCGGTGCAGAGCCGTGGTTTTGTCTGCCGGGTACGTTGCGACCGGATGAAGTCGTGCTATTCATGGAATACCTGTCCGGTCCAACCAACACGCCGGGCGGGGCGATGCGCGCGGAACTCGGTCGCACCGCACCCTGGACGGACACCTTCCGGCGCCTGCATGTCGAGTTCGGCAACGAGGCGTGGAACATGGCGGCCTCCTACAAGCTGGGTGGATTCAACGGCGCGGATTACTGGCGCGATTTGATTGCCGCCGGCAAGGCGGTTCCGACGTATAGCACCAACATATTGTTTCATGCCGCCGGCCAGAATTTTCTCACCCATATGAGCAACCGGATTCTCGATCAAACCCCCAACGCCGACCGTTATTCGATTGCGCCTTACATGCTCCACAGTGTGGATACCAACAACCTGGCCGGGCTCACCACCACGCTCGACATCTTCAACTGGTTCATGGCCTATCCGCTATTCAAGATTCATGAAAACGGTCTGCCGCAGCAGGGGGTTGTTTCGTCGAACAAGAATACGGAATTCAGTTTATACGAATACAACTACCACACGGCGGACGGCGGGGCGGCGACCCAGCCGATTCGCGCCGGATTCCATGTATCCGCCGCGCATGGCGTCAGCATCGTCAATACCAAGCTCAAGATGCTGGAAACCTACGGCATCCGCGACCAGTGTTTCTTCCAGCTTTTTCAATTGAGTTTTGAAAACTCCCGCCTGTGGGGCGCGTTGCACACCGTGCGACCGGACCGGTTTCGCGCGCGGCCGGTTTTTTTGGGGCTGCAGGCGGCGAATGCGGTGATGGACGGCGATCTTGTGCGCGTCGCCCTCACCGGAGACAATCCGCTGGTTATCGCCACCGGACGTTACGATTCGGCTAATCTACTGGTGCGGGCGTATACGGCGATTCACGCCTACGGCTTCAACCGGGGAAGCACCAACGGCCTCGTCCTGATCAACCATCATCTCACCGAGACCCAGCGCGTGCGATTGGCCCTCAATAAATATCCGGTAAACGAACAGGCCCAACGGTGGCAGGTCCTCGCGCCGTCGTTCGATGCCGATAATGAACCGGAGCGAAGCGAACCGCTGGTGTCGCTGACGCATGATTCCGCCGTGTTCTTTGCCAACGAGGCGGAGGTTGATTTGCCCCCAGCCAGCGTCACTGCGTATCGCTGGCAAGCGATGACGGTCATCCCACGGCTCATTCTTTCCACGAATGCGCTGGTCATTAATGAGGGCTCCAACCGCACTTTCACGGTGCATTTGTCCGACCCGCCGGAAGAGCCGGTGGTGGTATTGGCCACCGTATTGTCGGCTGCGGATGCGGATTGGGAGGTCGGCCTGCCGGTCACCCGAGCCTATGATGCCGCCAACTGGAACGTCCCGCAAACCTTTACGATCCACGCCAAAGAAGATCCCTACGGTGTGGATGGATCAGGCGTTCTCCGCCTCAGCGCCGGCGGGCTTTCGTCGCGGGATATGACACTCACCGAAATCGACAACGATCCTTCCGGGGCGGATGGGTCCACGCGGCGTCTGTTGTTTGATTTTGGTTCCGGTTCCGCCGGTATGATGACCACCAACTTTGGATGGAATAACGTCACCACCATTGCCGGACCGGCCACGCCGGTATTCAATGCCGTCGATACCAATGGCTTGCCCACCGGGATCGGGTTGGAAATTGTCACCGGTTTTGAAATTTTCCTGACCGATGCTCCTAACACCAACACCCTGTATCCGGCGGAAGCGCAGCGCGATTTTTTCCGTCATGCTGCGAATGCCCAGATTCGCCTCACCGGCGTACCGGCCGGTTGGATCAACACGGTGTCGCTGTTCGGCAGTGGGGTGCAAAGTTATGGTTCGCTGGCCGGCTACACCGTCAACGGCATCCGCAAAACTCTGGACACCTTCACCAACATCCATCGCAAGGCGGTGTTCAGCAACGTGGTCGCGGATGCCCAGGGCCGCATCACCATCACCTTCGACAACGCCGGCTTGTCCTATGGCCGGGTCAATGTCCTGGAGATCGAGGGTGGTTTCCCGGCCGAACCGGAGGACACGGATGGCGACGGGTTGCCGGATTGGTATGAATCGATGTACACCGGCAGCGGAACTGGAATGCCGGCCAACGGCGATCTCGACGGAGACGGTGTCACCAATTATGAAGAGTTTATTGCCGGGACCCGTCCGCATGATCCGATGGATTATTTTTGCGTAGATGCCGCCGCGCCCTCGCCCAACGGTGAGCTCATGCTCACCTGGCAAGGAGTGTCGGGACGGGTTTACGGCGTGCACGCCACCCCCCAACTGACTGATGCCTTTATTCCGGTGCGAACCGGCATTCTCTGGACGCAGGCGTGGTATGTAAATTCGAATGCCGCCGCCACCTCGATTTATTATCGGATAGGCGTAAACTTGGAACCCTAAGGCGGGTTGCCAAGTCCGTTGTCCCGGTTAGAACCGGACTTCCAGTCCGGCCATCAGCATACGCCCGGTTTGAGGATTGTACTGGAGAATATTATTATCATACGCATCAATACCGCCATATTTTTCATCCCAAACGTTTTCCAGTCGGAGGTAGGCGGTCCAATGTTTTCCTATCGCATACGTGCCGCCCAGATCCATGAGGTAATAGCCATCGACGTGGTTGAACCGATCATAATAATCATCCGGGGTCGATACGTTTCTTGACTTCCAGGAAGAGCAGATCATCTGATCGATAAACAGTTGCAGACGGGGCAGGGGGCGTAGCGCCAACCGCCATTTCAGCATCCACTCCGGTGACATCAAAATCCCGTCCACGGTTCCTTTCCCGTCGGCTAGCGATTCCTTGCCGGTAATATAGTCCAAGCTGACCGTTGAGTCGAAACCATCAATCCCGAGGGCGTTTTGAAGCGTCAGGGCGGCTTGCATGCCTTGGATGCGGGTGGAATCCCCGCTCCGGTTGATGCTGGTTCGTGATTCCGTATTGGCGGCATTTGGGTAAAGACCGGGATCGACGGCAATGGGTCCCCGACCGATCAGACCCCGCACTTCCGTATGATAGAAGGCAATGTCCGCAATTATATTTTTTGTGAACCAATGACGAATTCCGATCTCAACCGAATCGCTTTTTTCCGGACCAAGATCCGGATTGGGAATGGTGTGGTAGCGAATGGCGCCATCCGCCTCCAGCGTGGCTACCGCGTTATACGAGTAATAACCGGCCGGGGCTTTGTAGGCTTGTCCGTAGGAAGATCGAAGCGACGTTTCCGGGGAGAGTTTTAGTTGCCCGGCGATCCGGTGTGTCCACACATCCTCATAGCGGGAATTCTGGTCATAACGGCTCCCCACCTGAACATCGAATGCATCGGAGCGGTATAGGCCTTCGGCAAATAATCCCAATTGGCGGAAGGTATGTTCGTTTTGTCCAAATGTTCCGTAGATGGAATCCGGCTCCCATCGCGATCTCCGGAATGGACGGTAATCGCGTTTATGGAAGGGCATTTCCAAGTCGTTGCTTTTGGGCAGAACGCTGGAATGTTGCAGGGAGAACCCGGCGGCCAGCGTCCAGGCGTCGGATAATGGGATCCATGTTGTTTCTTCCCAGAGAAAATCATCGGAGGCCTGATATTTGTAGTTGTTGTTGCGTTCGCCAAAGCGCCCCGGATCGTTAAGCGGAAAAATAAAGGAAAAATAGGAGTCGGGATCAAGTCGGTAACGAAGGTAGGATAAGCGGGTTTTCAGGGTGATGGTTCCGAACTCTTTTTCGTGACGAAGGGAAAGCCGGTCGATGGTTTCTCCCAGTTTGGCGTCCGGGTCATCGTACAAATAATATTCGGTATGCTGACCAAGCGAGCTGTGGTCGGCCCGGTACATGCGGTCGTAGGAAAGCCGCCAATCCCTATAGCGGAGTTTAAGGCCGGTCCCCCAGTTTTCGCCGGGCAAGTCGCCGAGGGCAAACGGCACCCGGTTCACCTCGCCGGCGCGCGCATGATAGGTCTCTCGGGCGAATACCGCTTCATGGCCATTTTTGATGTGGGTGTCATCCCTTCGAACATAGACGCCGTACAGATCGAGAAACAGGTTTTCACCGTCCCATACGGCGACCGGTACGTAAAGTTCGACATGATAACGCTGGTAGCCAAATTCGCCGGCGAATGCACCAGCGTGCGCCTCGAAGTGTTCCGGTTCCCGGCTAATCAGATTGATCACGCCGGCTACCGCATCAGCGCCATAAAGCGCGGAGGCCGGGCCATAAAGAATCTCCACGCGCTCTAGGTTTCGAATATAAAGTTGTTCGCCCAAGGGGGCGCCGCTTACCACCGAGGGGGTAATCGGCAGGCCATCAAGGAGTATTTTGGTATAGTAGTTGCCGAGAAGGCCGCGCATTAAAAATAGATCGCCTTGCCACCCGGATCCCGGTTGCGAAACCCGGAAGCCGGGTTCGTATTTTAGCGCACCCGCCAGCCCGCGATAGGGAATGGCCAGCAATTCGTCGCGCCCGATAATCCGCATGGTCACTGGAATGTCGCGGAGGATCATGGGGGAATGACTGCCCGATCGAATGGGCACGTTCATCAACTCTTCGAGAGACATCTCGTAAAGATCATCGAACTCGTAGCGGGGAAAACCGGCCGATGCAGCGTGAGCGCTCAGGTGAGGCAGGATGAATGAAATCGCGATCACGAATCCGGCCGCGCTTCTCTTCGCCTTTTCCCAAGACGGCGTACCATGAGCATGAAGATTCATAAGCTAACGCCAGTATCCGATGATGGATATGGCCGGTCAAACGAATAGTCAGACGCAAAACGGCGAGACAAACGGATTTATGCACGACCGACCTATCCGGATCAGCGCCAGGGCATGCAACCTTTACAGATCGACGGAAAGCGCCATCATCATCGCCGCCACGGCATGGCGGTCATCAATATCCGGAGGCATCACGATGTAATCAATCGGACGCCCTCGCGGCGGGCTATGAGGACACCCGTTGTATACCCGTCCTCGGTCATCAACAAAATGACGTAAAGCAGATTGAGCCCGTCGCAGGGAATCGAGGCAGGCCGGACCGCTCAACCATCCGTTTACCCAGGCTTTGCTTAAATAATAGACGATCATTCCCGTCCCGCTGGTTTCCGGGTAGGTATAATTCGGTTCATGTACGACTTGGTGCCACATGCCGTCGCGACCCTGAAACCGCAAGAGCGCGGTCACAAGGTCGATCAGGAGGCGGTGAAGTTCGTGGTGCGCCCACAAGGTTTCCGGAATGACCGCCAAGCTTTCGACCAAACCTCGCACTACCCAGGCCTGTCCACGACACCAGCCTTCCGGCGATAGCGCCTCGGGATCATCGGTATCCCAGCCCCGGCCGTGATGCCACAACCCGTTGTCAGGATTTACCAAGACCTCCGCATAACGAAGGTACTGCCCGGCGGCATAACCGTAATAAGCTTGGTTGCCGGTAAACGCTCCCGCGCGGGCCATACGCAGGCAATAGCCTTGCAACATATCGATAAGCAGGCGTTGACGTTCGGGTTCCTTGAAAAAAACAATACGTCCACTGGCATCCCGCGGCAGATGCCGGTCGTAGGTTTCAAGGTCTTCCAGCCAGCCGTCCATAAAGCGGGAGTCGCCGGTATGACGCCATAGTTCGGAGTGGATATCCGTGAACAGAATTTGCCAATTCAATGAGTCGCTCGGAAGAGACCCGCGATGCCGTAGCGTTTGGATTACATAGTCGAGATATTCCGGCCTGGCCGTGCGTTGGTGAAGGCACAGAAGGCCTTGCAGGCACAGATCGTTTTGGTAACCAGGATCAGGGTCGGCGCGCTCCATGTAACGGCGGGCTACGAACTCCGCGATCGCGAGAATGGAGGTGTCCTGAATTTCATGTTCAATAACGACCGACATGAGAATACCATATGCCGGGCGTCATTTTACCGAAATAGTGTATTGCGTCATTGTCTTGCGAATAAACGCAAACCAAGGCAAGGTATGTAGTGAGGCGGATCGCGTGGTATGATATATAAAATACTATTTATTAATGGGGTCCGGACGCAGGTCGAACGGCGTATCATGCGAGGCGTATTAAATTATGCGCGTGAACAAGGGGAGTGGTCCTTAAGCACCTTCCCCCCGGTGCCTCAGAACTTGACCGAGCTGCTCCGCATGAATTATGCCGGCTGCCTGGGGCTGTTGGGGCAGCGGGATATCGCGGAAATTGTTAAGAAATCCGGGGTTCCGGCGATCAATATTTCCGGGGGGACGTTTGATTTCGGCATGCCCAGGGTGGGGGTCAGTGATCACGAAATCGGAATCATGGCCGCGGATTATTTTTTGCGCCAGGGGTTTGTTGGTTATGCGTTTTATGGTTTGCCTGGTGAGGATTTTAGCGACTCGCGCCTCAACGGCTATCAAAGCCGGCTCGCTGAGCAGGGCCATGAGGTCACGGTGTATCATCCGCGCGGAAAGTATCCCGACCGTCCGCGTTTGCGGAATCTGAGCCGGGAAATGGCCGCATACGCTCCGGTGCGTTGGCTGGCCGGATTGCCAGCCCAAACCGCCATCCTGGCGTGCGACGATCTACGGGCAAATTTCCTGAGCAATTGCGCGGCGCATCTTGAACTCCGCATGCCGGAGGATTTGGGGCTTTTGGGCGTCGGCAATGACGATGTCTATTGCGAAACGGCCTCCGTACCCCTTTCGAGCATCAGCACGCCGGCTGAGGAGGTGGGTTATGAGGCGGCCCAGTGCCTGCATGCCATACTTCGCAAACAACCGGTCCCCCGGCTTTCTTTTCCCCGGTTCCGGTCGCCAACCGGCGTGGTGGAGCGCCAGTCCACCGATCTGCTGAAAATCACGCATCCTAATCTCGCCCGCGCCTTAGCTTTTATGCGCGAGCATGGACGGAGTAAAACCTCCGCCCACGAGATCGCGCGGGCCGCCGGGATGTCCTTGCGTTCGCTGGAACGGGTTTTTCAATCCCATTTTCATCGAACGATTCAACAGGAGTTGATCCGACTTCGCTTGGAATGGGCAAAAGCTGAATTACGCAATAGCGACAAGGGTTTGGACGTGATCGGCTCGGAATGCGGTCTGAATTCCGGGGTGTATCTCAGTCAACTTTTCCGCAAAGTTGAAAAAACGTCACCGGGACAATACCGCCAGCAGTTTCGCAAAGGCTCACGGCCGCGTTGAAAATCAAACGTGAATCGCAAGGGTTTACCGGCTGTGTGTGAACGGTTTTAGCCATATCCTGCATCTGATTAATCGTTTGTAGCTATACCCGCGTGCGGTTTAATTCTATGATTAAACCATGACGTTTCGTTTTTATGTCGTGGCTTTGCTATTTGTCCTCGCTATCGTGGGCATGGGCGGTTGTTCCCGAGCGCCGGTCGAGCGCGGTCATAGTGATCTGGAGTCCCTGGGAGTCGGCATCGCGCGCGAGTTATCGGTTTTTCTTGCCGATGGCGACCGGGTTGTCGTTTTCACCACGCCGGGGGCCTTGGGGCAGGGGGCCGAAGCGGAAAGGGCCGCGGTAAACGGGTTGGCCGATTCCCTGAAATCTCGGAATATCTCCGTGCTGGCGGTCGAATACCGTCAGGAAGATATTGATGCCTTTTATCAGCAACAAACGTCCTATCTGATCGAGGCATTCGCCGCCGGGCCGATGGAACGCGCCGGTGGACGCAATGCGCAGGCCTTTGTGTCGTTTGCCGGGTGGCCGAATGCTGCGTGGTTGCCCGCGAATTCCGTGTTGGCGGCGGTGGATTGGAATCCGGCAGCCGTCGCCCCCCGCTGGAAAGACTATCGGGCGATAATTCTGGTGGCCCCGAAAGCGATCACCGATGCCGCCACGGCGCCTGAACGGCGGCTTCACCAACGTCCCGAGCAGGCCCTGGCCTGGTTTGATCAACGATTCGACGTAGAGGTGCGTACGCGATGAAAACCCGGAAGCCCAACGCCGCTTTTACCTTGCTGGAATTGCTGGTGGTGATTGCCATCATCGGCGTCTTGTCGGCCATGTTGTTTCCCGCAATCAGCGCGGCCCGCGACCGGGCCCGCACGGCCGGCTGCGCATCCAATCTCAAGCAGATCGGCGCCGGCATTATTTTATATGCAGGGGACAACAACGGTTCGCCACCGCCTCAAACCGTTCAAAGGAACTACGGGGATGTTGTACTCGGTGGCAATGTTCAACACTGGTTGGACGAAAAGCTGGTGGGTCAATATGTCGGGCATCGTGGAAGCTGGGGACGTGTGGATGCGAACTCGGTATTTTTATGTCCTTCCGACACCCAGTTGCCACCCAGTCATCTTCCTGTTAGTACTAACATCGACTCCAGTTACGGCTATAACGATTATATCCATGGCACCTCGGAACAGGATTCTCGTTGGGGTGTCTTGAGTCGTGATGTTTTAGGGCAGATCGGCTCCTTGGCAAGGTTTTCGCAACCGGCCAAAACGCTTCTGGTCATCGAAGGCAATACCCGTTCCTTTCATCCCGGTTATGGAAACCCGCCGCCCTGTTACGGTTTGACCGAGCCGCATTCCGGTTCCTTTTCGATCGGTGCGCCCAATGGCAATTTCAACTGGATGAAACGCCATGGCGGTCGTCGTGGCGGCAATATGGTCATGCTGGATGGAAGTGTTCGTTATACCGAAGACTTGAGCGCTGAAGCGGTTGCGGGACGTGTGGTGTTCCGGCCGGATTAGAGCCGTTTAAACTCTTCTACAGTCGAAGCCCTTAAACGCCGGATGCATATTCTGGTGCGTTTTCATCCGCGTTCGAACGAACGCAGCTACACATTTCCTTTATCCGCTCGGACCTCTGTGGTCGTAACGCCGTGGATTATTCGGTAACGTGCATTCTAGGTGAATGTCTTCAACAACCGGGCCGGATTGCCGCCGACCACCCCGTGAGGCGGGACATCTTTGGTGACCACTGCCCGTGCGGCGACGACGGCATGGTGGCCGATGCGCACCCCTTTGGTGATGAGCGCCCCGAAACCAATCCAGGCGTGATCTTCAATCACCACCGGGGCGCGTTTCTGATGCTCCGGGACATCCGACAGGCGGCGGTCTACCACATGCCCGTCGCAGTCCATAATCACCACGTCCGGACCGAACAAAACCCCGGCTCCGATTTCCACGCTGATTTGGGAGACGATCGCGGTGGCGCTTAACTCCGTTCCCGACCCGACGATGATCTTGCCGCACTGATCCGGCTCACGTCCCCACCGGGTCAACGAAAGCCGCACCGGCCCAGCGGGAAAAGGCGATACCCCGCCGCTGTTGAGCCGACAGCCCTCGGCAAACACAATGCGGCCCTTGAAGGGCGTAAAGTCAAACGGCTGGCCCGCCGGTTGAAAACGGTCGGATAGGGAAATCTGGGGCACGCCGGTAGAAAAAAATCCCGGCGGCGTCACCGCGCCGATTTTTTCCAGTAGGGCCAGCGTTTCGGCGTTGGCGGTTTGCCATTGTTCCGGGGTCATTTCAGCCGATTGATAATACGCCATGGCGGTGTCCTCAGATTTTCGGCGTTATGAATTTCGTGATGCCACGCCGGCGGTATTCGTTATAAATGGCCAGCACCCGCAGACGGTTCATTTCCTTCTCGCTGCCCTGGGTGTGGTCAAAAGCCCGCCAGGCCGCGTACAAGGCGTGCTGCAATTCGTAGAAATTCAACTTGGGCAGGTCGTTCACATCCTTGTCGGTAAAGTGCAGGCCATAGGCCGGGGTGTCGGCGGGTTGATCGTTAACTTCGGGGGCGGGGAGCGGGATGCCCTTGGTGGCTTCGGCCAGCTCGGCGAGCACGGCGCGGGTGGTGTTGATTTCGTTGATCACCCATTGCCGGTTGAATTCGCACGGTTCGGCCGGAGGCGGGGGCCAGCGTCCGTCGGAATTGGCGGCGTTAGTGCAGTGAAACCAGAATTTCTCCGCCAGCGGCAGGAATCTTTCGCGATGACTGCCCTCGACGATCGGCTGGTACTTTTCTTTATATGCGCGCCGCAACTCGGCGACCATCGGATCAAAACGTTTGGCTTCGGGGGTGCCGCCCCAGCAATCGGAATACGTGCGATGCCAGGCGTAGCGGTCTTCGACGAAGAAGGGTTCCTCGACCGGTTCAACTTCCTCGCACGCTTCCTTGAAGGTGGCCAGCTCGCCGATGGAGAGCAGGCCGGCGATCAGGGCGTCAAGTTTCTCCCGCGCGTCGGCATTTACGGAGAACGACCGGCTGTAATCGCGATAGTATTTCACGTAGAAATAACCCGTGGTGCCGCAGTATTCGGCGTCGTCGGCAATGACGATGGTCGCGCCTTTCTTTTCCTTGCCCGACCAATGTACGACATTGGCGAGGTAGTCTTCGAGCGAAATCTTGCCCATGAAGTAACCGACATATTTTCCAACGAGGCGGTCGCTGCGGCAAAATCCGTGCAGCCCCGGGGCAAGGTCGCGAAAGGGCCGGTGCAAGAATTTGCAGTCGGGATCGAGATCGAACCAGGGCATGTGCCCGCCCCAGTAGATGTCGGTGGCGCGGTTGCGTTCGACCCAGGCGTATTCCTTGTCGTTGCAATTCATATACGACTCGAAATCGAGGGTCAGGTATTTGGCGCCGGCCTTGCGCACCGCGCGCGGCACGTATTGCATCCAGGTGCATTCCGGGTTCCACCAGCTTTCCGCGCGCATGCCGAGATGTTTCTCATAGGCGCGCTGGGAAAATTCGCATGACCAGTAAGCATCCTCCTCCGGCACATTGGCGAGCACGGGGTGCGCGTAGGGCGCGCCCATGAATTCGCATTGGCCGGAGTCGATCATCGCCTTGAGCTTGGCCAGGACATCCGGGCATTTCTCGGCCATAACATCGATGGTGAATCCGCTGGCTTCGAAAACAAATTTGGCCCGGGGGCCGGCGGCGAGGTGGCCGTCGAGGATCACTTCGTAGCTGGCGCGAATGACCTGCTCGTATTTATGCGGTTCGAGAAAAGCGTAATTGAGGTTGGCGTGATAGATGGCGACGTATTTCATGCAGAGGCTCCGAGGGTGACGACGATGAGGGCGTCGTCGGTGATCTTTTCAAAGGAAATATAAGGGCCTTGGTGCGCGGCTCCGTTGATGGTCACCGAGGCCACGCCACGGTTGACGCCCTGCGGGTTGGCGACTTCTATGCGCACGGTTTTTCCGCGAAAACGCCGGGTTGCGGTGAAGCCGGGCCAGGCCTTGGGAATGCAGGGATCGATCCGAAGTCCGCCGTTTTCCGGGCGGATGCCGAGGATGTGTTGGGTGGCGGTGTAGTACGCCCACGAAGCGGTACCGGAAAGCCAGGGAACGCGCGAGCGGCCGGTGCGTTCGGAAAACTGCGAGTGGGTGCTTTGGCAATGCACATAGGGTTCGATTTCCCGTATGTCCGCGCGGTCGTTTTGCGCGGAGGGCATAAACGCGCGGTAATAAGCATACGCCTGATCGCCGTCGCCGGCGGCGATTTCGGCGAGCACGGCCCAACTTTGGGTGTGGGAAAATATGCCGGCGTTTTCCTTGTTGCCGGGATTAAACAGCACCGCCCGCATGACGTTGACCGGGGTGGTGACGAAGGGGGGGGCGCACATGGCCACGCCCCATTCGGAGGCGAGGCGTTCGCGCACGGTGGCCAGGGCGGTGGCGGTTTGGTCCGGGGTGGCCGCGCCGGAGAGAATTGCCCAGGCCTGGGTGTTGAGATACACCTGTCCTTCGGGATAATCCTTGGTTCCGAATATCGTTCCGTCTTCGGCGATGGCCCAGCGGAACCAGGCGCCATCCCAGGCGATGGCGGCGAGCGCGGCGTCGAGTTCCTCGCGCCGGGCCTGTGCCCAGGCGGCTTCCTCGGCGAGGCCGCGTTGTTGTGCGAGTTGGAGGTAGAGGGACAAGCCGAGGCGTACTTGAAAAGCGACGAAGAGCGATTCGCCGCGATAGCCGAGTTTCAGGCAGTCGTTCCAGTCCGCCGCCAGTCCGCAGGGAATCCGGTTGGCGCCGGTGCGTTCGAGGTTGAATTCGAGGGCGCGGCGAAGGTGACCCAACACGGTGGCTTCGCCCTGATCGGCGTAGGGTACGATTTCATCGTAGAATGCGTGATCGCCGGTTTCATCGACGTAGGCGGGAATGGCGTTGAAAAACCACAGGCAATCATCGGAGCGGTAGTGATGGGGCGGGGTGAGCGGCATCGCGCCGGGGCGGTGGCTCCAAGGGCGCACCTCCGGTTGCGCGCCGCCAGTGCTGTCCTGCGCGGAGAGCATCAGAAGCAGGCGGCGCCGGACTTCATCGGGCAGCATCGCGGTCACGCCCAGGCAATCCTGCACGGTGTCGCGGAAGCCGTAGCCGTCGCGGCAGTCGCCGGTGTAGACGAGCGAGCAGGAACGCGACCATTCAAAGGTCATCAGTGCATTGTACGCGCCCCAGGTATTGGTCATGGCATCGAAGGCGGGGTCGGGGGTTTTCACGTGCAGGGTGTCTAGCAAGCCGTGCCAGTGGGCGCGAAGCCGCTCGAATTCCCTCTCGAACGTATCAATGGATCCGTAACGTCCCCGGGAGGCGCGTCCCAAGGTACGCGCCTCGCCGATACCCAGCAGGATCAGGATGTCCGCGCATTCACCGGGAGCAAGACTCAGGTCTGATTGCAAGGCGCCACAGGTGTTGTCGGAGTTGCCCCGGCTGTTGGTGCAGGCGCCATTGACCACGGCGGCGGGAGCACGAAAATCACCATAGGGGCCGATAAAGGCATCGCGATCAGCATCATGGCCGGTGACGGGACCCAGGCACTGGGTCATCCACCAATGGCGCGACTGGTCGCGGTTGGCAAAGTTGGTGGGATCAGGCGGAAGATGGGCGCAGGAGCTGGCGGCGATCAGGCCATCTTCGTAGGCGGCACGTCCGATGTATTGGGTGTACTGCAGATTCAACAAGTCGTTGATAAGATTCCATTCGGTGGTGAATTCGCAGAACGCAAACACACGCAAGGTGCGGGGGGTGGAACCGGTATTGGTGACCTTGAGTCGCCAATATTCGAATTCCGCGTCGAGCGGAATAAAATAGATGCTTTCGGTTTTAATGTCCGCGTAGTGACTATCGATGATCGCATAGCCGGGGCCGAAGCGGACCTGGGTGGGCTGTTGGTCCAGCGGTTTGGCGGTAGCCTGCCAGGCGGCGGCCCAGAAGTCGCCGGTATCCTGGTCGCGCAGATAAAATTGTCGTCCGGGCAGATCCATGGGCACGCTGTTATAGCGGTGGCGGAGAATGCGCCCTTCGGCGGGGGAGCGGGTGAATGAGTAGCCGCCCGCGCCCTGAGTGATGATGCCGCCGTACCGACGCGACCCCAAGTAGTTTGACCACGCGCGGGGCGTGTCCGGGCGGGTAATCACATATTCGCGGCGGTGCGGGTCAAAGTATCCGTAGTTCATGGCGTAATTTACACATTATTTTGGCAAGCGCAGGCAGATTGATCCATGCCTCCTAGGCCTAGACTCAGGGGCGCGATCCTTGGTTGATGCCGCCAGGAGAAAACGAATCACCACCGGAGAGGGCGTTTCCGACCGCAGGTATCATGATGGCGGGGGCGCCGTACCGGTGAGCCAATTTCATGGGAAGTTTGCTGGAGTGTCCAAGCATCAACAAGAGGACAACCGAGGCTTTTGCGGCGGCCAGAAAGAAGTTTTTACCGACAATTGCGTATTCATGCCAGTGACTGGGCAGGGCCATATTGCGTATACCAAAAAGCGCGTGCGCGGCGCTGCCGGTGTGAGCCTCCAATTCCTTGCCCAATCGAACGAACCAGCCATACGCCCGGGGGAGCTTTTCAACCGCCAAAGCGGGTGGCGCATAGGTGATCGCCGCCCAGGCCGCAAACCGCAGCATCCGTTGAAATTGATCATCGGCCGGCATGGCATTCAACCTTCGCGGTGTCGCGGGCCAATCGACCATCGACGGGGAAATTCGACCCATAACCGACGCTGGCTGGTTTGCTGGAGGAGGCGCGATAATTTTCTTGTTCATACCGCTTCATTGAATGCATGTCGCCGCCACGTGACCAGCGGGGGCCCGGTAAATCCGTTTAAGCTAAACGGATTTAGTTCCGGTATAACTGCGATCGTGGGTTGTTCATGCAAAAGTCAGCGCCATGAAACATCACAAAGTAGTCGCCGATCTGCTGCATCGCCATCGCTTGTTGGTTGAACAGTCAAATGAGCCGGATGATTCACGACCCGGCCAGGTGTGGCGAAGGTACCGCAACCCGGTGCTGACCGACGCCCATATTCCCATTCACTGGCGGTTTGACCTGAATCCGGAGACCAATCCGCGCATGCTCGAGCGATTGGGAATCAACGCCGTTTTGAACGCCGGAGCCATCTACATGGACGGCACTTTTTTTGTTGTTCCCCGGATTGAGGGATATGACCGGAAGAGTTTCTTCGGATTGGCAAAAAGCAAAACCGGCGTGGATCGATTTACGTTTTACGATTTTCCGCTGGATATTGAAGAAACCGATGACCCGGCGACCAATGTTTACGACATGCGGCTAACCCGGCATGAAGACGGATGGATTTATGGCGTCTTTTGCGTGGAGCGAAAAGACCCGAAGGCGCCTCCGGGTGACACCTCCTCGGCGGTGGCTCAGTGCGGTATTGCCAGAACGAAGGATCTCGTGCGGTGGGAGCGGCTGCCCGATTTCAAAAGCCCGTCCGCCCAGCAGCGGAATGTGGTCTTGCACCCTGAATTTGTCGAAGGCAAGTATGCTTGGTACACCCGGCCCCAGGACGGTTTTATTGATGCCGGTAGTGGCGGGGGCATCGGCTGGGCGTTTTCGGATGGAGTCAATCCGGCAATTTGCGGACCGGAGAAAATTATCGATCCACGGGTGTATCACACCATCAAGGAGGTCAAGAATGGCGCGGGGGCGCCGCCCATCAAAACGGACCAGGGTTGGCTCCACGTCGTGCACGGCGTTCGCAACTGCGCGGCAGGTCTTCGTTATGTCTTGTATTGCCTTGTCACCAGCCTGGATGATCCATCGCGGGTCATTGCCGCGCCGGGTGGCTACATGCTTGCTCCGGTGGGTGACGAACGGGTGGGGGATGTTTCCAACGTGCTGTTCAGCAACGGGGTGGCCGTGCGCGGCGAAGAGGTGTTTCTCTATTATGCATCAAGCGACACCCGGCTGCACGTCGCCACCAGCGACATTCCGACCCTTCTCGACTATGCCTTCAACACTCCGCCGGACGCTTTGCGCAGTCGGGATTGTGTGCTTCAACGGCGCGCCTTGATCGATAGGAATCTGGCATATGCCAAAGCGTCAGGGTTTTAAATAGGCTAGGCCTTAACGGGCCGTAGCGATGCGCCATCATACCAGGTGGACGGCAACAAGATGTGGATCGGATTCTCGGCGATGCCCCGTTCGTGGTTGCGAATCAGCAGGTCAAGCTGCTGGATGCTTTGACGGGCGATTTCATCCGTATTTTGGCTTAATCCGGCGATCGTATCCGATTCATGGCCTCCGTGTAACACCGCGAAACCGACATCGTCGGGAATCTTGATCCCTTTATCACGAAGAAACCAGTATTGCACCGCGTTGAAGCCGACGACAACATCGGGTTCGTTGGCATCAAACCAGGCAAGAAATGCTTTCCGGTCATCAAACGCGCTCACGTATGCGGGCAGCCGATCCTTTTTGGGCAGGTGGGCGTTTTCCAGCGCGATAGCCGCGCCATGCCGGTCCTCGTCATCTTCGAGAAGAACATCGTGCCGTCCGATAGCGAAACCAATACGCCGGTAACCGCGTTCCCGCAACTTGGTGAACACGAGTTTTACCGATTGAAAGATATTCGAGCGCACCGTGTGAAACGGATATTCCGCCCAGTACCTGGCGCATTGTACGATGGAGAAGGGCGCCCAGTCGAACTGCGCTCCGAACCCCTCCATGTCGACGCTGCCATTCACCACAATTCCTTGAACGGCGCGGCTGTAAATTTGCCGGTAGAGGGCGGCGGGCGAGGTGTCGGGTTCGATCGGGTAGTAGTTGGGGGCATAACCAAGCCGCTTGGCTTCATCCATGAGCGCCTTGCGATACAAATTGGTTTTGGGCGCGGATTGTCCGGGCATTTGGGGAAATTCGAAAATAGCGAGCGGCGTGCCTTGTTGCGCCTTGGCGTTACTGAAGCGCTTGGAAGCCAGGGCGGCCAACATGGGGTTTGGGCGGTATCCCATTTCTTTTGCCAAGGCCCGTATTTCCTCCGCGCGCTTGTGAGACACTTCGCCGCGACCCCGAAGGGCAAGGGATACGGTAGCCACGGAAACGCCCGCTCGTTTGGCAATGTCGTGAAGGGTGACGCTCTGCATCCCACCTTCGTAAACGGTTTTATGCTCCGCGGCAAGCGGGAAGTGTTGCTTTGCACCCCGCCGGGGCATTCCGGATTGACTGAGATCAAGGTGACACAGGCATCCTTGCCTGTGCACGGACCTGAGCCATGCGGAAAACCGTCGGCGG
>CALMYG010000067.1 GCA_937873455.1 uncultured Verrucomicrobiota bacterium
TTAACTTCAAGCTCTAGGAACAGAGCGACTATTTCTTAACTTCGGTTTTCGGGCTTAATGTCTTTGTCAATAACGCTTCGGCGATTCGCGTGGAGGCCGATCATGTGGATATTGATCTTAATGGCTTCACCATCAACGGCCCGGGCGGCTCGTCGGAGCGCAGTGCCATTTTCCAGGAGTCCGATTATCTGAATCTGCGAGTGCGCAACGGAAACATCGTCAACTGGGGAGGAGAGGGCACCTTTGCCGTCGAGGCGCTGGGCCTGGGTAATGTGCTGGAAGATCTGAGTGTGTATCATTGTGTCCAAGGCCTGCGTAGTGGCGCCCAGAGCACGGTTCGGCGGTGCATCGTTTATGGCGGGGCATCCTCCGCCGGCACGGTGCGCGCGATTGACGCGGTGGCCCGCTCAACGGTAAGCGACTGTATTGTCATGGATGTTGGCACCGGCGGACTCAACACCACCGGCATTCATGGCGGGTTGGATGTCGCTATTCTGGATTCCGTGGTTTTGAATGTATCGGGTAATTTTTCCGGAGTCGGCCTGTACACCGACCTGGGAGGCGACATTCAGCGATCGGTGGCCCGCGGTATATTCGGGAATCTGGAGTCTCATGGTATAATGTCGGGCTCTGACGGGCGGATTATTGCATGTGTTGCCAGTGGTGTCGCTTCGCCTTCAGCGGCCCGGGGTATACGTGTTGGTCCACGTGGCATGGCGGTGCATGCGCTGGCCGCCGCAAATTCCGGCGGCGGCATTGCCACGTCCACCAATGGATTTATCGTGTCGAGCCTGGCGGTGTCCAATTCGAGCTGGGGATTCCGGGCTAATGCCGGCTCCCGTATCACCGACAGTTTCGCGGTCGGCAATGGCGGCTCCGGCTTTTTGTTGACCGAGCACAACGCCAACGAGATTTCCAACAATGATGCCACGCGCAATCTGATCGGGTTCGACGTTGGTGGCATGGACCTCGTGACCGGCAATGCCGCGTTGCGCAACAGCGATACAAATTTTGATACGGATGGGGCTACGCGGCTGGGACTGGTCATGGTAAATCCCGGCCTGGCCTTTACCACCACCAACAGTTGGGCCAATTTTTCGATTACGGATTAGACGTCCATGGTCAACACCTTACACCGCATGTTCTTCCGGAGCGCAAAGGCCCTGCTTTTGCTGATGGCCATGCTTGGATCTGACGCGTGGGCGGGAGATGGCCGGATCAAGCTGGGGGCGCTCGATTTCCCGGTCGTGATCAACACCAGCGGCAGTTATGTGCTGACCGATTCGATCACGATTTCCAACGTCCCGCCCGGGGGGAGGTTGATTTTTGTCAATGCCAGTCATGTCACGATCGATTTGAACGGACATTACCTGCGCTGGAATGGCGCATCCGATCTGGTGATGGGCATCGAGCAGGACATTAACCATCGCGGTCTCCGGGTGCGTAATGGCGTAATCGATGGTTTTGGTGTTGGCATCAAGGCATCGCAAGCGGCACGGGTGGAGGATATTCTGTTCCTCCGTGTTTTCTCGGCCCTTTGGCTTGGGCCCGGCGCCATGGTGCGCCACATTCAAATCGACGGTGCGCGTCCCATGCAGTATCCCGTGGTGTGGGCGGGGGATGGATCGCGGGTGGACGGCGTGCAGATCAACAACACGGCGACGACCAACAGCCCCTTGAACCTTGTTCAATTTGGAGCGGCTTCCCGGGTTTCCAACATCCAGATCCATGACCTGGCATCCGCCGACCCCTCGCAGGCCATTGCCTTCCAGGCGGGGTCCGGTAGCATGATAAACGATCTTCATATCCGCGGGGTGCAACATGCAGGATCATCCTTCACCACCGTTCTGTTGCGTGAAAGTATCCTGCTCGACAGCGCGGTTGAGACTATAGCCACAACCGCCGGCTCGCTGAGGGGCGTGGAGATGCGCAACAGTCTTGCCGCCCGCTTGCAGGTGAGCGGTTTATCCGCCGGGACCTTCAGTTGGTTGGGATATGATGTGGCGCAAACCTGGCTGGCTGACTCCCGTTTTACGTCCACATCGGCCACCGGGCGGTCGGTGAACGCGGCATCTTCCCGCGTGGCGCGGAACTCCATCGACGGAGGATTTGTGGACGTCTCCGCTTCGGTCTTGCGCGACAATCACATTCAAACCGCACTCCTGTATGGCATTTTGCATGGCAACCCGGGAGCAAACCTCGCGATCCGCAACCACGTTTCCGGAAGTTCCGGGGCGATGATATTTGATCCATCCAGCGCCAGCCATCATGCCCGAATCGAAGCTTTTCCCGGCGACAACTTTATCTTCACCAACAATCCGTTCGCGAATATCCAGCACTAATGAAACAACTGGTCATATGGATGTACCTGATCGGCGCCTCCGGAGTGGCGGGAGCGCAATCGTTTATCACGCAGGATATGTTGCCGCTCACCATCAGCCAGCCGGGACAGTATGTGGTAGCGGGTCCCCTGACCCATGCGCTAGCCACGCCGGCCATCTCCGTGACCACCAACCATGTCTCGATTGACCTGAATGGCTATACCCTCCGCTATACCGGCGTATTCGAAAACGGCGGGTCGGGCATCTTCCAAACGGAGGCCGCGCGCAATTTAGTGGTACGGAATGGAGCGCTGACCGGTTGGGGCCGCGCCGCCGACACGGCGGCTATTCGCGCTCTCGGCGATAACAATCGTTTTGAAGATATGCGCATCCATCAATGCGGCCGTGGCCTGCTTTCGGGGCGAAATGCCCACCTTGCCCGGGTTCATGTGACCGACATATCCGGTATTTCGGAGCCAATCGGTATCTTTACCGGTGTCAATGCCTTGATCTCAGACAGCTTGGTGGGCGACGTGTTGGGCACGCTTAGTGTCGGTATTCGCGTCGGCCATAATTCGGTGGTGGAGCATTGCGTGGTCCGCAATATTTTGGGCGGAACATCGGCTGTCGGAATATCGCTGGGCAGTGGAAAGGTGCAAGACAGCGTTTTACACCTCATGTTTGGCGGATCCCAGGCGGCCGGGATTAATGCAGACCATGGTGTGCATGTTGAAGGTTGTGCTATCGGCCAAGTGTGGTCCTCTGTTGAGGCTGTCGGGGTGGCCGCGACGACCCAACGATCGCGTGTTTACCGGTCCGCATTGATGGGCGTGGGGGGCAGTGCGTCCGAGAGTTATGGCATTCGGGTGCGGAGCGGGCAGGTCGTGGAAAACTCGGTTTACGGCACACTGCATAATGGGGTCGACGTTACCACCGCCGCCCAGGTGCGTTACAATGCGCTGGTGACGAACAACGCTTCCGGCGTGCTGATTCGAGGGCGCCGCAATGTGATCGAGGGCAATCTGCTCGCCGGCGGAGCCTCCGCCATCAACTTTGCCGGTTTTGTCGACACCCTCGCCATTCGCAACGCCGATTATTCCAATATTACTCCTTTTGGTGGCGTCGGTAATCATACCGCCGATGTGCTTGGATCACCCGGCGTAGACTTTACGCACCCCAATCGCGCCACCTATTTCGAGAATGTGGTATGGTAAATCGTCGTCATAACGCGGGGATACCCGGCTTTATCCTGCCGGCTTGCATGGCATGGGTCGTTTGGATGGCCGTGCCGGTCCTGGGCGGCCCGGCGCAGGTGCAGATTTCTCAATCGAGTCTTAATCCCGGGTTCACCATCAATGCCCCGGGTTCGTATATTCTCACCGAGAACCTGTACGCAACATCGGGGGTGGCCGTGATCACGGTGATGACGAACGATGTGTTGATTGACCTTAACGGGCATACCATTTCCGCCGCCACCAACGTAGCGCATGGTATTCGCCAGATCGATGGTGTCGCACGCATTACGGTGAAGAACGGCAGTTTGATTGGCTTCAGGGTGGTCTCCAACGCGGCCCTGCATCTTCCGGGAAATGGCAGCATGGTGCAGTCGGTTCGCCTGCTGGGATGCCGCGAGTCGGTGCGGGCGGGCATGGATAGCCTGATCCACGACACCACGATCATGGGCATCGGGGTCTTGGGTGGTGGCGGATTCGGTGTGCGTGCCGGCGATCATGGCCGGATCGTCCGGGTGGAGGTGAAGAGTGTGCAGGTGTCCGGCGCATTTACCGGCGTGGAGGCCGGTGAACGATCGGTTCTTCGCCAGGTAAGCGTCTTGAACTGTTCCGGTGGCTCCCCGTTTACCGCGATACGCGCCGGACAAAATTCCGTGATCACGGAGTCGCGGGCCGGAGGTAACGCCGGCGGTACGTTTGTGACCGGCATTACCGCGGGCAGTAATAGCGTGATCCGCGCCTCTGCCGCCGACCGGAATTCCGGTACGTTCCTGGCGGTGGGTATCAGCCTGGTTGGACCAGGCGTTGTGGCGGATTCACGGGCCTTGCATCAGGCCGGCGGTGGCATCAGCGCCGGGCCCGGCGCGGTGGTGGTCGACAATCTCGCGCACAGCAATGCCCTGGTTGGCATTACCCTCGATGGATCATCCATCGCATTCAGGAACGTTATGTCCATGAATGGATTTGGCGCCGGGGGCATAGGGGGCATTGCCGCTGTTCAACCGGGTAACGTCATGGATAACAACGTCGCCATTGGCAACGCCCGGGGAATTCAACTGACCTCCGGGAACAACCTGGTGATCGGAAACCGCACCAGCGCCAACAGTGTGACCAACATCGCCATCATCGGCGCGCCCAACCATGTGGGATTGCGCCGCAATGTAACGACATCGGGTTTCGTGGAGCGCAATGGGATGGGCAACATCAACTACTAAGATGCGCACGACACACACAGTTTGTTTGAGCATGATGGCCTTGTGGGGGCTGGCGGCGGGCGCGGCGGGCGCGGCGGCCTCGGTGTCCTCCAATCACGCGCGCTTTGTCACCTCGATCGCAACGCCGGTGGGTGATGCCACCTACCGCGACCACCAATCGGTCAGCATGTCGCCCTCCGCGCACGGCCCGCTGTTGGATTTGAGTGCGTTTCCGTGGAGCCGAAGGGTCGGCATCAATGCATTTTCTGTAACCAGCAACCTGCTGATGTTTGTTCCCGACGTTGATTTTGTTCAGGATGGCGTCACCTACACCCGCCGGGATGTGGTGGCCTATAATCCGGTCACGGCGACGTTTGCCAAACATTTCGATGGTGTGTCCGCCGGAATTCCCGCCCATGCGGGCATTGATGCCCTGCATGTGGTATGGGGTGGAGCGGTGGCCTTCTCGTTGGATGTGCCGGCCGTGTTGCCAGTTGTCGGGCCGGTGCGGCAGCATGATTTTCTGTTCTGGAACGGCAGTTCATTCGGTCTTCAATTGAGCGGGGAGGTAGCCCTCGGTTTACCTGCTGATGCCAATGTCAACGCCCTGTTCGTCAACACGAACCTTTTCACCTGGTTCTTTTCGCTCGACAAACCGCTATCTGGAGCACGGGAGCGGGATATTTGGCGAATTCCCAATATCGTGGTCCCATCGCTTGAGCTGGTTCCCGGGCCGGTGGTTCCGCCGGGTGTTGATCTGGTCGGCCTCGATTTTCCCGTTGATTTGGACGGCGATGGCCTGAGTGATTTTGAGGAGTTTTCCGGCTATGACGAACCCTCGACGACTTGGCCGGGAACCAGTGTTCCGCTTAATCCCGCCGGAAACATAACGGATCCCCTTCTCGCGGATACCGACGGCGATGGTTTCTCGGACGCCGAAGAGGCCATGGCAGGCACTGATCCCAACGATGACGATGACTACTTGCGGTTTTTGGCGATCGGGTCAGGCGCGCCGGATAAGGTCGAGGTCACATGGCGGTCCGAGGCGGGACGGCAGTATGCGCTTTACGGCGTGGTTGAGGCGGGCGGCGGGCTCTTGAATCAAGACTGGCAATGGATCGCCAATCGCCCCGGCGCCCCGGCGCAGACGACGTTCACCAATTCGGTCCTGACCGCAGACGGTATCTTCCAGATCCGGCTGGTTATCCAGGACTGATGACATTGTAACGAGCGGGCCTCTTTACGCGCCGTAGGCGTACTCAACAAAGCAGGGAGCCGCCCTCCACGGCGGAGTTGACGAATGATGCCTTTTCCTGTTTCGATGTTTCCGTGCATCGACTCACGCATTCATCCGATTGGTCTCTTGCTGGTTGGGCTTTATTGGCCGCCGTCTCGGTCCGTGTGTTCGCGTTGTATCTCTTTTCAGGTTCGGCGTTGTTCGAGCCAGCAGCGGGCAGCGGGCATGATCGGACCCTCTACCTTGTCGCCTTGACCGAGGTGGCGGAAGGTCGATGGTTTCCCGAAGGTGCGTTCGCCTACCTGCCGCTTTACCCCTGGGTAGCCGGATTGGTTGCACGCATCTTCGGCGCCCATGCGATGACCGCTGCGTACTTCGGGATTGTCGTCGATAGCGCAACAGCTCTTTGCCTGTTCTTCCTGGCCCGGCGTTTGGGTGCGCGGCGTTGGCTTGCGCTGACCGCCGGTCTGCTCTACGCCTTTTATCCTTTGGCGGTCATGTACAGCCTGCTGACTATGCCCAACACGTTAAACACGTTGGGGATCACCGGGTTTGTGTTGTTGGCGACACACCGCTCGCCATCACCGCGCTGGGCTTTCAGTTTAGGGCTAGCGGGCGGCATTATCGCGCTGGGTTTCGCCGGGATGCTGTTGATCGCGACCGCGGTCGGCGCTTGTCTGGCCGCACAAGGCGCTTTACGCCGTCCGGCCCACCTTGCGTTGTATGCGTTGGGCCTGAGCCTCCCCCTGCTGCCGGTCGCCTGGCACAACTCGCGGGCCGAAGGTCAATTCGTTTTATTAACCACCCACGGCGGGCTCAACTTCTACATGGGAAATCACGAACAGGCGACCGGCTATCCCTTGCGCATCCGCAACTTTCGCATGACCGCCCGCGACATGTTGGAAGATGCCCACCGCCATGCTGAAACGGAATCCGGCCGCATGATGACCCGCGCGGAAAGCTCAACGTGGTGGCGCGACCAGGCCCGCGCCTTCTGGCGCGAACAACCCGGAGCCGCGCTGGCCCTGACCGCAAAAAAGGCGCTGCTATTCTGGAACGCCCGCGAGATGGACGACTTGCGCATGCTCGAACAAGTTCGCCTTACCGAACCAGCCTTCCGCTTCCTGCCCGGCGTTCCATTCGCCGTATTCGGCTTACTCGGCTGGTGGGGGCTAATCCGCGCCCGCCCTGCCGGCATCCCGAAAGTTGCCCTGCTTGCGGGCATGATCGGCGTGATCATGTTCTTCATCACCGCGCGTTACCGCCTCACCTTCGTTCCGCTTCTGGCGGCTTTGGGTGCAGCCGGCATGGAGGCAACGCTCCTCTCGGGTCTGCGGCGGGATTGGAAATCCATCGCCTGGTTGCTCGCCGGCGCGGTGGTGGTTTTTTTCCCCTTCACGGTGCGCGATCAACGAGCCGTGGATCATTACAATGCCGCCTTGGCGTTGACGGCCGCCCAGCGCGACCATGATGCTCACCGTCTTTTGCAGGCCGGCCTGAACATCGCTCCTGAACATCCTGACCTGCTGTTCGCCCTGGGTTCCTGGTATTACCGGCAAGAGCAGTTCGACGCCGCCGCCAGCGCGCTGGCCCGCTGCGTCGCGGTCAATCCGGACCAGCCCGGGGCCTGGTTTAACCTCGCGCTCAGCCTGGCTCGCGCGGGACGATATTGTGAAGGGGCCGACGCGCTTCGCGGCGCCGGACAACGCGGCATTTCCCTGGAAGACCGTACCCGAGGCTTGCTCGCCGAGTTACAGGCTGCCTGCCAATAACCCGCCCCCTACCCGGCCGCAACGCGGGATTAAAGCGCACGGCCTTTCCGATACGCGTGGTTCAACCATTTTTCCCGCCGGGCTTCCGTTGATCCTTTGACGGGTCCCATCGCCACAGTACGTGTCAGCGTGATACCGCAGAAGCCGAGAATGGCGGTTTTCATCTGATGATAAGCGGGACGGCGCACCACCCAGCGGTAATACCATGCCGGCGCATCCATGGTCATCCAAAGTTCGGCGGAGCGCCCGGTCAACAGACGATCCCACCAGGGCGAGTTTTTGTGGTATTTAAACGCGAAACCGGGCAGCAACACCCGATCAATGAATCCCTTCAGGAGAGCGGGCAGACCGCCCCACCACACCGGAAAAACGAACACCAGATGATCGGCGTTCCGGATGTGCTCCTGTGCCTTGAGTAGATCCGGCTCCAGCGGTTGCTCCCGCGTATAGCCGGCATGTAACACCGGATCAAAATTCAACGCTCCCAACCGCAGGTGTGTCACCGTATGACCGGCCTCCGCCGCACCCCGCCCGTAGGCCTCCGCCAGGGCATCGCACAAACTGTCCCGGCGCGGGTGCCCGATAATCACCATAACGTTTTTTTTCATAGCCCCTCAATCTTTACAGTGTAAAGTTATGCCATGAAGCTATTCCGGCGTCAACAACAACCGATAGAACGCGGCGTTCCACCGGTTGCTCAGGGCGAAGTCGAGAGCAGTACGAGAAGGCGCCCCGGACTACGGCGCGCGAAGGGTCCGGATATAAGGCAAGCGGCGCTTGGGCTATGCATCGCAGCGTCTATCCGACCGCGAAGAGGGCGTACGCCACGCCAGCCACGCCAATGGCGGCCAACAGAAAGACCGGACGACGGGGCATGTCCCCGTCCCGCTCCATGGCACGTCCGAACAGGAAGAAAACCAACGGGTGCACCAGGAAAGGCATGGAGAATACGAACGGGATCAAGGCCCCCGCCTCATCACCGAACATGCCCCCCTGGGTGGCGGCGAACAACCCGAAATGGGAAATGCTCGAAGACACCGCCATGGCGGTAAAGCTCAACGGGATGTTCGCCAAATGAAGCATGAGAAAGCTCCCGAATACCGCGCAAAGTTGCCAACCGAAGGAAAACTGCATCAAGGCCCGGACCTCCCGGGCATCCTGCCCATCCGCCCGGCTCATGGCACGCAGCGAGAGGAGGGTCAGAACCACTCCGATCACCACCACCAGCAGCGACGGCCACAGATACAACTGTCCCTGCTTCGCGCTGATGGCGAGGATGGAAAAGACAAAGACATGACCGAAGAATGGAATATTGATCATGATCGGGGCTCGATTCGCGGCAATGGCGCCCAAGTCACCCGCCGTACAGGCGCCGGTCAGGCCGGAGTGCGAAAGCGAACCCGCCATTCCGGGCGCCAGGTTACGCGCATGGTTGGTGTTGCCGAACCCCATCAGCAAGGCGATGCCCCCAAACATCCAGGCTATTTGACCGAAAAAGCCATAAGCGAGGACGGCATGAACGCCATCGATGGCAAACGCTTCGGATATGCGTGATCCGCCAATCATGAAATTCGCGGCCAGGACAACGGGAATGCCCGCAAACAGAAGGGCGCGGATGGTAGGCCCGAACCGCCAGTGGTACAGCAGCGCCCCCAAGCCAGCGGACAACACCATGGCAAAAAAGATTTGCGGCAAGGCGATCCATGGCCGGATCCAAAGGGCGATAACCTGCGCGGACAGCAGAACAGCCAGGATAACCGCCATCTCGGCCAGACCTTTTTTGATGTACAGCCGCTTGTTGGCGACTTTGGCTTTATGGTCGATGAGAATAATCGAGCCGACCAGCCCCAGGTAGGCGATCAGCGGATAAAAGCGACTCAGGTCGCTGGTTTGGATTCCCATGATCAGCCGATAGAGCGACTCAATGCCGACGAGCAAAAAGAAGGATCGCACGATAAACACCATCTGCGTGCGACCCGTGCCCAGCACCGTTTCCTCCGTGGAGGGAACCACCATGTCGTCGGGCGGCAACTGAATTCCGCCGACCATCTTCCGCAACTCCTGACCGCCGACAAAGAATGTAACCGTCAACACGACCACCGTAGTGCGGCTGATCAGGTCAATCAACGAGAACTGCGGGAGCCCCGGCGAGGACACGCCGCTAGCGGTCATCACGTACCCCATCATCAACCCGAATACGACAATAATGAGAATGGGCGAGTAACGCGTTCCGGCCACCGTGGTCCGCGCCACCAGGACCATGGGCAGGAGCAGAAACAATGAAAGCAAAAACTGGTTAAGGATTTGAAGGTTTGCGATTTGCTCGCTGACGAGAACATGGTCCATACAACATCTCCAGGGCGTGATAATCCGAGCGGAACTTTAGACCGCGGGCTACGTCAAAGGAAAGCGAATAGAGCTGAGGAACGGTGGGGCCTTCATACCCGATGCGATTACCGCCAACCCCGAATTACTCCCCGCTGACGCGGTAGTAGCCCTCCCCATCGCCCGGCGGCGGACTGATCGTAATTTGATTCTGATCAAGCGGGCCGGCAATCACCTGCCAATTCTGGCTGACCAGCGACGGACTGTGCCACACGAAGAAGTTTTCAGTACCGACATCCCAGAAGAACGTGAGGGTTCCATTCGCATTCATCTGCATGCGATACGGATCGGGCGGAGGCACGCCGTAGATAAACCATTGGCCGGGGGCGCTCCATTCCGACCACTTGAACCGCGTGTCCTGGGCGCGGATGCGCCAGTAGTAATTGCTGATCATGCCCAGATTATCCCAACCGCTCAATTCACTAAGCGAACGCGACACCGTCCAGTAGCTTCCGCTCGGCGCGGAACCGACCAGCACGTTTTCATCATCCACCAACGGACCGGCAAACGCGGGATCGTGATCAACCTGGATATGATAGGCCCGGATCTCATCGCCGGCATCAGGGTCGGTGGTCGGATACCAGGAGAGAATTCCCTGTGCCGTACGCAACGTCGCGCCTTTGGGTGGACCGGCGACGATCACCGTAGCCGGCGGCGTGTTGGTTTCGTTGATGAAGAAGGTGCCCGCGGCCATCCACGGGCCGGTATTGGAGCCGTCGAACGCCTGACTCCGCCACCAGTACTGCTGGCTGTTGGCGAGGTTAACGTCCACCTGCCACGACGTGCGATCGATACCGGAGGCCACCGCCGGCACCTGAGCCAGCAGGTTGGACAAGGCCTCGTCGCCGTATACTTCAAACCGGTAGGTCAGCGGATCGAAATCCGGATCGAAGGCGTTGTTGACGGTCAGCGTCGGGCGGATGGACTCGACATTCCCGAAATTCGCCGGCGAAAACAATGAAGGAGCGCCGGGGGTGGTTTCGCCCACACTGAAATGATCAATCGCGATGTTGATCGGGGCGTTGTATCCGTAGTACGAGAAGACCAGAAAACGGAAGCGCACGTTGGCGGTGCGGTGGTTCACCAGCGAGAAGATCAAGGACTGCCACTGGTTCGTGTTCCAGCCGGTCTCGTGACTGACCGACCATAAATCGCTCCAGGTCAGGCCGCCATTGGACGATACCTGGAATCGCAACGCCGCGTAAGCGCCGAGATTGCCCCGTACCCGGAACGTGACTTTGGGATTCGTGGTGAGGCTCAGGTCCATGGACCCGGCCAGCGGCAGGCGTCCCTGCGCTTCGGGACGCATGTGGGTCACACCGTTGACGACGAGGTTACTTCCGGCAAACGGCGCGTTGGTGGAAAGCAGCCAGAGGCTTTCCAGCCAATTGGTAAGACCGCCCTCAAAGCCGTCATAAAACGGAACCGGAAGCATCTGTGGCCCGCGGTCGATGACGGTTACATCATCAATCATCCAGCCGTCGTCCACACCGCTGCCGTCGGTGATCAACCGGAACCTGATGCGCAGGTTGGCCTGATCTTTCCATTGGGAAAGATCGATTTCCTGATCCATCCAGTTGGTCTGGGCGCCGCTAATCCCGTACACCCGGGTATAACTGCTGCCATTGGGTGATACTTCCACAAAACCATAGTCGCCGGCGACCAACCGGTATGAATCCTGAAAGCGAAGCATAGGCCACACCGTCCCGGTCAGGTTGACCGCAGTCTGGGCAAAAGTATCCTGACTATTGCCGTAATTCCCAACAGGCGAATCGGCCAGCACACCTTCGTTGGTGTCGATGCCCCAACTACCGGTCACATCCCACTGGCTGAGATCGTTAAAGCTGTCCGAGAACGGCAGGATGACCGGAACGGTGGTCACCGCAACAAAGTTGGTGGACAGCGTCCAGATGTCGTTGGTGTCGCAGGCAAACACCCAGTAGTAATAGGTCGCACCGATGGACAGGCCGGTGTCGACGAAGCTGGTGGTTGCCTCGTTGGTCACCACCCCGACCACGATGTCGTTGCCGTTATTGGGATTGGTGTCCGGTGAACGCCACACCCGGTAGGCCTGGAACGCGTCGCCGAGCGAACTTGGGCTCCAAGTGATCTGCGCCGACTTCAGCGCGGGAACCGGCGGCAACACCCCCACCCCGCTTGGGGCCTCGGCGATGGTCAGCTTGTCGATGTAGACATCGGCATCGGCAAAGTAGCCGTAATACGAATTGAACTGCCAGCGCACCCGGAAGTTGGAGGACTTGTAGGCGCTCAGCGGCACCTGGATCCGCTGCCAGTCGTTGCTGAAATTCCCGCCCTCGGTGCTTCGCGCCCACACCTCCGTCCAATCCGATCCCCCGTTGGCCGATACATGCAACGCGATCCGCGAATAGTGCCCGAGGAACCCCTTTACCCACGCGGTCATGACCGGATTGGTTATCGCGCTCAGGTTGAAGTCGGCATTGAGGTTCAGCATCGAATACGTTTCCGGGGTGATCCGCTCCAGCGTATCCCGGGCATTGCCATCCACGGCCGCCCAACGCGAGGTCTCCACCCAGCGGCTCATGTCCGCAAAGTCCTCCACGAACGGCAAGGGCAGCAAAGGCGAACCCTCATCCGTCACCACCACATCGTCGATCTTCCAGCCTTCGTCCACGCCACTGCCATCGGTGGTCAGCCGGAAGGTAATCTGGACGTTGGCGCTGCCTTTGTAATGGGATAAGTCGATGACCTGCTCCTGCCAGTTGGTCCGCGCACCGAATACGCCGTGCAGGCGATGCGTGGTGCGCCCCGGCGCGGATAGTTCCACGTACCCGTAATCGTTCACCGCCAACCGGTGTTGATCCCGGAAACGAAGCACCGGGCGCACCGCGCCGGAGAGGTTCACCGCGGTCTGCGCGGTGATGTTCAGGTTATTGCCGTAGCCACCGACCGGAGAGGACGACAAGCTGTTGTCGTTGGCATCAAGGCCCCAACTGCCGGTGACATCCCACTGGCTGAGATCATTAAAGCTGTCCGAGAACGGCAGGATGACCGGAACGGTGGTCACCGCAACAAAGTTGGTGGACAGCGTCCAGATGTCGTTGGTGTCGCAGGCAAACACCCAGTAGTAATAGGTCGCACCGATGGACAGGCCGGTGTCGACGAAGCTGGTGGTTGCCTCGTTGGTCACCACCCCGACCACGATGTCGTTGCCGTTATTGGGATTGGTGTCCGGTGAACGCCACACCCGGTAGGCCTGGAACGCGTCGCCGAGCGAACTTGGGCTCCAAGTGATCTGCGCCGACTTCAGCGCGGGAACCGGCGGCAACACCCCCACCCCGCTTGGGGCCTCGGCGATGGTCAGCTTGTCGATGTAGACATCGGCATCGGCAAAGTAGCCGTAATACGAATTGAACTGCCAGCGCACCCGGAAGTTGGAGGACTTGTAGGCGCTCAGCGGCACCTGGATCCGCTGCCAGTCGTTGCTGAAATTCCCGCCCTCGGTGCTTCGCGCCCACACCTCCGTCCAATCCGATCCCCCGTTGGCCGATACATGCAACGCGATCCGCGAATAGTGCCCGAGGAACCCCTTTACCCACGCGGTCATGACCGGATTGGTTATCGCGCTCAGGTTGAAGTCGGCATTGAGGTTCAGCATCGAATACGTTTCCGGGGTGATCCGCTCCAGCGTATCCCGGGCATTGCCATCCACGGCCGCCCAACGCGAGGTCTCCACCCAGCGGCTCATGTCCGCAAAGTCCTCCACGAACGGCAAGGGCAGCAAAGGCGAACCCTCATCCGTCACCACCACATCGTCGATCTTCCAGCCTTCGTCCACGCCACTGCCATCGGTGGTCAGCCGGAAGGTAATCTGGACGTTGGCGCTGCCTTTGTAATGGGATAAGTCGATGACCTGCTCCTGCCAGTTGGTCCGCGCACCGAATACGCCGTGCAGGCGATGCGTGGTGCGCCCCGGCGCGGATAGTTCCACGTACCCGTAATCGTTCACCGCCAACCGGTGTTGATCCCGGAAACGAAGCACCGGGCGCACCGCGCCGGAGAGGTTCACCGCGGT
The DNA here is from genome assembly GCA_937873455.1 of uncultured Verrucomicrobiota bacterium. Classification (GTDB taxonomy): domain Bacteria; phylum Verrucomicrobiota; class Kiritimatiellia; order CAIVKH01; family CAIVKH01; genus CALMUP01. The sequence goes on from CALMYG010000067.1 coordinate 14,195, forward strand.
CTGCGCGGTGATGTTCAGGTTATTGCCGTAGCCACCGACCGGAGAGGACGACAAGCTGTTGTCGTTGGCATCAAGGCCCCAACTGCCGGTGACATCCCACTGGCTGAGATCATTAAAGCTGTCCGAGAACGGCAGGATGACCGGAACGGTGGTCACCGCAACAAAGTTGGTGGACAGCGTCCAGATGTCGTTGGTGTCGCAGGCAAACACCCAGTAGTAATAGGTCGCACCGATGGACAGGCCGGTGTCGACGAAGCTGGTGGTTGCCTCGTTGGTCACCACCCCGACCACGATGTCGTTGCCGTTATTGGGATTGGTGTCCGGTGAACGCCACACCCGGTAGGCCTGGAACGCGTCGCCGAGCGAACTTGGGCTCCAAGTGATCTGCGCCGACTTCAGCGCGGGAACCGGCGGCAACACCCCCACCCCGCTTGGGGCCTCGGCGATGGTCAGCTTGTCGATGTAGACATCGGCATCGGCAAAGTAGCCGTAATACGAATTGAACTGCCAGCGCACCCGGAAGTTGGAGGACTTGTAGGCGCTCAGCGGCACCTGGATCCGCTGCCAGTCGTTGCTGAAATTCCCGCCCTCGGTGCTTCGCGCCCACACCTCCGTCCAATCCGATCCCCCGTTGGCCGATACATGCAACGCGATCCGCGAATAGTGCCCGAGGAACCCCTTTACCCACGCGGTCATGACCGGATTGGTTATCGCGCTCAGGTTGAAGTCGGCATTGAGGTTCAGCATCGAATACGTTTCCGGGGTGATCCGCTCCAGCGTATCCCGGGCATTGCCATCCACGGCCGCCCAACGCGAGGTCTCCACCCAGCGGCTCATGTCCGCAAAGTCCTCCACGAACGGCAAGGGCAGCAAAGGCGAACCCTCATCCGTCACCACCACATCGTCGATCTTCCAGCCTTCGTCCACGCCACTGCCATCGGTGGTCAGCCGGAAGGTAATCTGGACGTTGGCGCTGCCTTTGTAATGGGATAAGTCGATGACCTGCTCCTGCCAGTTGGTCCGCGCACCGAATACGCCGTGCAGGCGATGCGTGGTGCGCCCCGGCGCGGATAGTTCCACGTACCCGTAATCGTTCACCGCCAACCGGTGTTGATCCCGGAAACGAAGCACCGGGCGCACCGCGCCGGAGAGGTTCACGCGCAGGCTGGCCGTGCTGTTCAGATTGTTACTGTAGGCGATAAAACCATTTTCCAGATAAACGCTACCGCTGTGGGCGGCGCCGGTGGAGAGCGTCCATCCACTCTCCAACCGCCACAATGCCGCTCCGGATTCGAAATCTTCCGATACCGGAAGGACGGGAATAATGGTGCGGACGGTGGTTGCGGTGGGACTGGCCGGGGAGTAGCCGCCCCAGGCATCCACGGCAAACACCCGGTAATGGTAGTTGGAATCGACCATCAGCCCGGTGTCCGTATAGGCATTGCTTGCCGACATGAATTGAGGAAACGTGTTGATCGTCGGGTTGTTGGATATCGAACGCACAACGACGTAGTGGGACAGCGCTGGGTGTTCACTGGGCGGCCAGCTTAGGCTGATGGCGGTCGGCTGAATCGCGTTCACGTCCGGCGTCGGCACCATCCCCGGGGCATCGCTTATGGAAATATTGTCGAGCTTCCAGCCCCCGGCGTTACCGGAGGCATCACTGGTCACCCGGAAACGCACCAGAAACGATGGCCCGCCGGAATAGGCCGAGAGGTCATACCGAACCCGCGACCAGGAGGATGATGCCGCGGTAAATGATGCCAGCGTTGACCACGAACTCCCGGCGTTGGTGGATACCTCGATATAACCGAAGTCCCCGGCAAGAAAGTGATACTGTTGATGAATCATGAGCGTAGGCCGGGACCATCCGCTGATGTTTACCGGCGCGACGAGGGTCAGCGAGGCATTCACATTGTCGCCATAATTCGTGCCCGGAGAGTCCGACCAGCCCATCGCTCCGGATGCCGCCGCCTCGGCGTCAAGCGCCCATGGAGGATCGGCGATCCAGGTGGCAGACCCGCCCTCACCGTTGTCCAGGAAAGGCGCATCCATGCCGTCGGCGGTGCGAGCGGACGCCTCGGTGGATGCCTCGGTAAGGCCATTCGATAACGCAACCACGACCCGGTAATAATAACGCGTCTTGGGGGAAACGGCTACGTCGATCATCTGGGTAACCGCCGGGTCGGTTATCGTGGTCAACCGGTTTGCCGTCCTGATCTCAAGATTGGAAGTTACCGCGCGATAAATATGATACGCGGCGGCCTCTCCTGACGCCGCGGTCCAGGTCAGTTGCACGGACGTCGGGGCAGCCGAAGTCGCGTTCACCACGACCGCCTCCGGCCGCTCCCCGATCACGATGTCGTCGATATACACGCCATCCTGCACCACCGTGGCGTCGGTGCTCATACGGAAACGGATTCGCACATCAGCCTGCCCGGATACCGCATCGAGATTAAATTGAACAGGATACCAGTCGGCGCGAATACCGGTGAAAGCGCCGCCGGGAAGCGAAGACCAGCCTGAACCGCCATCGGTGGAAACCTCGACCACGAGAAAATCATAGCCCGGCTCCAGAAGGTGACGGATATGAAAGGCCAATGCCGGTCGTGTCGCTGCGGCCAGATTCATTCCGGAAGCCATGGTCAGCGTGGAAGCGGTGTTGTTGGTATAAAACGCGCCGGGACTATCGGCGACCGACCGCGTGGGGGATACGGAATAGGCCGAACTTAACCCCCAGGTTCCGTTGGTGATCCACGCGTCCATACCCGCCTCAAAACGCTCCGAAAAAGGATACGGCGCTGAGTAAGCCGGCGCGGATACGATGAGCGCGAGAAGAAAAGGGAAACAACGAACTGTCTTCATAGCTAACTCCCGGTGAAGTACAGACTGCGACACTCGAACTCAGCGTACCTAAATGTCCATGTTTACGGGATCGGGGGAATGCGGTTTTAAGCATCAGCATTTTACTGATGCCATGGCCGCTTTACCGTGGACGATTCGGAGCCTTCATGGCATCTTCTTCACAAGGAGAACATGTCATGAGATACTCGATCATCCTTTGCTTGCTGGGCGCGAGCTTTCTGGCCCGGGCGACCACGCCCGAGGAATTGGTTACACGTTATTTTGAGGCCTTTAAAAAGGGCGATATGGAAGCGGTGGCCGGAGAAATGCACCTCGGTGAATTAACCAAGTTCAAGGACACCCTGCTGCCGGTGCTGGAACAAACGATCGTCTCGTCAGCCGCCGGTCCCGGTCGCGACGAATTAATGATCCGTCAATTTACCAACCGGGATGATATGGAAACCATTCGCGAGGAGTCGCCTCGTGCGTTCTTTGTCCGCTTTATGCGGTGGGTGATGAAACTCAACCCGATGATGTCCCAGACCATGTCCGCCGCCAGCATTGAAACGCTTGGCCATATCATCGAAAAGGACATGGCTCATGTAGTGTATCGTATTCACATTGATATGATGGGCGCGAAGGTTTCCCAGCTTAACGTGATGTCGGTAAAGAAGGAAGACGAAGCCTGGCGCCTGATGATGACCGGCGAAATCGAAGGCATGGGCAAAATGCTCCAGCAAAACATGAACCGGTTCTGACGGTGAACGCCGCTGCCTTCGCGGAACTACCCGATGACCCGGGCTTGCGCCTCGTCTGGCCGACGCCCAACCACCGCCTATTCGATCAACCGGAGCGCTATTTTGCCCGTACGCGGGCCAATCCGGACTACGGACGACCCGGCTGGACCCGTGAATGCGGCAGGCGATTTCACCGGGGTTGCGACATCGCACCGGTCGCGCCGATTCCCACCGGACAGCGCACATGGGTCATGTTCACCGACTGCGCCTCCGGTCGGGAATACTCCAGCGAAGAACCAACCTGGCTGGCCGATGACGACATCTTCGCGGTGGCCGGCGGCATGGTCACCGAAGCGCTAACCCAACCGGACGTATCCACCTATGGATGTCATGTGGTGGTGCAACATGCATGGCCGGCTTCGGGCGCGATATTTTTCTCGCTTTATGCGCACCTGGCCTCTGTTTGGGTCAACCAAGGTGATCACGTGAAACCGGGCGCCCTCCTTGGCCGTATGGGACAAACCAGCAGTTCGGCCGATGCCCGGAATTGGATGGCCATTGCCCCCCACGTGCATGTGGAGTTTCACGACGCCGACGGGCGCCCCTTCAACCCGGAGGCGTTTCTGCGGCGCTACCTGCCTGCTCCTCCGCCGAGGCCAGATGATTGCATGACGATGCGATGAGAACTTAGCGAATCGAGCGCGACCATGACGTCGCCTCCCCGAAGCTTCAGCTCGCCCGCTCCAAGAGCGCCACGCTTTCGATATGAAACGTATGCGGAAAAAGATCCACCGGCTGCACCTCCCGCAGCGTGTACAACCCCTCAGCGCAGAGCGCCTGGAGGTCACGGGCCAAACTGCCCGGATGACAACTGACATACACGATACGGCGAGGGGCCAGCTCGCGGAGCGTCGCCACCGCCCGCTCGTGCATCCCGGCGCGGGGCGGATCGGTTATCACCACATCCGGACGCGGTCCGGCCTGTAGCATGGCCTCCCGCAACTGCTTCAAATCCGTGGCGATAAATGAACAGTGGATCAACCCGTTGCGCCTGGCGTTTTCCCGCGCATCGGCCACCGCCGAAGGCTCCAACTCGAAACCCCATGCCTCGCGCGCCTTCCGGCCGGCGAATAAGGTGATTGAACCGGTTCCGCAGTATAAGTCGTAGAGCACATCGTCAGGCCCCAGGTCCGCCATCCGGGTGGCCGTTTGATACAAGGTCAGCGCCTGGGCGCTGTTGGTTTGAAAAAAGGAATTCGGTGAAATGGCAAACGAAAGACCATCCAGCACCTCCCGGATCGTTCCCGGACCGTGAAGGACGTGATGTTCCTCCCCATAAGCCACGAGGTTCTTCCGGGATGTGGTGCTGTTCACCACGGTGGTCAACGCCTTCCCCAGATCGTCCAGCAGGTAGTCGCGGTACTGCGCCATCAGATCAGCCTCAAACGAACTGGTGATCAGGTTTACCATCAACTCACCGGTGCTCCCGGCATGACGGATCATCAGGTTTCGCAGAAAGCCATCATGCGAAATCGTGGAATAGGCCCGCCGACGATGGCGCAGGAAAAAAGCCTTGGTCAACCCAAGAACACGGCTCGAAAGCTCACTGGCAATGTGGCAGCGGTCAATATCAATGACTTTATGAAAACATCCCCGCCGGTGAAAGCCCAAGGCAAAATCAGATGGTTTGATCCGGTCGGCATCCGGCATGTTCACCTCGGCATCCAACAGGAAGCGCTCATTGGAAAAGGTAAAATCCACCTTGTTGCGGTAGTGATACGGATGCGCCGCGGCGAGTGCCGGGGCGACCACGGCGCCGTCGAAGCCGCCCAACCGGCTCAGCGCATCGGCCACCACCTTGCGCTTGAATTCAAGTTGCCGCTCATAACGGACGTGCTGCCACTTGCAGCCGCCGCACACCCCGTAATGCGCGCACACCGGGCCTACGCGATCCGGGGAGGATGCCAGCACCTCGACCAGTCGCGCCTCCAGATAATTCTTCTTTATTTTCGTGATGGCCGCGCGAACCCGGTCGCCGGGCGTAACCAGACCGCGAACCAGAACCACCATGCCGTCTTCGCGCTTGGCCACACAGGCATCATCTTCGGCGGTGTCGAGGATGTCGAGATCGAGCAAATCGCCTTTTTGTGTCGGGTGCATCAGGCGTGTTTATGCGTTGCCACGGATAAGTGCAAGCAGATGCGTTAGCGGAGACGGTTCGGAATCATGACCGGCGCCTCACGGAGGCGCTACGACATCGTACCGCCATCCGTATCAACCTAGGTCAGCCGCGTTGCCTGCAGCTTCTTCTGCAGCTTCGCCAACGGCAAACTGTTTAACACATCCTTCTTTTCCAGCCATCCCCGGCGGGCCTGGCAAATTCCGTGGGCGTGATGGGAAAAGTCGGGAATGCTGTGAGCATCGTTGTTGATGACCACCGGAATGCCGAGTTCCTTCGCCCGCCGGCAATACACCTCGTTGAGATCAAGCCGGAGCGGATGGGCGTTCAACTCAACAAAACATCCGCGCTGACGGATATGCTCCAGCATGCGATCCATATCCAAATCATACGGTTCACGCTCCAACAGCAACCGACCGGTCGGATGCGCCAGAAACGTCACATGGGGATTATCCAGCGCGCGCAATATCCGTTCGGTTTGTTGGTCGCGCGATAGATTGAATTTGCTGTGAATCGAGACGATCACCACATCGAGTTCCTTCAGGATGGCGTCCGGCAAATCCAGCGAGCCGTCCTCCAGAATATCCACTTCGGAACCTTTGAGGATTTTGATGCCGATGGCCTGCTCATTTAGCTGATCAATTTCGGTGATTTGCCGGGCCAGACGATGTGCGTCCAATCCATTGGCCACGGTCAGGCGCTTGGAATGATCGGTAATGGCGAGGTATTCCCACCCCAGCGACGCGGCATGCCGGGCCATGGACTCGATGGTTTCCGCGCCATCTGACCAGATGGTATGGTTGTGCAAATCGCCACGCAAATCATCACCACCAATCAACTCGGGCAGAGCGCCCGCCTCGGCGGCTTCGATTTCACCCGCGTCTTCCCGCAATTCCGGAGGAATCCAGGGCAATCCAAGGGCGGCAAAAACCTCTTCCTCGGTTCGACCCGCCCGCCAGGCATCGTCCAGAAAGATGCCGTATTCATTTTGCTTCAAACCCATCTGCTGGGCGCGACGGCGGGTGGCCACGTTGTGAGCCTTGCTACCGGTAAAATAATGCAGGGCGGCGCCGTAACTCTCCGCCGCAACCAATCGCAGATCGGCTTGCATCCCGTTTTGTAAGAGAATACTTCCCTTGGTTTCACCTTGGGCCAACACGCGCTCGACGCCCTCCATGCCGGTGAAGGCCGACATCACCGCCGGAGCATCCGTGGCCGCCACCAGGAAGTCCAGATCACCAACCGTCTCTTTGCCGCGCCGGAAACTCCCGGCTACCTCGGCCTGTTGAACACCTTCGACCTGTCGCAGCCGCTCCAACATGGCGGCGACCTGAGGCGCGGCGCGCGCCCGCAGGTGACGAACCGTAGTGTCGAGCCGCTTCGTCGCGGCATCCAGCAAGGACGCCTCCATTTTGGCCCCGAATCCGCTCAACTCCCGGATTCTACCCGCCTTCGCCGCGGCGATCAGATCGTCCAACGTCGCGATCTTCACCTGGTCCAACAGCACCTTGACCCGCTTGGGACCAAGGCCAGGAAGCTTCAGAAGCTGAGGGAGGGATGGCGGAAATTCCGCCCGGATTTTCTCCAGGGTCGACAGGTGACCGGTGTTGACCATCTCCGCGATTTTCGCCGAGATTTCCTTTCCGATTCCGGGAATTTCGGTCAAATCGCGGCCCTCCGTCAACTCCCGCCGCAACTCGACCGGAAGATCGCGCAGGGTGCGGGCGGCATTGCGATACGCACGTATTTTAAACGGATTATCGCCCTTGATTTCGAGGTAATCCGCCAACTCGTCAAACCGGTCGGCCATGTCCTGATTCAGCATGCAGGCAGTTTAGCACCATGCGCGTTGACCGACCATAATTCTCTGCGCCTCGCGGAGGCGCTACTACACCATGCAACCAGATCCCAATGTAGTAGCCGCTCCGCGAGCGGCATCCGCGTATGGTCCGATCATGATCTGCGCCTCGTGGAGGCGCTCCTACACCATGCAACCAGATCCCGATGTAGTAGCCGCTCCGTGAGCGGCATCCGCGTATGATCCGATCATGATATGCGCCTCGCGGAGGCGCTCCTACACCATGCAACCAGATCCCGATGTAGTAGCCGCTCCGTGAGCGGCATCCGCGTATTGTCCGATCATGATCTGCGCCTCGCGGAGGCGCTACTACATCATGCAACCAGATCCCAATGTCGTAGCCGCTCCGTGAGCGGCTGCAGCGTGTCGACCAATCGTAATCATCGGCCCCTAAAGTCTACCACCTATACCCGGTCTATTCGAACGATCTCGCCCTGATACGGCCACATGTCCGCATTCTCCACCAAGCCGGCCCGGACCGGATTTTCGCGCACATACGCCCATTTTTCGTAGTAACTTTCGTTGTTTCGCATTAAATGATCAAAAAAGCCCGGTTGCCACACCCGAAGGTCGGGTTGTGATACCCGCAACGCCTTCGTGATTGCCTGTTTCAGGAATTTTATGCTCGCGCTCAGGGTTTGGTCGCCGCCCACCCGTATAAAGAGATGAAGATGATCGGGCATGACAACGTAGCGACCAATTCCCACGCCAATCGCTTCCTGGAATACTGCATGAGACACCAAGGCATCGTGCACCAGCTCAGAGGCAAGAAGGCCTTGCCGTTTCCATGCGACCATGGTGACGAAATAAAGAGGCGCATCATAGGTTGAAAAAACACGCTCGAGCCGCGGCGGGCGTTTTCGATAGTCTGACATGCATATTTCATAGATGTCGACGAGGAGACATGGCAACTGAATTTTTCTCGTGCACGCCATCCCGGTGCTACAAACCCTTCCAGTAGCGTGACCCGGAATGTCGTAGCCGCTCCGTGAGCGGCATCTGCACAGGGTCGAATCATGATCGGCGCCTCTCGGAGGCGCTACTACACCATGCGGTCATATCCCGATGTAGTAGCCGCTCCGTGAGCGGCATCCGCATAGGATCGAATCATGATCGGCGCCTCTCGGAGGCGCTACTACACCATGCAATCAAATCCCCATGTAGTAGCCGCTCCGTGAGCGGCATCTGCATAAGAGCGGATCATGATCAGCGCCTCGTGGAGGCGCTACTACGCCTCAAACGCTGGCCCTGCTTGACAATCCGAAATGGGGGCTTATGTTGTCTATTGTTTATAGGAGAATCCATGATGGCCGAAGAAACGACGGCAGCGGCGACCGCGACCCATAATTTAATCAAAATCACGACCGTGGCGAAACAGGAATTGGTAAAGCTGGAAGCCACCGGTGATAACTTTTTGCGTATTTCCGTGATTCCCGGCGGATGCTCGGGAATGACCTACAACGCGGCCATTGACAATGTGTTGTCCGATGGCGATCTGGTCGTCTTCGATGACGGTTCGCTCAAAGTCGTCGCCGATGAAGGAAGCACCATGTTTCTCGACGGCTTGGAAATTGACTTTTCCGACGATCTGATTGCCTCGGGATTCCGGTTCAAAAATCCGAAAGCAAAAAAAGGCTGCGGTTGCGGCGCCAGTTTTGCGGTTTAACGCGTTATGACGGTTAAACCCATCGAACTATTGGGCGGCGAATCCGTCTATTGCATCAACCAAAGCCAGTTGGCCAATGCCAAAAAACTGGCTTTTGACGATCCGGCGACCTCCCCGCGTATTCAGGAAGAAATCGCGGCGCTCGAGGCAAAGTTTTCCCGCAATGAGCGAGCGGCGTTGGCCTTCGTCCTGATCGACCGCTTGCTGAAAACATCCGCACACACCTGAATTCCGCACCAGCGGATTCCCGCATGGCTCACGCACCGCATGACCAAACCCCTTCACGGTATGAACGGGCTTCAGGAGTGCAGTGTCACGAAAAAGTCAGCCAATCAGGGAGGCGTGGCGTCCCAGGCGCCCCTTTACCGCCCATTCGCGGTTGCAACTTGATGCAAGTCGGTACATCTTTGTTGAATGATTATTCAACCGCGTCCGTTTAATCTTCGGAAAACCCTGACCGCGCTTGCGGTCATCGGGGTGGCTTTTTACTTCTATTACCAGCGCCCTCCCCCACTTCAATTCTGGCGGATGAGCGGGGCGACCATGGGAACCACCTACTCCATCAAGGTACTTGATCAGCGCCTGACCCAGGTTGACGTGCAACGCCTTAAACAGGAAATTGACGCCCACTTGGCGGAGATCAACCGCCAAATGTCCACGTACCTGCCGGACAGTGAAATCAGCCGGTTTAATCAGCATCAGGACACGACGCCCTTTAGCGTATCGCCGGGTTTTGCCGGGGTGATGCGCCTGGCTGTTGAGGTTTGCCGCGATACCGATGGTGCGTTTAATCCCGGACTTGACCCCTTGATTAATGCCTGGGGCTTCGGACCCTCCGGCCCCGGGGCCACGCCGGACGAGGCCATTCTGGAACGTGCACTGGCTCTGGCCGGGTGCGATGCCGTATCGGTGACGCCGGACGGCGCGCTGGTCAAACAGCATCCCCGATCCACCGCTAATCTAAACGCCATCGCCAAAGGCTGGGGGGTGGACGAGGTTGCCCGGCTAATCGAAAAGGCCGGGGTGACCAATTACTTTGTCGAAATCGGGGGCGAGGTCTTTGCCCGGGGCATCAGCGAAAAAATCCGCCCCTGGCGGGTTGGCATTGATCGTCCGGCGGACGGTGCGTTGCCGGGCGAGGCGTACGATCTTGTCGTGGCGCTGGACGGCGTGGCCCTCGCCACATCCGGCAATTACCGTAACTTTTTCACCACCGACGACGGGATCAACGTCGCGCACATCCTGGATCCCCGCACGGGAAGACCGGTTCTTTCCTCCACCGCCAGCGTTTCGGTAATCGCGCCGACCTGCATGCTGGCCGATGCGCTGGCCACCGCTTTTTTTGTAATGGGGTCGGACGAGGGCCTCGCTTGGGTGGAACGTCACGAGGGCGTTGAAGCCGCCTTCACTGAATACGGCGCAGATGGAGAATTAGTCACGCGCTTAAGTCCGGGCTTTTCGTCCTTTGTGGTTTCACCGTAGACCCTCGCGGACCGCACCATCACTTCCGGACGGCGAGGCCGCCGTCCCTCCCGGCGCATTCCGGTGCGTCCAGGGAGCGCATCCGTTGTGTGACGGGTCAAGATTGCCCTCCATGGCGGTGACGTGGTAGCGTTGCCAGCCATGAAACCGATGTTATTCGTATTTGCCTTTGCCGGGCTGGTCCTGGTAGCGAGCGGCCAGTCGCTGCAGCCCGGTCGCTTGTTACCCCGCGAAACTACCGGCGGGGTACTCTTTCGCTGTTACGCTCCGGAGGCCGGGCGGGTTTATCTTGCCGGCAGCTTTAACCAGTGGGCCGGAAACGTTGGTGGACGAATTGCCGATACCCGCTTCGCGATGAGCGGACCGGACGAACACGGCGTGTTTCATAAGACGGTACCCTTGCCGGTCGGTGTGCATGCCTACAAGTTCGCTATCGAAAACCCTGACCGCACGATGACCTGGATATCCCCCGATTTCGCGCCGCGGCGCGACGAGGAGGGCAATGCCCTGATTGTGGTCGACGGCGTCCTTGACGACGAGGAATCCCTGGTTTATCCCCAGCCACCGTGGCGCGGCCCGGATGGCAGTACGACCTTCGAGCTGTTTGCCCCGGATGCCGAGATCGTATTTCTCGCCGGAGACTTTAACAACTGGGCCAACCGCAAGGCCGGTCAGGTTCACGATCTGCGCTTCGCCATGCGCGGACCGGATGCCCACGGGATATGGCGCATCAGCGCGGCCCTAGCACCCGGACGCTACCGCTATCAATTTGTACTCAACGGATCCACGTGGATACAAAACCCGCTGGTCACTACCGTCACCCCGGACGGCCATTCGATTCTGGAGGCGCCATGATACCCGGCTTTTCCCTGCTGCGCCCCGCGCTGCTTTCACTCGGCTGCATGCTCGTGGTCGCCTGCGAGCGCCGCAGTCCGCCACCGTTGCCCATCCAGGAAACCGTCATGACTCCTTCCGCACCGCAAACCGAAGAACGTCCCGTCCGCCATGCCGTGCGTTATCGTATCGGCGAAACCTCGCATTTTTTTCCGCTCGTTAAGGAATGGCCGGTTGCTCAGCGCCTCGAACGTCCCCGCCTTACCGTGCAACGCGACTCCCGTGAGCATCTGGAACTGCGCATCCCCCTCGCCGCCGGAGAAGCGATATGGGGGTTCGGACAACGTTTCGACGCCTTCAACCTGCGCGGGCGCCGCCTGGAAAGCTGGACCACCGACGGATGGAATGCCGACGACACCTCGTACTTCGCCACTCCGTTTTACATCAGCTCATCCGGCTACGGATTGCTGGTCAATCATCCGGGACGCATTCAATTTGATATCGGCGCGGCAAATGAAAACGAAATGGTGATTCGTATTCCGGACCGGGGCGTGGAATTAATCCTCTTCGAGGGATCGCCGGCGACGATCACCCGGGCCTACTCCGACACCGTGGGGCGTCCGGCCTTTATCCCGGACTGGATTTACCGCCCCTGGATGTCGCGCAACTCCTACCTGGGCGCGTACGAAGTTGACCGCGTACTCGGCCGCATGCGCGATCTCGGCATGCCGATTGGCGTCGTGGTGCTCGAAGCCTGGGCCGAAGAACTTCACAACTTTAAGATCACCACGCACCGGTATCCGGAACCGGAGGCCTGGATTCGCCGCCTGCACGAACAGGGTGTGCGCGTGATCAATTGGATCACGTCCAGCGTATGGGAGGGTACGCTGGCCTACCGCGAAGCCAAGGCGCGCGGCTTCCTCGTGTTGAACGAGGACGGCTCCGAACATGTCGTGCGCTGGCTGGAAAACGGGAGGAAAATCGATTTCCGCAAACCGGAGGCCCGCACCTGGTGGCGCGACCTGCACCAACCGGCCATCGCCCTCGGCATCGACGGTTTCAAGACCGACGGCGGCGAACACATGCCCGACCCCATGTTCCACAACCAACACCCGTTCTATTACCAACAGGCCTCCATCGACGCTTTTCGCGCCCTGGGCCGGGAAGGCATCACCTTTTCCCGATCCGCCAACCCGGCTTGCGCGAGCCTGGGCGCGTTTTGGGCGGGCGATCAAGACGCCGCGTGGAGCCGCCTCAAGATGGTGATTCGCGGCGGACTTTCCGCGGCGCTCAGCGGATATTTTTGGTGGACCCATGACATCGGCGCGTACACCGGAACGCCCACCAAGGAACTTTACATTCGATGGTTACAGTTCGGCGCTTTTTCCCCGCTTATGCAATTTCATGGCATCGAAGCCCGCGAGCCATGGCACTTCGACGACGAGACCATCGCCATCGCCCGCTATTACTTCCAAATCCGCGAGCGCTTGCTGCCCTTCTTGACGCAATGGGGCCAGGAAGCGCTCGCCACCGGAACCCCCATCCTTCGCCCGCTCGCCTGGCATTTTCCGGATGATCCCGCCGTGTACAACCTGGACGATCACGTTATGCTGGGGCCGGATCTCATCGTCGCCCCGGTAACCGACCCGGTGGACGGTCGAGGCGTCTACCTGCCGGCCGGGACGTGGATCGATTTATGGACCGGTGAATCACACACCGGACCCGTCCGGTTTTTCCAGTCGGCCGCGCTGCATCAGATTCCTCTTTTCGCCCGGGCCGAACGCGCCGCCGACTACGCCGGCCTGCTGGACGGCGCGCCCCCGCCGCCTCCCGCCGATGTCCATATCCGTCTTGCCGGAAAAGCCGCCGCCAACGGCGTGGTCCCCAGCGTCCGCTACTGGCGCAATCAACCGGAACCGGAACGCATCGTCTTCGAGGTGCGCAATCCCACCGACCGCGACGTCGCCTTCGAGTTCCGTCTGATGCACCCGGAAAACCTGGTCGTGGAACCCGCGCACACGCCGGGCCTGGTATTGCCTCCCGGCGAAGCGCAACGGCTGGCCTATTCCATTCGTCCGCGCGACCCGCTGCCGCCCGGCGCCTATCCGGTGCGCCTGGATGCCCGCGCGGACGGCCAGGCGCTCACCTCGCCGGTGGTGGAAATCGTCCGTTCCCCCAACTGGCACGTCCTCGGCCTGCTGGATGGCGGCGTGGGTTCCATTCAGGAACTCGACGCACACGACGTGCGACTCGACGCCACCTATCCCGGAAAATTCGGAACGCCGGTCGGCTGGCGCCCGGTCCCGGTTGAGCAGCAAGACGAAAACGGGCGGATCGATCTGACCTCGCTCACCGGACCGGACGGATCTTCCTCCACCTTTCTATACACCCAATGGGTCACCGATCGCCCGCGCACCGTCACCCTGAAAGCCGGCTTCGGCGATTGCATGGTCGTCTGGGTCAACGGCAAGATGGTCAAGGTCGTCTTTGGCCACCGGAATCCGGAGCGGGACGAAGATGTCTTCACCGCCGAATTGACCGAGGGCGTCAACCACATCCTGGTCAAGAACAGCCGCGACCTCTCCCCGCCGCATTTCTACTTCCGCATGGATTGGGAACAACCATGAGCAACACCTCTTCCGCCCGCCCGGATTGGCCGGTCGTGGAGCAAGCGATTCGGCAAGCCCTCGAACGGGACCAGGCCCACCATGCGCTGATCGCCTCGTTTCTGCAAAACGCCCGCCGGGTCCATGAGGGAACCACGGGACTGATTCCGGAGGACGCCATCGCCCCCGTCGACCCGCTGCCCGACTACGAACACCTGCCGCCGACCGCCCCGGACGACGCCCGGGATATCTTATCCCGCGTGGTTATGATTAAACTCAACGGAGGGCTCGGCACCAGCATGGGGCTAGCTCGGGCCAAGTCCCTGCTCCCGGTCAAAAACGGCCTGAGCTTTTTGGACATCATCGCCCGCCAGGTGCTTCACCTCCGGCAAACCCATGGCGTTCCCCTTCCCCTGCTTCTGATGACCAGCTACAGCACCGACCGAGACACGCGCGACGCGCTCGCCGGTTATCCGACACTGGGCCATGACGCATCCGGCCTGCCCCTCACCTTTCTCCAGCACCGGGCGCCCAAGCTCATGGCCGACACCCTCCTTCCGGCGGAAGCATCGGCGAACCCCGACCAGGCGTGGTGCCCGCCCGGACATGGCGATCTCTACACTGCGCTCATCACGCGCGGAATTCTTGACGAACTGGTCGCTCGCGGCTTCCGCTACGCCTTTGTCTCCAACGCCGACAATCTCGGCGCGGTCATCGATCCGGCGATTCCCCGGTTCATGCAGTCGCACCGCGCACCGTTCCTGATGGAAGTCGCGGACCGCACCGCCGCCGACCGCAAAGGCGGACACCTCGCCCGCGAACGCCAAGGCCACCGACTGCTCCTCCGGGAATCCGCGCAATGTCCCGAGTCGGACCAAGCCGCCTTCCAGGACATCGAACGTCACCGTTACTTCAATACCAACAACCTCTGGGTCGATCTGGCCGCATTGCGCGAAAGCATCCAACGCACCGGCGGTCCTCCCGAACTTGCCCTCATCATCAACCGCAAAACGCTCGACCCCCGCGATGACCGGTCCCCCGCCGTGCTCCAATTGGAAACCGCCATGGGGGCGGCCATCGCCTCGTTTGACGGTGCCGTGGCGCTGCGGGTCCCCCGCACGCGTTTCGCCCCGGTAAAAACCACCGACGACCTGCTTGGGTTATGGTCCGACGCCTTTGTGCTGGGCAACGACCTGCAAATCCGGCTCGCCCCGGAACGCGCCGACCTGGGGCCACCGGTGATCAAACTCGACCCGCGATATTACAAAAAAATCGACGCCTTTAGCGCACGGTTTCCGCGCGGCGCACCTTCCCTCGTCGGGTGCCGGAGTCTCGTCGTCGAGGGCGACCACACGTTTTCCCCGGAACAACGCTTCGAAGGCGATGTGGCGATTACGCCTTAACCCCGGATATCCAACTCGATGTAGTCGTCATCGACCGACGTGCACGGACACAGCTCCAACCGGTAACGGATTTCATCCCGCAACGCATCCAGCGCATTGGTCGGGCTTAACGCCCGCGCGGACAACCCCATATCCGCGCATTCGGCAACGAACTCGCCGTCGTCGCCCTGCAAGGTGACGCTGTATTTCATAGGTAAAGTATACCGTGCATTGTCAAAGCCGTCAAAAAGAGGCATACTGCTCCCATGAACAAAACTCTTATGGTTGCCTTGATGTTGATGACCGCCGCCGCGTGGTCGCAAGCAGGCGTGGAGCGCATCACCGAGGGCGGGGTTTGGTTGGATGTGGAGGCGCACCGCCCCGACAACGAGCCGGCGGTGGTGGTGCTACACGTTCCCTGGCAACAGGACTCCGTCAACTTGGTTCAGGAAATTGAGGATTGGGCGTCGAACTACCCTGACTTGACCATCCTGTTGGTCGATTGCGTCGACCCACGTACTCAGGTGTATCGGCAATTTAACCTTCGCGAAATTCCCGCGATCATCATTGTGGATCGCCGGGGAGAGCAGGTCGGCGGCCCGCTCACCACGGTAAGCGACCTTGAACAGACGCTTTCCGACAACGGGTTGCTGCGGTAGATCACCCGGTCACGGGCCGGCGTAGGTAGGCAGGCGGTCATCACCGACATCGCGCAGCCGGGGCAACAGTGCGTCTTTGTCCGACAACACCGGAGCATCCACCGGCCATTCGACGCCGATATCCGGATCGTTCCAGGCAAAACCCACATCGTCATGCGGCACGTAAACATCGGTGCATTTGTACAGGACCGCGGCGGCCTCGCTGAGCACGACAAAGCCGTGGGCGAAGCCGGGCGGAACATACAGTTGATGGTGGTTGTCCCCGGAAAGCACATACGCCTCCCACTGGCCAAAGGTGGGCGAACCCCGCCGGATATCCACCGCCACGTCGTAGATCTCTCCGCTGATCACACACACCAGCTTCCCTTGGGGATGGCGCAACTGAAAATGCAAACCGCGCAGGACATGCCGTCGCGAATACGAAAAGTTATCCTGAAGAAATGGCAACTCCACACCGGCCTCACGGTACTTTTCGGCATGATACGTTTCGGTGAAGAAACCGCGTGCATCGGGAAAGGCCTTCGGCTGAAACAGGACGACGCCGGGCAGTTTACCAGGAACATGAGGCACGCCGCTCATCTCACCACTCCGGGTTCCGGGCCAGGGCCAACAGATACTGACCGTATTCGTTTTTCGCCAAGGGACCGGCCAAGGTCTCCAGTTGTCCGGCATTAATCCATCCCTGCCGGAAGGCGATTTCCTCGATGCAGGCCACCTTGAGCCCCTGGCGCTCCTCGATGGTTTGCACGTAATTCGACGCTTGAAGAAGCGACTCGTGGGTTCCGGTATCCAGCCAGGCAAAACCACGGCCCAGCAATTGAACCTTCAAGGCCCCGCGCTTCAGGTACTCCCGGTTCAAATCGGTAATTTCCAATTCGCCGCGCGGCGACGGCTTTAAGGCCGAGGCAATTTCCACGACTTGATTGTCATAGAAATACAATCCCGGAACGGCATAGCGCGATTTGGGCTTCGTCGGCTTTTCTTCAATATCCAACACCTTCCCGGACGCATCAAACGACACCACCCCGTACCGCTCCGGATCTTTCACCAGATAGCCGAAGATCAATCCGCCGGACGTCAGCGAGCCGGCGTTTTTGAGAATACCGGACAAGTCATGGCCAAAGAAAATGTTGTCCCCGAGAATCAGCGCGGCGGAATCGTTGCCGATAAACGGCGCGCCGATGATAAACGCCTGGGCCAGACCCTCCGGGCGCGGTTGGACGGCATAGGACAGACGCAACCCGATTTGTGAACCGTCGCCTAATAAGAGTTCAAAGCGGGGCAAGTCTTCCGGCGTGGAAATAATCAGAATCTCCCGGATGCCGGCGAGCATGAGGACCGAGAGCGGATAATAAATCATCGGTTTGTCATGCACCGGCAGCAGTTGCTTGCTGACGACGCGGGTGATCGGATAAAGCCGGGTCCCGGAACCGCCGGCCAGGATAATACCTTTCATGGTCGCCTCGTGGTTGCTGGTTTCATGAGATGGCTAGGAATACACCGAAACAAATGCCGCTGGCAAGCACGGGGTCGAGGCGGGGAGCCGGGAGGTAAGGTCCGCGTCCTCGCGGACCACAATCTCTTAACCGCATCCCTTAAACGGATACACGTACCCAACTCGTTTAAACGAACCTGGGGTGGGCGTCCCTGCCTGTAGCCGCGCGCGTCGAGCGCGGATGGAACGCGAACGGACACATCCGCCAGCCACAGAGGGCTGGCCTACAAAAGATGCTGTGGACGGCGAGGCCGCCGTCCCGCGCGCTGAAGGCGCGCCACCCGATAGCTCGGCGCAAAGCGCCGGGATGAGCGAGAAAAACGAAACGTGTCATGAGCCCGAACCGGCGCAACGTCCTGAACGGGCTCAAAGATTTTTGCTTCCTCATCGTCAACCAGTGGCTCCGCCTCTGGCTATCGGATGCGGCCCCGTTGGGGCCGAAGAAATAATGGACGGCGAGGCCGCCGTCCCTCCCGGCGTATTGGTTGAGGCTCTGCCCGCGGTTTGGACGGCTTGTTTGCCCATCAGTCCGGGATCGCGGTAGCGATATTTTTTGCCGGCATAATTTTCCAGCACCAGGTCCTCCCCGATGCTGCCGACGCGGTAGTCAGGACTTACCGGAACCTTGCCACCACCGCCCGGGGCATCGATCATGTACATCGGTACCGCATAGCCGGTGGTGTGCCCGTGCAGGGAACGCAACAAATCCACCCCGGTCTGCACCGGCGTGCGGAAGTGCATGGAACCGATAATCGCGTCGCATTGATGAAGGTAATACGGCTTCACCCGGGCCCGCAACTGGGCATGAACCAGCGTGCGCATTACCTCCGGCGTGTCGTTGACCCCGCGCAGCAAGACCATTTGCCCGCCGAGCGGGATGCCGGCATCGGCCAGCCGCTCACAGGCGGCCACCGCCTCGGGAGCCAGTTCATCCGGGTGGATGATGTGGATGCTCATAAACAGGGGATGATATTTTTTGAGCATCCGGCACAGCGCCGGCGTGATGCGCTGGGGCAGCACCATCGGTACTTTGGTGCCGATCCGGATGAACTCGACATGCGGGATGGCCTTCAAGCGCCGCAACAGGTAGTCCAGCCGGTCATCGGCCAGAATCAGCGGATCGCCTCCGGAAAGCAAGACATCACGCACCTCGGGATGCGCCTGGATGTAGGCGAATGCCTCCTCCCACATGCGCGGATCGGGGAGAAATGTCCCCTGCCCGACCAGGCGGGACCGCATGCAATAACGGCAATACGTCGCGCAAAAGTCGGTGACCAGAAACAAGACCTTGTCGGGATAGGTGTGAATCAATCCCGGGACCGGATGATGGGCGTCTTCCCCGAGCGGATCGGTGTACTCTCCCGGCGCATGGACGAATTCGGCCGTTGCCGGAATCACCGTTGCCCGGAGGGGACCGCCGCTCGCCACCCGGCTGGCGTAATAGGGAGAAAGTCCGACCGGAAGCCGGTCGCCGAGGCGCGCCAACGCCGCTTCTTCATCCGCGGTCAGCTCAAAAACGGCGGCCAACCCCTCGCGGTCACGCAAGCGGTGTTTCAACTGCCAGCGCCAATCCCGCCAATCACGGGTGGTGGCGGCGGGGAAAAACCGGCGCTTAAAGACGCGGCTGATTCCGTCCATCAACCGCGCTCCTTGAGCGCAAACGATGTCCGGGCCATCGCGGCAATCGCCTCGCCGATGCTGAGGGAAGAGGTTGCCGCCGGCGACGGGGCATTCAGCACGTGGATCATACCCGGGGCTTGTTCGATGCAAAAGTCATCCAAAAGCGCGCCGTCCGGGGCAACGGCCTGGGCGCGCACGCCCGCCCCGCCGGGAACCAAGTCCTCCTCCCGGATGGCGGGCAACAGGCGCTGCAAGGCATGAACAAACGCCCGCTTGGACAAGGACCGGTGCATTTCACCCAGACCGGTGCGCCAGTGCCGACCGGCCATCCGCCAGAATCCGCCATACCCTGCCATCGCCCGGACATCACGCCAGGAGAATGCGGTGCGCCGGTATCCTTCCCGTTGAAACGCCAACACCGCATTGGGTCCGGCCTCCACGCCCCCGTGGATCATCCGGGTAAAATGCACGCCGAGAAACGGGAAGCGCGGGTCCGGAACCGGATAGATCAGGTTGCGCACCAGCCCGTGACGCTCCGGCTTCAGCTCATAATATTCGCCGCGAAATGGAATAATCGCCAACGCGGGCGCCAAGCCGGCCAACCGGGCGATCCGGTCGGATTGCAAACCCGCGCAATTGATCAGGTAACGGGCGCGGAACTCCCGTCCCCGCGCATCGGTCACCACCACGCCTTCCGGGCCGGCGCGGATCGCCGTCACGGTCGCCCCGGTCGTCACCGCGCCCCCGTGGTCGCAAATTTCCCGGGCCAGCGCCTGGGCGACCTGCTTGAAGTCGACAATGCCGGTCTGGGGGACCCACAATCCCGCTATTCCCGCGCACTGCGGTTCGCGTTCCCGGATTTCCTCCGCGCTGAGCCGACGCACGCCCTCCAAGCCATTTGCCCGGCCTCGCTCCTCCAGCGTCTGCAGCGCCGCCAGCTCCTCCTCGCGGGTCGCCACCACCACCTTGCCACACACCTCGTGGGCCAGGCCGTGTTTCCGGCAAAACTCCAACAGAAGCAGGCGGCCGCGCGTGCAATGCCGGGCCTTCAGCGAACCCGGCCGGTAATACAAACCGGAGTGAATCACCCCGCTGTTGTTACCGGTCTGATGGGTGGCCACCTCCGGCTCCGCCTCCAGCACGTTCACCGTAACCGCAAAGGAACGCTGAAGCGCATACGCCGAGGCCAGCCCGACGATGCCGCCGCCGACAACCAGAATGTCCGATGATGTTTCCATGCGCCCGGTAATCTCCCGAAGCAAACCCCGGATGTCAATATCGGCATCGAACGGGCCGGGGACGCATCCCTGATTCATGGCCTGATGCCATTCCGTTCATCTTTTATCCCATCAGGATTTTATAGCATTTTAAATGAACCGGTAGCCGCGAGAGACAACACCACCGGTCACCCCGAGCGAAGTCGAGGGGTCTCCGATTCCGTCATGTAGGCCGGAGATTTCTCGACTCCGTCCGGCGGTTGCCGGACTGCGCTCGAAATGACCCAATCAGGGATGCGGCTCCGCGACGACGACTTAGTAAAGGCCGCGGCCCGGTCGCACCGCCTGCACCAGATCGGCGGGCAGCTCGGAAATGAAGCGCGACGGCATGAAGGCCTGTACGCCGCCATCCCGGTTGCGCCGGTAGCGCGGACAACACATCGTCAATTCGTCGCGGGCACGGGTGGTGGCGACGTAAAAGAGCCGCCGCTCCTCGGAGAGATCGCCGTTTTCCATGATCGTCTTCTGGGAGGGAAACAACCCTTCCATCGCCCACAAAATAAACACCACCCGCCATTCGAGTCCCTTGGCCTGATGAATGGTGCTGAGCCGGATCACCTCGCCGCTCTGGTCCTCGCCGGCGGGCTCGTTGTCGAGATTGCTCTGCAACGCCACTTCGCTTAAAAACTCGGCGACGGTTTCGTACCGCGTGGTGAAGCGGATCAACTCATCCACGTCCTCCATGCGCCGTTCGGCGTTGTCGAACAGGGTCACCGCGTGGCTCTGGTAGAAACTCTCGACAAATGCGGTGATGATTTCCGAGGGATGCACCACCGGACGCTCGTCAAACAACGGACGCAGGCGGTCATGGACCGGTTGCCAGATTTCGCGGGCGGCGCCGGGCAAGACCTTGATCAATTCGTCGCGGTCGCGCGCCGAGCGCGGATCGAACCGTCGACCCAGTTTATCCCACAGCTTGCTTACCGTCTTGGGTCCGAGCTTGGGCATCAGCTCCAGCATACGTCCGAACGCCAGTTCGTCCATCGGGTTGCCGACCAAGCGGATCAGGCAGCAGACATCCTTGATGTGGGCCTGCTCAAAAAACCGCACGCCGGAAGTGATCAGGTACGGAATGCGATGACGCGCGAGTTGTATCTGCAGCTCCATGGCGTGGAAATGCGAACGGTACAACACGGCGATTTCCCGCGCCGGTACGCCGAGGGCGAGATGCCGGCGAATCTGTTCGATAATGAAGGTGGCCTGGTGATCGCCGTCCTGCAATTGCCCGACCACCGGCTTGCGGGCGGACGGGCGAACCGCCTTGAGGGTTTTCTGGAATTGCTCGGGATTGCCGGCAATGCAGGCATTGGCGACATCCAGGATTTCCGGCACGCTGCGGTAGTTGGTTTCCAGCTTGAAGATGACGGCGTCCCGATAGCGATTCGGAAACTGCATGATGTTGCGGAAATCGGCTCCGCGCCACGAGTAGATGCTCTGGAAATCATCGCCCACCACCATCAGGTTGCGGTGTTGCCGGGCCAAGGCGTCGACCCATTCGGCCTGGATGGTGTTGGTGTCCTGGTATTCATCGACCATCACATACCGGAAACGTTCGCTGTAGCGCTCCTGGATTTCCGGGCGCTCCTGAAAAAGTTTAAGCCCGTTGGCGAGCAGATCGTCAAAATCCATGGCGTTCAGCGCGCGCTTGCGTTCGCCGTAGATGCGGTGAACCTTGACCACGTCTTCGGGCCGGATAAACGGCGCGTTGACAAAACGGTCGGCGGCCATGCTTTCAATCGAATCGGCCCGGCTGGACGCGAGACCGTACAGGGAAAGCAACACCTCGGGCTTGGGAAATAATTTTGCCGGAAGACCGAGGTCGTCGATGGTGAGCTTGACCAGCCGCTTGGCGTCGTCCTCATCGAGAATGGAATAATCGCGTCCATACCCGATCAGATCGGCGTGCATGCGCAACATGCGGTTGGCCATGTGGTGAAAGGTTCCGCCCCACAAGCCGCCGACCGCCTCGCCGACCAGCTCATGGGCGCGTTCGAGCATTTCCCGCGCGGCCTTGTTGGTGAAGGTCAGCAGCAACACGCGGCTGGGGGGTATGCCCCGCTCCACCAGCCAGGCGACGCGATAGGTCAGGGTGCGGGTCTTGCCGGTTCCGGCGGCGGCGATGACCAGCACCGGTCCGTCCGGCGCCTGCACCGCCCGCAACTGCTCCTCATTCAGTTCCTGCTCAAACGCAATGCCGGTCACGACGGGTCCTTCGATTCAATGGGGTGCGCTTCCAGCAACTGCCGCAGTGTGGTGCCGGCCAGCTCCCCGTCCAGCCCGCGATCCAGGCAGTCCATGGCGGCAAACACCGCCGACGCATCGCCGCCGAAACCAAAACGGTCCGGCCCGGATCCATCCTCGGTGACCAAGTCGACGATCTGCTTGAGGGTAATGTCCTCGAGCGGTCGCCGGAGCACATAACAGGCTTCATGACCGGCCGCCTCGACCAGCAACCCGCCGCGGACCAGCAGGCGGATGATCTCATTAATCAACCGCACCGGGATGCGGTGCACGCCGGCAAACGCGGCGGCGTCAAACAGGGCATGCCCGCGCAAAAATGCCTGGCCGGCCTGCAAGACGATGGAAAACGCCAGCATGATGCGCGCGCGCGCGCTGGCCCGTCCGGCCATGCGCTCAAGGTCGTAGGTGGCGTGGTTCTGCAAGGCAAAACACAATTCCGCGCCGAGCAGGACAATCACCCAGCTCACATACAACCAGGCCAGGAATATCGGCACCGAGGCAAAGGTCCCGTAGATCGCATTGTTCTTCGCCACCCCGATTTGCAGGCTGACATACACGTTCTGCCAGCCCAGCCACAGCAACGCGGTCACCACCGCGCTGACCAGCGCGGGCCGGGCGTGGATTGCCGTGTTGGGCACGAAAATAAACAGGAAGAACAGGGCAGCCGTCGTGGTCAAAAACGGCAGCGCCTGCAACAGCGCCCGGTAGGCCGCCGCCCACTCGCCCAGCCGGGCGATCACCGCATCGCTGGAGAGCGAGGCATTGACGGCAAACGCGACCAATATCAACACCGGCACCACCACCACCAGGCTGATGTAGTTCACGAACCGCCGCCAAAACGCCCGCGATGACTTGATCCCCCACACCTGGTTGAACGACGCCTCAATGCTGCTCAGCACCTGCACCACGGTCAGAAACAATACCACCACGGCCACCCATCCCAGCGCCCAGAAGTTGGTCCGGTTCACAATGTCCAGCATCTGCTCGATGAAGGCCTGAAACTCGACCGGCATTTCTTCCATGTTGTCCCGGATCCGGGTGATGAACTCGTCACCCGCGCCCAGCCCCTTTAACAAGGACAACGCAATGGCCAGCAGCGGCACCAGGGAGATCAGGCTGGTAAACGTCAGAGCCGAAGCCTGCACGGTCAGATTGTCGTCGCGAAAACCGCGCACCACCAGCTCGCCGATGCGGAGCAGTCGCTTGACCAATGCCTTGATGCCGGTGAGCGAGGCGATATCCGCGGACCAGACATCGTGAACAAGGAATTGGCGCGCCCGGGATAGAAATGCCTTCACACCGCGCCCTCCGCGCGATAGGCGGCCCGTTCGTGTTCCAGCAGCAGCGCCCAGGCGGCCAGCGTCTTGGCATCGTGAATGGCCCCGCCGGTGATGGCCGCCGCCAGCGCCTCGCGGTCCATGATCACGGTCTCCACCGCCTCCCCGTGGTCGAGTTGCTGCGCCTCGCCTGGCCCGTCCTCCAGTTCGGCGAGAAAAATTTCCACGCGTTCGTCCACATATCCGGGCGAGGCGTAGATGACGCCCAGGCGCGTGAGCGAACGGGCGCACCGGCCGGTTTCTTCGCGCAACTCCCGGCGGGCCGCCGCTTCCGGCGCTTCTCCCGGATCCAACAACCCCGCGACCACCTCGAGCATATACGCCTCCACCGCCTTGCGGTATTGGCGCACCAACACAAACTGCTCCCCGGGCAACCGCGCCAACACCCCGACCGCACCGGGATGGCGGACAATTTCACGGTACGCCGGCCGACCGTCCTCCAGCACCACGTCAAGCTGTTCCAGTCGCAGCAACTTCCCGGCAAACGCGGTGCGGGTATGGAGGGTGGATTCACGCATAAACGGTTCGGGAAAACGGGAAAGGGTTAATACTTGGGCACGCGCGGATCAACGGTATCCGACCAGGCCAACATGCCGCCTTTTAAGTTCACCAGCGGACCGCGATAGCCGGCCTGCCGCAAATCGAGAATCGCCTTGGCGCTTCGCCCGCCGCTCCGGCACAACACCACCACCTCGCGACTCGGGTCCAGTTCCCCGGCCCGGGCGGTGACGTGGGCCAGCGGAATGGGTATCACGCCGGGTAGCACGGCAACGGCCAGCTCAAACGGCTCGCGCACATCCAGCAACAACAGGTCATCACCCGCATCCATGCGCTGTTTCAATTCAATCGGCGTTATTTCGTTCATGGTTTCATTATCCTTCGCTGGGTTCGCCGCGCCGGCGCAACCGGCGGTCGGCGCAACCGGGCGCCGCCGTGGACCGCATCCCGGGCAATCCGGCTCCTTCACCAACTCCAACTCGCGAAAGCGCATCGCCAAACCGTCAAACAACAGCAGGCGGTTGATCAACGGCTCGCCGATGCCCAGCAGCAACTTAATCACTTCCATCGCCTGAAGGCAACCGAGGATGCCGGGCAAGGCGCCGAGCACGCCCGCCTCCGCACAGGAAGGCGCAGCCTCCGGCGGCGGCGGATCGGCATACAAACAGCGATAACACGCTCCCCGGCTCGCCCAAAAAACACTGAGCTGCCCCTCAAAGCGAAACACCGATGCATACACCATCGGCTTATCCAACGCCACACACGCCTCGTTCACCGCAAACCGCGCATCAAAATTATCCGCGCCATCCACCACGACATCCGCGTCCTGCAAGAGCGACACGGCACACTCCGCGGTCAGCCGAACCGGCGCCTCCTCCACCTCCACCCATGGATTGATCGCACGCAATCGCGCCAATGCCGACTCGGTTTTCCGGCGCCCCAACCACGTATCGTCGTGCAACACCTGCCGCTGAAGGTTGGAAAGTTCCACCACATCCGGATCGATAATCCGCAGCCGCCCCACCCCGGCCGCCGCCAGGTACAAGGCCGCCGGCGAGCCCAACCCGCCTGCCCCCACCAACGCCACCCGGGACCGCTTCAGCTTTTCCTGGCCAGCCACCCCCACCTCCGGCAGCAAAAGATGCCGGGCATACCGGAGACGTTCCTCCGCCGACAACCCCGCCCGCCCATCGTGATCACCATCCAACATGGATCGACACTTGACGCACATCCCCTCTCCCGTCAAGCTTCTATCCGTGCAAACCGCGATTCGCTCTCCGACCAAAAACCGCACGATTTTTTCCGAAACCTCTTGCCAGCGCGACGCGAGTGCAGTATATCTATCGGAATAGTCGAGATTCAACCAGCAGGAGAACCAACATGAGCCGTATTTACGAAGACAATTCACAAGCGATCGGGCGCACCCCGCTCGTCAAATTAAACCACGTCACCAAAGGTGCGAAAGCCACCGTTTTGGCCAAAATTGAAGGCCGCAATCCCGCCTACTCGGTAAAATGCCGCATTGGCGCCTCCATGATCTGGGATGCCGAACAACGTGGCGTTCTCAAGCCCGGCGTGGAAATCGTCGAACCGACCTCCGGCAATACGGGAATCGCCCTCGCCTTCGTCGCCGCCGCCCGTGGCTACAAACTCACCTTGACCATGCCGGAAACCATGAGCATTGAGCGCCGCCGCGTCCTCGCGATGTTCGGGGCCAACCTCGTCCTCACCCCGGGCGCCGAAGGCATGAAGGGGGCCATCGCCAAAGCGACCGAAATCGCCAACAGCGACCCCGCCAAATACTTCATGCCCCAGCAATTCAAGAATCCGGCCAACCCCGCCATTCACGAAAAAACCACCGGCCCGGAAATTTGGGATGACACCGACGGCGCCATTGATGTGCTCATATCCGGCGTTGGCACCGGCGGCACCATCAGCGGTGTTTCCCGCTACATCAAAAACGTCAAAGGCAAAAAAATCCAATCGGTCGCCGTCGAACCGAAAGAAAGCCCGGTCATCACCCAGAAACTCGCCGGCCAGGACCTCAAGCCCGGCCCGCACAAGATACAAGGCATCGGCGCCGGGTTCATTCCCGACACCCTCGACCTGAGCGTGGTCGACAAGGTCGAACAGGTCTCCAGCGAGGAAGCGGTCGAAATGGCCCGTCGCCTCGCCACCGAAGAAGGTCTGCTGGTCGGCATCTCCTGCGGTGCGGCCGCGCATGTCGCGCTCAAGCTCGCCACCCAGGATGAATACGCCGGAAAAACCATCGTCGTGGTTCTGCCCGACGCCGGCGAACGTTACCTCTCCACCGTGCTCTACCAAGGCATCGGCGGATAAACTTCCAAACCTTGGAAAACGCCCTTCGGAAAAGTTCCAAACCTTGGAACTTTTTCCGGGCGGTTTTTCCAAGCATTGCCTGCCCGCCCTCCTGGTCGGGAGGGAGCAGGCGGAGAACTTTTACGTCATGATCTCCAACCGCTGCCTCTACGCCCTCAAAGCCACGCTCGAACTCAGCCTGCGGCACCGGAACGGACCGGTCACCATCGGGCAGATCGCCGAAGCGCAGCGGATCCCCGTGCGTTTTCTTGAGGCCATCCTCCGCCAGCTCAAGCAGGCGGGACTCGCCGCCTCCCAGCGCGGCAAGGAAGGCGGCTACACCCTCGCTCGCCCGCCCCACGAAATCACCATGGGCATGATCATCCGTCTGTTTGAAGGTCCCCTCGTCGCCTTCGGCAAAACGGACGGCGATGCCGCCGACGGCGAAACCCCCGGCGTATTCGATACGGTTTGGAAAAACGCCGAGGCCGCGCTGGCCGCGGTATACGACGCCACCGACTTCGGCGCCCTCGCCGACCGCGAACTCAACCGCGCCGAAATCGCCGCGACCAACTTTACGATCTAGCGCGAAAATCATTAGCCGCATGCGTGAGAGCGATCCCGCCGGTCGCGTTCGTTAGAACCACCGTATCACGACGGCGGCTACAAGAGAGGATGAAGCTACGGGAGAGAACGTGGCCGGCCCATCTCACGGCCGTTCATCGGCCCAATTCTCGATCCGGAGACCGTGCACCCGCTTAAATTCGCCGACGTTGTTGGTGACCAAAGTGGCGTTGACGGCACGGGCATGCGCGGCGATCATGAGGTCCATGGCGCCGATCGGACAGCCGTCCCGTTCCAGTTGCGCCTGGATTTCGCCGTAATGGCGGGGCGCCAAGACCGGGTCGGCCTCGAGAATTTCAAAGGGGGCGAGTATTTTAACCATGGCCCGCCTTTCCTTTTCCGGATCTGGTGCGCGAGACGCCCCGTATTCAAGTTCGCAGGCCGATACCATGGAGAGACAAACCGGAATGCCTTGGTCAAGGTGCGCCTGGATTCGCTTGCGTATTCGACGAGCGGCTTGGCGATGGACCGGCGACTTGACCGAATCTTTCAGCCCCCGGAGCATGTAAATCAAGATGTCGGTGTCGAGCAGGTAGCGCAGGCCGGTCATGACGGAAAGTCCCGCCGTTCGAGAGGAGGCTGCTTCCGCGGCCCTAACATCGCGCCGGAAAGCTCGCCCACGCCTTCGTCAAAAAGCTCCCAAGGCGTTTTTTCCGTCAACAAAAGCCCTTCCGCCGTCTGTTGAACATGAACTTCGTGGGTCCGAAAACGATAGCGCTGGGGGATGCGCACGGCCTGACTGCGTCCGGACTTAAATACCTTGGCGGTGATCATGCAAGAACTCCTGATGCGAAATTGATAGCTACCAGAAAAGATATACCATTCCGGAAAGCCAATAAAGGTCTGTTTTTCGATGACTTGCCGTTGTGGCTGCTTGCGTTAGAGCGTGGCCGGTGCGGTTAAGCGGATCGGGTAAGAGTAGCCGATGAAGCGTGGCGGTTAAGAGTGCTTAATCGCCTCCAAACAAAACCGCAAAGCTTACGCCCGCCTCGCCCCTCCACCGTCTCACGACGGCGGCTACGGGAGGGATGCGGCTACGGATGTGTGTCCGATTTATCGGGGTTCGAGCCCATCAAAAGCGCCAAGCCCCGGGTTTCCGGCAAACTTTCCATCGCGATTTTCAACGCCATGGTCAGCGGCACCGACAACAACATACCCAGCGGCCCCAGCACCCACGCCCAGAAGATCAGCGTGATCACGATCACCATCGGCGAAAGCCCCAACCCGCGGCCCATGTAGCGCGGCTCGATGAAATTGCTCACAAACACATTGATCACCACATAGCCCGCCGCGACCACCGCCGCCCGGCCCAAGCCAAATTCGATGAACGCCAGCATCACCCCGGGCGCCCCCGCCATGATCGACCCGAGGTTTGGAATAAAATTCAGCAAAAACGCCAAAATCCCCAGCAGCACCGGATTATCCACCCCGAGCAGAAAGAGAAACACCCCGACCAGCACGCCGGTCAATGCGCTCATCATCGTCTTCATGCCGATGTAGCGGCGCACGTTGTCGATCACCAGCTTCACCCGCTCGTAGGTATCGTCGCTCATGTTCGGCATCGAGCGCAGCTTTTTCGGCAAAATCGCCGCCTCCAGCAAGATGAAGATCGCGATCAGCAACACGATGAATCCGCGCCCGAGCAGATGGGTCGCCGTGGTGATGGCATCGCCGATGATGCGCACCGGAGTTTTCTCGGCCAGCGCATTGCGGATCATCTGGTCCGGCGTTTCCACGCCTTTGCTTTCCAGCCAGATCAGGATCACCCCGACCTGCTGTTGAAGGTTTTCCTGGTAGCGCGGCAAATTCCGGTAAATTTCCTCCAGCGAAATGCGCAGCATGTGCACACCAGCCGAACCGACCACGGTCAAACCGATCACCAGAATCAGCAGCGCCACCACCGAGGGCACCCCCTTCTCCTGCATGCGAAGGAAAAACGGCGCGGCCAGCACCACGATGAAAATCGACAACAGCAGCAGGATCACCACATCGGAAGCGGCCCTGATGCCGGCCACAATGACCACGAAAGCGGCGAGATTCACTAAAATCTCCCGCAGCGGCATCGTTCGTCTATGGATGGAACCCGGTGACATGGTTTACCTGAGCACCGACTATACTGGCACGCGATTCACCCGACAAGCGAAGTCGGAACATTCCCGCGCGGGGCGCATCCTTGGTTCAAGGACTAATACCATTTCGTTCATCATCCAGCTCATCAGGATTTTGAAGGGGATTGTGCAACGAGCCTGTCTTCTTTATGCGCCGCAGGTGCATGCGATACCGCGGGAAGCCGTCGGACAGACCCGCGCACGCGGGTCCGGGGAGTCGGTTGATCCAGCGGGCCGCGCCTGTCGTTAGCGACAGGCGGCCAGCAAGGCGGAGCGGGTGGCGCTGGTCTAAAGACCGCGCCGCCCGCGACAACACCGCTGGCGGCACGCTGGGACAAACGACTCCCCGCCGACGGATTCTCGCCTGGCTCACGCACCGCAAGACCAAACCCCTTCACGTCCTGAATGAGATTCAGGTATGCGGTGTCACGAACAAGTCAACCGATCAGGGATGCGCCTTGCGCGGGGCGCAAGATCAAGGAAGGGCGATGCGTAGACGATAGATGTCATAATCACCCGGCGCCGCGGTGTCGGTCATGGATGTGAAACCCACCAGGCCGGTGACCGGGCCGGACACCATCGACCAGAGCGGATTCGTAGCCAGGCCGCTGTTGCGATCAAGGCGATACACCCGCTCGTTCACCGAAGGGAAACTGACCACCCGGTTGGTCTCGCCACCAATCGCAGTGATGACGGGATAGGATTGGGGAACGCGCGGGTCGGTAAAAGCCAACCACTCCTCCACGTCGTAGAACCCGTCGGCGTCGGCATCAGCGCCGGGAGCGTTGGATACGCTTGGGTTGAAACCATGAACCAGCTCCCACCAGTCCGGCATACCGTCGTTGTCGGTGTCGGTGAGGTTTTCCCGGAAAAGGATGCCGGCGCTGTATTCCGACGTGCCCTCATTGGTGGTGGTGGCGGTGGCGAAAATGGTCGCATTGGTGGCGATGCCAAAACTTGAAAACGTGTGGACAAACGAACCGGTCCCGCTGGCCGGGAGGAAGATATTGGTAAAACCAAGGTAGCGTTGTCCGAATACCGGATCACTGGCGAAGTAGTCGATCCGGTAATCGCGCTCCGGCGCACTGATCAACGTGCCATAGGCGAAAAATTCGGAGCCGCGACGCGCCGTAGTCAGCACCGGATAATTCTGGAAGTTGTTGGCGAAACCGATATCGGCATCCGGGGCGGGGTCGTTGGGCGTAACGCCGTCAAAGTTCAGATCCACCGGAATGCCGGTGTTGTTGTAAATCAGGTTGCCGTACATTTCGTGGCGCAGACGCACGCCGAAGACCACGCTGGTGATGGCGATGCCGGGTCCTTGATTATAGGCGATGACGTTACCGCCGCCACCGGCGCTTCCGTAGCGGATGTTTTCACTGCCGTTGACCAGAATGCCCGGACCCTGATTGCCGCGATTGAGAAGGGGGCCTCCTCGCGTCCGTCCGATATAATTCAATTCAATAGAGACATCCCTAATTAAACTGTTGAGATGGATGCCCGGTCCCGAATTGTTGGCGATGACATTGTACATGATGAAATTCGTGGAGCAGGAGTTCTCCAGGAGGATACCGGCGCCCCGGTTGCCCATCGTTGCGTTGCCGGCATTGTTGATGCCGATCATGTTGTTGAATATCTGAAGGTTTTGACTGCCGACCACGTGGATGCCGTTGCTCATGTTGCCGGAAATGAAGTTGCCCCAATTCGTAAATGCACCGCCGATCACAATCGTGGCGGTGGAAAAATCAATCCGCACCCCGGCCATCCGGTTGCTGAGGACTTGCGTCCCGGACGCATCCACCCCGATGCTGTTGGCCAGGATGAATAGGTTTTGATTGGTCGCCCCGGATATAAAAATGCCGTTCATGTCATTCCCGCCGATGATGTTTCGATCCGACTCAACCACACTGCCGATCGAACTGCCGTGTGGATTGATCAACCGGATGCCGTTTTCCCCGTTGGGCACGACCTGGGTTCCAACCTGATTGACGCCGATGCGATTACCGAACGTAAACACATTGGAAACCCCCGCGCCAAAGACTTCTATCCCGTTGCGTAGATTGCCCGAAATGACGTTGCTGGTCATGGTCACGGTTCCCACCCGGTTGGTGAGGTGAATACCGCTGAAAAAGTTACGCACGGCCATGGAGGTGTTGGTCCCCACGCCGACCAGGTTGTTGACGATTTGCACGTTGCGGGCATTCGTTATGGCGATGCCATGTTGTTGGTTACCGGAAATGACGTTGCGTCCGTTGACGCCAATGGTGATATTGCTTCCGCCCGCAATAAAAATGCCGTTTGCGGTATTGTTCAGCATGTTCGTGCCGGTAACATCCACGCCAATCAGGTTGTTTTGTATGGATAGGGCCCGGGTGTTCGTACCTTCGACAAGAATGCCGTTCAGCGCGTTGCCGGAGATGATGTTGCCCGGGGCAAATCCGCCGGCGGGATCGCCGATCTGAATAGTCTGGCCGTTATGGATGCGAATGCCGCCGCGTCCGTTGGATCGCATGACCGTTCCGGCGGTATCCGTGCCGATGTAGTTGTTGGCGATCACGTGGGCCAGATTGGTCGCACCGGAAATTTCGACGCCGTAATCGCCGTTGCCGGAGATGACATTCCGGAAGATCGACCCGGCGGTGCCGATGAGCGTGTTGGAACCGCCGCCGATAAAAACGCCGCTCAAGCGGTTGCTCACCGGATTCCCGGAAAAATTTACACCAATGACATTGCGGTCGATCCGGTTGCTGTAGGAGGATGCACCGTAGATACCGATGCCATGCCCCCGGTTGCCGCCGATCACATTCAAAAATATATAGGCGCCGATGGTGTCTTCCATATGGATGCCGCTACCACTCCCGGTAACGATTCCGTTACCGAGCGGGACGGCATTCGCGTCCACCCCAATGTAATTGTTGCCTATCCAGTTGTTGCGGTTGGTTGTGCCGCCCACATGTATGCCGTGCCGCCCGTTCGCGGCAATGATGTTGCGGTAGGTGGCGTCATTCCCTCCGATCGTATTACCATTGGCGGCGGCTAGATAGACACCGGACTGCCCGTTCCCCATGGCATTGGTCCCGGTCGCGTCGACCCCGATAAAGTTGCCGAACACATTGATGTTGGTTGCCGATGCCTGGTTGATGTACAGACCGTGGTTGGTATTAGCCCCGATCACGTTGCCGCTTCCAAAAAAGCCACCAATGTCACTGTTGGGGCTACTCCAATCTAATCCATACCCGTTAAAAACGATGGAGTTCCAACCCACCGCGTGTCCTCCCCCGGAAGATACAGCGCGAATACCGGCATTCGGATTGTGGGAAATGGTGTTCCGGGTTATGACCGCCTGGCGCGCCGGAGACCACATACTGATTCCGATGTAATTGCTCCGAATCAGGCAGGATTCAATGCGATTGGTGGAGCCCGTGATGAAAATGCCCTCCGAGGCGAAGGAAGAAAACCGCTCCACGACGATACCCTGAACGGTGATGCCATTGCCGGCCAGGACCAAGCCATACGAAGAGGCCGCGACCAGTCCGGTGCCGCTCAAGGTCACGATCGGAGACCCAGCATAGCCCGGCTGATTGGTTCCGGTAATGAGGATGTTGCGGTTGGTGATGGTTGGAAGTTGGCTCGCCGGGGCGATACGAAACGGGGAAGGAAGGGTAAAGCTGATGGTATGCGGAGGCGTCGAACTGTTCGCGCTGTTGATCGCCCACCGCAAGGTGCCGGTAGCGGTAGTGTCGGCGAGGCTGGTCACGGTGAACGTGGCGGATTGGGAATAAAACGGGCAAGCCACGACAAACAATACCACCCGAAACAAACGCGGAATCATAACGCTCTCCCTATCATTACCTCAGGGAAATGCTGACAGGTCGCGCCCGGCCTGTCAATTGCGCTGAGCCTCGCCCAGCATCGCCTTTACGCTTCGTTGAGATGCCGGACGGCGTTTTGAAAAATCAGGAGGCCATCGCCATGGGCCGCTGGGTCGGCTTCCCGGGTTCGAAATTCGGCGAGCGGATGTTGCTCGGGGAAAAGAAACGCCTCGGGATGAGGCATGAGTCCGAAAATCCGGCCGGTGGGGTCGCACAGTCCGGCGATGGCATTTACCGAGCCGTTGGGATTGTGGGGAAATTCCCGGGTGGGTTCGCCGGTGGCCGGATCGACATACCGGCAGGGCACGCACCCTTGTTGCTCCAAGGCATCCAAGATAGCGTTGTCTTTGGGAAACAACTTACCTTCGCCATGCCGGATCGGCAGGTCCATCGCGGTAAGCCCGCGCGTGAAAATGCACGGCGATTCGGACTCGAAACGCACACGCACCCAGAAATTTTGAAACGACCCGCAATCGTTTTGCAACAGGGACACCGAAGGCTTGAAATAATCGCCGTCCACGGCGGGCACAAGCCCCAGCTTGGTCATGATCTGGAATCCATTGCATACACCAAGGATCAAACCGCCCTCCTGCACGAAGGCGCCTAATTCGTCGCGAAGATGATGCCGCAATTTGTGGGCGAAAACATGACCGGAAGTCATGTGGTCGCCAAAGGAAAAGCCGCCGATGAACATCAGCGCGCCAAAGCGATGAATACGGTCCGGGCGCGCGATCACGTCGTTGACGTGCATGAGGTCGGCCTTCGCGCCGGCGCGTTCCCAGGCATAACGGGACTCCGCCTCGCAGTTAAGTCCGTATCCGGTGATGATCAAAACAGGCGGCTGCATGGTCATATTCCCCAGAGGGTTCCCCGGAAGGCTTTACGCAGACGGGCCAATTCGCACGCGACAACCGGCTTGCCCTTCACGCCGACGACGTGCACCTGATCATCATCCCGAACGGTTCCAACCCGGAATAATGGACGCCCTCGGAAATGCGCTTCGAGCGCACCGGCCCGGTCCGGCGGACAGGTAAGGATAAAGCGGCGGTTGGACTCACTGAACAACAGGGCGTCCTCCTCCCGGAGATCACCGGCCGCCGCGCCGAGATCAACCTCCGCGCCGAGATCGCCGGCGAGGGCGCACAAGGCCAAACCCGCCGCCAAACCGCCCAGCGTCGGGGTGTGCGACCCGGCGATCAGGCCCTCCCGCATCGCTTCGTGCAGGGCCTGATAGTCATCCATCGCGCCAGCGGGATCGAGACCGGGAAGCGCTCCGCCCACCGCCGCCGGGTTGCCCTGGGTGGCGGCGAGCAGGCGGACATACTCCGAGGCGCCGAGTTCGTCGTGGGTCATTCCGAATACATAGATAACATCGCCCGGCCGCTTGAAAGACAAGGTAGTCGCCCGCCGCACGTCGTCGATCCGGCCCAGCGCGGAAAACAACAGGGTGGGCGGAATCGAAATTTTCCGCCCGCCACGCTGGGTGTCGTTTTTCATGCTGTCCTTGCCGGAAATCAGCGGAACGCGCATCGCCGTACAGACATCGTAGAGCGCCTGGTTGGCGCGCACGAGTTGAGCCATTTTATACGCACCGTCCGGCGTGGACGGCGAAAGCACCGGATCCGGCCAGCAGAAATTATCCAATCCGGCGATGGTGTCCGGTCGTCCACCGGCGCTGACAATGCGCCGCACCGCCTCGTCGATCACGCTGGCGGTCATGGCGTAGGTGTCGAGGTCGGAGTAAAAAGGATTGATGCCCTCGGCGATGACCACGCCGGCGTGATCATGGTGGACCACCCGGCAGACGGTGGCATCCGAGGGGACATCCGCCCGGCGACCCACGAAGGGTTTGATCACGCTGAGACCTTTGACTTCGCCGTCGTAGCGGCGCGCCAGGTATTCGCGGGAACAGACATTCAGTCCGGCGAGCAGCTTCAGCAGCGTACCGGTGTAGTCGGCCTTGCGGCCGCGCCTCGGGGCGGATACGCAGGGCGGCGTCCACGTCGCCTCCAGGCGTAATCGGGGACAACCGTCGTGAAGAAAACGCAACGGCAGTTGACCGACCAGGACCGTATCGTAATACACGGTCAAAAAGCCGTCGTCGGTGAACTCGCCGAGGTCGCTGATATCCACATCGCGTCGCCGGGCGAGGTCGCGCAAGTCCTTCATGTTTTCCGGAGGCACGGCCAGGGACATGCGCTCTTGGGCTTCGGAAAGGAAAATCTCCCACGGTTGCAGCCCGGGGTATTTCAAGGGCGCGCGGATCAGTTCGAGTTCGGCGCCGCCGCTGAACTGGCACATCTCGCCGATGGAGCTGCTCAAGCCCCCGGCGCCGTTGTCGGTGATGGCGCGGTAGAGCCCGAGATCGCGCGCCTCCATGAGAAACTCATACATCTTGCGCTGGGTGATCGGGTCGCCGATCTGCACGGCCTGGGCGGGGGATTCCTGGTGCAGCGCCTCCGAGGAAAAGGTGGCGCCGTGAATGCCGTCCTTGCCGATGCGCCCGCCAACCATGACCACGCGATCGCCGGGGCGAATGGATTTTTTCTCGGAAGGTTTACCGCCCAGCGTCACCGGGAGGCGTCCGACCGTCCCGCAGAACACCAGCGGCTTGCCGATAAAACGGTCGTCAAAACGCTCAAAACCGCGCACCCAGGGAATGCCGCTTTGGTTGCCGCCATCGATCACGCCATGATGCACGCCGTCGCGAATGCGGCGCGGATGCATCAGGCCCTCCGGAAAGTCGCCCTGATAAAACGGCGAACCGAGGCAATAGCCCCAGGTGTTGAACAGCAACTCGCTGCCCATGCCGGTTCCCATGGGATCGCGGTTGACCCCGACGATGCCTGTGATCGACCCGCCGTAGGGGTCGAGAGCGGAGGGGCTGTTGTGGGTTTCGACTTTATACACAAGGTGAAACTGTTCGTTGAATCGAATCACCCCCGCGTTGTCGGTGAATACCGAAACCAGCCAGTCGCGTGACTTGGCAACTTCGGCGGTGGCGGCTTTAATGAAGGTCTTGTACAGGGAGTCGATCACCTGTTCGCGTCCTTGTTCATCCCGGTAGACCACTTCGGCGGCGAAAATCTTGTGTTTGCAGTGCTCGGACCAGGTTTGCGCCAGGCATTCGAGCTCCAGGTCGGTCGGCCAGGGCGGCAAACCGGCGGCGGTCCGTTTGGCTCTGGTATCCGGGCGCTGATAAAAATCCCGGATGGCCCGCATTTCATCGAGGGAAAGCGACAAGGTGCCTTCGCGGCTGATCCGCATCAAATCGTCATCGGAACCGGACAGATCGAAAACACGCAGATCCAACCGGGTTTTTTCCGGCACGGGCGCCGGACGGACCTCGACCGGATTCGAGGCCCATTCCCCGGCGGTGAAGATGTCCGCGGTTTGAATCAAGCGATTGGCCAGTAAGTTCCAGGCTACGGCTTCGACATCGGCGCGCGTCAACCCGCCTCCGGTGAAGAAATACTGGACGCGCGCGATCACCGCCTCCTCGCGGGACAGCGCGCGATCGATCACATCCGCAACCAGTGAGGAGGCGGTGCGGGCGACGTTATCGGTGACGCCGGGCTTGAAGCCGATTTCCACCATCCAGTCAAACGTCGGCGGGGGAAGCCGCCCGAGCGCGGAACGGACGGCGACCGGATCGGTGAAGGCGCGCATCACCTCGCGCTGCTTTTTCGCGGGAAGGTCGACCATGACCTCGTAGATATCGCGGGTCTGGCAACGCTTGACGGCCAGCCCCAGCACCGCGCGGGCACGCGCCGCCGCCGCGACGCCCCGGGGGTCGCGCAATCCACTGCGTAGTCCGATTTCAATGCGAAAGGCCATGAGGTTTCCGTTTGGAAAGCGCGCAGTATAGGAAGCGTTCGGAGTGAAAGCAATCCGTTGAATAAAAAATCCGCCCGGTCGTCTGAATGAGCGGGAGTACGCCATGATAACACGAATCAAACGAACCTTTTTTCGCCTGTTACCCGTAACGGCGTTGCTGATGCTCACCGGTTGCGACGGGGACTGCGGCGGCTGCGGGCCGGAGGTTGCGGTGGTGATTGACGCCCCGGCCCCGGTGGTGGTTTATCCCTACGGGTTGGCGGTTGTGGTCAGCGACCGCGCCGGGTTCACCCTCGGCGGGGCGTCGGTGGACCTTGTCGTCGCCATGGTTCCGGAAAAACGATTTTCCGCCGTCACCGGGCGGGATGGCGTGGCCTGGTTTTACTTTGATGCGCCGCCGGATGTAGTGGCCATCGCCTATGCCTGCGCACCCGGTTATGCCTGCAATGCCTCGGATGTCGGCACCCGGCCGGACCGCTATGACTTGCGGATTCAGGTCGTTCTCCGTTAGCCGTGCGGTTTGTTCTGGACGAATGCGTCCGGCATCCCTATTCAGATGGGCGCAATCAACCCATCAGGAGATGTCCCGTGCCCTTTGAAAGCGGTTCCGTCAGTTATCGAATGTTTTATGTCACCAAGGCCATGCCGCCCGACGCGGTCGCCCGTTTCGCGGAAAATGCCGCCCCCCCGCTGAATACGCTGAGCGACGGCGAAATTCACGGCTGGGTAAGCGGCCGGCATTTGCTGGACCGCGTACTGACCGATCACAATGCCTATTACGCCGGTTTTCTCCGCCTCACCTTGATGAAGGCCGAGCGCAAAATTCCCGAATCGTTGTTGCGGGCGGAATGCAAGATGGAAGAGCTGGCCCGCGCCGAGGCGCAGGGCAAGGCATTTCTGAACCGCTCCGAGCGCAAGGAAATCAAAGATGAAATTATCGCCCGCCTGCTGCCCCAGATGCCGCCGCAGCTTAAAGGGATCCCGTTTGTATTCGACGAACGGGACGGCCTGATCTACGCCGCCGCCCTGAACGAAAAACAGATGGACGCCTTCACCATCTATTTCTCCCGCACCCTCGGGTTTAACTTGATTCCAGTATTCCCCGACACCGCGGCGGCCAAGCGCCAACGCGTCAATGTAAAGGAATGGGCGCCCACCAGCTTTTCCCCCGAAGTGGACGACGGCGAGGCCGGCCAGGATCCCGGCGAGGATTTTCTGACCTGGCTTTGGTTTTACTCCGAAGCGCGCGGTGGCATCGCCAAGCTCGACGACCTCGGCGAGTGGGCCGTGATGATCGACGGCCCGCTCCACTTCATCCTGGAGGGTAACGGCGCCCACGAGGCCGTTTTGCGGCGCGGTGAACCACGCTTGAGCGCCGAGGCCAAGACGTCCCTGCTCGGCGGCAAAAAACTAAAACAAGCCAAGCTGACCCTCGCCCAGGGCGACCAATCCTGGAGCTGCACCTTTACCGCCTCCGGGTTCGTCGTGCGCGGACTTCAACTTCCGCCCCTCGAAAAAATGGATGCGGTCACCGCCTTTCAGGAGCGCATCAACATGATCGGCCGGTTCTCCGAGGCGCTGTTGCGCCTCTATGACCGCTTTGTCCTGGAACGGAATAACGTCAAGGAGTGGAAAGCGTGCGCCGAGGAAATCCGCGCCTGGGTTAGCGAACGTAAGACCCGGTCCTGAGCGCTTCGCGATCCGTGGGACTCAGGCGCTCGATCGGCAACACGATGCGCCGGCCCTCCCGCGTTTCCAGGGTAACCTGAGCCTCATCAACCACCACCGCCCGCGCCTCAAGCGTCGCGCCTCGGCTATCCGTCCACACCCGGTACTCAGCCGGTGGCGCATCCGGCGGGAGGGACTGGTCCGGGGCGTCGCCGATGCGTTTCACCATTACGCGCAGGGCGTCTTCGTCAAAAATAAATCGATAGAGACCATCCCAGACACCATCCATTTCGAAGGGCGATCCCAACCGTTTGAGCGATGAATCAAGGCTGCCGGATTCTATACCGGCATCTTCCGGGCGACCCCAAAAGATCACGCCGTTGGTGTTGGCGGAAATGCGAAACGTAGGCCGTTGCACGTTACGAAACGCGAAGGTTCCTTCCCACCGATAGTCACCAGCAGGCAGAAAGGCATGGTCGGTCAGGTGATGATCATTGAAGTTGCCGACAAGATGAATCGAGGCATACATGGACAAGGGCGGGCGTTCGGTTTTTGGGGCGGGAGCAGGAGCCGGAGCCGGCGTCGGCGCCGCATGGCGCGGCGCCTCGACCAGAGCATAAATCCGGGCGCTGTAGGGGGCCATCGTGGTGCGCGCCCGCGCCGACACCGGGTCCAACCGGAACGGCTTGGGCGCCTCGGCCCGCGCCTCGCCGCCGTAAGTCGCGGCATCGCTGTTCAGCCGCATTACCCAGGGCCCTGGAGCGGGAAACGGGATCACCAGATCGACGGCCTTTCCGGAAAAATTTATGGCCACCACCACCGGGTCATCCGGAATGCTCGAATCCGTCCGCCAATATACCAGCGTCTTGGCTTGGTTGTCCGCCGCGGGAATTTCAATGCCCGCACCTCGCAAGGCGGCGGTGCGACCCTCGCGGTTGCGGCGCAAGGCAATCAGGTCGCGGTGCAAGGCCAGCGTACCGGCATGGGCGCGGGTTTTGCTCCAGTCCAGCGGGATGTCATCGTGAAAGGTCCCGTACTCCTGGAACTCATTGCCCATGAACAGCAGCGGAATGCCGGGCGCGGTAAAGGTGAGCACCGCGCCCAATCCGCACAACCGCCGGGCTCGGTCGCTTCCCGGATTCGCCGGGTCTACGTCCGTGGCGATGCGGAACATGCCGTTGATTTTTCCGGCCTCGTCGTGGTTGTCAACATACACCACCCGGGGCATGCGATTGCCCCTCGCCAGCGCGTCGGCCACCCGTCCGACCTCGCGCTCCGCATCGGTTCGCGCGGCCAGCACCGGCATGACCGCATGATGAAAATCATAATCCCACGAAGCGTGAAAGTTGCCGATATCCAGGGAGTCTTCGGCAATGCTCCACACCCCGGGATAACGTTCCCGGATTTCGCGGTTGATGTCTTCCAGCATGCGCGCGCCTTCCGGAATCGGATGGCGGCCGAAATCGTAAGCGCGGATATTGATCGTGGAGTCCCAGCGGAAACCATCCACGCGGTATTCGTCGAGCCACATGACCACATTGTCGCGAATGAACCGGCGCACCATCGGCTGCTCGAAACGTACGCGCGGCCCCCAGGGGGTCATGCCGATCCCCTCCCCCTCGTAGAAATAGATCCCGCCGTTGAGCGCATTCCCCGCGCCATCAAACCGGAGCAGGTCGAGATTTTCCGGACCGTAATGGTTATGAACAATATCGAGGTGAACGGCCAGACCCCGGGCATGACAGGCCGCGACAAATGCCTTCAAACCGTCGGGTCCCCCGTAGGCCTGCTCCACCGCAAACAAATCGCTCGGATTGTAACCCCAGCTATGCCGGCCGTTGAATTCGTGTACGGGCAGCAGGCACAACGTGTTCACCCCCAGTTCAACCAAATAATCCAGCCGACGGGCGGCATCAGCAAAGGTGGCGGGTTGCCCATCGCCCGGTCGGGGGTCGTGAAATGTGCCGATGTGCATTTCATAAATGACCAGATCCTCCAGGGCGTACCTCGGGCGTGGATGCGCAGGCCAGGCGAACGCGGACGGATCATAAAACAGGGAGCTTCGACCGTCCGGGGTAACCGCCCGCGCATATGGATCGCGGCGCGGCAGCTCACCGTTGATCAGAAACTGATACGCCCCGCGCAGGCGCCCGCGCCGCAACACGCCGGAAAATATCCCGGAGGCCTCATCCTTCACCAGCCGGTCGCCGGCCATGGGTTTGCCGTTGTTGAAATCGCCGACAATCGCCACCGATGATGCATGCGGCGCCCAGACCCTCACGGTTGGGGCCTCCCCGCCGAGAGGCACGCCCATCGGCGCTTCGGCGAAGGCGGTCGGCGCCAGCGTCCATGACGCGAGCACCGCACCCATGACCCGGAAGTTCATGGGCGCAGTATGGCGACCAACCGGGAGCGAGGCAAGCCGGTTGGTGGCTAGAGATTATTCAGCAGCATCTGCGTGGGAAACAATGTGCCCGGGCAGGCGGTGGGCTTGGTATTAATCTGCTTGTGGGTTTGCACGCGGCTCTTGGGAATGCCGCAGCGGGCGCTCAAATAGCCGACCAGCGCATACAGGCTCTGCATTTGCGCGGCCGTGGGTTTATCCACCTCAAAATTTCCGACCAGGCAAATGCCGATGGCTTTCTCGTTTAATTCATCACTGGCCAGATGCCCGCCCTTGATTTGCCGACGCCAGCGATCACCGATTTCGATACGCCCGTCCGGCATGCCCCGCCCGTTGCCGATGACAAAGTGGTAGGCCAGCCCATTTTCCATGTTGCGTTTTTGCCGGTGGTACATGTCCATGCTTTGCAGGCTGCCGTTGGGCGAGGCGCTGTGGTGGATCACGATATAGCGCCATTTTCCGGCGGTCACCCGTTGGGACTCCAAGGCGCGACGAATGTCCGAAGGCAAAGGATGACGCTCCTGAGCCGAGGGGGAACCAGATTTCCCGCCCGGCGGAATCTCCAACATTTGACCGGGGCGAAGCGCCTTTGGATCCTTGATTTGATTGCGTTCGGTCAGGGCCGTCACCGTCGTCCCGTGAGCCAAGGCGATGGAACCCAGCGTGTCGCCGCTTTTCACTTCATAACGCCGGGGGGCATTGGTGGATTCCGGCACCTTCAAGACCAGGCCGGGACGGATCAAATGCGGATTTTCCAATGTATTCTCGCGAATCAGCGAGGCGGCGGTAACCCCGTAGAGTTTACCAATGCCGTCCAGCGTCTCGCCCGGGCGCACGGTGTGGTTGGTTTGCGCCCGGACCGCCCCCCATCCGGATACCGCCACCACCAACACCCATACCAGGCCCCTGAACAGACGCATGATGATTCCCGGGAGGCATCCGGTGATAAACTTGTTTACATCTGTCCGCGTCCGTTTCATGATCAATCATTATGAGCTTCAATATTCCCGTCAAACAGAATGCCAAGTTAAAACAATTGGTCGATGTCATTCAAGCCGATGTCGAATTGAATCAACTTTGGAAGTGCGCCAACATCAACGCGGTCGATCGCTGCGGCATTAGCGACCACGGGGAAATTCATATCCGCATCGTCGCGAATTCAGCCTTGCGGATTTTCCGGTTGCTTGTCGAAGGCGGCGTTACGCCCAGCGTGGTGAAGAACTACGGGCTAACCGCCGACGACGGCGAGGTTGTGGTGGTCGCCGCCGCCTGCATGCACGACCTTGGCATTAGCGTACACCGCGACCAGCATGAGCGGTACAGCCTGTGGCTGGCCTACCCCAAGGCCCGCCAGTTACTTGCCTCGATCTATCAGGAACCGCACCTCACCATCATGGTCGCGGAAACGCTGCATGCCATCATCGCCCACGACGCCGACGAGCGCTGCCTCACCATCGAAGCCGGTGCGGTAAAGGTCGCCGATGCCACCGACATGTCGGAAGGACGATCCCGGATTCCGTTCCAGGCTGGCCAGGTAAACATTCATTCCGTTTCCGCCCGGGCCATCGACAGTGTAAAAATCGAACCGGGCGAAAAACTTCCGGTGCGTATTACCGTAAACATGGCCAACTCAGCCGGGGTATACCAGGTCGATGACCTGCTTCGCCACAAGCTCAAGACGTCCACCATCCTGCCGTACGTCGAAGTGCTCGCCCGTATTGTGGGTGACGGCGACACGGAAAAGCGACTGATCGACGAATACCGTTTTTCCTAGACGGTCTGACCAAAGAAAAGCGCCGCGCGGATAACCACGCGGCGCTTCTGTTCCTATCTTCGTCCGGTTATTCCGCTTCCGGGGCATCCAATGCCTGCAAGGCTTTTTCCGCCTCGCCAAGAGCTTCCGCGGCCTGCTCAACCGCGGCTTCGCCGGCTTCAACGGCTTCCGAGGTGGCCAACGCTTGTTTGGCCTGCTCGAAGGCAGCGGCGGCTTCCGCGGCGGCTTCATCCGCGACGGCTTGTGCGTTGGCGGCTGCTTCCTCACCGGCAATGGCCACTTGCTCCAATTCCGCGGCTACTTCCTGGCCGCCCGAACCCATCGTCTGCTCCAATTGATCGCCCAACGCTTCCAGGGCTTCGGTGGCGGACTCCAACGCCTTGTCCGCAGCCTCCTTGCTTGCTTCCAGCGCCGCCTCGGTCTGCTGGATCGCCTGTTCAAGTAGCGACGCGGATTCCTCCGTCGCTTCCGGCGCGGACGGAGCGGCCTCTTTCTTGCCGCAAGCGGAAACGATCAGGCTGCCCGCCAGTATCAAACCGGCCATGTAACCATACTTTTTCATGACGTACTCCTTATGTTCGGTGGTTTCAGAAACGCACTTCCATATGTGAGTTTTCCTGTTTCCGCCGCGAATAACAAGCCTTTTTGCCCAGGCTCAACGGGCGCGCAACCCCTATTTCTTGACTGATGCCACTTCGTTCATCATTCAGT
This sequence comes from uncultured Verrucomicrobiota bacterium, assembly GCA_937873455.1. Classification (GTDB taxonomy): domain Bacteria; phylum Verrucomicrobiota; class Kiritimatiellia; order CAIVKH01; family CAIVKH01; genus CALMUP01. The sequence continues at coordinate 58,227 of CALMYG010000067.1, forward strand.
TCATGATGATTTTAGGGGATAGTGCAACGTGCCCGCCTCTTTATGCGCCGCAGGCGCATGTGCTACCGCGGGAATCCGTCGGGCAGACCCGCCCCGCGCATGGGTACGGTGTCGATTTCCGCTTTACCACACGCCGGCAATCGGTACAGTTCGCCCGATTCGGAGGCATCAGGTATGGCCGGTGAATATGTATTTAACCTTCAAAAACTGACCAAGCAGCACAACAAGACCACGGTGCTGGATGAAATCAACCTCGCCTTTTTCTTTGGAGCGAAGATCGGGGTGATCGGCGGGAACGGCGCGGGAAAGTCGACCCTGCTGCGGATCATGGCCGGGGTGGATACCGACTACATGGGCGAGGTCTACCGGGCAAAAAATGCCCGGATCGGCTATCTCGCCCAGGAACCGCAGCTTGATCCAGGCAAGACCGTCGCCGAGGTGGTGGACGAAGGCGTAGCCGAAGCGCGGGCCATCCTGAACCGTTACGACGAAATCTGTGACCTGCTTGGCGGCGATCTTTCCGATGAAGAGCAGGAAAAGCTTAACGATGAACTGGGCCGGGTGCAGGACATGATCGATGCCCGCGAATTGTGGGAGCTGGACCATCAGGTGGAAATGGCCATGGAGGCGCTGCGCCTTCCTCCACCGGATGCGCCGGTCAGCCGCATTTCCGGCGGCGAGAAGCGCCGGGTGGCGTTGTGCCGCCTGCTTCTGTCGAATCCCGATGTGCTGTTGCTGGATGAACCGACCAACCATCTGGACGCGGAGTCGGTCGCGTGGCTCGAGCATTATCTAAAAGCATGCACGGGCACGATCGTCGTGGTCACGCACGACCGCTACTTCCTGAGCAACGTGACGGAGTGGATTCTCGAATTGGACGGGGGTCGCGGCTATCCCTACAAGGGCAACTATGAACAATGGTTGATTCAAAAGGAGGCCGAGGGCGAGCGGGAGGCCAAGATGGCCGCCAGCCGCCAGAAGTTGCTCCAGCAGGAGCTCTCGTGGATTCGGATGAATCCCAAAGCCCGCCAAGCCAAAAGCAAGGCGCGCATCGCCCGGTATGAAGAGTTGGCGGCGCAACAGGTGGATACCCGGGAAAGCAACCTTCAAATTCAGATCCCCTCAGGCGAACGTCTGGGCGATCTGGTTATCCGGGCCAACCGGCTGGGCAAAAGCTTCGATGACCGCGTCCTGTTCGAGGGCGTTTCTTTTGATCTGCCCCGCGGCGGGATCGTCGGGGTCATCGGCGGAAACGGCGCCGGAAAAACAACGTTGTTCAAGATGATGATGGGCGCGGAAACTCCAACCGAGGGCGAGCTGGTGATCGGCCCGACGGTCCGGCTTTCCTACGTCGATCAGTTCCGCGACCACCTCGAAGCCTCGAAAACGGTCTACGAGGAAATCAGCGGCGGCGCGGAATTTCTGGATCTCGGCGGGAAGGCCATGAACAGCCGGGCCTATTGCGCGCGTTTCAACTTCAAGGGCGGCGACCAGCAAAAGAAAGTCGGCCAGTTGTCCGGCGGCGAACGCAATCGCGTTCACCTGGCCAAACTGCTGCGCTCCGGCGGGAATGTGTTGCTGCTCGACGAACCGACCAACGACCTGGATGTGGACACGCTACGCTCGCTGGAGGAGGGCCTGATGAACTTCGGCGGCTGCGCGGTGGTGGTCAGCCACGACCGATGGTTTCTCGACCGTATCGCCACGCATATTCTTGCCTTCGAGGGCGACAGCGTGGTGACCTGGTTCGAGGGCAACTACGAGGCCTACCACGAAGATCTCCGGCGGCGACTCGGGGATGCCGCCGACCGCCCGCACCGCATGCAGTTCAAGCCGATCCGGCGCGGGTAATACAATCTTTTTATGCAGTCATCTATCATCCGGGTCGACAAATTCCGGGTCGCCGCGCCGGTAGTCTTCCAAGACCTGGCGGGCGAGATGTTCTTGATCGGATTGACGATAGGCGGTGATCAGTCGTGCGATGATTTCGCGCTGAACCGGCGGGGGTAATTGCCGGGCCCGGTAACGTGCCCGGGCGAGCACATCGGCGGCTTCACGGGGGCGCCCGCCGTCGAGAAGCACATGGCCGAGGGTGTCGAGAAAGTACGGATTCGCCGGTTCGATCGTCAGCGCCCGGCGCACCCAGCGCTCCGCCTCCTTCAGGTCGCCTCCCGACTCAATCAATACGACGGCCAAATTATTAGCGGCGCGGGCTTTCAGATCATCCACGGCGAGGACGCGCCGGTAAAGGTCTTCGGCTTGATGCCAGGCGCCGACGCGTTGCCAGGCGAGGGCCTCGGCAAGGGTGAGGTCGAGGTTCATCGGGTCCTGCTTTTCCGCAATCCGGTATTCCTCGATTGCCTGCATCCAATTTCCGGCCCGCTCCCAGAAGCGGGCCAGCGCGACCCGTTCGCGGACATCCATCGGCCAGTCCGCTTTTCCGGGAGGCGTGACGGTCATCATCCATTGGCGGACGGGCCGCCAGAGCGCCCGGAATTCGGTATAATCCACTGCCCGCTCCCGGCGCGCGCCATCCAGAACCAGCCATTGGCGGGCGTCGTCATGATAGCCAATCACCACGACATAACGGCGGGTTTCGCGGCGGCCGGAGTCATCCTGCACAATGGCCATGACCGGAACGCCGGCGGTCAGCCGGGTTTTCATGGCATCAGCCGAGCCGTAGAAGGCGTAGCCCCACAAGCCGCGGCGATCCGCCAACTGGGTGAGTTGCTCGGTATCGCCAAGCAATCCTTCGGGATCAAGGAGCTGCACTTCGGCACGGCTGACCAGGCCGCCTGGCGCCTTCCAAAACGCTGCGATGGCGTTGAGCGCCGCCGCGCCACCGGAGTCGCCGGCGCTGAAGGGTGGAACCCCGCGAATCGCCACGCCGTTTTCCGGTTCTTCATCGAGCCAGACGTAAAAGTCGCGGCGCTCCTGGCGGGTGACGCAAGCACTGGCGGCTACCAGTATAACCAAACCGGCGCCGCCGATGCGTTTCAGCGTCGGGAACCGTCGCATGAGCAGGTTCCAGGATTAGAAACGAAGGGTCTGGTCGATTACCCCGCGCACGCCGGAGATACCACGCACAATGCCTACGGCTTGGGGACCTTGGGAAGGGTGATTCAGACGACCGGTCAAGGTCACGATGCCGTCATCGGCCTGAATGCCCAGGCGAAGGTCGGAAGTCATCGGGTCATTGGCCAACCGGCGGCGCGCCTCAACGACCAGCGCCTGATCGCCGGAAAGGTCGGTGGAGCGCTCCAAGGTGGCACAGCCGATGGCGCCGATGACGGGAAGCAACAAGATCAGCAGGTATACAAGGCGGCATTTCATGATCGGGATTCCTTTAGTCGGTGTAAGCGTTCAGCGTGATTAACAGTGTAACCGGTTCGCCGCCCTACGTAAAGCCGAGGCTGAAGCGAATCACGGTTCGTCTTCGACCGTCCGGATGAAATACATGCCCTGGAGTCCGGCTTCCAGATTCGTAATCGTGTTGAGCGGGGGCGTGGCCGGAACGTTGGTGGCAAGCGGCAGGTAGGATCCGCCCGGCTCGACGGCCTGGTGGACCTCATACCGCAGGGCCGTGTTGGTGAAACTCAACCAGGAGAGGGCCACCGACGCCGGACCAGGAACGATGCCGGTGATGATCAGCTCCACCGATTCAGGGTCCAACGGGTCGGTGTCGGCGCGGTATTCCTGCCATGCGACCATGCCATCGCCATCGTGATCAAGCAGGGCCTCAACGCCAAACGGTTGATTGGTCAACCCGTGCGAAGCCAACCACCATTCGGGCACCAGGCCCGCCGCCATACGCTCGACAAATTGAACATGCAGTGCATGGTTGGATACCACGGCATTCCAGGTGAACATGGCATTGGAGACGCCGGCAATCGGCGCAAGACCGCCGTTCGTGGTGACGCTGACGATTTCATAGTAGGGGTCGGCTTCCATCCAGAAGTGGGCATCCTCACCGCGCAGTAGCCGGACCATGCCATCAGGATCAACCGCACCTTCTCCCGTCACGGAAACGTTGATTTCCCTGGTCAAATTATGCAGGCGCAGCGGAATGAAAAACCGCCCGTCGCGTTCCGGGTCATTGTGCCGGATGGATACCACGGCGTTGCGCGTTTCCCCTGGAGCAAGCGGCGCGATGGTTGTTTGCAGTGGTATCACGGTGGCGGCGCCCGGCGCCACCACCACGCTTTCCGGGACCTGCAACCAGGTCCACGCGGCGGGGTCCGGCATCTCGATCCGGACATCATCAAGGTACCAGCCTTCATCGCGCACATACTTGTCCGAACCGAATCGGAACCGGATGCGAACCGATTGCCCGACCCACGCGGCCAGGTCGAATTCCGCCTCTTCCCATCCCTCGGTTTTTCCGTAACACGGCGTCTCCGGGGCGAAGGGCGAGTCCGGGTTATTGGTGATCCGGTGGGGATAACCGCCGACCGGATGAATCAATTCAAACGTCTCGCCGCCATCAACGGACAACTCGACCACGGCGCCATCCCAATAGTGATCGTCTTGTTGATCATCGTCGTATTCCATTTTCGCCCAATGCCGGAACAGCAAGCGAGCCGGGGCATGGAGGTAAACTTCCGGCGCCATCAGCCAGGCATTGGCGCTGTCGGGATAAAGTCCGCCGGGGCCGTTGCCAAAATGCCAGGACCGGCGAACCGAGTAATACCGGCTGGTGGTGAGTTTCCAAATATCGTTTTGGCCGCCATGGGTCCATCCCGGCGAGCCGCTTTCCATGTCATCCATGAAGGCATGAAGCGCTACGGTTAGCGACCCCGGCGCCAAACCGGCGTTGGTGGCGACCAGGGTGAGGTTGGACGACGTATCGGCCGGCCATTCGAGCAGTCCGAGCGTTTCCGGGGCAACCGCGAGCGATGCATACTGAACGGAAAAGGCGTACGGTCCGCTTACCGCTTTCAGCCCGGCAAAATCCGCGGCTTCAATCCGGTATACAAAGGTATCACCGTTGGCGCCCGGCGCAGGGAGCGCACCGGTATACAGGGGCGCCGCCGCCAACGACAACGGGGCCGAGGTCCACACCGCATCGTTCCGCCGCCAAAAGATCGAGGCATTGCTCACCGCATGATTATCGACGATGCCGGCCTGAATCGTCCAGGGCGCGGGATTGGTCTGGAGGAGGCCCAGGGGAATATGAGCAATAGCCGGAGGCTGGGGATAATCATCCGCATTTCGCGGATCGGTGCGGTCCTGAAACTCTTTGAGATTGGTGAAGCCGTCGCCATCGGCATCGGCATGAGGCGAAGCCCCGTTCGTGCCAAAGTGGAAGATTTCCCACCAGTCGGGCAGCAAGTTGGCATTGGCATCCTGAAGCGCCGGCAGGTAGCGGGCTTCGGCCAACCGGGGACCGTACATGACAATACTGGGCACCGGATTCACGGCGGTTGCGGTTGCATTCGGTTGGCGCAGACCATCGAGCCACCACCCGGAGAGTCCGTAGTTGGTGCCGCCATGGGTGATTTCCGCGGGCATCGTCGTCGAGGCCGCTTCAGCCCAGGCGTTCCACCACGATGTCGTAGCCAGCAGGTCGGCCACCGAAGAGGTTTGAGTCAGCGCATATTGGGTCATCCAAATCCAGGTGATGGCGGAAGTCCGGTCCATGGTGATTTCAAAATCCAAGGCATGACCGGATGCCGGCACCGCGCCTCCTCCGGTCCAGCCGGATACAGCCAGGCGGATGCCTGGCGCCTGCCCGACATGAGCCGGCGCGGAAACCCGCACTGTATTTCCCGAAGCGAACCAGTGCGTTCCGTAATTCGGCTGCACACTGAAAATCGGCGCCGGCAAGCCGCTCACCGTCAAGGCATAGGATTCCGTGACATCGAACACGTAGACCTCCGCCGGGGCATCGGCCGGTGACTCTACGCGAAATACCGCCGCCGATACCGCAAGGTAATACTCAACCGTGGTGCGGTTGGTCTGGGCGGGAATCCAACCCTCAAACACATTGTTGCTGACCAGGGTCATCGCCGTCTCGGCGAATTCCATTGCTCCCGAACGGTTGCGCCAGTGCAGCCGCATCGCATCGTTCGATAGGGTTGCGGAAGTTATCACGCGGGCGACCACGCGGTAATCGTTGGTGGTATCAAACGTGTTGGGCAGCGGATCGTGCTCGACTTGCGGTTCGTCCACGATGGAACCGCTGATCACCAACACATAAGGCTGAGGTCCCTGAGGTACATTGATCGCCTCCACCCGCGCCGTGTACAGTCCGGCCGTCGGCAACATGACGGATAGTTGTTCGGAGTTATTGATCCGATCACGCCGCGCCGGCGCCGCTTCGCCGTCCGGACCCAGTAAAACCAGATCGAGGTCGTTGACGAGTTTACGTCCGGCCCCGGCAGAGGCGGGAAAATCCGTATAGGTCAAGGTCACCTTGACGGCTCCGGTGGCGGCGTAAAACACATGCGATTTGGCGGACCCCGGCGCGCTAAGTCCGCTTTTTTCATCGACGAAAAACCACGTGGCGTCGCCCGGGAACAGACTGGTTTCCACATCGACCTGTCCATAGCCTTCCACCGGGTTGGGGATGTCCCAGGGAATTTCCTGAAACTGGTCGTCCCCGTATTGCCCCGGGGCCAGCGAGCGGGCGCCGTGTATGATGATCGCCTTGATCAACGCGGCGCTCGGTTCGAGGTGCCGGCGGCGCTCCTGAAGGTATTGGCGAACCAAGGCAGCGGAGCCGGCGATCATCGGGGTCGACATGCTGGTGCCGCCGTTGAAGTGGTAATTGGTGTTGGGATGCCCGCCCCACCCTGCCCCGGCGCCGGTAAACCGGGATTTGGTGGAGACGATATCCGTGCCGGGTCCGATGACATCCGGCTTGATTCTATCGTCATCGGTCGGTCCGCGGCTGGAAAACGCCGCCAGGCCTTGGCGGGTCAGGTCGAACGACTGCGAAATATAATCGCCGCGAATCGGCTGGGCCGGAAAATCCCACGGCCAGAAATTTCCATAGGTAAAAAAGCTGTAGCCACCGGAACCCGGTTCGCGGCCGCTCTCCGAAGCCCCGACGGTCAGTACGTTTTTCGCGGTGGCCGGCGCGCCAACGGAAAACAAATCCACCACACCGTCGCCACTGTCCCACCCGTCGTTACCGGCGGCGAAGACCAGCAACATATCCGGATAGTCCCACATGTACTCATCGGACTGACGCGCCGAGGTGGTATAGGTGCCAAACACGCTCGACCCCCAACTATCGGAATGGATCCGCGCCCCGTTGGTATAGGTCTGTCGGTAAAGATCGGCGAGGTTCAACGGCAATCCGCCCAGCCCGCCCCCGCTGCTCAACAGGGATTGATGCACCAGCTTCGCTTCCCAGGCCACCCCGCGATACAACCCGGTGGACATAACACCACTGCCAAAAATGGAACCGGCGGTATGGGTACCGTGACCGTGAGGATCATCCCAGCGCCCTGGCCGCCCGCGCGCAAACGCAGCCACCACGCGTCCGGTAAAGTCGGGGTGAAGGAGCGCCATATTCCCCATGTCCAAACCGGTATCAGCATGTCCGATGATCTGCCCGGCCCCGGTCAGTCCATGCGTCGCCCAGACATTGGTAACCCGAAGATGTTCGGCAACCACCGCCCGGTCATTCACGATGGCGGGGGCGACATACTCCTCGATCCACTGCACCCGGGGAAACGCGGCCAGATCCCGGATAGACGCAACCGGCGCCTCCACGCGTAACCATCCCCAACGGCGGCCGGCATCAGCCTCGACAATTTCCCCTCCCTGGGCGGTCACGTGTGAGGCCACTGCCGTTACATCGTCCGGTCCGTAAACGCTGACCAGCAAGGACACCGTATCCGGACGCTGGTCAGCATCCAGCGCCACCAGGTAATCCAAAAACGGCTGGATTTTATAATCAGGCTGGACGGGAAACACCGCCTGCACATGTGGCGCATCCGCCAGGCGGCTCGCCGAGCGCGCATCCAACTCCACGGCCAGCGCATCAACCGGCATATACCCGAAGATACGCCCCCCCACCGCTTCCAACTCCTTGCGCCAATCCGGACGAATGGCTTCCGTGAATTGAACGACGTACACATCTCGGTTCCCCGGACCGCCGGGCGAAAATGCCGGCAGTCCTTCGGTATAAATCCGGTACCCCTCCCACTCCACCGCTCGACGCAGCGGGCCGGGCACGCCGACCTCGCGAACGGTGCGGGAAAAACTCCGGCGGAGCGCTTTCAATTGCTCTTCCGGCGCATCCTCGCCCGTGCGCGCACCCGAAACCTCCGAGCGCGCATCAGCCTTACCATCAAGGCGTTCCGCATTCTCCACCCCGGCGGATACCGCGTCCGGCGGGGCGGGATCGGGCATCGAGGAAAAGGATTCCTTCAGCCGGAGAAGGGAAAAGCAGGAAAACCAAGCCAAAAGGGTCAACAGACCCAGCAGGCCGAGTAAACCCATGCATGTTGAGCGAAACTTCACGCGGCTAGTATACACCAAAAAGTTCAACCTGTTGTAATCAGGCAAGTTGTTAATTTTTCCTTAACGATCCGGCTCGCCGTTGCCGAACGGCCTCATAGAGCAGAATGGTCGCCGCACAGGTGACATTCAGGGAGTCGATCTTCCCCAACATCGGAATCCGGACCTGAACATCCGCGCCGCCCATCCACAGATCGCTCAATCCGAATTTCTCCGTGCCGACGACAATAGCCACCCCGCGGGTCATGTCCGCCTCGGTATATTCCAATGAAGCCTCCGGAGTCGCCGCGAGCACCGCCAAACGCTGGGCGCGACACCAGGCCAAGGTGGCTCCGGCTTCCGCCTGTACCACCGGCAAGGTGAACAGGGTTCCCACGCTGGAACGGACGACGTTGGGATTGTTGATATCGGTCAAGGGATCACACACAATCACCGCATCCACTCCGGCGGCATCGGCGGATCGCAGCAGCGACCCAAGATTTCCCGGCTTTTCGATGGCTTCGGCGATGACCACCAACGGAGAGGCCCCGAGGTGCAGGTCGTCGAGGGTACCGGCAACCGGCGCCCCCAACGCCAGAAGGCCTTCGGGCCGGTCCCGGTAAGCCATCTTTTCGAATACCGGCGGCGCGCACTCAATCAATTCCACGCCGGCGGATCGGCAAAGCTCCAGCAGGTCGCCCTCGTTCTCCCCGATGAAATGTTCCGGACAATAAAACAGCACCGATACCGGCCACCGGCTTTCCACCGCCCGTTTCACTTCGCGATACCCCTCGATGAGAATGGAGCTGTGGGTGTCGCGATGGCCCCGCTTGCGCAGCTTGACGACTTCCTTGACCCGGGGATTCTGTGGGCTGGTGATAACGAGAGCGGGATTCATGTAGCCTCTATTGTATCGGGCTGCAGGCGACTTCAACAAAAAACTTGCGCCAAAGGCCGGTCGTTTGGCGTATGTTCTATTCACGTATGCGTTATCGGACCATCATCATGATGCTGGCGTGGGCGTTTTCCACTCCCGTTTGGGCCGGGGGCGGCCCGGCCAATGTGCTGGTGGTCGTAAATCAAACCAGCAGCAATTCCGTGGCGCTCGGCCGCCACTACGCACAGCAACGCGGCCTGCACGAACGCCAAATTTTCCGCATCGCCATCACCAACGAACGCAACATCGAGGCCACCGCCTTCACCAACGAAATTCGCAACCCGGTCTTCGACTACCTCACCGCGTCCGGGCTGGATGAACAAATCGACTACATCGTCTTTTCCCGCGACATCCCCTACCGGGTATTTGCCGGAAACTTCACCAACAGCCGCCACGCCAGCCTGACCGCGGCGATGTTCTACGATGTCTTTACCTCGCCCAATGCCTTTGTTTCCGGTTGTGATCTCGCCGCCGGCAGCGCCAATGAAACGTTCGCCGGGGAAACCTCCTTTCGCCGCCCCGACCAGCCGGTCAATCCCCGCTATCGCCTAGCGGCCATGATCACCGCCTCCAACCAGGCGCAGGCGCTGGACATCATCGACCGCGCCGTTGCCGCCGACTTCACCCGTCCGGCCGCCCACGTGTATTTCGAGCACGGCGAGGATTTTCTGCGCAACGGACGTTGGACCCAATACGAGGACGCCGCCTTTCAGCTTCGGTTCGTCGAAGGGGGACCCGTGCCCATTCTCGTCGATGGATACGGCGACCCGACCCCGCGCACCAATGCCATCGGACTCATGACCGGCATGCAGGCCTATCCCCGCTTCGGAATCACCGAACTCGTTCCCGGCGCCTTTGCCGAACACCTGACCTCCTTCGGCGGCTTCCTTTTTAACAGCAGCGAAGGCGAAGGGTGGCGCGAGCCGAACCAGATGAAAATCACCTCGTGGATCGCCAACGGAGCCATCGGTTCCGCCGGCACGGTGGTCGAACCCTGCGCCTACCCGCAAAAGTTTCCCGACGCCCGCCTGCACCTTTGGTATGGGCGTGGTTTCAGCCTTGGCGAGGCGTACTACCAGGCCGTACAGCATCCGTATCAGGGTATTTTTCTGGGCGATCCCCTCACCCAACCGTATGCCGCCCCGCCGGACGTAACCATCGCGGGACTCACGTCCAACCAAATCGTCAGCGGCGTGGTATCGGTGGTTATTACCGGCCGCGTGGCCGTGATCACCGGCGGCGTAGACCGCATCGACCTTTACCTCAACGACCAGTTTCACGAAACCGTGCACCGGCGACCGCCGCTCGCCGCCAACGTGATCACCACCGAGATTGATGGAAAAATCCGTTCATACACCGTGCAGAGCGGCGACAGCCTCGCCGACATCGCCGCCGGTCTAGCCGCCGCGATCAACGCCAACCCGCCGAATATTCCCGTTCGGGCCTTCGCCTATGGAGACCGCATCGGTTTGCGCCAAAAATCAATCGATGGCTCCGGAACCGGCATCGCCTACCGCGTGTCCACCACACAAGGGGCGGCAAGCAATCTAGGCGTAATGGCCTGGACAGCCACGGAGCACCTGCTGGATTCCACGTTTCATGCATTTACCACCGGTAAGGTGTTTGGGGTCGCGCAACCCGGCGATGTGCTCCGGGTGTCGATCAAACGCCTCGACGGCGTGATCGTCACCAACGAATGGATTCCCTCCTCGCCGCAAAACGCAAGCAACGTCATGATTCACTTGCGGCAAGCGATCAACGGGAACCCGGACCTGCAAGGTTCCGCGGGAGCGCTGGTTGACCGGGGCGGATTTAACCCCTATGACCCCACGCAAGCCGAGTGGTCTTTCCGGGCCCGTTCGCCCGGCGGAACCGGCGTCAACGGATCCGTCACGTTCTTTACCACGAGCACCGGTCTTCTTTTCTCCGGCGGCGGGGCGTTTACCGTTAACACCAACGTCCTCGGCGCACGCGGCATGATATACCTGTCCGCCGGCGCACCGGAAATTTCTTCTGCATTTTCGCTCGACACCACCGAAATGCCGGATGGCCCGCACACGCTCCGGATCGTTGTCCATCGTGGCGATGGCCCGGGCACGCAAGGCCATGCGAACGTGCCGTTTTACGTTCAAAACCACGCCCTGACCGTCGCCATCACCACCCCCGCCTCCAACGGTTTACTCAGCATCTATGAGCCCCTGGTGTTCGTCGAGGTCGGCGACACAAACGGACTGGTCACCAACGTCACCCTCTTCGTCGAAGGAAAACCCGCGCTGGCGACCAATCAGCCGCCCTTCGTGTTTACGGTTCCAGTGGCCGATTACGGCCAAGGCCCGATCACCTTGCAAGCGCTGGCCCGGAACGACCTCGACCAGGCCGCGCTGAGCGAAGTGATCCCCGTCATCATCAGCCCGAACGCCGCCACCTCCACCGGCGTGCCCCATGCCTGGCTGTTTGGTTACGGCATTACCAATGATTTTGAAGCCGCCGCCCTTGCTGACCTCGATGGCGATGGCGTGCCGACTTGGAAAGAATACATCATGGATACCGATCCGACCGAATCGGCCTCCGTGCTTCGGGTGTCCCTCAACCTGACCCAAGATAATCACCACCTGATAACCTGGTCCTCTTCCACCGGTCGCCTGTATACCCTCGACTACACCTACGATCTCCTGGCTTCCTGGCTCACCTTCAGCGGCTTGGTGCAGGTGGCCGGCAACGGCGGACAGATGATCGCCACCAACGAGACCGCCGCCTTTGCCACCAATCTGTTTTACCGGGTTCTGGTTGAACGGCCCTGACCGGAATTCCGCGCTTGCCTACCGCCGCGCGGATGCGGTAGGTTCCCCACGTTTTCACAACTGCTCGGGTGGTGAAATGGCAGACACGCTAGCTTGAGGGGCTAGTGACCGCAAGGTCGTGCAGGTTCAACTCCTGTCCCGAGCACCAGCCTTCGCCCCCTCGCACAGCTCGGGGGCTACGGCTGGCAAGCCA
>CALMYG010000068.1 GCA_937873455.1 uncultured Verrucomicrobiota bacterium
GGCAGCGGGCACGCCCGTCCATCAGGAGGGTTCGGACCGCCTCGGGAATCGGAAGTTGCCGGTCGGGGCGCTTCCACCGGGAAGCTACCCGCACGGTGCCGCCGTGGGCATCGATATCCCCCCAGGTGAGTCGCCGCAGCTCGCTGGTTTTAAGTCCGCAGCCGTAGAGCAGGGCAATGAGCATTTGATCACGCAGGCAAAGGGCGGCATCCATCATCCGGCTGATATCGGAACGGTTGAGGTAGTCCGGCAGGACCTGTTTGCGGCGGGGACCGCGTCGGTGGTTGAGCGCCTGCAATCCACCGAGCTTGTCGAACAGGGTGCGCAACACGGAAAGGTTCATCGCGGTCCAGTGCCAGGTGCACCGCTCGCGGCTGAAGCCGCCCAGATAAGCGCGGACATCGTCGGCGGTGATCCGGCGCGGCGGTTTGGCGACGTGCCGGGAAAACGATCGCAACACGTGCCGATAAAATACCAAGGTGGCCCGGGCGTAGCCGTGGTGTAGCAATTTGCGCTGGGCCTCGCGCCAGAAGGCCGGCCAGGTCTCGTGGGCGAGCGAGACCGGTTGATCGGGAATGGCCGAAGCGATCCCGGGCAACCGGGCGCGCAGAGGGGGGAAGCTGTTGGAAACTCCACGCTTCATAGCGTCACCCCACGCGGGACCAGCCCAGGAAGTGGGCGAGGGTGATGGCCGCGGCCTTGATCCAACTCCGCCACGAGGGCCGATGGGCGATGGGGGGGCGTTCGGCATCATTGGAGAAAGCATGCGTCGGTGTTGCGGGTATGTTTTCCGGCATGGCGATAGCGGAACCACCGGCGCTGGTTTCCACCGAGGCATCGCGGTGGGCGGGTGCCGGGACGCTTGGGGTTGCTGAGGCTGCTTTTCGCCCCGCGCCGAGCCGGTCCAGCGGGCTCGCTACACCATAGGGGCCGTTTTTCACGACGTGGGTGTAGATCATGGTTGTATTGAGATCCTCGTGGCCCAGCATCTCCTGAATGGTGCGAATGTCGGTTCCCGCTTCCAGTAGATGGGTGGCGAAGCTGTGACGCAACGTATGGGTTTTAACGTGTTTTTCGATTCCGACCTTTCGCGCGGCTTCCCTCACGGCTCGTTGAACGATGTTGGGGTAGAGATGATGACGGCGCGTCACGCCCGATCGAGGACATTGCGACAGCACGCCGGAAGGAAAGGCATATTGCCAGTGCCAGGACCAGGGCAATCTGGGGTATTTGCGGTCGAGCGCATAAGGCAATTCGACACTGCCGTAGCCGGCGGCAAGATCGGCCTGATGGAGCCGCTTGGCATGGGCCAATTGTTGTTGCAACTCGGGGATGAGGATTTGGGGCAGGGCCGCCACGCGGTCCTTGCCGCCCTTGCCGTCACGAATCACGATTTGATTTCGTTCGAAGTCCAGGTCCTTGACCCGTATGCGCAAGGCTTCGATTACGCGCATCCCGGTTCCATACATCAGGCGAGCGAGCAAGCCCTGAACCCCGGTCATAACCGCCAACAGATCGGTGACTTCATCGACGCTTAGCACGGCGGGAAGGCGGGGCGGGCGCTTGACCCAAGCCACGTCTCCCAGCTCGCCCACGTCGATTTCGAGGACCTTTTTGTAGAGAAACACGATGGCGCAGAGCGCCTGATTCTGGGTGGCGGCGGCGACATGGCATTGATCCGCGAGATACCCGAGGTACGCGCGAATTTCAGGCGCGCCCATTTCCGCCGGATGCCGTTTGTGGTGATAGAAGATGTAGCGCTTGATCCAATCAATATAGCTTCGTTCGGTACGATAGGCATAATGCCGGGCGCGAAGCTCCGTGCGAACACGATCGAGCAGGCGGGGCGGGCTTGCTGCCGGGCTGGGAATCATTGGAGTTTCTCCTTTTTTTACCCCCACCGTAACACGGGACCTATAGCATCTAATGCTATAGGTTAAAAAAAGCTTCCTCGGCCGAAAACGGTTATTTTGCGGGAAAAGTGAGGGTTTATGAGAAAACAAGAAGAAGGATTTCACGGATGGGGTGCGGGAACTACGGAAGGCGCGGAAGACGCGGAAGAAAGACAGGTTTACAGAAGGAAACGAAGGAGTTGGTGGGGAAACCACGGATTTCACGGATAACACGGATGGGGAGTGGGGAACTACGGAAGGCGCGGAAGACGCGGAAGGAAGACAGGTTTACAGAAGGAAACGAAGGATAACGAAGGGGGGGTGTGGGGAGTGAAGCCGCGGATTTCACGGATAACACGGATGAGGAGTGGGAGCTAGTAGAGTAGAGAGGAAGCCACGGAATGAAAGGCCAAAGGCCAATGACCGCCGACTTCCTCCCCCTCGTCAAACCGGACGTGCAGATTTCCCGCATCCGGCTTTCCATAAGCAGTTGAGTTTTGCGAGGTGCTTTCACAGGGTAATCAGTCCCAATTCATCCAGATGCTGATAGTAGGTTTGACCTTCGGGCAGCTTGTACCCCCGCTGGCTCCGACGTTGCAGATGGATCGCCAGACGTTGACGGACATAATGATTCATGTCCCGATACGCCTTGCGAGGATACCCGTGCGCATAGTAGTTGGCCCATCCTTTGAGATGGCGGTTCATCCTATCTATGAGTTCGGGAACCGGGGTGAAGCATTGCCGCTTGTCTGTCATGGCTTGCACTTTTGCCCGTTCGCGCTTGAGCGCTTTGGGCGAAGGAAAGACATTTAGATACTTCCATGGCCCTCCGCGAAGGTCTCGGTCATATCTCAGACTGTACCCCAGAAAGTCGAGCCGTTGCCCGTCTTGTCGAAGGTTGATGCAGCGTGTTTTCTCCCGGTTGATCCTCAGCCCCATCCATCCTTCCAGCTTTTCTTCCACGAACAACGTGAGTTGATCCGTGAGATGACTGGACAGAATGACGAAGTCGTCGGCATACCGGACCAGTCCGGCTACTACGCGTCCTCGTTTGAGTTCTCGCAGCAGCACGACCTCGAACCAGTGCAGATAGAGATTGGCCAGCAGGGGTGAGATCACTCCGCCCTGTGGGGTTCCCTTATCTTGCCGAGTCACTTTCGGGCCTTTCCCTTTATCCGCAGGCTCCACCACGGGAGCCTTCAGCCACTGGCGAATCAGCCGCAACACTCCCCCATCCACGATTCGTTCCCGCAGACACGCCATCAGCTTGTCGTGCGGTATGGAATCAAAGTAACCGGAGAGGTCCGCGTCATATACTTCGCCTTTACCGTCTTTCAGGTGTGCTTGGATCGCTTGAATGGCATCCTTGGCCGATCGACCGGGTCGATATCCATAGGAGCAGTCATTGAAGTCCGCTTCAAAGATCGGCTCGATGATCAGCTTGACCGCCATTTGCACGACCCGGTCTTTGATGACCGGGATGCCGAGGGGCCGCAGCTTGCCATTCTCCTTCTCGATGTACACCCTACGTACCGGCTGGGCTTTGTAGGTCTTCTCTTTCAGCGCCTGTTCCACTTCGTTGAGAAAGCGGTCAACCCCGCCTTCCCGCTGTTCGATCTGCTCGAAGGTTGTTCCGTCCACCCCGGGCGCGCCGTTGTTCCGGCGAACCAGAACCCAGGCCCATCGCAGGGTATCGGGATGTCCGACCAGACCGTACAGGGTGTAGAACCGGAACTTCTTCTCGTGTTTGGCTTTCTCGCTTAGCTTCTGTCTCCACGCAACGAGTTTCGGCGGCATTCCGGGTTCGGTTCTCACCGGTACCCAGTCGTCCACATATCCTGTTGTAGATGCTTCCATCAATCAGCTCTTTGCGTTTCTTACTCAGCACTTCTTATGCAGAGGCCCTTCGCTATACGATCATTACTCGCTTCATCGCTACTACGGCCTCATCCGACTCCCGCGGGTGTTGACCTGCGGGGATCCCAAGTTCCTGGCAAAACTTTCCGAGCGCGCTATCTCCCTTGACCCCGTCGTGTGTCTCCCGCCTACGTACCGTTCTGTTTCGGGCGACTGCTGGCTTCAGATTATCCGACATCCTGACCACACGAATTGGCGTAACGAGGCTTGAATGGAAGTTCACTTGCGTTATGGCTCGCTCGTTTGCGAACAGGAAGCTTCACCTGGTCGGTTGCCCTTCCAGGCGTTCCTGTTGCTACTCACGTAACGGTCATTTCATGAGACAAACACCTTTCAGTTTGTAAGTTCTGCCAAGCTTGCTTGGCGCACCGGATTTCACGGATAACACGGATGGGGAATAGGGAACTACGGATGGCGTGGAAGACGTGGAAGGAAGACAGGTTTACAGAAGGAAACGAAGGATAACGAAGGAGTTGATGGGGGATGAAACCACGGATGGCACAGATAAGCTGCTGCGATCAGGGCCTTCGCGGTCCTTTGTTGTCTTCTGTTCTGTTTTCCTTTCAGACGAAGGTTAAGACAAAGTTCAACACGAAGTTTAACACAAAGTTCCCGCCGGAGGCGGGCAGGCAACACAACGTTCTCTACAGGGAGGGTGATCGGAAATATCCAATTGATAATTCTCAATGATCAAGGGCGTGAATACCTGGCCCTATTCGTGTTCATTGGTGTTCATTCGTGGTTTTCTGAATCGCCATGCTTCATAGATAAGCTGGCGGGTTTCCACGGTCCGCAAGGCTGCGGACCCACCCGGCGGGAAACACCTTATCGCTTACACCTTATCCGCTGCGCTCAGTGCCTTCGTGATCCTTCGTTATCTTCTGTTCCGTTTTTTTTCAGACGAAGTTCCCGCCAGAGGCGGGCAGGCAACGCAAAGTTTAACACAAAGTTCTCCCCATAGGCGGGAGGGCAATCGGCTTAGCGAACCACCAGGGTATCGGCGGCGAGGTAGTCCTGATCGTTTTGTCGCCAGCTTACCTGGATGCGCCACAAGCCGGTGGCGAGGGCGGAAGCATCTAGCACCTGGCGCGCGGCGGCGTCGGGCGCGATGTCGACGATGCGGTCGAGGGCGGAGTCGGAGGGGCGATACAAATGAACAGAGCCCGAAGCGGCAACGGAAGGATAATGAAGGGTGATGGTTTGGGCGGAGGCGTCGTAGTCAATCCGCAAGGGGTTTTCCAAACCCTGGGCGCGCCGCTCCTGCTCCATCCGCTCGCTATGCTTGAGATCCTGTTCGTAATAGTCGGGTCGAACAAGATCGACGGATTGGCGGATCATGGTGAAGGCGACCCAGGCGGCGCTGAGAAACGCCGCAACAATAAGAATGGTCAAGGCTATGGGCCAGGGGTTCATCCCGGTCGATGGTTGCGGATCGGTTGGTGTTGGCGAGGCGTGGTGGGGGTTCATGGTTGCGATGCTCCGGGACCCATAAAGCGGGTTTTCAGTTTGCCGATCCGTTTGTCGCCGGAATAGACGCCGATGACCATCGGGGTGGAGGCGCCGGCAAGAACATCCGGCGGCAGTTGGACAATAACCGCCGATTGTTTCATCTGCTCGGCGGGCACGAGCAGGTCGCCCCCGGCGATGGTGAGGCGGGCCGCCGGATGCGACTCGACAAGGAGCCGCATGGGAACGTCGTGCGTGGTTTTGTTAAACACCTTCATCAAGTAGAGGTTGCCGATATCGCCGTTGGGCATGGTCTGATACAAGGTTCCCGGCGAACGCAGCAGGGTGGTTTCAATGTCGCTGCGGCTGACCAGGAGATACGCGAGCAGCCCGGTGAGGGCAAGAAGCACCACGGTGTAGATGACCAGGCGCGGGGTGATCCGGAAGCGCTCGCCTTTTTGAATGTTGGCTTCGGAGGCATAGCGGATCAAGCCGCGCGGGAAGCCGACCCGGTCCATTACACCGTTGCAGGCGTCGATGCAGGCGGTGCAATTGACGCATTCCATCTGGGTGCCGTTGCGGATGTCGATGCCGGTGGGGCAGACCTGAACACATAACTTGCAGTCGACGCAGTCGCCCTTGCCTTCGGCCTGGCGTTGATCGAGCGGCTGGGAGCGGAGGAAATGCGCGCGTTTTTCGCCACGCTTGTTGTCGTAGGCGACGACAATGGAGTTTTCGTCGAGCAGGACCGATTGAAAACGTCCGTAGGGGCAGATGAAGGTGCAGGCTTGTTCGCGGAACCGGGCGAAGATGCCATAAAAGAGCAGGCTGAACAGCACCATGGCGGTCAGCCCGGCGACATGGTGGCGGGGATCGTCGGTGACCAGCGCGACCCAGGCCTCGCTGCCGATGATGTACATGAGCAGCCAGTTGCCGATGATAAACGACAGGCTGAAAAACACGGCGTGCTTGAGGGTTTTGCGGGCGATCTTGTCGCCCGTCCACGGGGCCTTGTCGCGTTGTCGCTGGTCGTAGGCGTCGCCTTCAATCCAATATTCGATTTTGCGGAAGACGCCTTCCATGAGGACGGTTTGCGGGCAGAGCCATCCGCACCAGAGGCGTCCGTAGACGGCGGTGAACAAGACGATCATGATCAGGCCGGCGACCATGGCGATAGCGAGGATGAACAAGTCCTGCGGCCAGAAGATTTGCCCGAAGATGACAAATTTCCGGTTGAGGATATCCATCTGCAACAGGGGCAGGCCGTCGATGCGGATGAAGGGGCCGGCAAACAGGATCAGCAGCAGGATGGCGTTGACGATGTTGCGGGCGGTGGTGAGGCGGCCCTTGGGTTTGCGCGGGTAGATCCACAAGCGTCGGCCTTCGCGGTCGGCGGTGGGAATGTGATCGCGGAAATCCGACCAGTCGGGTTGGTGGAGGGGCGCGGGGGACGGGGGTTCGGAGTTCGGGGTTCGGGGTTCGGGGGAGGAGCCGGTTGAGGGTTCCCGGCCCGTATGGGGTAATGATGTGGTCATGTTGTGGTACCTGAACACCGAAACCCGAACACGTTAAAGGGAGGCCCTTTCCCCTTCCGGCGGCTTGGGGGTGGCCGGTTCGGTGCCGCGGAAGGTCCAGATGTAACTGGCGACGGCATGGATTTCTTCCGGCTTGAGTACGCCCTGCCAGGGAATCATGCCCTTGGCGGGCACGCCTTGAATGATGATCCGAATGCTGTCGGCGTAGGTCGGGCCATGGATGTAATAATCATCGGCCATGTTGGGTCCGATCAGCCCTCCGCCATCGGGGGCGTGGCAGACGAGGCAGTTCTTGATGTAGATGTCCTTGCCGAGGGCGAGCAGTTTTTCGTTGTCGAGTTCGGGCTCGTCCGGGTAAGCGAAACCGGGCGGGGCATCGGCGGGCGGCGGGGTGGCGGCGACGCCGGCCACGGCGGCCATTTCCACCACCGGCTTGCCGGCGGCCGCCATTTCGCGCCGGTATTCCTCGATCTGGCCGGGGCCGCCCATGACGTGATAATACACCATGTAACCAAGCGCCCACACGCAGGTCAGGACAAAGAGCCAGACCCACCACTGCGGGAGGTTGTTGTCGAGTTCGGTAATGCCGTCATACTCATGGCCGGCCATCGGATTTTCTTTGTCTTCGCTCATGGTCTCAGCTCCTTGTCCCGCCGCGATCTTCGCGCGCGGCTTCCGCGTTCACAGGGTGGTCGATGTGTCCGTCATCCAGCGGCAGGTTGCCCATATGGTTGATGTAAGCGGGGCGCAAACGCACCGCCCACCAGGTCATGCCGACAAAGACGGAGAAAAACAGGATGAGGCCGATGATCGGCAGCATCCCGATTCCATTGATGTGTTCGAGAACGTTGCGGATCATGGCTGGTCTCCGGTTTGCAGGTCGGTGCGGATATCCGTGCCGAGCCGTTGCATGTAGGCGATCAGGGCGATGATCTCGCGATCGGGGGCGACCTCGATCATGGCGTTCTTGAGGCCGTCGGCGATGCCCTGGGCCTGCCAGCGCATATCGGCCATGACTTCGGCGTCCATTTCCGGCGGATAGGGCACGCCGAGCTTGCGCAACACGGCGATCTTTTTCTTCATGGTCGAGGTGTCGAGCTGGTTTTTGATCAGCCAGGGGTAACGCGGCATGGTCGATCCGGGTGAGGTCGAAGTCGGGTCCTCCATGTGTTTGTAATGCCAGGCGTCGGGATATTTCCGGCCAAGCCGCTGGAGGTCGGGACCGGTGCGTTTGGATCCCCACAGGAACGGATGGTCGTAGACGTATTCACCGGATTTGGAGTAGGGCCCGTAGCGTTCGGTTTCCGAGCGGAAGGGGCGGACGAGTTGGGAGTGGCATCCGACGCAACCTTCGCGGATGTAGATATCGCGTCCGGCCAGCTCGAGCGGGGTGTAGGGCTTCACGCTGTCGATGATCGGGACGTTGCTGCGAACCACCCACATGGGGATGGCTTCGACGAGCCCGCCGATGGCGACGGCAACGAGGGCGAGGGCGGTGAAGACGACCGGCTTGCGTTCGAGGGCGCGGTGGCGGTAGCTGTGGGTTTCATCGCCGATGGGAGTATCCTTCAGCGCCGGGGCCTGGGCCGGGGCATCGGCCTCGAGGGTTCCGGACTTCGCGGTTTTGATCAGGTTGTAGACCATGAAGAAAACGCCGACGAGGTAGAGCGACCCGCCGATCGCCCGCATCCGCCACATGGGCAATATCTGGGTCACGGATTCGAGGAAGTTCGGGTACTGGAGGAAGCCTTCGGCGGTGAATTGTTTCCACATCAGGCCCTGGGTGACGCCGGCCCAGTAAATGGGCACGACGTAGAAGATCATGCCGAGCAGACCGATCCAGAAGTGGTAGGTGGCGAGTTTGACGGAATACAGCTCGGTCTTGTAGAGCCGGGGAATCAGCCAGTAGAGCATGCCGAAGGTCAGGAAGCCGTTCCAGCCGAGCGCGCCGGTATGCACATGGGCGATGATCCAGTCGGAGAAATGGGCCAGGGCGTTGACGCTCTTGATGGAGAGCAACGGGCCTTCGAGGGTGGCCATGCCGTAGGCGGTGACCGCGACGACGAAGAATTTCAGCACCGGATCGCGGCGCACCTTGTCCCACGCGCCGCGCAGGGTAAGCAAGCCGTTCAACATACCGCCCCAGGAGGGGGCGATGAGCATGATGGAAAACACCGAGCCGAGCGACTGGGCCCAGTCCGGCAGGGTGCTGTAGAGCAGGTGATGCGGTCCGGCCCAGATGTAGATGAAGATCAAGGCCCAGAAGTGGATGATCGACAGCCGGTAGGAAAACACCGGGCGACCGGCCGCCTTGGGCAGGAAGTAATACATCAATCCGAGGTACGGCGTGGTGAGGAAGAAGGCGACGGCGTTGTGGCCGTACCACCACTGCACCAGGGCGTCCTGCACCCCGGCGTAGATCGAATAGCTTTTCCAGAGGGAAACCGGAAGGGCGAGCGAGTTGACGATGTGCAGCATGGCCACGGTCACCGCGGTGGCGATGTAGAACCAGATGGCCACGTACATGTGCCGCTCGCGGCGCTTGAGGACTGTACCGAGCAGGTTCACGGTGAAAACCACCCAGACAACCGCGATGGCGATGTCGATCGGCCATTCGAGCTCCGCGTATTCCTTGCTGGAGGTGATACCCAGGACCAGGGTGAGCGCGGCGGCGACGATGATCCCTTGCCAGCCCCAGAAGTTGACCTTGCTCAACACATCGCTGAACATGCGGGCCTTGCAGAGCCGCTGCAGCGAATAGTAGATGCCGGCGAACATGCCGTTGCCGACAAACGCGAAGATCACCGCGTTGGTATGGAGCGGACGGATGCGCCCGAAGGTCAGCTCGGCGATGTCCATGTTGGCGGCCGGCCAGAACATCTGGATCGCGGCGAGCAGGCCGACCAGCATCCCGACCACGCCCCACAACACCGTCGCGATGCAGAAATCGCGGACGATCCGGTTGTCATAACTGAAGTGCTCAATATTACTCATCTGTAGTTTTCCCTTCCTTCTTCACATGCTGCTCCGGCGGGGCGTCATCATCGATCAACATCCGCCGCGATGGCGACCAGGTGTCGTCGAATTGCCCCTCTTTCACCGACCGGATAAACAAATACAAAAACGAGAGCGCGACCACGGCGCTGGCCCCCATGATGAGGTAGATGATGGTCATGCCCCCACCCCCGCGCGCCGGGCCGCCCACGTGGTGGCCAGGGTGCTGAACGCGATGACGGTGAACGAACTCATCGGCATCAGCACCGCGGAAACCAGCGGGGACAGCATGCCGCTGGCGGCAAACGAAAGCCCGGTGATGTTGTACACCAACGAAAGCGCGAAGGCGGCCTTCAGGATCACCATCGCGCTTTTGGAAAAACGCAGGAAATCCGGCAGCCGGGAAAACGCCGCGCCGGCGAGGATGCCGTCGCAGGCCGGCGAGAATAAGGTGACATCGTCGGAAACGGCGATGCCGGCGTCGCTTTGCCGGAGCGCGCCGGCGTCGTTCAGGCCGTCGCCGAGCATGAGGACGCGGCGCCCGGCCTCCTGTTGTTGGCGGACGTAATCGAGTTTGTCGTGGGGCGACTGCTGGAAGCGGAGGTCGGCGTGTTTGCCGAAGATCGCCTGAAAACGTGGGGCGGTAGTCGGATGATCCCCGGACAGGAGGGCGGTTTGCCAGCCGCCGGCTTGAATGCGACGGATCAGCGGGAGCAGCTCGCCGCGTTCCTGCTGACCGACCAGGAACCGCCCGCGCACCCGACCATCCACGCGCACCCAGGCGCCGTGGCCGTCGGGCGCTTCCATGTTGATCCAACTGGCCGAGCCGATTTCGACCTGATGGCCCAGGACCGAGCCGCGCACGCCGGCGCCGGAGATCTCTTCGAAGCGATCAACCGCGTTCGGGCCAACGCGGTTCTCGTTGGAGCAGGCAGCAGCGATGGCCCGGCTCACCGGATGGGAGGAATGTGAGGCCAACGCGGAAATCCACGCGGCTTCCTCGCCGCTTAACGGTGCGCCCTCGAAGACGGTTTCCCCGGTCGGGCCCCGGGTGAGGGTGCCGGTTTTGTCGAACACGATTTCATCGGTTTTGGCGAGGGACTCGACGACATTCGGTCCGCGCAGGAAAAGCCCGGCCTTGCCGAGGTGCCGCTGGGCGGTGCTGAAGGTGAACGGCGCGGCAAGGGCCAGCGCGCAGGGGCAGGCGACGATCAGCACCGCGCTGAAGGTGCGGGCGACCATCGAGGCGTCGGTACGCCACCAATACAAGGCGGTCGCGGTCGCGATGATCACCACGCCGACGGTAAACCAGCGCCCGGCCCGGTCGGTTAGGTTCGAGAGTTCTTTTTCACGCGGCTTTTTGAAGGCCTCGCTGTTCCACAAGGAGGTCAGGTAGCTTTGCGAGACTTCCTTGACCAGTTCGACCTCCAGCGCCCCGCCGACCTGACGGCCGCCGGCATAGACGTAATCGCCGGAGGCCACGGCGGCGGGAGCGGACTCGCCGGTGACGAAACTGTAATCGAGGCGGGCGTCGCCGACGATGAGCACGGCGTCGGCGGGAATAATTTCGCCGTGGCGCACGATGACCCGGTCGCCGGGTTTCAAGTCGGTCAGGGCGGTCGGCTCGTCGCGGCCATCGCGGCGGCGGGTCACCGAAAGCGGAAAGTAGGACCGGTAATCGCGGTCAAAGGAGAGGGCGTCGTAGGTGCGGCGCTGGAACCACCGGCCGCACAACAACAGGAACACGAGGCCGGTAAACGAATCGAGGTAGCCCTCGCCGGTTTGGCGGAAAATATCGACGGCGCTCTGCACAAACAACGCGCCGATCCCGAGGGCCAGCGGAAAGTCGATGGTCAGGAAGCGGCGGCGCAGACCCTGCCAAGCCCCGCGGAAAAAATCACGCGCGCTGAACAGCAGCACCGGCAGGGACAAGGCCAGGCTGACCCAGCCGAAAAACGATAACAACTCGGCCTCGCGAACCGGATCAAGACCGAGGTAGGAAGGGAAACTCAACAGCATCACATTGCCGAAGGCAAATCCGGCCACGCCCAGTTGCAGCAGCAGGCGGCGGTGGCCGGTGGTGTCGGTCATCCCGGACAGGCGGTCGAGCTTGAGTTCGGGCGGATAGCCAAGCGCGGCGAGTTTTTCCGCCAGCGCGGACAAAGCCAGTTGGCCGTCCTCCAGCAGGATGGTCGCCTCCTTGCGGGGAAAATTAACTTCGGTACGCCCGACTCCGGGGATCAACCGGTACAGGTGTTCGAGCAGCCAGACGCACGCCGCGCAATGCATGGCGGGAATGCGAAAGGTCACGCGGGTCACGTTCCCGTTGCTGAAATCGACGACGCGGCGGCGGACATCGGGTTGGTCGAGCGCGGCGTAGGCGGCCGGGGTGTCCGGAGGCCGAACCCCGGGAGCGGACTCAATGGCGTAAAACCGCTCCATGCCGTTTTCGGCGAGAATCTGGTACACCGCGCGGCACCCGTTGCAGCAAAACATCTGTCCACCGAGGCGGGGCGGGTTGGGCGGGCAATCCAGTCCGCAATGCGCGCACGCCGTACCATCGGCGGCGTGCGCTGTCGCCGAACCGGAAATCTCTGCCGACACGGTTGGCGCTATAGCTGCAGGTGCGTTCAAATCAAGGTATCCAAAACATAGGCAACTATGCCAAAGCCGTTCAAGAGCGAATATCGGGTAATCCCTGATATTTTGCGATTGGCGGGTCTTCCCGCTCGTATCGTATCAGCGAGCACGTCCTC
>CALMYG010000069.1 GCA_937873455.1 uncultured Verrucomicrobiota bacterium
CTGCCGATCGTGGCCAAGTGACCGGTGATGGAGGGATCGTCAGGATGCGTAACCAGCAAGGCTTGATCACGGGCATCTTCCCAGGTGCATCCCGGGCAGTCGATCAACTCAAACCTGCGCTGGAGCGTGGAATCAACTTCACCCCACCGGCCCGGCACCCCGGTTCCGTCCATGAGGCCGTCGCGATCCGTATCTTGTACGAAGGGATTACCCAGATGCATGGTGTGGTGCTCTTCGCCGTCATCCAGGCCATCGCCATCGGTGTCCGCGAGCCAGGGATGCGTGCTTTGACCATACGGCACACCGTTCCGGTCCAACGCATCTTTCATTTGGTATTCGCGGATATTCCACAAGCCGTCCATGTCCGGGTCGCCATCAGGGCCAAGGAGCGGATAACGCACGACCGTGCTGCCGTCGATCATGACGGGGTCATTCGGATGCAAGCCGTACAAGGTCTCAAATGCGTCAGACATGCCATCGCCATCGGTGTCCGCATTAAAGGGATCCGTCGAATAATCCCACACCGGAACCTGATAGCGGAACGGGGTATAATTGAAACTCCAACTATCGAACAGGCCGTCAAACCAATTCAAGTTGCCATACCATTGATACCGGAAGATCGGGTAGTTGGTAGGATGGTTGCCGAACAAGCCGTCGCGCACCAAATATTCTTCCAGGTTGGTCAAGCCGTCCCCGTCATAATCCTCATGGGCGTCGGACGGATCAAGCGGATTCAAACGCAGATGGGGCGGACGGAGGTTGCCCAGATGGTCCAGCACCTCAAATCCGTCGGGCATGCCGTCGCCATCGGTGTCCGGGTTGAGCGGATCGGTGCCCAGTTGCACTTCCAATCCATCAAACAAGCCGTCGCCATCACTATCCGGATTCAGCGGATCGGTCCCGAAGATGAGCACTTCCTCACCGTCCGACAAACCGTCGGCATCGGTGTCATAAAGGCGCGGGTTGGTACCGAACTGGTATTCCTGAAGGTTGGTCAGCATGTCGCCATCGGCATCCAATTCAGCATCCGAAGGATCCAACGGATTAAATCCGTAGAAAAACTCCCAGCCATCCGGCATGCCGTCCCCGTCGGTATCGGGATTGTTGGGGTGTGTCCAGTCGTTGGTCTTGGTACTGGCGATGCCATCAACCCCCAGAAACTCCTGGTAGTTGCTCAACCCGTCGGCATCGGGATCATCGTCATTCCCGCCGGCTTCAATAGGATCGAGAATGCGCACCACCATTCCGAAGCCGTTGGTGATGAATTGGAATTGGTACTCAAATCCATCCCACATGCCGTCGCCATCGGTGTCCAGCCGCGTCGGATCGGTATCGGCGAAAAACCGGGCTTCCGTCGGATGCCCAATGGAAATCGCCTGGCTCTTACCGAGCGAAGGAATACCGGACAAGACGGTGATCACTTCGGTCGCGCTGGGCGGAACCGGGGCGGTGTGAACCACGCCGGTGGCGACGATACGATCGCCTTCAATGGAGCCCACCACAGGGAGGTTCGTGCCGAAGTTCCATACCCCGGAGAGGAATCGCCCGACGAATTTAGCGCGCAGGGAGGTGGCGCCCTCCACCGCATTGGTGGCCAATTCCGTGGCGGCGTACATCAGGTGGTTGCCGGCATTGGTATTGATCAAGAAACCATCCAGCCCTACTTCTTGACCATCGAGCATGCCGTCTTCGTCCGTATCCGCGATCAGCGGATCCAGCACGATTCCGTACAAACGACCCATCTCAAACTCTTGAAAACTCGTCAACCCATCGGCGTCCGGGTCGCTGGCCCCGCTGAACAGGAAGATGTTATTGGCGCTGATGGTGTTGGTCCAGGCGTCCGTGTTGATCGGGCTGACGCACAAGGAGGGCAACAGGGTGTTTAAATAACTGCCGGACAGCGCCGAACACAGAACGCCGACATAATTACTGATCGCCTCCGGTTGCACGGCGCGGCGGTAGGCTGCCAACTCGGTGGCATCGCCGACCCGGTCAAAATCGAGGTCGGCCTGTTCAAGGGTCACGCGTAACTGCGTGGTTTGGTTGGATTGCACCCAGAGGTTCAGCGTCTGTGAATGTTTGTAGCCTTCCCGGACAATCATCACCGGATAGAGGCCCTCAACCAGGTTGGTCGCGGTGAACGGGGTTTCGGAAACAAACCGGCCGTTGACATAGACCAGGGCATTGTTGATCACGGCGCCCTGCGGGGTTTGCGCTTCGATGGACAACCCGCCGACACCGCCGGCAAATCCCGAAGCGGCAAAGGCCACGTTGGTGCGCCCGCCCAACGGGACATGGACCAGGCGGCTGGGCAACAGCGGTTCATTGGTTCGTGCCACCTGGACCAGATGCTGACCAGCCTGTACGCGAATCAACGCCGGCGTGTTCGATCCGGTGGGCACACCGTTCAGGTAAATCGGACGGGAGATGCCATCCAGGGACGCCACATACAGGTGCCCGCGTCCGGCATTGGTGACGAAGTAAATCCGGGCGAACTCGCCGGCAGCCGCGGTCACATGAACCGCCGGTATCCGCCAATGATTGGTACCCAAACCGAGCCGGTGCTCGCCCGCGCCCAGATGGGTGATAAAGTTCGGGCGCACTGGATTCACATCGAAGCTCGCCTCGTTGAACCTGACATTCTGATTGGTTTCCGTTTGCAACAGCCCGAACGCCGCATTGGTGCCAGTGGCGCCGTTCCAGCGCGAAATGCCTTGCTGGTAATTGACGCTGACCGGGAGCGCCTGCGTCGCGGAGACTCCGACATAGCTCAACGGATCACCGGGCTCGATTTCAAACTGGACCGCCGGGGCGGGGCCGCCCGCGCTGAGGTCCAGCGTCACGGCATTGGTTACCGAAAATACACCGGGATTCAATTCGTTGCCGAACGTGTACTGGCCGCTTTGCGTCAATTGACCGGCCCAGAATTCCGTCAGATATTGCGGATGAGATACCCGAAGGTGGTACTGACCCCGTGGCAATCCATTCAACACATACCCGCCGGCGGCGTCGGTCAATGCCGAAGCAAACACCTTGGAGGCCTGCTGAACCAGATGGCCATTGACCGGATTGGTCACCACCCGCACGCCAATAGCCGACACCTCGGCGCCCAAGACCGGCTTGCCGAAGATGTCACGGACCCACCCGTTGGTCCCACCGCCGACCGACAAGCCCTCATAAAAGACGACATCATCGATGTACCAGCCGACGTTGTTGTTATTGATGGAATCAGCGGTAAACAGGAAACGCAGCTGCACGCCGGCATGACCGGCGTAAGCTGAGAGGTTGGCGCGCCCGATTAACCAGTCACCCGATTGCCCGGATCTGCCTTCACGCACCACCACCCAATTGGAATTGACCAGACTGCGGGCCTGAACCAACACGAAATCCTTGCCGGTTTCCGTGGCATAAAACTCCCGCCACGACACATGGAGATTTGCGAGCGTGGAAGCATTGATCGGCGGGCTGACGATACCCGCAACCAAGGCATTCGTAGAGAACCCGTAGATGGCCGCCGGATTGGTGGTCGTGGGGTCCAGGGCAAACCGGTAATAGGTATTGGTGCTGGGGAAGTTCTCCCGGATGACGTTGGTGCCCAAGGCGACCGGTTGCGCGGTCGACAGGTGCCAGAAATTATACGGGAAGGCGGCGTTGGGCGTGCTCTTGGCCCAAGCCATGCGCGAAGTCGATCCCGCCTCAAACGATTCCCGGAATACGCGGTTAAACACTTCGGCGGTGTTGGTCGGATGGTAGCCGAGGCGGTACATGTCGCCGTCGCTGACCCCGTTTCCGCTGCTGTCGTAATGCCGAGGGTTGGATCCGAGAGCAAGCTCCAGCGCATCATTCAAGCCGTCACCATCGGTGTCCGGATTGCGCGGGTTCAGACCCAGGGCGATTTCGTCGGCATCGCTGATGCCGTCGCCGTCGGCGTCACAGCCAAACGGATCGGTGCCATGGAGAAAAGCATTGGAGGCGGTCAATCCGCCAACACAGTTGGTGGCATATACCGTACCCGGAATGGCCCCGGTAATGTTGCCGAACCAGGTGTTTTCCCACCAATCCGGCAGCCCATCGGCATCGGTATCGATGGCCAAGCAATCGTTGGTCTGGCCCAAGGCATTGGTGGTCACGGCCCCGGCGAAATGAATCACCGTATTGCCGTCGGTCAAGCCGCTTTCGTCCTCGGCGCGCACGGCGTAACAGCGGAGCTGATAGGGCACGACATTGAGGAAGTTGGTGAAACTGGTGCGGTTGGTCACGGAGGCGATGCGATTGCTGAACACCTCCCCAAACGAACACATCGGCACGTCAAAACACGGATAAACGGAAGTACCTTGATAAATATGGTAGATGATGTTCGAGGAGAAGAGGTCGGTGGCCGGTTGCCAGGAAAGAACCACATTGCTGCTGGTGCCGCCCCGGGCGTATTGCAACCCCTGGAAAAGCGGCGGATTGCGATCGCTGATGATGGTGTAGGTCTGCACTTCCTGCACATTGGTGATGGTCAGGGTATTGGCGAAGCTGATGATCGGCAGTCCGGCCTTGTCCATGGCCACTGCGGGGGCGGAGTACGTTTCCAACATACGGGTAATGCCATTGGTAATCGGCCCGCCCACGTCCAGCCAATTCGTTTGACCGGACCGCCAGCGACGCACCCGCATGGTGCGTTCGCCAATATTGGTACCGCCCTGCCAGACCACGGTGATGCCGTTCGTGGACGAAACCCCGACATGCACATCCCGGGGCATTTCGGAAAGGGAACGCGCGGCGCTGACGCCGGGGAAGGTCTGCGATCCGCCCACCGCTGACCATGCACCGTTATAGCGCGACACATACACCTGATCCTGCATGAAAACCCCGGGATTGGACCCGAAGGTCTGGATCCAGGCCAAGGCCAAGTTGTTGGGACCGGGTCCGGCGGCGATTTTGGGCCGGAAAATAACCGGAGGCGAATCAGGAGGACTGATATTGCCCCACGCCGCCCCGTTCCATTGCATGACCACAACGCCATCCGGATTGGTCTGTTCCTTGAACGCAACGACCGGATTGCCGGAACCGTTGATGGCCATGGTCAATTCCTCCGCCAACTTGGTCGCGGCTGGACTGGGAATGCCGCTGACATTGGAACCGGCAAGTCCGACCCAATTCGCACCATCCCAGCGCGCGGCAAACACCCGGATGATGTTGGGATTAGCGCCGCCCTGCAACCAGGCGACCACCGGGGAACCATCCCCCATCACCCCAACGACCGGACGCGTGGCATCATAGCCGTTCGTGTTCTGACTCACGCCAAAACCCCGCGCGGAATTGTTGAGTTCAACCCAATTGACGCCGTCAAAGTGCTTGAGGAAAATCCGGCGGTTGGTGACCGCGCTTTGCACGTTAAACGTCGTCTGTTCTTCCCAGG
The DNA here is from genome assembly GCA_937873455.1 of uncultured Verrucomicrobiota bacterium. Taxonomy (GTDB): domain Bacteria; phylum Verrucomicrobiota; class Kiritimatiellia; order CAIVKH01; family CAIVKH01; genus CALMUP01. The sequence continues at coordinate 5,408 of CALMYG010000069.1, forward strand.
CCACGTAGATGTTGGTGCCGCGAACGGCCACGGAAGGATACTCGGAATTTTCCAGCGTGCGGCTGATGCCGCCGAAATCCAGCGAACCACGAACCGGATACCATTGGTTTTCCAGACGTTTCCACTCGTCTTTTTCCGATAAATCACCATACGGACCGGCCCAGCGGCGCACAAAGATTTGCTTGGTGACATTCGAGAAACTACCTTCGCCATCCGGATCATAGGAATAGGCGATGACCGGCAAATCATTCGTGTCGAGCGCCACGGACGGGAAGTTACCGCCGGTACGGCCCTGGAAACCGATGCCCCGTTGAATGACCAACGCATAATCCTGCGGCCCCTGCGGTACTTGGCGGCCAAACACACGGACGGAATAGGTGCCGGGACCGCCGGCGGGAATCGTGACCGCTTCCACATTGTTATACTGGTCAAAAAGAACGGGGTCGGAGTTCGACCACCGGTAGGCATGCACGCCGTCAAAATCAAACTGATTGCCGCGATAAATCGCCCCATTGGGACCAAATACGATCAAGTCCAGGTTGTTGACCAACTGGACACCGGCGCCGGGGGTACCCGGCTTATCGGTGTAGGCCATGACCACGCGCAAGCCTCCGTCATTGGGACCGAGCGTAATGGTAAACGCGGAAGAAATTTGGTCCGTCGTCAGCGGTTGATTTTGATCCTGGTCGAGAAAAATCACCTGGTCTTGTGAGCGGATCCGCGGTCCGGCTACCGAGCGAACCACATCCACCACGCCCCAACCATCGTCCACTTGTTCCAGCCACTCACTCCAGATCGGACGTCGATAGGTCAGCGAATTGACCGATCGCGCCCCGGCGACGAGAATCGCTTTGACCATGGCGGGGCTCGGCGCCCTGCTGTATAAATTGGTATAATGCTGGTAAACCAACGCCGCGGCGCCCGCCGCCAGCGGCGTCGCCATGGACGTTCCACTGCTGAACGCATAGTTTGTACCGGAATCCACATTACCGAAGCGGTAGTCGACCGCGCTGAAATCAAAGGCAAATTCATCCGGCGTCGTTTCGTGGGATTGAGCGGAGAGCACAAACGACCCCGGCGCCACAAGATCGGGCTTCACGCGGAGGTCGGTGGCGGATACCGGCCCACGGGCGCTGTAACTGGCAACCTGCCAGTCCGAGTCGCTTTCCTGATCGGCAAAATACTGTTGGCCGCCGAAAAATACTCCCATGATGTTGTTGGCATAACGCGGTTGCTCCAAGGCGCCAACGGTGATCACGTTTTTGGCATTACCGGGCATCGACACCGTTCCAGGCGTACCGCCGCTGCCGTCGCTATTGGCCCCGCCCTGGTTGCCGGCGGCGAAGAATACAATGTATTCCTGATTGCCGGCCATATCGGCGTCGGCATCACGGACCTTCGTATCCCACAAGGCGCTCGCGGTGCCGTATTCGAAGAAATTCAAATAGCCCCAACTGTTGTTGGAAATCCTCGCGCCCTTTTCATAACCTAATCGGGCCTGCTCGGTCTGGGAGATACTGTTGAAGTCTTCCAGCATGACCAAGCGGGAGCGTGGCGCCACGCCGGCAAATTGATTGGTGGTGTATGGCCGCTTGGAACCGGGGGAGGATATCACCGTCTGCGACAAGGCGCCATTGCCGAGAATCGACGCGGAAACGTGCGTTCCGTGCCCGTCCGTATCGCCGGGAAGTCCTTCGGTAAGAGGTCCCGCCCGGAACTCGTAATGGACGATGCGGGTATTCAGATTTGTGGAGGTGGCCTGCCCTTGTACATCACTGAAGGCCTGATGCTTGAAATCGACGCCGGAGTCCGTAACCGCCACAATAACGCCTTCCCCGGTCAGGTTGGGATGCACTTGCCGGGCCGAAGGAACGGCCAGGTGCTTAACTTCAAGATCGTGCATGGCCACGGCCGGCTCAAAGGGTTCCACCCACTGGACATCATCCATGTTCAAGACGCCGGCCAACTGCGCACGGTCGGAGATAAAGGTGAGAACTTGACGATTGCCGGCGGCTTCCGTTCGCTGGATATCTATTCCAGCAGCCGTTAATTGGTCGGTAACATCGGAGCCGGCAAAGGTCATCAGCGTAAAGGACGCCGGTTTCGCCGCTTCCTGTTCATCCATGCCGCCGACCATCCGGTCGCGGATTGTCGCACTCATTTTGTAGAAGGGGTGATAAGGCTCCACCACATAAACCCCGGGCAACTGGCGCAGGCTGGCGACCCGATCCGGCGCCATGCGGATGGCATACGCGCGATTGGGCATGAAGTGGCTTACGTCGGCGCCGGCCTGCTCCAACATCCGGCGATCTGCATCGGACACCTTGCGATCAAACTGAATAATATACGCCGAGGTATCAGCCGCCGCCTTAAATTCCGCGGGTATATCGAGTCCCTCCCCGGTTTCGACCAATCGCCGCGTATCGAGGATCGCATTCGCGAAGAGAATGGCCGGCGTTTCATAGTGCCGCAATACATGCAATGGCTCCCGGGAATTGGTCAACATGCCGGGCGGAAGTCGGGTGGCCCGGGCGGACTTTCGATCCATGACGGCATCCAAAACTGCCGACGGATCCAGCGCATCCGGATCGGCGGAGCGCTGTTGCATCAGCGGCGACGAACTGGTCACGCGCGCGGAAACCAGCCGGGTGCTTTCGCCATCCGTTTCATACACCATGGCATGGCTGTCGGAAAGCGCTTGAATCAGCGCTTCAAGGCTCTCGTATTCAGCTTCAATCGTCACCGCGCGCCCCGCCAACGCGTCATCCGCCGCCATGGCGACTCCGGTTTCCCCGGTAATGGTTTCCATCAACTCCTGCACGCTCGCTTCAAAGGCAAACAACCGATAGCCACCGGACAAGGTGGACGTTAGCGTCACGCGGGCTTCACTACCGGCTTCAGCATTCGGTTCGGCATCCAAGGCGAAGGAAAAAAGGCCGCACAAAAGCGAGCAGACCAAAGCGGGAAACAGGACGCGGGGAAGCTTGGATATATACACAATTCACCTCAGGCGAAGGTTAAAGGCTGATGGCGCTGAACATGAACAAAGAATAGACATAATCATCGCAAACGTTAAGCGAAAGTAGCAAGGGGCAAGCCGATACGTCAACCGGCGAATTTGTTTTGGCGCGAGATGAGGACGCATCCCTGATGGGCTGACTAGCGGGAATCCGCCGGACACAGAGGTCCGGCCTACACGCCAAGGGGTGATCCGTCGTTGTGGGCCACCCCTCCGTGGGTGGCGGAAGGGGATTCCGCCGGACACAGAGGTCCGGCCTACACGCCAAGGGGTGATCCGTCGTTGTGGGCCACCCCTCCGTGGGTGGCGGAAGCATCGCCTATCGCGACTCGCCGGCGACCAGGCGTTCGCGGGCCCGGCGGAGTTCCTGGAGTTCCTGCACCAGTTTTTGCCGGTCGGCATCGAGGGCTTTGACGTCAGGATGCTGGTTCATGGTCTGATGCAACTCGCCAAATTGCTCCCGGTAGGCCGCTTCGCGGTCCCGAAGTTGGGCCAACAGGTCGGCCGCTTCCGGATCCTTGGCCGCCGCCTGCTCCTTGTGGGCGTTCAAGGTCTCGACCGTTTCCAGCGCCTGGCGGGCCTTTTCGTCGCGTTGGGCCTCGGCCTGGGCCAGCTCGAACCGCAACAGGGCGACCTGCTCCTCGGCGGCGTCCCCCTCCGCCGATTCCGCGGCAGTAAGCTCCCGTCCAATGGCTTCGGCCAACTGGCGGTGGCTGGATGATTCCTGATTCAAGCGGGCGATTTCCTTTTCCAGCCGCCGGACTTCGGGGTCGGTCACCCGCAACCGGTTATCCAGGTCGCGCCGGAGGTCGAGCACTTCTTTTTCCAAGCCCTTAGCCTGCTGATACTTGGGCGCGGCTTTGGGGTCGTTGTATTCCAAGTGGTGTTTTTGCTGGTAGCGGGCGGCCTGTGCGCGGATCAACGCCCCTTCCACTTCCTGGATCCGGGCGTCGATTTCCTCGAGCGTGGCCGGCTGGGCGGCAAAAGCGGAAGCGGACATGCTGAGAAGGACAGCGAATAGCCGTCCGGTTTGTCGCGATGCGGGTTTACAGGAAAATCGGAAGTTGAATACATTCATGGTGGTTAGCCTAGAGACCGCACTGGCGGTGTCAATGTTCGAGATTGGCGGTTTCGTATCTGAACACACTCGTTAACACACTCGTTAACATCATCGAATTTCGCTTCCTCAAGAGCCGGATGTGGACGATTGGGTTAACGATTGGGTTTATGAGGTCTGAACACACTCGTTAACACACTCGTTAACATCATCGAATTTCGCTTCCTCAAGAGCCGGATGTGGACGAGGGCGATTGGGTTAACGATTGGGTTTAATGAGGGCGCGCTGAAGCGCCCTACTCGGCGAGGCGGACCCGGTAGCGGTAGGCGCGGAGCGGCGGGAGATTGGTGTCAGTCCAGGTCATCCAGGCGTTGGTTCCGGCAATATTGCTCCGCAACATCAGCCACGGGCCATCCGGCAGGTTGGTGGCGTACAACACATCGTACCACCGCCCGGTGATTCCGCTCCACCCCACCACCGCCCCGGCGGCGTAGTTGATCTCGCCCACTCGGGGAAAGGAATCGGATTCCAACGGATGCGTCCCGGCGATGTATTCCTCGAGATTGGTGTAGCCATCGTTGTCGGGATCGTCCATGGATTCCCCGATAATGGTCGGTGACCGGGGATCAAAGCCATACAGGATTTCCCAGTCATTGGGCAGGCCATCGCCGTCGATGTCCGGATCGCAGTAGTCCGGGATGCCGTCGCCGTCGAGATCGCCGGCGTCGTTGGGATCAAAGGGGATATCCCCGCACGGATCGCAGACATCGCCGATGCCGTCGCCGTTGGTATCCTGTTGGTCGGGATTAAAATCAAACGGGCAATTGTCGATGATATTGGGAATACCGTCGGCATCGGAATCGAGCCAGTTGGTGACGGAAGCCTGGTTATTCAGAAGGTTGGTATCGGCGATGAGGCTGGTGACCGATACGGTGTTGGTGATCGACGCCTCGAAAACGGCAAAATCCACCGTGGCGGTAATGGTCACGCGCACGGTCGCCCCGGACAACATGTTCCCGAGCTGGCAGGTCAGCAGGCCGTTGCTAAGGACGCAGCTTCCGAAGGTGGGGGAGATGGATTGAATCAGCACGCGGTTGGTCGGGGGCAGGAAATCGGTCAGGGTGACCCGGACCGCCGCCGAGGTTCCCCGGTTGGTGACGGTGATGCGGTAAATCAGATTGCTTCCGGGTATGTAGGTATTGGTCGGGAAAGCGACCTTGGTCACCGCCAAGTCCGCCACCACGTTCGTGCAGACATCCCCCACCCCGTCGCCGTTGCTGTCGAGCTGGTTGGGATTCGGAATCGACGGGCAGTTGTCGCAGACATCGCCCACCCCATCGTTGTCAAAGTCGAGTTGATCCGGATTAAATACAAACGGGCAGTTATCGATAACATCGGCCACGCCGTCGCAATCGAAGTCGATCCGGTTGGTGGCGATGGCGACGTTGTTGCTGAGGGACGGATCGAGGGTGAGGGAAGAAACCCACGCGCGGTTGGTGATCACCCCGAAGGCGTTGGTGGTGATGCTGACGGTGATGGTGAAGGAGGTGGTGGCATTCACCGGGAAGTTGGTGCTGAGGGTCGCTACGAACAGGTTATTGTCCACGGTGTAACTGGTAAACGGGAGCGAGGATGTTACAAACGAAACCGAGGCGGGAAGTTGATCGGTCACCGTCACCGAGATCGCCGGCTGCGGGCCGAGATTTTGTACGGAAAGGGAATACACGAGGTTCGAACCCAAACACAGGTTGTTCGTGGGACTGGTCTTGGTGATCCGCAGATCGGCAAAGTCCGCACGGAGGACGGTGATTTGTTGCGGACTTGTATTCCCCCCCGCGACGAGAAACCGTCCGTCGCGCGACCAGCGGATATCGTTGACCACGCCGCTGCCGATCGAATTTTGCCCGATCAACTCCATGCTATCCAGGTCGGGGCGAAAGCGGTAGAACCGGACATTGGACTCGGCGACCCCACCCCCCAGCGCCACCGCCAGAATATCCCCCAACGGCGACCAATGAACCCCCATCACCGGACGCGACACGGCAGGCACCCCGTTGGTGAGCGGGGTCAACGCGAAGGTAGAGGGGTTGTAGCGGTAGACCAGCAGGTTGTCGTTAAAGGTGCCGGAAGGATTGCCACCCACCGCCGCCAACCCGCCATCCCGCGACCAACCCACCGCCGTGACCGCGCGGTTAACCAACCACGGGCTGATTTCTTGGCTCGTCCACGTACTGCCAGCTAAGCGGAAATGCATCAGATTGGGAGTAGAATTATCCAATCCCACCAATAAATTAGTGCCGTTTGGATGCCAGGCGAGAGCGTTGCGTTGGACCTTGCGATTACCGGAAATATTCGCCACGGCCACGGTGGTAACATTCGGTGGATTAAAGCTGTAGGCGATCAACTCATTGGTTGCGCCTTCGGTACCAACGACAAACCGTTCACTGAATCTCGGATTCCAGGCAATGGCGGTCGCGGCGTCCGCGGTTTCGATGCGATTGGTCGAAGTGAATTGGCCGTTGGCGAGATTGACTTGGTAAACCAATACTTCTTCCCGGTTAATATCCTTCTGACGGCCGATCGCCAACCGATTCAAGCCTGGATGCCACCGAACAGAGTGAACTACGAGGTCATTCATTTCCGGTCGATTCGTCCAGGTAATGCTGTTGGTCCAGAAACGCAACACTTGAAGTTCATACATCGAGGAAATATTCGTCGTCCCCGCCACGATGAAGGTATTATTCGTCGACCAATCCACGCTCAGCACATCGCCTCCCGCGTTATAGACCGCCGTGGTGGGAAATCCGGATTGGGCCCAGGCGGTAGAAGCGGCGAGTCCGGCGGCGACCAGCCACATGCGTATAGGGAAAGCGTGCATGGCTTATAGCAATACCCGGAATCAGCAGATGCGGCAAGGCCGGTCATTAAGTAAAAGTGGGTCAACCGGGCCGGTTTGCATCCCGGATTCCTTGACTGAACCCTTCGCTTTCATCATTCACACCATCAGGATCATGAAGGAGATTGTGTAGCGAGTCAGTCCTCTTTATGCGCCGCAGGCGCATGTGCTACCGCGGGAATCCGTCGGGCAGACCC
>CALMYG010000070.1 GCA_937873455.1 uncultured Verrucomicrobiota bacterium
CATATCATCACCTGTAAGCAGCCGGGCATGCCCGGCACACAACATGCGCCTCCAGTGCAGCCCCGAAGCGGGGCGCACTGAGGCTTGTCGTTGGGCGGGAGAAGGGAACATGAAACCTACTCTCATCACCGGGATGTCCGGAGTTGGCAAGACGTCCGTGGTTGATGAATTACGACGTCGGGGATTCCCGTGCATCGACATGGACGAGCCCGGATGGTCGTCCATGGATGCGGAGGGGCATCAGCACTGGAACGTGGATCGTCTTGCGGAGGCGATGACCAAAGTTGGGAACAAGCGACTGTTCGTATCTGGATGCGCGGAGGAGCAAGCTGACCTATACCACAGGTTCGGAGGGATCGTCCTGTTGAGTGCACTGTACTTACCCCCTAAAATTGGGCCACGCGAGCTAAGCGATTTCATGTAATTTAGCATATTGGATTTCGAAGTCCACAGGGGAAACATAACCCAATGAACTGTGGATTCGCGTTCGGTTGTATTCTGTCTCGATGTACTTGAACAGTTCTGCAAACGCCTCCTTTCTGGATTTAAAAGAACCTGATTCCGGCAAGGTCTCGGCTTTCAGCAGGCTGAAGAAGGCTTCTGCGGCGGCATTGTCGTAGCAGTTGCCTTTGCGACTCATGCTTTGAACCACACCGTACGCCTCAAGCAGTCGCCGGTGTGACGCGGCGGCATACTGGACGCCTCGGTCGGAATGCGAGATCAACCCCGGCGATGGCTGGCGATGGCGCAATGCACGCACAAAGGCCAGGTTGACCAGTTCAGACCTCAGGCTTGTCGAGCAACTCCAGCCAACAATCCGACGACTGAACAGATCCATAACGGTGGCCAGATACAACCAACCTTCCCGGGTGGGGATATACGTGATATCTGATACCCAGGCCTGGTCTGGTCCGGTGAGTTGATGTTTGACCTGCGCCAACCGGTTCGGGGCGATCGGCCCGTTATGGTTGCTGTCCGTGGTTCTGGGCTTGTAGGCCCTGCGTTTACGTCCTTGAATGCCATGTGTTTGCATCAACCTGGCCACACGCTTGTGATTGACAACATAGCCTTTCTTGCGCAAGGCCTGCGTCATCTTGGGCACGCCATAGCTGCACCGGCTCTTCTTGAAGATCGCCTTGATCTCGACGACCAGCCGATTGTCTCCTGCCTGCCGATCATGGCCCTGCCGATGCCGCCACTGGTCATAGCCGTGCCGCGACACATCATACGCATGACACAGTTCCCGAACCGTATAGTCAGCCGCCATACGCTGGATCATGGCATACCTCTCGGCGGCTCGGTCGAGAGGATGCCGCACGCTTTTTTTAAGATGTCGCGCTGCCTCCGGAGATATTCCACTTCCCGGCGCAACTGCCGATTCTCCTCGGCCAGATGCTCGCTGGTGTATCGCCGCCCCTCGGGATGGGCGTCCGCATCTCCCAGATACGCCGTCTTCCAGGCCCTCAATGACGCATCACTCACCCCCAGATCCCGCGCCACCTGCTTCAATGGCCGGCCGCTCTCCAAAAGCATTTCCACCGCATGATTCTTGAACTCTTTGTCGTACCGCTCGTGACTCTTCCCAATCGTGTTCATCTTACCCTCCTGTCCTGTCAGTATAGCAACTTCGCTACACTGGCCCACTATTTGGGGTAAGATTCACACCACGTGAAGTCATGATGTCGCGCATTCGTTCTCGCTCAGGCAACTCTTTTGGTCAGACGCCTCAGGATATGGCCCGGATACTGGCCGACCTTGAGAGCATCGAACCTTTACTGCGAGAGCGATGCACGCATGAGATCAAGACAACCGCGCCCGTCGAAGAGGTGGTCGATCAGATTCTCGAACTGACCGGCCCAACCAGAACGTCCACGGTACGGCTTCGCCGCCCGTGACTTCCGACGTTCGCCGGAATATGAATACAGCGGGCCGTTTTTCTGCCCAAAGCGGCACTGGCACAATTCCCAGGATTCGGGTACTTTCTATCAGGTACGAGGAATGACATGATTACTACCGCTGAAATCATACATGAAGCAGAAGGTTTGCCCTTGGAACAACGCGCTTTGGTTGTGGATGCTTTGTTGCGTACACTCAATCCCCCCGACCCTGAAATTGATCGCAAATGGGCCGCGGTTGCAAAACGCCGCCTCGAAGAACTTCGCACCGGAAAAGTGAAAGCAATTCACGGCGAAGAAGTATTTGAAAAGATCCGAAACCCGTTCCCCTAATAGGAGTTTCATGTGAAAAATCTAGTTGCTGCAAAAATTGCGGTTAGCACTCTAGGCTTGTGTGCGATGGTGACAATTTCTCTGGCATTTTCATTCGCGCGTTGGAGTGGGTTTGGAACAGTCGAACGGTACATTAACATGCACGCAATGCTCCTCGGAGTTGTTGGCATAGGTTTGTTATGCGTATTGGTTTACTTCAACCACCTACTCGGTCGCATTGAAGACTTGGAGTCGAAGAAACCGGAGAAACCGGGGACAGAGAAATAGTGGCACTAGGTGAAGGCGGTATACAGGTCAAGCATGCATCACTTCATGTCTCGAACGATATCGACGGTGAAATCCGTTTGGCAGGATAGTCGAGGTGTCGTGTTCCGCGGACACAATATGTACGGAGCCACGGGAACATTGATCGTGTTTCCCTTGCTCTTCTTTGGCATAGGGGTTGCAGTTGGGAGGCTTGGATTGCAAAGTGAGTACATAAAATACGCACCGTGGGCAATCGGGGTAATCGTTCTTGAGGAAACTCGGGGAGAGAGAAGTGTGGCATACGCTACCGCCTTGGCGTAGCGTCAGCATGAGCGTGCCGGTTAACAATCGCGGCTGCGGGCATAATCGCCCCAAAGCACGGCCCGATGGACTTGACGAGCCTTCGGAATCAAGGAGAAAGCGGGGACACAGAAATAGTGGCATTTTCTTTAACATCCATCGTTAACACACTCGCTAACCTAATCGAGATTACGTGAGAAATCGGGGACACAGAAATAGTGGCACTAACCGGTTGCAATTGCTTACGTTTTAGGGGA
>CALMYG010000071.1 GCA_937873455.1 uncultured Verrucomicrobiota bacterium
GGACCCCGTAAACGGCGTCGCTCATCGCGAAAGACGCGTGGCCCGGGTGTCGGGGTCAATCAGAAAGCGAAGCTTGTGAACCTCGCGCGACCCCACGGCCGCCTGAATGTTCTTCAACAACGCCGGTCCTTGAAACCGGGACAATTCGGAAAGAAGCGTCGAGTTGGTGACGTACACGGTCAGGACGCCGCGGTCGATCGGGCCGGGACGGATGTGCCGGCACAACGGCTGGCCGGCCATGGCCTCCCATCCTTCCATCAAGCGGCGTTGCAGGGTATCCGCCTCGATGCCCAGCGCTTTGATCAGCCGCTGAAGCGGTTCGCGCATCGGCATGGTGTGGTCATTGACCGGGGCCGGCGTTTCGGCATCGATCTGAAAACGGTCGCGCTGAACTTGCCACTGTTCGCGGGAGTAACGGGAACGGCGAGGACGGTCGTGCATGGCCGCGCTCAAGCCGGCGGGCGATGCGAGGCGTCAAACCGACGCCGGTGATGAATCATCCAACTGGTGGAGGCGCGCTCCCAGCCCACATCATGGCCGGCCCGCTCGCTTTCGTACCATTTGTGGAGGAGAATATCCTGCTTCATGCTCGCCCAGTACTGAAATAGACGGGTATTTTCGAGCCACTCGTTACTCCGAGGGTCCGTTCGAGCGTCGCTTTCCTGTTCACGTCGGTTCATGATCGCTTTTTGATCTTGCCGGGTCGATGCTGTGTGGTTGTGAGGACGCAGTAAGCGCAGTCCTTGATTTCCGTTAAAAAAGTAAATCCGTCGGGTTGCAAAGTCAACCAAGCTGCGTGATGATTTTTCGAAAGCAAAAGGTTTGACGATGCCCCGAATTGAGTATCGCGGTAAATCACTGAACGCACCGGTCGGCGCCAACCTGCGCGAGGTGTTGCTGGAGAATGAAGAGTCGCCGTACAACGGCAACGCACGTTGGGTCAACTGCCGGGGACTGGGCACGTGCGGGACCTGCGCGGTTGAGGTTACCGGACCCGTATCACCAATGACCAACGTGGAGCGATGGCGGCTTGGTTTTCCACCGCACCAGCCCGATTCCGGCCTCCGGCTGGCCTGCCAATGCCGAATCGAGGGCGACCTTACCGTGACCAAACATCCCGGATTCTGGGGACAGCGCGTTCCCGCGCGCTGAATAATCTAGGTATACTTCTTTACACGGTCGTGCCAGTAGCCGGGTTTCCTCTTCGTATGTGCTACCGCAACAATCAAGATGAACCTCGGTTCAGGTACGAAGATGATGGCGTAAGGAAATTTCGGAACCAGACAGCGGCGAAAGGGTGCACGCAATACCCGGAAACGATACGGCATGGACGCGATAGCGTGCACTTCTACTTCTACGGATTCGCGGAAGCGACGGCCAAGCCCTATTTGACATTCTTCGTAATACTCAATCGCGGCAAGAAATTCAGTTCGGGCATCCGGATCAAATGCGGCTAGCGTCATCCAAGTATCCGATCGGCCTCCTTAAACACGTCCGGCGCGGAAACCGGTTTTCGCTCACCAGACTTAAATTGTGTATAGCGTTTCTCTGCTTCTGCGATCCAAGCAGCGTCGACTTCCGTCAAAACCTCTTCGCCCAATGAACTCAAAAGGCGGTCTGCGAGGAATGCTCGCGCTTCCGCAGGCAGCCTCAACGCCTCCCTTTCTATGGTCTCTAGTGTCGCGGTCATTCGTGCTCTCCTAAACCAACATAAATGTAGCGTATAACTCCGTCCCCCACAAGAGGCCGTCGTTCGGCCAATCCGAGCCATCAGGCCGGTGGTTAGTCCACCGTAGTCAATCGTCCGCCCGCCGCGCCGGCGAGCCCCCGATAAAACGAGATGGCTTCCCGGGCCTTTTCCGAGCGCGTGTTGGGTTTGTAGATGACGACGTTGATTTTCATGCTGCGCCCCGATCGCTTCTGAAAATCATCGACCGAACGCCGGATGTCCCGGGTGTGTGTTTCCACCGGAACCCCGGTGCGAGCGGTTCCCCTCCGGATGTTGGGCAGGTCGTCATCGGTGATGATAAACAAGGTGTCGGCCTCCATCTCCGCCGCCATTTCAATTGCTTTCCACGGACTGCTGCCCGAGTAGTCGGGATGGTTCCCGGTAATGTTGGGGACAAAGCCGCGCTGGTTCCAGTCAGCGGCAGCCGCCCCGGTCTTGCGCGTTTCCCGGGTGCGTTCGCGCCGATCCTCGGTGGACAAGATCCGCAAGCCGTCGATCGCCTTCTTTTTGTTCTCCTGGGTGGCGAAGACCATGCTGGGGAAAAGCGGTGCGGCGCCGTCGACAAACGCAATCAGGTTGAATTTGGTGGCGGGGGTCAACCCTTGCAACAACTTGCCGGTTTCTTCGGCGAGTTGCGGCAATAATCCTTTGTTGATGACGGTCTGGGTGTTGTCAAAGGCGATGATGACGGCGCGGGTGCGCACGTTTTGACCGAAAAACTGGGCATCGGAAAAACCGCCGCCTCCAGTCTGTCCGCGTCCAAGCCCGCCGCCGGCGCGACCGAGGTCGCCGAGGATATTTTGCGACTGGGTCATCGTCGGGGTGTCCCGCATTTTCTTCATGTCCGGATTGTCCATCTTGGGCAACTCGGGCAAGGCGACCGCGCTGGGGGCTTGCGAAACCATACGCTGCAAGATTTGCGGCTTGCGGACCTGCTCCTGCATCTTTTTCACCCGGATGCTGTGCTCGAGTTTCCGGGCGGGGATCGAGGGCGGGGTCTTGGCTTCAAACATCACTTTTTCGCGGCCGGCGATGACCAGCACGGTGAGGTAACTGGCGCCCGCGATCAGCGCAATATGGGCGATAATACTCAGGATGACCGCTTTGATCTGGGCCGCCTTGTCCTGTTTCTTCGCGTCGCCTTTACCCCAGAGCGCGCCGAGATCTTTCATTGAAAAACTCATGCGTCGTCCTCGGTGGCAAAGGTTACATTTTGAATCTTGGCGGCGGCGCAGGCGTTCAAGACATCAACGACCCGCTGGTGCCGGGTTTTGGATGACGGGGCGATGGTGATCATCGCCTCGACCTTGTTGGCATCGGCGGTGGCCTTGAACCGGATAAGGGTATCGAGCAACTCGGGCATATCGCGGCTATTCGGGCTGTCGTATTTGAGGTCGTTGAGCAGCACCGTGCCGTCGTCCATGATTTCAATGATCTGCTCATCGGGAATCTGCACCGGTTCGGATTGATCGGCGGTGCCGGGAAGGGCGAAGCTGATGTCGGCCTCCTGCCGGTGCATGGTGGAGGAGACCATGAAGAAAATGAGCAGCAGGAACACGCAATCGATCATGGGGGTCATGTCGACCTTCAGCGTGGGCTGGCTGACTTTCTTCATCTTCACGCTTAGAGACTCCCGCTGCTTTGGTAGGATGAAAAAATAATATCGAAAATCCCGGCGTCGGCGCAGGCCTTGATCGCCCGCTGGACGATTTCGAACTCGGTGCTTTGATCAATGCGCATGACCACGCGCAATTCGGGTTCGGCGGCGCGACGGTTGATGACCGAGGTGCGCAGGCCGGCGTCGTCGGTGAGCGCGCCGGACACCATAAACGGCTTCTGCACGGTGACGGTTTCCCCGGCGGCGGTGACCGTGCCGACCGGGAGAATGTTGATGATGCCGCGGGCGCGCAGGTCCTCGGCAATCGCCGCCTTGGGCGCGACCGGCAATTCGATTTCCGGGGTGAGATCGACTTTGGACATGGTGGCAACGACCATGAAGAAAATCAGCAGCAGGAAGACGCAATCGATCATGGGGGTCATGTCGACATCGAGTTCGGGCTCGGCGCGGTTTTTCAGCTTCATGCCGCGCCCTCCCGCATACCGATCCGCCGCGCCGCGCGCCGCGTCGTTACGTTGTGCCGCCGTCCGGTCACCGGTTTATTCCTCCTCCTCGAAGCCGACACCGGAACCGGTCAGGTTGTCGAGGATGATCGAAAATTCACCTTCGGCTTTTTGAATGATGCGGTTGAGGCTGTTGCGGAACATGAAGAAGAAGAACATGGCGGGAATGGCGATGATCAGCCCGGTGGCGGTGGTGATGAGAGCCTGACCAATATCGCCGGCCAGCACTTCGGGCTTGCCCATGCCCCCGGCGCCGATTTTCTGGAAGGCGCCGATCATGCCGCTGACCGTGCCGAGCAATCCGACCATCGGCGATACCGCCGAGATGAGGGAGAGAAAGTTGATCCAGAATCCGAATTGGGACTCTTCACGCGCGACCGCCTCGCTGATGGCATTTTCGACCAGCGGCTTGGAACCGACGGGATCGTCCGGATTGATTTTACGCAGGCCGGCGGCAAGGGCGTTGGTGAAAAGACTCGGCACCGAGGATGCGAGGTCGTACACCTTCTGGACATCCTGGTCCTTGGCGGCCGCCTTGAGCAAGCCAAGGGTTTCCGGAGGAATCAGGTTTTTCGAGTTGATCTTCTGGTAGTTCACCGTGGCCATGGCGATCATCGCGAACGACAAGGTGCCGAGCGGCCACATCGCCCAACCGCCGCCCTTGATGAGATCCATCAGGGTGGTTTTTTTCGGGGCGGCCGCTTCGGCGGCGCCATCCTGGGCGCGTACGGTGGCGGTCCACCCGGCCATCACCCCCACGGCGACGGCAATCAAGAGCGTAGTTTTTATTTTCATACCGGTTCCTCGACTTCCTGGTTTATTCCATCAACTGAAAAGCCCGTTCGGACTCGACTTGTTCGGAAAATTTCGCCAGCAGGGTTTCGATGGCGGCGGTTTCCGGCGCTTCCGGATAATCCCCCTGCAGCGCTTCAAACGTTTTCATGACCGCATCCCAGTCGGTCAGGGCAATGTAACTGGGAATGATGCCGGCCAGCGCCCGGGGTTCATTGTTCGCCAAGAAGGGATGAAAGACGATGAGGGTTAAATAAGCATCAATGGCCTCGCGATGGCGACCGGATGCGGCGAGGCTGTCGGCGCGCGCATACTGGATGGCCGAGTAGAATTCGAGGTCTTCTTCCGGAATCGGGTCGTCCAGCAGGTAGGTCAAGGCGCGCTCCTTCCGGTCCATGCGCCAGAGGGCCAGTCCGGCGCGGTAGCGAATAAGCTGGCGGTCCGGCATTTCGTAGGTCTGCGCCAGCAATTCTTCGTACTGCTGGAGGGCGTCGCGCCAGAATTCCCGGCGCTCGTTGAGTTCAGCCATGAGCAGGATGGCCTCGTGTACGGGAATGCCGGGCAAATCACGAAACACCCGCATGCGGGACACCATCCGCCGGAGCTGATCAATGGCGGCGGCGATTTGTTCCGGGGTCTGGGCCTGATCGGCGGCGACGAATTCCGGAGGCCGGGGAGCGCGGAAGGCGATGACATCGCGGCGGGGGATGCCGGTTTCCACCCACTGTCCGGATTGGACTTGTCGGTCCACCCAAATCATGTCTTGTTCAATGCGGAGCAGGCGCACCGTCGCGTCGCCGCGACGGGTCTGCAGGGTATACGGGCCGAAACCACGTTCACGGGTGGTCTGGGCGGTTGCAAGATCGGAGAACATCACGGCGCCAATCAGCAGGCCGGATAACAGCATCGCCGTGGCGTGCCGGCAGCCGCCGACGTGGCCGACGACGTTGTTCATTTTTACGACCAGGCGGTTCATGATCCGGTCCTCGCTTCCAACTTGGCCAGGGCGGTTCGGGCCTCTTCGAGTTCCGGGCGATCGGCGAGCGAAGGCACCGCCAACATTTCCTGGTAGGTGTTGATGGCGGCCTGCACATCGCGGAGCTTCAGGAACGCCACGGCGCTGCGCAGGTAGGCCTGGGCCATTTCCTCAACATAAGCGGCATACATCACGTAAATGCGCTGGTAGTAGGGTATGGCGGTATTCCATTCGCCCAAAGCCTCGAAACATGCGGCGGCCTCGAGCATCGCCCGGGGCTTTAATGCGCGTGGACTGGCCCGGCTGGCCAACACCATGTTGTACTCTTCGATCGCCTCGCGGAATTGTCCGAGGCCGCGCAGCGCCCGCGCCTTGGTAAACACCGCCTCCATCATCAGCCCGCTGTCGTTCGCGCGGTCAATCGCCAACTCGGCGGCGACGAGGGCGTTGGTGTAATCACCGGAGGCCAACAAGGCCTCGGCTTTGCGGGCATAGGCGACATCCACGTATTTGGAACGCGGGAAGTCGGCCAGCAAACGCTCCAGCAATTCCTGACCGCGCGTGCTTTCCCCGCCGCGAATCATCGCATTGCCCATGAACGCGAGCAATTCGGCGTCCAGCACTTCAACATCAAACCGGCGGTCGAGTTCCTGGGCGCGCTCGAGGTCGGACATCTCCCGCCAGCCCAACATTTCACGGACGAGACGGGACACCAGCGTGGGCCGACCTTGGCCCCGGGCCTTGTTGATCAAGCTTTCAAATTCGCGCTCCAAGGCTTCCGGGGTCATCTCCCGGTACATCGCGCGAAGGTCCTTGATCAACGGACCGAAACCGTCCCATTGCCGGTTGTTGCCGTAGCGCTCGATGGTGTTCCAGTACAAGCGCCGGGCCTCGTCGATCCGCCCGATCTGGCGGAGCGCCCATCCGGCGTGGTAGGCCGACTCAATCATGTTAAAGGAGTTGGGATTGTCCTGGATATACCGGATGTGAACGTCGGCCATCTTGCGGTAATCTTCCTCGGAATCCAAGGCCTTGAACACCTTGGTGATCTGGGCCAGCGCGAGTTGTTGCATCGGCCCGGCTTCCGGAGTGAGCGCGCCGAGATACGCCTGCCTGGCCTCCTCCAGCCGGCCCTCGGCGGAATACGCGTCGCCAAGCGTAACCTGGGCCTCCCACTGAAAGACGTGCCCGGGATAGGTTTCCAGCCAAACTTCCAACTCGGCCGCCGCTTGCTCAAAGTTCTCCAGCGAATACTTGGACAGTGCGGAACGGTACGCGGCCTCCGGTGCGTACACCGACATGGCGAACTCCTCCACATACGCATCGAAAAGCGGAATCGCCGCCTCGTATTGGCCGTCATAAAACATCGACACCGGCAACCAGTAGGCGACCTCCGCGGCCATGACGTGGTTGGGATGGTCCTTCAGCCAGGCCTCAAACAAATCGATCGCTTCCTGGAAACGCTCCTGCATCGCGATGGCCAGCGCCCGGTAAAATTTGATCCGGGGAAGCTGATTGTGGTTCGGATACGCCCGCTGCAGCGCGGCCATTTCCGACTCGGCCTCTTCAAACATCTCCATGTTGATGTAGGATTCGGCGCGCATGAACGCAACCGCCGGCACCCGTTCGGCCTCGATCAGCTTCTTGTCCTTGCCATAGGCGGCCAGATAGTCGTTGGCCGAGGCGATCAAATCATCAAAACGACGCAGCCGGTTCAAGGAGAGGATCAAGTCGAAATGGGCGGTCTCCTGAAGTGCGGCGTCCTTGGCCTCGCGGACGACGCGTTCGTAGGCGATGCGAGCCTCCCAAAAGCGGTCGATGCTGAAAAAACAGCGCCCGATGCGGTGAAACAACGTGGCATCGTAGTCCGGCGTTTTGGTCAATTGCTCCATCGCTTGCTGCAACGTCTGAACGGACGCGCGCAACCGGCGCTCGCGCCGGAAATGCGCGGGAAGTTCCGAGGGCGGCACCTGCATCCGGGTCGAAGCCTCCAGCGCGGCCACCGCCTTGTCGACCAGGCTCTGCTGGAAGCGGATCAGCGACTGGGTGGTGCGTACCCGGCGGAAGGCCCGAAGGGCGGTGGCGTATTCCGTATCCTCGAAGGCGGCGTCGCCGATTTCCATGGCCAGGAAATTGGCGTACACGAGGTGATCCAGGGTCTTGGTTTGTTCACCGGCCTTTTCCAGCGCGGTCAAGGCGGCCAGATAATCGCCGCTTTGGAAATAGGCCCGACCAAGAAATACCAGGGCCTGGGCGACCAAGTCGGACTGGGGGAATTTTTCCACGAACGTTTCGAACGCGGTGACCGCGCCGTCGGCCTGTTCCGCCGCCATGTTGCAGATCGCGATCTGATAGGCCGCGTCTTCCACAAAGGGCGAGCGAGGCCAGGTGTCGATCACTTTCTGATACGCGGCGATTGCCTCGTCGTATTTTTCCTGAAGCTGCTTCGCGGCGGCGAGGCGGAAATGGACTTCGTCAATGGAGCGGGCATTCGGGTAACGCTTGATGAACTCCTGATAGGTGTCCACCGCCTCCTCGTACTGCGCGGTATTGTAGTAGGCGCTGGCCAAGCCGTAGAGAACGTTTTCCATTTCGCGCACGTAATCCGGCTCGTTGCCGAACATTTCAAACAGGCGGCTGAAAAAGGGAATCGCGTCGGCGAACCGCCCGGCGGTGAAAAGCTGGATCGACCGGGTGTACATTTCCTCCGGTCCGAGGTCCTCCTGGGCCGGCGCGACCAGCGGCATGCCGGTGAGGAGGACCGCCAAAACGCCCGCCCGGAGGGCATGCGTTCCGCGCAGCTTGTATCTGCTCGTTAGCCTCGCCATATCATCTCATGCTAAAGTAAGCACAACCCTTAAAGCCAGCACAGAAATGTTACAATACGATTAATTCGATTTCCGGTATAGTATCGGGCGACCCAATTTCCGACGTATCCGGGATTGTTTTGCCGCCGGAAACCCGATAATCTACTTGGAGATGAAGAGGAGCGGAGTCATTACCAGGAAAGCCGACCGGAAGCCAAGCTACCGGATTGCCTTGGCGCTCATCGTGATCGGCGCATCGCTCGCCGGATGCGGCCAGCGCCCGGAGGCGCCCCGAAAAACCCCGAGCGAACCCGCCCCGCCTCCCGGCTCCTGGCGCAACAGCTTGGGCATCGGATTTTTTCCGGTCCCCGAACGTCCGGACACCCTATTGGCGGTTTGGCCGACCCGGGTCAAGGACTTCGCCGCCTTTGTGGAAGCGACCGGGCACGACGCCACCGACCGGTTCTTTTACTACCACAATAACTCTTGGAATACCGGAGACCGGTATTGGCGCAATCCCGGCTTTGAACAAACCGATCATCATCCGGTCATCGGGGTAAGTTGGCGGGACGCCGTGGCCTTTTGCCTTTGGCTCACCGAACACGAGCGCCGGGCCGGCCTCATCACCGCCCGCCAAAACTATCGGCTGCCCACCGACGAGGAATGGACCCTCGCCGCCGGCCCGCCCCTCGAAGGCGACCTGCCGTTTAATTACGCCAACTACCATCCGCTGCTGGATGTGGACACGTTCGAATTTACGTCGCCGGTCGGATCATTTCCGCCCAATTCTTTTGGTTTTTACGATATGGCCGGAAACACCTGGGAGTACTGCCTCGACCTCCACAGCTCACGGGAGAACTTCCGCGTCATCCGCGGCGGATGCTGGCAGAACTGGCACGCCCGATTTGTCGGAGTTCAGGCGCGCGGTTATTGCGGACCGGATGTGCGCATCACCCTATACGGATTTAGAATCGCCTTGGCCGAAAACTCAGACTTGCTGAAAGAAATGGAAACCGGACTTCGGCAACAAGACCCTCCTCCCGATCTCACGATCGAGTGGTAAACCGGTTGTTTTTGTGGAGTCATTGCCTTATGAAACGCCGAACGTTCATTACCCGCGCCCTACCCCTTGCCGCAGGTGCGGCGGCCTTGCCCGGTTGCGCGCCGAGCCAAACGGAAGGTCCCGCGGTGATCACGCAACCGCGCATCCAATGGCGCATGGCCTCCAGCTTTCCCCGTAGTCTCGACATCTTGTATGGCGCGGCGGAATACTTTGCCGCCCGGGTATCCGCCCTCACCGGCGGCAAGTTGACCATACGTCTCTACCCAGCCGGTGAAATCGTTCCCGGCCACCAGGTGCTCGATGCCGTTCAGCAAGGCACCGTGCAATGCGGACAAACCGCCAGCTATTACTACACCGGCAAACACGAAGCCCTCGCGTTCGACACCTGCGTGCCCTTCGGCCTGACCACGCGACAACAGTTCGCCTGGATGTACCAGGGCGGCGGTTTGGAACTGATCCGGGAAATTCTCGCCGACTTCAACATCATCTCGTTTCCTGCCGGCAGCACCGGCGCCCAGATGGGCGGTTGGTTTCGCCGCGACATCCGATCGGCCGGCGATTTGAATGGCCTTAAAATGCGCATCCCGGGATTGGGCGGCGAAGTCATGAGCCGGATGAATGTCACCGTGCAATTGTTGTCGGGCGCGGAAGTTTACCTCGCTCTGGAGCGCGGCGCGATCGACGCGGTGGAGTGGGTCGGCCCGCACGACGACGAAAAACTCGGCTTTCACAATATCATCAAAAACTACTACTACCCTGGCTGGTGGGAGCCGGGCGCCATGCTCTCCCACTACGTGCATAAACCGTCGTGGGAGCGGCTCCCCGTCGATTATCAGGAAGCGGTCGCCGCGGCCTGCGCCGAGACCAGCGCCTGGATGACCGCCGCGTACGATGCTAAAAACCCCGAGGCGCTCGCCCGCCTGCTCACCCAGGGGGTTATCCTCAAGCGCTTCCCCGACGATGTCATGACCCAAGCGGAAAAAATCTCCGAACAGTTATTGCGCGAAAAAGCCGACGCCCAACCGGCCTACCGGAAAGTATACGAAGCGTGGAACGCCTTCCGCGAACAATCGCGGCGGTGGTTCGCCACCGCGGAATTCGCCCAAATGGATTTTGCACTCCGGCAGCCCGACCGCCGCTAACCTGGCGGCATCCTCGGCCTGAACGCAGGTGTCTGGAATAGCGTGGCGGAGGAGGGATTTGAACCCCCGACCAAAGGCTTATGAGTCCTCTGCTCTA
>CALMYG010000072.1 GCA_937873455.1 uncultured Verrucomicrobiota bacterium
CCCGCCGATCGGCTGTTTCAGCATCCCGACGTCGAACCCCGCACCCGCATCCTGGTTCTGGGACTGGGCGGCGCCGGATGCAACAGCGTAGCCAACATGTCCACCTTCTGGGTGGAGGGTCCGCCGGTGGTCGCCGTCAACACCGACGCCCAATCGCTTGCCGGTTGCGAAGCGCCCCGCGTGTTGCAGATCGGGCATAACACCACCAAGGGCCTCGGCGCCAACGGCGATATCCACATCGGCCGGATGGCGGTCGAGGAAAGCATCGAACCGCTCAAGGAAATGCTGCAGGGCGTCGACATCCTTTTCCTCGCCGTCGGCTTGGGCGGCGGTACCGGAAGCGGCGGCGCGCCGTATCTGCTGCAGGTCGCCCACCAGTTAAACGTGATGACGATTTGCTTCGCGACCCTGCCGTTTCCGTATGAAAGCGACAGCCGCAAACGGCTGGCCCAGGAAAGCCTCAAACAACTTCAACGCGTGGCCGACGCGGTGATTTGCCTGCCCAACGAAAAGTTGATCGACCTCGTCGATCCCCAGTCCGGGCTTCAGGAGGCGTTTCGCAAAGCCGACGACCAGGTCGCCGCCACCATCCACGCCCTCTGGCACCTGCTCAGTTTTCGCGGCGTGCTGAATCTTGATTTTGCCGACCTGCGCCATCTCGTCGAACGGAGCCGGGGCATTTGTTATTTCGGATTTGGCGAAGCCTCCGGCCCCGCCCGCGTCGCCTCGGCGGTCAAGGCCCTGATCGACTCGCCGTACCTCAACAAGGGGCGGTCGATTTCCGAGGCCACCGCGCTGCTGATCAACATCACCGGCGGGCCGGACCTCACCCTGGCCGATATGCAGGGCATCATGAGCCAGATCGGCAAGATGACGGCGCCCAATGCCACCATGTACTTCGGCGCCATGATCGATCCGGCCATGAAAAACCGGATCGCCCTCACCGCTGTCGCCACCGATGCCTCGGCCAAAGCGCCGGAAAAAGCCTCCGACGATGACGTTGAGCCGGACGCCGCGGCGAACGAGCCGAAGCCGACCCCGCCGACCACCGGTTCCAAACGCCGGGTCAAGGGCGACGACAAACAAGCCGAACTGCTCTTTCCCAAGGAAGACAAGGGCAAATTCACCCATGCCACGCCCACGCATTTTCGCGGGGAGGATTTGGATATCCCCACCTATGTGCGCCGCGGCTATAAGCTCTCGTTCGAGCGATAAGCGCCATGACCGACCGTTTCATCACCGACACCTTGAACCAGGCGGATACCGAGTTCGACATCAGCTTGCGTCCCGGCCGCTTCACCGATTTCGTCGGCCAGGGCAAAGTCCGCGAACGCCTGGAACTGTTCGTGCAGGCCGCCCGGGGCCGCAACGACGTGTTGGATCATATCCTGCTGGTTGGGCCGCCCGGACTCGGCAAAACCACCCTGGCCTACATCGTCGCCGAGGCGATGGGCGTCAACATCAAGTCCACCTCCGGTCCGGTAATCGACAAACCCGGCGATCTGGCCGGCCTGCTCACCAATCTGGAGCGGGGCGATATCTTGTTCATCGACGAAATTCACCGGCTGCCCCGCACCGTGGAGGAGTACATGTACTCGGCCATGGAAGATTTCGTGATCGATATCGTCATCGACCAGGGGGCCAACGCCCGTTCGGTCCGGTTGAACATTCCGAAATTCACCTTGATCGGCGCGACGACGCGGAGCGGCCTGCTCACCGCCCCGCTGCGTTCCCGGTTCGGGCTCACCAACCGCCTCGATTACTACGAACCCGCCGAATTAAAACAAATCGTGCACCGGTCCTCCCGTATTCTCAATGTCGACATAGACGACGCCGGGGCGGAGGAGATCGCCAAACGTTCCCGCGGGACGCCGCGCATCACCAACAATCTGTTGCGCTGGGTGCGCGACTACGCCCAGGTCAAGGCCGGCAATAAAATTAACCGCGAGGTCGCCGATCAGGCCCTGTCCATGCTCGACATCGACGAACACGGGCTGGACGACATGGATAAACGCATTCTCGAAACCATCGTCCACAAATTCTCCGGCGGACCGGTCGGCATTAACTCCATTGCCGTATCGGTGGGGGAAGAAGCGGGGACGCTGGAGGAAGTATACGAGCCGTTCCTGATTCAGGAAGGGTATCTCAAGCGCACCCCGCAGGGCCGGGTCGCCACCGCCCGTTGTTACGAGAAATTTGGCCTAAAACCCAACCGGGCCCAGACGGATCTATTCGCCTCATGAGCCGGGAGTATGTCGCCGCCGTGCGGATGCTGGTCCGTATCGCCCTGGGCATAAGTCTGGCCTCGGTGTCGGTGCGCGCGGAGGACCTTCCGCTTGCCGCCGATCCGCCGACTGGCGATGCCGAAGCCGCGCCGGTTCCTGTTGCCGCACCGGACGAACCGGCCATCGACATGCTGGACTCGGCTGATGGGCTGTTGGAAAGCGACGGAACGACACCGGCGCTTCGGCGTCCACGGGTTGATCCGGAGTTGCGGCAGTTTTACCTGCGCGGCAGCCGCTTGGGCTCGCCCTCCGGACCGCGCGCCCTCAAGAAACCGGCGCCGAAAAAGCGGGAAAGCTTTTGGAAGCACCAGCTTGAGTTGGGCGCCACCGGATACCGGGGCAACACCGATTCCGAGTTGTTGTTGTTCCGGGCTAAAAGTGAACGCACCGAAAAACCCAATCAATTCCGCTTCGGCGCACGGGCCACGGTGGGCAACAAAGACGGCAAGCGCGACCGGGAAAACGGGGAAGTCGAGGTGGCGTGGCGGCGGACGTTCAGCGATCGTTGGTACGCCACCGCCGAAAGCCGGTACTTCACCGACAAAATGGCCGATGTGGATTACCAGGTGGTTACCGTATTGTCGCCCGGTTACGATGTGCTGCGCCATGAGCGCGCCCATATCGCCCTTGAAATCGGCCCTGCCTACATCGTCGAAAAAAAGGGAGACGAAGAGAAAGATTTCGTCGCCGCCCGGTTGGCCTTGATGATGGACACGCTGATCGACGAACGGGTGTTGCTGTGGGAACGCATCGAGTATTTGCCCGCCCTCGAGGATTCGCGGGCGTATTTGATTCTCGTAGAGCTGGGCGTCGAGTCCATCATCAACGACTGGTTCCGCATCCGCACCGTGCTCCAGCAGCGCTACGACAACGATCCCGCCGATGACAAAGACAAGCGCGACCTATTCGTCGCCGTCTCCCTCGTCGCCGTGTTCTGAAAAGTTCCAAGGTCGCTACGTGTCAATGAATATGAGACACTTTTAGTCATGCTGCTGCCGTAATCTTTGGTTTATTGATCCAGACTTCTTCGGGGACTCCTTTGGGATCTGGGGCGCCCTTAACGAATCGTTCCGGATTTCTTTGGAATGCCTGCTGAAGCACCTGTTTGCGATGAGTTATGACCTTTTCCGAGCGGCCCGTATGAACCGTTTCTGGGGTCATCATGGCGATGCCAGAATGCCGATGCTCGGTATTGTACCATTTAAAGAAGGCCCGCATATAACTTTGGGCGTCTTCGAGTGATCCAAAACGTTCAGGATACGTGGGATGATATTTGAGCGTTTTGAATTGCGACTCCGAGTACGGGTTGTCATTGGAGACGTGCGGACGAGAGAAGCTACGTTGAACACCCAACTCACCAAGCAGATCGGCCAGATTCTTGGATCGCATGGCTTTGCCTCGATCCGAATGAACCGTCAAACCCTCTCCACTGAGGCCTTGTCGCTGGCATGCTTCCTCGATAAGGACCTTGGCCTGCTCGCCGGATTCGTATTCGCTGATCATCCAGGCCACCACATAGCGACTGAACACATCGATCACCACGTAGAGCTGATAGAAAATCCAGGGCTTCGGTCCCTTGACTTTGGTGATGTCCCAACTCCACACCTGATTGGGGCCGGTGGCCAGAAGCTCAGGCTTCTTGTACACCGGATGCGTGCGGTCATGGCGACGTTCCCGCACCTGTTGATGACGGTGAAGGATGCGATACATCGTGCGTGTGCTGCAGATGTAGACACCTTCATCCAGCAGGGTGGTGTAGACGGTGGGGACTCCCTTGTCCATGAACCGCTCCGCGTTAATTGTCGATAAAATCGACTGTTCTTCCTCGGGGGTCAGCTTGCGCGGGGGATAGCGCTTGGTTGCGGGTGGTTCGACCGGCCGGTTTTTGCGCCGGTAATAGGTTGCTCGGCTGATGCCCAATGCCTGGCATACCGGTTGAACACCTAGGGTTGACTCATGCTGTTCGGCGATGGTCATGAGTTGCTCCCGCTCTTGGTGTCGTCCTGGTTCATCGCGTCCAAGAGTTCGAAGGCTTTTTTTTGAAGATCCAACAAACCTTCCACGCGTTCGATCTTCAGTTTCAGGCGTAGGTTTTCAGCCTGCAATCGCTGATTTTCTTTCAGCAGTTCGGTTCTGTTGTTTTGCCGCTTAGATGATTCCGAGGTGATATCTGCCATTTTATCTCTCCATGATCGCCACTTGATGATCGTGGAATGATACAGACCTTCCCGCCGAAGTAAGGCCCCAAGTTCCCCGCGGCCGCACCGATCGGCCTCCTGAAGAATCCTTAACTTGTAGGCATTCGAATGGCGCCGCTTCTTGCCGACTTGAGGAATTTCCGGCTCCACGGCCACACCCGCCGCCCCGACAGGGCCCCTCCGTTCGCTACGCTCACTCCGGGGCCCTGTCGCCGATCCTGTAATTCTTACCATTTCCTTCTCCTCCGCGCCCTGATTGTTTGTCTTCGCACTGTCTCACAATCATTGGCACAGAGGGGGTTTGGAACTTTTTCCGCCCCCTTTTTCCGAACCTTGGAACTTTTACCCGTGGCGCGATGCGGGAACGAAGCGGGTCGGGCGGGTAAGCGTTGATCGGCGTGTACGAGTAAGAATAGACAATGCGTACTCGTACACCTCGTACACGCGAATCTCTTCAGTTGCGCCCTCAATCGTAGCTACGTTCGTTAGAACGTGGCGGTTACCGTGGCGTGATGCGGGAACGAAGCGGATCGGTTAGGAGTAGCCGATGAAGGGTTGCGGTTAAGAGTATGTTCACCCCTGACTCGCCACTCTTACCCGGCTACTCTTAATCGACTCCCTTCAAACGCGCCGACAACGTCCGCCGCCGTCCCAACCCCGCGACCACTGCGCCGAGAGCCAGCAATCCCAGTTTCCCCGGTGAGGGCACCGGGGTTCCATCATAAGGCAAGAGATGGAATTCGTACTCGTACACCTACTCGTACACGCGAATCTCATCCACCGTCTCACAACGGCTACGGGGGGATGTAAAGACGGGAGGTTGGGCAATGAGCGGATGCACCCCAAGGTCGAAGTGGTATTGCCCCGGTTTTGCCCGTGTGGTAACGTCGGTTCATGAAACCGCGCGTTTATATCGAAACAACCATGCCGAGTTTCTATCATGAAATTCGCGAGGAACCCGACATGGTGGCGCGCCGGGAGTGGACTAGGGACTGGTGGGATCATCACCGGTCCGCTTACGAACCCGTAACCAGCATTCCCGTCATCGAGGAACTTGAGGCGGGGAATCATCCGAACAGACAGGCGTGCCTGGATTTAATTGCGCCGGTTGTGATTCTCCCCGTCGCCGACGCGATCATCGAGATCGTTGATACCTATATTCAGCATCATGTGATGCCCAATGACCCCAAGGGAGACGCCCTGCACCTCGCCTTGGCGTCGTACCATCGGTGTCATTTTCTACTGACATGGAACTGCAATCATCTTGCCAACGCGAATAAGCAGGAACACATACGCCATGTCAACACGCAGCTTGGTTTGCCTGTGCCCATCCTCACCACGCCGCTGGAATTGATGCACGAACCGGAGGACAACGCATGAAAAAAGATCCCGCCATTGAGGCGATCCGACAGACGCGACGCGAACTATCCGGTAAACACGGTCATGACACGCGCGCATTGATTGAGCACTACCGAGCCCTCGAGGGTAAATATGCCGGCAGGATTTTGAAGGAAACGCGGACCGCCTACGCGACGAAGTAGCACGACAGAACTAAGGAATCCTCTCTCGCCGTCGGAGTAGCGCTTCCATGTGGTCGCCACCATAAGGGTAGTAGCCACGCTCACCCCCCCGCATAGCCGCATGCCGCGTTCGTGAGAACGTGGCGGACGGGTTGGCACGTGGCCGGGGTAAGCGTTGATCGGCGTGTACGAGTACGTGTACGAGTAGGAAAAGCGATCAAACTCGTACTCGTACACGCGAATCTCTTCCACCGTCTCACGACGGCGGCTACGGGAGGGGTGCGTGCCCTTGCGCTGTAGCTGCGTTCGTTAGAGCGTGGCCGGTGCCGGTTAAGCGGATCAGGTTGCGGTTTCTGCCGGTTCCTGGGCG
>CALMYG010000073.1 GCA_937873455.1 uncultured Verrucomicrobiota bacterium
TCACACGGAAGTCAGCCAATCAAGGATGCGCCTCGCCCCCGGATCCATGCTCTGGCCGCACTTGTCGAACGACAAAAGCTTTGGCATGCTCCTCCGTCATGACCTTTACGACCCCAGAAAGTCTGAGCATCATCGCCGGGCGCGGCGCTTATCCGCGTGTTTTGGCGGAGAGCGCGCGGAGTCAGGGCGTGCGGCGCATCGCCGCGGTGGCGTTCAAGCGGGAGACGGATTCGATCATTGAGAAGGTGGCCGATGACGTCACGTGGGTGCATATCGGTCAACTGCAGGCCCTGCTCGACGCCTTGCAGTCCTTCGGCATTCCCCAATGCGTCATGGCCGGGCAAATCAAGCCGACCCACTTGTTTAATGTACGTCCGGACAAACGCATGTTCGAGCTCCTGGGCCGTCTCCAGGAACGGAATGCCGAGACGATTTTCGGCGCGGTCGGCGAGGAGTTGAGGACGGTCGGCATTCAACTGATGCAAGCCAGCCTGTTCATGGAGTCGACCATGCCGCCGGTGGGGCCGATCGGACACCTGCCGCCGACCCCCGCCCAATGGGACGATATCCGGCTGGGCTTGCGGATCGCCAAGGCCACCAGCGGCCTGGATATCGGGCAAACCGTGGTGGTGAAGGAAGGCACCGTGCTCGCGGTGGAAGCGTTTGAGGGCACGGATGCGGCGATCCTGCGGGCCGGCGAACTCGGCGGCCCGGGATCGGTGATCGTAAAGGTGGCGAAACGCGGGCATGATATGCGCTTTGATATTCCGGTGATCGGCGAGCGCACCTTCAAAAGCATGCGCAAGAGCGGATCCGCGGTGCTGGCGGTGGAGGCGGGCCGCACCATTTTGCTCGAACGGGAAAACTTGATCCATCTGGCCAACCGGCTCGGGGTGGCGTTTTTGGCCGTGTCGATGGATGAACCGAATGAACAACAGGAAGTGAATCATGAATGATGCGAACGTGAATGTCGGCGTGGTCGGGGTGGGGAGCCTCGGCATTAACCATGCACGGATTTACCGTGAACTGCCGGGATGCCGCCTGGCCGCCATCTTCGACACCGACACCGCGCGGGCCGCCGAGGTCGCCGCGCAGTACGAAACCCAGGTCGCCGCCTCGCTGGAGGAGCTGATCGAAGCAGTCGATGCGGCGAGTATTGTGGTGCCGACCCATCTTCATTTTGATGTCGCCTCCCAATTGATCCGCGCCGGCAAGCACTTGCTGGTGGAAAAGCCGATCACGTCCACCACCTCGGAAGCGGAGGAATTGGTGCGCTTGGCCCAGGAGCACAATGTGGTGTTGCAGGTCGGGCACATTGAGCGGTTCAACCCGGTCATGGAGTACCTGGAAAAAGCCGCGCGCCATCCGCGGTTTATCGAGGCGCACCGGCTGGCCCCCTTTCCGCCGCCGCGCGAAGGCATGCACCCCCGGGGCACCGAGGTGAATGTGGTGCTTGATCTGATGATTCATGACTTGGAGGTGATCCTGCATTTGGTCCGTTCCCCGGTGAAGGAAGTACGCGCGGTGGGCGTGCCGGTGTTGAGCGGCAGCGAGGACATCGCCAACGTGCGGTTGGAGTTCGAAAATGGTTGTGTGGCCAACATCACCGCCAGCCGGATCAGTCCGGAACGGATGCGGAAAATCCGGGTGTTTGTCGAAGACGCCTATATCTCGCTCGATTATCAGAAGCAGGCCGGCGAAATTTTCCGGAAGACCGGGGCGGGAATCGCCGGGGAAGACGTGCCGATCCAGAAGGGCGAGCCGTTGGCCAATGAACTGCGGTCATTTATTGCGTGCGCGGCATCGCACGGCACCCCCAAGGTGAGCGGCGAACATGCCGCCGAGGCGTTGAAGCTTGCCGCCCATATCACCCAGCTCATGCGCCGCCGCCAACAGGCATGAACAACCCGGAGAACCTGTTGGTGATCGCCGGGGAGGTCTCAGGCGACATGCACGCCGCCGCGGTCATCGCCGCACTGAAGCGGCGTCGGCCCGGCGTGTCGGTCTGGGGTTTTGGCGGCGATCAACTCGCCGGGCAAGGCGTGGAACTGCTTCAGCATGTCCGTGATTTATCCGTGCTGGGGTTGGTCGAGGTGCTGAAGCGTTACGGCTTTTTCCGGCGCATATTTCGCGAGGTGCTGGAGGAAGTGGACCGCCGTCGCCCGCAAGCTGCGTTGTTGATTGACTACCCGGGATTTAATCTACGCCTTGCCGCCGAGCTGAAGCGTCGCGGCGTGCGGGTGATCTATTATGTCTGTCCCCAGGTTTGGGCCTGGCACCGATCCCGCATTCCCCGCATGGCCCGGATTATTGACCGTCTCCTGGTGATTTTCCCTTTTGAAGTCGAGGTCTTTGCCGCTACGGGCCTGCAGGTGGAATTTGTCGGCCATCCGCTGGTCGAGGAGGCGGCGAAGGTCTTTGCCGCGCCCGATGCCGCACTGCCCTGGCCGGGCGCGTTGCCCATTGCCTTGTTGCCGGGAAGCCGCCGCCAGGAGTTGCAACGGCTTTTGCCGCCGATGCTCGCCGCCGCCGCCCGGCTGTCCCGGGAAGCTCCGGAGGCCGGCTTCATCCTGGCTGCCGCGTCGCCGGAAATGGAAAAACTGGCGGCGAACCTCATTGAGGCCGCGCCCGAAAAACCCGAACGCCTGGTCGTTGTACCCGGCAAAACCCGCCATATCCTCCGGCAAGCCCGGGCGGCGTGGGTGGCGTCCGGAACCGCCACGCTCGAAACCGCCTTGATGGAATGCCCGATGGTTGTCGTCTACAAAACCGCGCGGCTGACCTACGAAGTCGGCAAGCGCCTGGTGCGGGTGCCGCATCTCGGCATGGTGAACTTGCTGGCCGGCAAGGAACTTTGCCCGGAACTGATTCAAGACGCGGTCACGGCCGAGCGGCTGGTTAACGCTCTCAGGCCGCTGATCCGCGAAACCCCGGAGCGGGCGGCAATGGTCGAGGGCTTGCGGGCGGTGAAAGCCCTGTTGGGTTCGGGAGGCGCGGCGGAACGCGTGGCCGAAGTCGTCGCCGGGGAGCTGGGTAACGCCTAGCCGCCGCCGACCGGCATGGCCAGAAAGACGCGATCGCCGTCCCGAAGGATCTGTTCGGGGCGCGCCTTGATCTCGTTGACAAACCCAACCACGACTTTTTGATGTTCCGGCCGCAACCCCAGGCCGGTCATCAGCTCGGATAATGTGGCGCCATCGGGCAACGCGTAACCGGAGCCGCTGGGCGGCCCCGATACCTTCAACATAGCCACGTATTCCAAGGTGATCTTCATGCGTTCCGCTATATCGGATGACGTTCCGTTGTCATCGTTATTCATTGCTGATGATGATTGTTTCGCTTGATTTCACTATGTCTTCCCGGCACCCGCGGTGTCCAGCGGGATTTCGACGGCGGGCGGATAGCTCGGAAAGCCATCCCTACTTGCCGGGCGGGAGGGTCCGCGGCCTCGCGGACCGCGCCATCCCGCGCGCTGAAGGCGCGCTACCCTAGAGCCCGGCGCAGGGTGCCGGGATGAGCAGCGATCCGCCCATCCCCCGTCGCCATTTTACGACGCCATTTTATGGTGTCACTTTTTTGCGGAAGCTTCTAGAGTACCGGGCGCAAAGGATTTGAATATGAACACGATCATGGTTACCGGCGGTTGCGGATTTATTGGCGTTAACTTTATCCGCTACCTGCTGACCGAAACAGATTTTTCCGGACGGATCATCAACGTCGATAAATTGACCTATGCGGGAAATCCGGAAAGTCTGGCCGACTTGGAGGACTCGTTTGCCGGCCGCTACGTGCTGGTGAAGGCCGATATTTGCGACCGCGTCGCCATGGCCGACGCCCTCGACCGCTACGAAGTCGACACCATCGCCCATTTTGCCGCCGAATCCCATGTCGATCGCTCCATTGTCAGGCCTGACGATTTTATCCAGACCAACATCGTTGGCACCTACACCTTGTTGCAACTTGCCCGTGAGCGCATGGACCGCATCCGTTTGTTTCATCATGTCAGCACCGACGAAGTTTTTGGCAGCCTCGGCGAAACCGGCTATTTCGTCGAAGAAACCCCCTACGCGCCGAATAGTCCGTACTCCGCCTCCAAGGCGGCCTCCGATCATCTGGTCCGGGCCTACCACGAGACCTACGGCCTGCCCGTCACCATGTCCAATTGTTCCAACAACTATGGCCCGTACCAATTTCCGGAAAAACTAATTTCCCTGATGATCCTCAATGCGCGCGACGGCAAGCCGCTGCCGGTTTACGGCGACGGACTGAATGTTCGTGACTGGCTTTACGTCCGCGACCATGCCGTGGCGATCTGGGCGATCATGAACCGGGGCCGCAAAGGGCAGACCTACAACGTGGGCGGGCGCAACGAAATGACCAACCTTGAGGTGGTCCACGCCATTTGCGATGTCCTGGATGATATCCTCGGCGAACGGGCCCCGGGAACATCACGCCGCTCGCTCATTACCTACGTCAAGGATCGCCCCGGACACGATCGTCGCTACGCCATCGACTGCGCCAAAATCGAACGAGAGTTGGGTTGGAATCCGGAAGAATCCTTCGCGTCCGGCATCCGCAAAACCATCGAATGGTATCTCGAGCATACGCCCTGGGTCGACCGCGTGCGCAGCGGTGAGTATCAGAAGTGGATCGCCCAGCATTACGGGCGTTAACGGCGTCACTTGTTGATTTCGGCGATCAAATCGTCCGTGATGTCGGCCTTGGGGTCGACATACAAAAGGACCGGAACGCCGCGTTCGTTCACTTGGGAGCGATCCACCACCGCCAAAAACCCGCGATTCTTGAGGTAGGCCGCGATTTTTCCCTGAATTTCCGAGGAAAGGTTGCTGCGAATGCGCCGGTTCTGTTCCTCCCACCGCCGGGCTTGTGATTCGTTGAACTGATCAATGCGCTCTTCGTGCCGGCGGAGATCACCCAGGCGGGCGTCAATTCGGCGCCGAATATTGTCTTTGGCCGATTCGCTCAGCTCATCTTCGAGCAGCCGGCGGCGCAGATCCCTGAGTTCCTCCTGCATCTGGTCGAACCGGATGACCAGCATCGCGCGTTCCCGGTTGATCGCGTCCATCATTTGCTGCAATTGATCGTTGGCGAGCTTGGTTTTAAAGTAATTGGTAAATAACGCCTCGTAATCGGCGAAGACGATGCCTCCGCGCATCACCTGCCCGTCCGCGAACGGGGCGACCGCCAACCACGCGCCAACCAGTATCCAGAATCCGGTCCTCATGGCGGCAACCCTATCAAAAAGTTCCAAGGTTTGGAACTTTTTACCGCCCGATTTTCCGAACCTTGGAACTTTTCGGCTGGTGTGGTAGGCTATTATCATGAAAATTCAATTCGTTACGCGTGTGTTGTGTTTGCTGAGCCTCTTCATGGCCATCCCCGGTCAGGCTGCCGACGAGAATCAACCGGCCCGGTTGATGATTTACGATTTTAACGCAGAGACCGGTTTGGGCGGCTGGCAGGTGGAAGACGATGTCGTGATGGGCGGTGTTTCCAGCGGCAAGCTGACCATGCGCGATGACGGTGTGGCGGTTTTCTCCGGAGAGGTTTCCCTGGACAACAATGGCGGTTTTTCTTCGATTCAGTATTTCTTTGACCCCATCGATATCGACGGCTACGAGACCGCTTGCCTGAAAGTGAAGGGCGACGGCAGGGCCTATCAATTTATCGTCGAGGCGGAGTCGCGCGCCCGCCACTATTATTCGTATCGTTTTTCCACCGGAACGGAGTGGGACATTATTCGTATTCCGTTGGCGGAACTGGAGCCTTATCGTCGTGGCGATCGCATGGAGCTACCCAATTTTCCCGGCAAGACGTTGGCTCAGGTACGTTTCCTGATTGGTAATGCCGTAGCTGAAGCGTTTCAGCTCGAAATCGACGCCATTTGGCTTGAGTAAGGCCGGGGTCGCTTTCACGCAAACGTGTCGATCGGGGCCAGCCACTCAGCGGCAATCTGCCGTACCTCACCTTCGGCGCATGAAAGTCGGGACTCGGCCATGGGGGCGGGTTCGCTGTTGAGGCCGTCGGCACGGACCACGCGAATATCATCGAAACCCATGAATTCAAAAATATGGCGGGCCAGCGGCGCGGCATGATCCCATGCGGAGCGCGGGCCATCGTATCGCCCGCCGGCGGTCATCAGGATCAACGCCTTTTTCCCGCGCAACAGTCCGCAGTATCCCGATTCGTTCAAGGTCCAGGTTCTTCCTTTTTGCGTGACCGCATCCATCCATGCCTTTACCGCGGCCGGCACGGAAAAGTTGAATACCGGAAAGGCCAACACGACAATGTCGGCGGCCTCCACGTCCGCGACGAAGCGGTCGGACTCGGCCAGTAGGGCCGCGCGCTCATCGTCGAGCGCTTCGCCGAGATAATTGCGGTATTCGTAAGCCGCCAGGCTTTCGACGTTGAACGCGGCGGGCGGCGAGGCGGCGAGATCGGTTTCCTTCAGGTCATGATCTTTCGCCTCGCGGCGCCAGGCGTCGACCAAGCGCCGGGTGCGCGAGCGGGCGCCCCGGGGCAGGTAATGAATGAGCAACATCTTCATGGTCGACGCCTCGCCGTGATCCAGTTGTTAGCCCCGGTCAGCCAACAATGCCGCCACCCCCTTGCGGTGCGACCAGATCAGAAAGGCGGCTGCCACCGTGATGATCACCACCGGGGGATCGAACAATCCATACCCTCCGGTAATAAACACATGGAAGGCCAGGATGTTGACGATGACCGGAGTGAGGATAAGCAGGCCGAGCACCCGGGTGCGCGGAATCGCGACCAATGCGCCGCCCACGACTTCCAGTACTTTTACAAAGGCAAGGAAGCCGGTCGGGAAAATGGCCCCGAAAAACATCGCGGCCGGCGAGCCTTCGGGCGGAGCCGGTATGGCGATGAATTTGAGAAAGTAGTTGAGTCCGAATACGACGAATACGAGGCCGAGCAGTCCGCCGGCGATGATCTGTGCTTTTTTCATGATGTTCTCCTGTGGTGTTGATGGTTATGCCAAATCAAATAAGAGCGCCTCGGCGGACTCGTCCGCCGCGATGGTAAATGTCCCCGGCGATTCGCTGGCCGCGCCGTCGCCGGCGACCAAGGCGATGCCCTGGAGCGAGACGCGACCGCGCATGACCTGGAGCCAGAGGCCGCGTCCTTCGGGCAGGTGGTGGGTGGCCGCGCTGCCGGCGGTAAGCCGAATGCGGTATACACAAGCGTCCTGCTGGATAGTCGCCGAACCGTCGCGCCCGTCCGGTGAGATGATCAGCACCTTGGCCTCGTCGGCGCGGGCGGGATCGGGATGCCACTCGGTATAGCCGGGCGGTAAACCTTTGGCGCGGGGTTGAATCCAGATTTGGAGGAAATGCGTAGCGGTGTCGGGGTCGGGGTTGTATTCACTGTGGGTCACCCCGCTTCCGGCGCTCATCAATTGAACCTGGCCGGGCCGCAGAATCCGCTCGTTGCCCAAGCTGTCGCGGTGGGCAAGCGCGCCGTCCAACACGTAGCTGAAAATTTCCATATCGCGATGCGGATGCGTCGGAAAACCCGCCCCGCCGGTCACCCGGTCCTCGTTGATCACGCGAAGCGCGCGGAATCCCATGTGCGCGGGATCGTAGTAGTCCCCGAACGAAAAAGAATGGCGGCTATCGAGCCATCCAAAATCGGCGCGTCCACGTTGTTCCGCCTTGCGGACGGTTAGGACTGGTTGTGCATGATTGGTCATGGTGTCTGTCTCCATCAAACGCCATAAACCTACCCGGCGGGTGTTGATACGCAAAATACATTGTTTGTCTTTTACTGATATATTTTGTATATCACAGGCATGGAGTTGCGTCATTTGCGATATTTTGTGGCGGTCGCCGAGGAATTGCATTTTGGGCGGGCGGCGCGGCGGTTGCGCATAGCCCAGCCGCCGCTGAGTCAACAGATCAGGGTTTTGGAAGATGAATTGGGCACGGCTTTGTTCATTCGTTCTCGGCGTATGGTCGCCTTGACCGAGGCGGGTCGGTTGCTGTTGCCGGAGGCCCGGGCGACATTGGGTCAGGCTGCGCGAGCCGCCGAAACGGCGCGCGCGGCAGGGCAGGGGGAGCGGGGTCGGCTGGTCATTGGATTCGTAACCAGCGCCTGTTATACGGTATTGCCGGGGGCGGTGCGGCGGTTTCGCGAGCGGTATCCGGGCGTTGAGATTCACCTCAAGGAAATGATCCCCGCCGAACAGGTGTCCGCGTTGGCCCGGCGGGAAATTGATGTGGGATTGTTACGGCCGCCGGTCGAGCACGCGGAGGTCCATTCCATCCCGGTGTTGCGTGAACCGTTGGTGGCGGCCTTGCCATCCGGGCATGCCAAGGCCGGCAAGGCGTGGCTTGACCTCAAGGTTTTGGCGGGCGAACCCCTGGCGTTGTTTCCCCGGCGTCATGGTCCCGGTTTGATTGATGCCATCAGCGCGGCCTGCCATACCGCGGGATTTGTCTGCGCGCCGACCTACGAGCCCAATGACATGCAATCCATACTCGCCCATGTCGCGGCTGGTCTGGCTGTTTCCATCGTTCCGGCCTCGCTGCGGTGCTTTCATGCCGAAGCGATTCGCTACCTCCCAATCCGGCGGCCCCGGATGACGATTGACCTCCACCTCGCCTGGTCGGCATCTGCCGCATCAGCGGCGGCTGTTCGGTTTCGCGATATCGTTCAGAACGAAATGTCCGCCGTATAATGCGCGGTAGTCACCCGACCGGAGCGCCGGTTTTAATGTTCTTGGGTTTTTTCCTTAGCTTTCGCGTCTCCGAGGCGATCAAGCAAGTACCGCTTCGCCGCGAGTAATCCCGCAAACGCAAAAACGCTCAACAGAATATCCACGGACGTGATATCGGGTTTCAGCATTTTCCGGGCGACCACAAACGCGAGCAGCTCCAGAATGGCGTGCAAGTTGTGGGTGACCAGGAGCCGGGCCAATTCCACCGCGATCACCATCAGCAGCACCCGGTACATCATCTCATAGAACGTCTCGCTTTGCCCCCAGTCCATTTCCACCAATACGGAAATGCTGGCGATGCCGAAAACAACAACGCCGACAATAATCGCCACCGCAAGCACACGCTCGAACGCGGTGGCCGATCGACGACTCCATTCTATCAGTAGGGCTTGAAACATGCGGGTAACGTAACGCAAATCGGGGAAAAATACAGGGTGATTTTCCGCTAAAACAGCACCATCGTGGCGGGAATGCCATGACGTGCTGCATTTGTCGTGTTTTTCGTTCCCGTCGGCATAAAATAGCGTACAGTAACGGCATGGAATTGGTGACTGATGAACAAGCGGTCCGGCGCGCTGCCGTCGATCCCGAGGCGTGGGTTGACGCGCACGGCGATTACCTTTTCCGGTATGCCTTGCTGCGGTTGCAGGACCGCGAAGCCGCCCGCGACGCCGTTCAGGAAACGTTCCTTGCCGGGATCGGCAGTCTGGCCCGTTATGATGGACGCGTCGAGGTGAAGCACTGGTTGCGCGGGATTTTACGCTTCAAGATTGTCGACCGCATACGGAAACAGGCGCGTGAAGTGGTCATTGACCCGGTCGAAGACCAGCCGATATTGGAGAGTCTGTTATTCAAGGCCTCCGGGATCGCCTCCATGCGGCCTGATCCCTGGCGGTTTGCTCCCGGCGAGGTGCTCGACCGCGAGGAGTTTTGGCCGGTATTCGAATCCTGTCTGACCGCGCTGCCGGAGGCGATGCGCCAAGCCTTCGTTCTGAAAACGGTTGATGAACTGTCCTCCGACGAGGTCTGTAAGGTTCTGAATATTTCCCCGAATCATCTCTGGGTCCTGAATCACCGGGCCCGCGAACGACTTAAAAAATGCATCGAATCGAAATGGTTGAAACCCGGACAATGACCCATGCTGACCTGTAAACAAGTATCTCGTGCCCTGGCGGAGGGCGATTACGCTAGCCTGCCCCTTGGTAAACGCCTGGGGCTGAAAGCTCATGTCGCGTTGTGCGCGGTATGCGGTCAGTACAACCGCCAACTCATGGTCATGCAAGACACCATCCGGGCGTATCGCCGCCGGGAAGAGGCCGATCCGGTCAAGCCGGAGGCGCTTTCCGAGGGCGATAAAGCGGCCATCAAGGCGGCGCTCCGTCGAACCATCTCGCCGGACAAAAAATAATTTCAAAAAGGTGTAAGGTTTCGGCTCCGGTTGCGAATCATCGCTATCAACGGAGAACTTCAATGAAAAAAAACACCAAAAACACTGTTCATGACCTGCTTCAAGCCTACCGCGACCAACACGGCATCAGTATCCGGGAGCATTCCTTCGCCGCTCCGATTTTAATGGTCTTGCTGCGCCATGTCGGCTGTTCGTTTTGTCGCAAAGCCTTGCACGAGCTTTCGGCAAGCATGAAACACATCAACGCGTGCGGCTACCGGGTCGGTTTGGTGCATATGGACTCGGATGCGGACATGCGCGATCAATTGTCCCTGTATGGCCTGGAAAAACTGCCCCGCTTTCATGATGCCGAACGCAAGCTCTATCAGGCATTGGGCGTGCCGCGCGCGCCTCTGATGTCGGTATTCCGTCGCGATGCGTGGGCCCGTGGGGTGGAAGCCAAACGAAAATACGGCGCGGGATTACCAAAGTCCGATCCGTTGCAATTGCCGGGCGCGTTCCTGATTGATCAGGGGATCGTGATCGCCGGAGAGCCGACCATGTCCCCTTACGAAACC
Source organism: uncultured Verrucomicrobiota bacterium (assembly GCA_937873455.1). Classification (GTDB taxonomy): domain Bacteria; phylum Verrucomicrobiota; class Kiritimatiellia; order CAIVKH01; family CAIVKH01; genus CALMUP01. The sequence continues at coordinate 10,724 of CALMYG010000073.1, forward strand.
CCGGACTTCCTCGCCTTGCTGATTCGCTCCGAAGCGGCGGCCTGAACGTTTGTGTGCGGGGCGCGCTGAGGTCCAGGCCTTCCTCATGGACTTGAGGCTGTCGGGTTGAGGTTTCTCAATCAGGCGCCTTGGGTGCGCCTTGGCGGAAAAAGTTCCAACGTTCGGAAAAAGACTGGCGTAAAAGTTCCAATCCTTGGAACATGGTCCGATGGAAGTCATCGGGTCCATTTCACTTGAGGCGCGTTCGTGAACGAACGGGTGTTTTCTCATACCCTGTTGGTGGTTGAGGACAATACTTCATTGCGACGCAGCCTCACCAACGGATTGAGCGATCTGGGTTACCGTGTCATGGCGGTGGCGACAGTAGCGGAAGCCCGTCGCGTGTTGTCGAAGGAGGAAGTGCATGCCGTCGTACTGGATCTCGGCCTTCCCGATGGCGATGGACAGGACTTTCTGCGTGAAATTCGCGAAACCGGCCTCCACACGCCGGTGATTATCCTGACGGCGCGAACCATGGTGGACGAGAAGGTCCGCGCGTTTGACGGCGGGGCCGATGATTACTTGGTCAAACCCTTTGAATTTCAGGAGTTGGCCGCGCGCTTGCGGGCTCGGTTGCGTACCGGCGAAGGCGCGCTTGAGGTCGAATGGATAATTGGGGATGTTGTGATCAATGCCGTCCGGCGCGAAGTTCGCCGGGGATCGCGGATCATCGAATGCACCCCGCGTGAGTTTGACTTGTTGGTGCATTTAGCGCGGGCGGGAGGCGCGCCGGTCTCCCGCCAGACGCTCGCCCGTGAGGTCTGGAAAGTTACATCGAGAATGATATCCATGGATAATGTCATCGACGTGACCATTTCCCGCTTAAGGGAGAAGCTGAACGACGGAACCGACCGCACGATTTTGCACACCGTCCGCGGATTGGGATTTGTTCTACGGGAATCCTCATGAAACTTTCGTTGCGTAGTAAATATCTCATTTGGTTGATGTTTGTGATTCTATTGGCGTTCGCGGCCGTGGTGGCGGTGTTGTTGTTTTACAGTATCCACGAAGTGAAAAAGTATGGCTTGGATCCCGGCGCGGAGGCTGAGGAAGTAGTGGCGGTGGTGGGCACGATGGTTCTGTGTCTGCCGCTCTTGTTCGGGGCGGCGTGGTGGGTTACCGGAAAAATGCTGGAGCCGCTCAACCACATTCTGCTGACCGCGGATTCCATCGAGAAGGGCGATTTCAGCCGTCGAATTCCGCCGGCGCCTGAGGATGATCAATTGGCGCGCTTGGCGGGCGGGATCAACCGGGCTTTTGACCGGTATGCCGCGACGGTGCGGCGACTGGAAAATTTCAGCGCGGATGCTTCCCATCAGTTGCGCACCCCGTTGGCGGCTATTCGCTCGTCCGCCGAGGTTGCCCTGCAACGCGATCATGATCGGCTCGCCTACCAGGAAACGCTGGGTGATATTCTTGCGCAGGCGGATCGTTTGCAGCGGTCCGTCGATCAGTTGCTGTTGCTGGCCCGGCTGGATCGTTCGTTGCGCGAACAGTTCCAGCCTCTGGACGCGGCGAAGTGCGTTAGCTCCTGGGCGGAGGAATACCGCGATGCGGCGGAAACGGCTGGCGTGGCGTTGATGGTGAATATCCCGCCGGAACCGTGTGGATTGAGCGGCGATGCCGTGTTGTTGCGCGAAGCCTTCGGCAATGTGATCGATAACGCCTTCCAGGTCGTGAATTCCGGCGGGGCCATACGTGTTGAACTGTCGCAAAAAAACGATACGCGTCTGGTCGTGATGATTGAGGACAGCGGGCCGGGGCTTACCCCGGAAGAGCAAGGTCGCATCTTTGATCGCTTCTACCGGGGTCGTCCATCACATGGCGCGGGATCCGGCCTGGGGTTGGCCATCGTGCGGGAAATTGTCAGCTTGCACGGAGGCATCATTCGCGCCGAGGGGCACGGCGCATTAGGCGGCGCGTCCGTGATTATGGATTTTCCGGCGTTGAAGCAGGAGCGACGTGTTGATTCCCGCGCAGTGTAACGTATAGAATTTTTTTGCCGCCGGAGGAAAATGCGCCGGGTTGGAACGCCTCCCCCAGCAGCCGTTGCACATTCTCCCGATGCCGTTCCAGCAATACGATGACGTGATTGGTTTGCGGGCTATCCTGCAAAAAGCGCAAAAAATCCTCGTCGGACATCGCCATGTAGCCCTTGCGTTCGGTATACAACGAGAATATTTCGCCCTGCATGTTGTAGAGCAACAGGCGGTCCTCCGGGCCGAGCAGTTCCTGGGCGGTGGCGATCAGTTCATCCGGGGTTTTCAGGTCGTCAAATGCCGGATAGACCAAGGCCCCGATCGAGGCAAAGGTCGCCAACACCGCGCCGGCGAGCGCTGCCAACCAGGCCGGGGATTCCGGCCGGTCCCTATATGCGCGGCGGGCAAACACGAGGCCCGCGGCCAGGAGAAGGCCTCCGGGCAACAGCCATATGGAAGGAAAAGGTAAATTCGGGATAAACGCGCCGATGATCATGCCGGCCGCGAGTATCGTGAGCAGGCCGCCGAGAATGGCCGCGGTACGGGTCCGCCATGCCGGGGCGAGTTTCCGCCAATATGGGATGGAGCCGGCGATGAAGATCGCGGCGGCGGGATAGGCAAGCAGGATGTAGAGGTTGCGTTTACTGGCGCTCAGGCTGAAAAACACGATGACAAAGAGTATCCAGGCCAGCAACCGGCGTCGGGCGGCCCAGGTGACCGGCGCCTGCGACATCGCGGCGTAGGCGAGCGGCAGCAACAGGGTCCAGGGCAGGAAATCGAGCGGAAAATAGTAGAGAAAGTAATAGAAGGGTTTGAGGTGTCCGCCGAATTCTCCGGCAACGCGCCCGACGTTTTGATGAAACAGCAGTTCGGGAAAAAATCCTTCCGGCGCGCCTTGCCACCAAGCCAGGCTGAGCCAAATAGCCGGAAAGGCCAGGGTAATGAGAGGTCCCCACAGCCAATGATGCCGGGCAACATGCGGTTGGGGATCGCGGGCCGTCAAGCGCGCGGCGATGAATACACCCCATGGAACCAGGAAGCCTACCGGCCCTTTCGCCAGAATGCCCAGCCCCATGAACACGTAAGCGAAAACGAAATGGCGGGTGCGGGTGGCGGTAAACAGAAAATACAACGCCATCATTTGCAACCCGCATAGCAGCATGTCGATTTGCCCGAAACCGCCTTTGTTCCAGAACAGGAAGCTGGAAGGCAGTACAAGCAGGGTCCACCAGGCCGCGGCGGGCGAAAACCACCGCGCGGCCAATCGCGTCGCGGCCCACAAGGCCAGGGTGGCTCCGAGAAAGCTGGGAAGACGGGGCGCGACATTCCCGATTTGCCCGCCGGTCAACAAGGAAAAGAGGTTGGTCAACCAAAACATGAGCGGCGGCTTGTGGGTATAAAACTCGCCCTGTCGGTAGGGTACCAGCCAATGTCCCTCCCGCATTTCTTTCGACACGAGGGCAAAACGCGCTTCATCCGGGGCCCACAAGTCACGGCGAACATATTCGCCGCCCCACAACAACACACCTAGCAACAGGATCAACAGCAAGGGAGGCAGCCGATTTGCTAAAAACGTTTCCAAATCTCGCATGACCACGCATCATAAGGGTGCGGTTCATGAGGTTTCGAGACGATTTGCCTTACAAAATCGTAAGGACTAATCCGTTGGTATAGCCAAGCCACGCATATAGCATAAGGAACCATGAGTTGTGTTCAGCATAACAAATCGGAGGCATGTTTTTTGTCCGTCGTGCTTCCGGTGTTTAACGAGGCCGGCAATCTGGCGCGACTAACGGAGGAGATCTTTGAAGCCGCCGCAGTGGCCCGTTGCGAGGCCGAAGTGATCGCGGTGGACGATGCAAGTTCCGACGAAAGCTGGTCCGTGCTTTCAAGTCTGGCTCAATCCGACTCTCGTATCCGGGCGGTTCGTCATACCCGAAACTGCGGGCAAAGCGCCGCGATCGCCACGGGATTCAACATGGCCCGCGGCCCGCTGGTGGTGACGCTGGATGCCGACGGACAAAACGACCCGGCGGATTTGCCGATGCTGTTGGAGGAGTTGACCGATCAGGTGGATGCCGTGTGCGGGGTGCGGATGGGCAGGAAAGACTCCTGGGTGAAAATGATTTCATCCCGCGTCGGTAACCGGTTTCGAAATTGGGTCACCGGCGATTCGATTCAAGATGCCGGATGCACTTTCCGGGTCATCCGCCGCGAGGCAATACACGAACTCCCGGTTTTCAACGGGTTGCACCGGTTTTTGCCAACGATACTGCGTTATCAAGGGTATCAGGTTGTTGAGGTTCCCATTCATCATCGCCCCCGGGTGTGGGGTGTTTCAAAATATGGCATAGGGAACCGCTTGTGGCGTGGAGTGGCGGATTGCCTGGCCATGCGGTGGTGGCGGAAAAGAGCAATTCCCGGGCGGAGGATGATGCGTGACGGACTGCTGTGAATCGACAAATGCCGGGTCGCGAACCGAAGCGGATCTTGCCGCGGAAGCGGTTACCATCAATCGGCGGGAATGGTGGTGGCTGGTGGTCACTACCGGCGGATTGCTGGCGGTTTTTCTCTCACCGATTGGCGAACACTTGACGCACCTTTCCGAAATCCGGAACGAATTGGCCGCGTTCGGCGCCTGGGCGCCGGCGGTATTTATCGCCGTTATGACTGGTCTGACCGCGGTGGGAATACCCCGCATGCTGATGTATCCCATCGCCGGTGCGGCTTTCGGATTCGGATGGGGGTTGATGTGGAGTTTAATGGCCACGGTGTCGGGCGCTTACCTTACCTATATGTATGCGCGATGGGCCGGAAGAGGCATGATCATCCGGAAGTGGCCGAAGTTGGAGGGCATGTCCCGGCGATTACGGGATCATGGGTTTTTATCCGTGGCCATCATGCGTCAATTGCCGGGTCCGGGCGTGTTGTACAACCTGCTGCTCGGTATTTCCGCGGTCCGTCGCCGGAGTTTTATCGGCGGGACCGCCCTCGGCGCCTTGCCTTCGGCGATTCCGGCGCTTTTGATCGGCACGAGCTTGTCGTTGAGTTCTTCAGCTTGGCGAATCGGTACGCTCATCGGCGCGTTGGTTTGGCTGGCTGTCCTGTGGACGGTATGTGGCTACCTGTTTCGCCGGTGGTGGCGACCAACGAATTCCGCGAGTTAAAACAACGACCTTGCCCGGCCGCAGACCCGCCAAACGTTCCGGTTCTTTTCCCGAGAAGTTTCGTCAACCTTTTCTCCTTTCTGATGTGCCGGGAGGCGGCGATGCGTGGCGGCGACGTATGGCAAGGGCCGACCATGCTAAAATCGACTTCCCTTGATACGCAATATGCCCCATGGTTGCTCGCTAGAAAAACGGGAACCGCACCTTATGGCCAAAAAAATCGAACCTGTTTACGACGAAAGCAAAATCAAGACGCTGTCCTCGCTGGAGCATATCCGGTTGCGCACCGGGATGTACATCGGTCGGACCGGCGATGGGTCACATTACGATGACGGCGTGTATATCCTGCTCAAGGAGGTCATCGACAACGCCATTGATGAATTCATCATGGGCTATGGCAAGCAGGTGGACATCACCGTTGAGGATGGCGTGGTCTCCGTGCGCGATTACGGTCGCGGTATTCCCCATGGCAAGCTGGTCGATTGCGTTTCCACCATCAACACCGGGGCGAAGTATAACGACGAAGTTTTCCAGTTCAGCGTGGGGTTGAATGGCGTCGGCACCAAGGCGGTCAACGCTCTGGCCGCCAGCTTCACCGTGCGCAGTTACCGGGACGGCGCCTTCGCCGAGGCGGTTTTCGAGCGCGGCGCCTTGATCGCGGAAAACAGCGGAAAAGCGCCCCGCGAACCGAACGGCACGTTTGTCAATTTTCTGCCCGACGAGGAGATCTTTGGCGACTTCGAGTTTCGCGCGGAGCATGTGATCCGCCGGCTCAAGCTCTATACCTACCTCAATGCCGGCCTAACCCTTCGTTACAATGGACAGTCCTTTGTCTCGCAGGGCGGGTTGCTCGATCTGGTGCGCGAGGAAACCGAGGAGGAGGCGGTGTACGAACCGTTGCATTACCGAAGCAAGATGCTGGAGATCGCCTTTACCCATTGCCAGCGGTTCAGCGAGACGCATTTTTCCTTCGTTAACGGTCAGTTTACCAGTGATGGCGGCACCCACTTGAGCGCCTTTCGTGAGGGCATGCTGAAAGCGGTGAACGAGTTTTCCAAAAAGAAATTTGAGGGCGATGACGTACGTGAGGGCATGGTCGGTGCGGTAGCCATACGGCTCAAGGACCCGATCTTTGAGTCCCAGACCAAGAACAAGCTCGGCAATGCGGAAATTCGCAGCGATCTGGTCAACCAGGTGAAGGATGCCGTGTTGGATTTGCTGCACCGGAATGCCGATGTTGCGGAAAAACTGCTGCTGAAGGTGCAGGACACCGAGCGGCTGCGCAAAGAGTTGCAGACCGTTAAAAAAATGGCGCGCGAGCGGGCGAAGGCGATCTCCCTGCGCATTCCCCAGCTCAAGGACTGCAAGATTCATTATGACCTACGCCGCAACAAGGGGCACGAGTCGATGATTTTCATTACCGAGGGGCAGTCCGCCGCCGGATCGATCGTCAGTTGCCGCGATGTGAATACCCAGGCGATTTACACCCTCAAGGGCAAGCCTTTGAATGTGTGCGACCTGAAGCGCGAGGCGATTTACAAAAACGATGAGCTTTACAACCTCATGCGCGGTTTGAACATCGAAGATTCGGTGGATGCCTTGCGATACCAGCGCATCATCCTCGCCACCGACGCCGACGTCGATGGTCTGCATATTCGCAATCTGATGATCACCTTCTTTCTCCGTTTTTTTGAGCCGTTGGTGCTGCGGCAACATCTGTTCATTTTGGAGACGCCGTTGTTCCGGGTGCGGACCAAGAAAGAGACGATCTATTGTTATTCGGAAAAAGAGCGGGACGCCGCCATGAAAAAGCTCGGGAAGGGAAGTGAAGTCACCCGCTTCAAAGGGCTGGGGGAAATCTCGCCGCACGAATTCAAACAGTTCATCGGGCAGGATATGCGGCTTTCTCCGGTGGAGGTCGACAACACCCATGTCGTGAACGATGTTCTGGACTTCTATATGGGCAAGAATACGCCCGAGCGGCGGGGCTACATCATGGATTATCTGGTGGTGGACGTGGCGGTCTGATTGCGTTTACGCGCACACGTCCTCATACACCGCGCGGGTGAGCCGGGCGGTTTCATCCCAGGAGAAAAGGGCCGCGCGGGCCAGGCCGCGACGCCGCAAATCCTCACGCAGCTCCGGCTCGCTTAGCAGCCGGATCATCGCCTCCACCAGGGTATCGAGGCGGGCCGGGTCGATGTAGAGCGCGGCATCACCGGCGACTTCCGGCAAGGAACTGGTGTTGCTGCAGATAACCGGCGTGCCACAGGCCATGGCCTCCAGCACCGGCAAGCCGAACCCTTCGTAGTTGGAAGGCAGGACGAAGGCGTCGGCCTCTTGATAGGCAATCACCAAATCGCGGTCAGGCACGTAGCCGCTCCAGGTGATATACGCGTTCACGTTGAGTGTGGAGGCCCGTTGCCTGGCTTCGGGGTAGCGTTCATCTTCGCCGCCGACCACCCGCAAGCGGGCGGCATGACCCTGCCGCCGCACTTCGGCCAGCGCCTCCACCAGCAGCGGGAGGTTTTTGTAGGGGTCGCGTCGCCCGACGTAGAGGAATTCCAACTCCTTGCGGCCGGGCCGCGTTCCCGGCTGGTACACCGCGCGAACCCCTTCCGGCACCACGCGAATTTTGTCGGTCGATCCGCGGGCGGCAAGGAGGTGCGTTTCGATGTCGCGGCGCGTGGAATCGCTCACGGCAATGATGCGATCCGATCGTTCCGCGACTCCGTGCATCAAGCGGCGGAAAATCGGGAACAAACGGTTTTTCCGGGAGCGGGGGGCGTAGTCGCGAAACAGCAGGGGGATCAAGTCGTGAATGGTCACAATCCGCTTGATCGGGGCGGGGGGAAAGAGCGGCATCATGTAGTTCGGGGCGTGAAACACGTCAGGTTTCCAGCGGCGAAGCCGCCAGGGAAGAATCCATTGATCTTTTGGCGCAAACGGACCGTGGTCGATCAGCTCGGCGGAAAAGGCCGGACTCATGGTGAAGTGCGTTTGCCCGGCGGTGCGGGCCATCACCTCATCGCGGTGAAACAGAATGGTATACCGGTGGGGACCCGGCTGGCGAACCAAGGCGGCAATCAGTTCCTGCGTGTAAAGCCCGATGCCGGAAATTTCGGGGAAAATCCAACGGGCATCGATGACGACATGCAACGGACGGGTCATGCGGATAAACTCCGGTAAACATCCCAGGTCAAGGCCGCCGTTCGTTCCCAGGTGTAGGAGGCGGCCCGGCTTCGGCCTCGCGCGGTGAATAACTGCCGCTGATCCTGGTCGGCCAGCATCCGGGTGATGGCGCTGGTCCATTGTTCAGCATCAAAGCCGTCGACCAGATGGGCGGCATCGCCCAGCACTTCGGGAAGCGAGCCGGTCGCTGCCGCCACCACCGGCACGCCGCAGACCATCGCCTCCAGCGGGGGAAAGCCGAAGCCTTCATAGAGCGATGGCATCACGAACAACGCGGCCGCCCCGTATAACGCGGGCAAGTCGCGATCATCCACATACTCCAGCAACCGGATGCGCTCGCGGCGGGGCGACGCCTCGCGCCGGGCGAAGATGCCTTCCGTTTTCCATCCGCGCATCCCGGCGATGACGAGATCGCCATCAAAATCCAGGCGGTCGAATACGTCCATCAGAAAGGGATAATTCTTGCGCGGCTCGAGCGTGCCTACGGCCAGCAGGTAGGGCCGGTCCAGGCCGAGGCGTTGCCGTAAGCTCTGGAGGGCCGCTTCGTCGGGCGGGCGCATCCGGGCATCCAGTCCGGAGGGGATGACCCGTAAACGTTCATGCGGAACCTGGAGCAATGCGGACAATTCCCGGGCGGTAAACGCGGACACGCAGATGACGGCGTCCGCGCGGTCCACGGTACCGCGGATGCGGCGGGACAAATAGCGGTAGTTCTTCGCCTCGATCGTTTCCGGAAAACGCAGGAAGGCGGCATCGTGAATGGTCACCACCGACCGCCCGCGCGAAAGGGGGGGGCGAATAAAATTGGGGAAGTGGTAGACATCGGCATGTCCGGCAAACCAGTCGAATGGAGGTGTCCCGGCAAACTTCCATGCGGCTTGCACCCACCGGCCCGGAAGCCATCGTACCGCGCGGGCAGTCGCGCCGGGCGGTTGGAAGTCACATCCGCGCCGTTTGAAGTCGAAATAAAACAGGGAAAGCGCATCGTTTCCCCGCGCTGCGGCCACGTGTTCGGCCAGCATGCGGGTATAACGTCCTACCCCGGCCCGTTGCGCCAAGGCCGATTGAATGTCCAGGCAAACATGCATCGGACAACACCTTTAGGTTTTGCCCGAGAAGATTCAACCCTCAAATGACGGTTCGGTCTCCACGCGCTTGCCGATACCCGCTTTTGAAGTTTGGGGCGTTATGTTAATCCGTCCAGGAAGGCGAGTACATCCGCCGGGTGTTGTTCGGCTTTGGCTACTTTCGTCCAGTGTTTGATCACCTTGCCGGATTCATTGATGATCACGGTCGAGCGGATCACTCCGGTGACCGGCTTTCCGTACATCAGCTTTTCGCCCCAGGCGCCATATGCCTTCATGACGGCGGCGTCTTCGTCGGAAAGCAGCACAAACGGAAGTTCATATTTGGCAATGAATTTCTGGTGCGAGGCCACGGAGTCCTTGCTGATCCCGAGGACAACCGCTCCTGCCCGGCTCACGGCGGGCATCCCGTCGCGAAAGCCACAGGCTTCCTTGGTGCAACCGGGGGTGTCGTCTTTCGGGTAAAAATAAACGACCACAATTTTTCCGCGATAATCCGCAAGGGTGTGGGTCTTGCCGTCGCTGCCCGGCAAGGAAAATGCCGGGGCTTTTTTGCCTTCGAGATTGCTCATCATTATCTCCTTTTGTCCCTGAAATCTAGCCCGAGTTTTTCTGAAATCAACAGCTTCCCCGGGGAAAATAGTTCTCGTGGGTCCCACGCGAAAAAAACAATTGATTTCAGCGGAAAATGTTGTTTGCTCTTCAACTATTGCTGCGGACCGTACAGGCTCCGGTACTTTCCTGATCGTTGCATCCATTTCCGCACCTGAATTACGGGAGTTTTATGCCGACTAGTCGTTTGGAGCCCAAGCTGTGGACGGTTGTGAGAGAAGGGTACACCTTATCCGCGTTTTCGCGTGATGTGGTCGCGGGAATTATTGTCGGGATCATTGCCTTGCCTCTGTCGATTGCCCTGGCCATTGCTTCCGGACTCAAGCCTGAGCAGGGATTGTTTACGGCGGTCATTGCTGGATTTCTGATTTCCGCGTTCAGCGGGAGTCGGGTGCAAATTGGCGGGCCGACCGGCGCATTTATTGTCGTCGTTTACTCGGTGGTACAGAAATTCGGTTACGAGGGCTTGGCCATTGCCACCCTGATGGCTGGTGTTTTGTTGATTCTCATGGGTGTGGCCCGCTTGGGCGGGGTGATAAAGTTTATTCCTTACCCCGTTACGGTGGGTTTTACCAGCGGGATTGCCGTGATCATTTTCACCGCACAGATCCGCGACTTCCTGGGTTTGGCCATGCCGCCGCCCCCCGCCGAGTTCATTGAAAAAATTGCCGCATACCTTCACTACGCCTCTTCCGTGAATCCTTCCGCATTGTTGATGGGGGTCTCGTCCTATCTGCTGATTACGTATTGGCCGCGGGTGACCGGTAAAATTCCGGGATCCTTGGTGGCCATTTTATTGGCCACGGCGGCGACATCATGGTTGGATATTCCGGTTGAAACCATCGGCTCCCGTTTTGGGTCGGTACCGAACCGGTTGCCCTTCCCGGAAATTCCCTCCTTGAGGTGGGAATTGATGGTGCAACTTTTTCCGGCGGCCTTCACCATTGCGTTGCTTGCCGGCATCGAATCCTTGTTGTCGGCGGTGGTGGCGGATGGCATGACCGGGCGGAGGCATCGCTCGAACATGGAATTAATCGCCCACGGAATCGCGAATTGTGTCTCGCCATTCTTTCAGGGGCTTCCTGCGACGGGCGCCATTGCCCGGACCGCGGCCAATATTAAAAACGGGGGGACAACGCCGTTCAGCGGCATCGTTCACGCCCTCACCCTGTTGCTAATCATGATGGTCTTCGGTCGCTGGGCGGTGATGATTCCCATGCCGGTATTGGCTGCGATTTTAATGCGGGTCGCGTTCAACATGGGGGAGTGGCAGTTGTTTGCCCGATTGTTCAAAGCGCCTAAAAGTGATGTGCTGGTCCTGTTGTCCACCTTTGGTCTCACGGTTTTGGTGGATTTAACCGTCGCGATTGAGGTCGGTGTGGTGCTTGCCGCGTTTCTTTTCATGCGACGGATGGCTGAAGTTACCCATGTCGGGTTTATCCGTCGCGAGATGGGTGATGATGAGCGCGATGCTTCCGGCATGGATCTTCCGCCGGATGAACGGATTCCGCCCGGCGTGGAAGTGTTTGAGATTCAAGGGCCCTTTTTCTTTGGCGCCGCCGATCGTTTCAAGGATGCCGTACGGGGATTACGCAAGCCTCCCCGCGTGCTGATCATGCGAATGCGTTATGTTCCCGTAATCGACGTCACCGGATTGATGGCGTTGGAGGATGTTTGGACCAAGTGCCGGAAGGAAGGAACCACGCTCTTGTTATCGGGCGTACATGCCCAACCCCGGGACGTGTTTCGCCGCACCGGGTTTCGTGACCGCATCGGACCCGAGCATATTTTCGATCACTTTGACGATGCGTTAACCTACGCACAAGCATGCGATCCCGCCAAGAAGGGGTCAACGCTTAATCTTAAAACAAGCGGCGAATCTTAATTGTTAAGCGTTGACCCCTTCTTGGAGGCGTTCGACATAAAAGCGGTTTAACAAATGAAGGGTATGGGGTATGTTTGCCGTATGGTAAAACGTTTCTTGGCAGCCGTTGTTTTTTTCGGGTTAGTCGGTGCGGGATGGGCGCAGTCGCTGCGACCCGGCATGGGGGCCATTCCGTATGCCGACGGCGGGGGGACCGGCGTGACCTTTCGCCTCTGGGCCGGATCGGCAACCACGGTCGAGGTCGCCGGCGATTTTAACGGGTGGAATCCTTCGGCGCATCCGCTGGTGTTGGAAGCCGACGGGATTTGGTCGCTGGATGTTCCCGGCGCCCGGGCCGGCCAGCAGTATAAATACCGCATGAATCAGTCGGTCTGGCGGCGCGATCCCCGTAGCGCCCGGGTGGTCCATGCCGGAAATACCGATTCGATCATCTACGACCACCAGGCATATGCTTGGCAGTCCGGCCCCTTCACACCGCCGCCGCTGAATGAAATGGTTATTTATGAGCTGCACGTCGGGACGTTTAACGATCCGAATCCAGCAGTCGGAGGGTCGGCCAGCCTGGACGATGCGCGTGAACGCCTGGACTATCTGGCCGGACTCGGGATCAATGCGGTAAAAATTATGCCAATCACCGAGTTCCCCGGCAGCCATAGTTGGGGCTACAACCCCACCGACCTGTTTGCCGTGGACAATCTGACCTATGGCGGTCCCGATGCACTCAAGCGCTTTGTCGATGCCGCGCACCAACGGGGCATTGCGGTGCTGTTGGACATCGTGCACAACCATTACGGTACGGCGGATTTGCCCGGCGATCTGCAATTCTCCCTGTGGGAGTTCGACGGCTTGCCCGGCGCCCTGGGCGGCGGGATGTATTTCTACCAGCAGCCGGCCTTGGCCATGACGCGCTGGGGCCCGCGCCCGGATTATTCCCGCCCGCACGTCCGCGACTTCATCAAGGATAATGCCCGGATGTGGCTGCGCGACTACCGCATCGACGGCTTCCGCTGGGACGCCACCAAGTACATGCGCCTGGCCACCAATGACACTACCGTCATCAACGACGGGGTCAGCTTGATCAGGCAAATCAACGATATCATCCGAACCGAGTTCACCAACAAGGTCAGCATTGCCGAGGACTTGGAGCAACTCCCTTCCACCACCGCGCCGACGCCCGGCGGGTTAGGCTACCATAGTGACTGGCATACCGAATTCCACCATGCCGTCACCGAGGAACTGGCCAAGTCGGCCGGTTTCAACACCAACCGTGTCGTGAACGCCATCCGCTTCACCAATCACACCCGTCGGGTGATCTACACCGAGTCGCACGATGAAGTCGGCCACCCCTATAACAACCAGATCCGGGTGCCGGCGGAAATGGATCCGCTAAATCCGGGCAGCCACCGCGCGCGCAAACGCAGCATCCTCGCTGCCGGGTGGTTGATGACGTCGCCCGGGATTCCGATGTTGTTTCAAGGTCAGGAGTTCCTGACGCCGACCCACTTTTACGACACCAACTCGATCAACTGGAACCTGACCAATACCTATGCGGGCATCCTGCGGTTTTATCAGGACGCGGTGCGGCTGCGCCGCAATGCCAACGGCGGCGTTGGCGGACTAACCGGGGCTGTTGTTCAGGTGCAAACCGAGGCGCTGGTTTTCACCAATGTCTCGTTGATCACCATGCATCGTCGCAACCAGGGCGGGGTGGGGGATGATGTCTTTGTCGTGGCGAATCCCTCGGATGCACGCATCGATGGCGATTGGCTGACCTGGCCGGCTACCGGCATGTGGTATGCCGTGCTGAACAGCGATGATGCACGCTACAGCGCCGACTTTGGCGGACATGGTTATACCAACGCCTTTGTGTTTGAAGATTTTCGCGGTCCCATTGCCATTGCGCCGTGGAGCATCATGGTCTTCTCGCGGATTCCACCGCCCACGGACTATACCGGCATGGCTTTGGCCGGTACGTATAACAACTGGAATCCAGCCGCAAACATGACCCGGCTGGGCGGCCATGATTGGCAGCTTGACCTCGCGTTGGCCGAGACCCCGGCCTTTGTTTTCAAGTTTACCGCCAACAGCGATTGGGTCATCAACAATTGGGGAACCGGAACGGTCAGTTCGGCCGGTTGGCCGCGCCAAGGAACCGCGGTTCCCTGGGGCGGTGATTTTTCGATACCGATACCGACGGCCGACACCTATCGCTTCACCTTTAACAGCGCTACCGGCCGGTTTCAGGTGCGTCATCTCACCCCGGTGCCGCGCGGACAGAACCACCCGACGATGGCGGTGGCCGGGAACTTCAACAATTTCAACCGCACTCCGAACATGGGAATTGGAACCAACGGGTTGTGGACCTTCACGGCGGTATTGACCCAACCTTGGGATCTCGAGTTCAAGTTGGCCGCCTACGGATCATGGGAAGTGTCTTGGGGGGGAACCGGTCTTCCCGGTTCCGCCACCGGCAAGGCGATTAAAGGAGCCTCGGAAAACATACGCATCCCCGGGCCGTTTAATGGCGCCTATACGTTTACCTTTGACGACACCACTGGTGCGTTCTCGGTGGAGCAGACCGGCTTGCCTCCACCCTACGCCGGCATGGCGGTGGGCGGCAATTTCAACGGATGGCGTACGGCGCCGAACATGGCGAGCAACGATCTGCATGTCTGGTCGTTCACCACAAACATCAGTCAGGGGCATGCCTTGGAATTCAAATTTGCCGCCAACAATACCGGCTGGAATACCAGTTGGAGCCGCAGTTATGTTCACGCCAACCAGTTTCCAGTAGCCGGCATTGCCGCCCGGGGTGAAAACAACAACATCGTCATTCAGGGCCCGCACGCCGGGACGTATACATTTACTTTCAACAGCGCGACGCTGGAATATACGGTGCAACGGGCCGGCCCGGTATTTTCCGGCATGGCAGTAGCCGGTTCGCACAACGGTTGGGCATTTACCCCCAACATGACCAGCAACGGCCTGCACCAATGGACCTACACCACCAACCTGAACCGCGCCGCCGACATCGAGTTCAAGTTCGTCGCTAACAACGATTGGAATCGCAATTGGGGCAAGCAGATCATCCATCCCCCGGTTTATCCCTTGGGCGACACGGCGGAGTATTTGGCGACCAACAATATCCGTCTGCAGGGCCCGTTTCTGGGTAGCTACACGTTCACCTTTAACAGCTCGAATGGAACCTACGCGATCACCCGTGCCCCGTTGCCGCCGCTCTTTCCGGCGATGGCGGTGGCGGGCACGCACAACGGATGGAACACCGAGCCCAACATGCAGACCAACCATGAAAACGAATGGGTCCATGATGTTGAGCTGAATCAGCCCGGAGAGCTTCAATTCAAATTCTCCACGCCCGGCTGGACCAACAACTGGGGCGATGCCAAGGTGCATGGCGCGACATTTCCGGCGACCGGTACTGGCGTAACCGCCGGAGCGAATATCCGCCTGCCCGGTCCATTGGCCGGCACGTATCGCTTTACCTTTAACGACCGCAATCGCTCATACCGGGTGGAACAGCTTGCCGCGCCGTTTTTCCTTTCGTTGCCGGCGGCGATGCCGCCGGCGGGACCGGCGGTGCTGCAATGGAATAGCGCCACCGGCGCGTATTACACCGTACATGTTTCCACCAACCTGATGCAGGGTTTCACGCCGGTGGCCAGCAACCTTCCCGCCGGTGCGGGATTCACGACCTGGACCTCGGCGGTTCCGGCGTCGGCGCCTTCGGTTTTTTATCGCATCCAACAGCAGTAAAACGGCAAGAGACGTTGACAGCCCTATTATCGGCGTGCCATGTTTCGACATGGTTTCCGTGATTCGTTTAGTCTGGCTGCCGCGTCTTTCTGCGATTCTTTTTCTCGCGCTGTGTTCCGCATGCGTGCATGTGGAGCAGGATTTGGTATTGCGCGCGGACGGCCGCGGAAGTTTGAACGTGGTCTATGGCGTCAAGGACCAGGACGTAAAGCGTATGCGTGTGATGCTGGAGCAGGTGGCGGCGTTGCACCCCGGCGTGGCACGCGCGGATGTGGCCTGGTTGACCTCATTTGACGAAGAAGCGATTCGCCAGGAATGGGCCCAAAATGCCGGGCCGGGCGTTCACCTGACCGGAGTGCGCACCGAATTGGATCAAGGTTGGCGTTTTGCCCGGGTAGCGGTACGTTTCGACACCTTGCAGCAGTTACTGGATTGCGGCATGATTCCCCACATGCAGATGGTGTTATCCCGGGGCCCGCAGGGACAATACGGCTTTCAACAAAGTATCGATGGGCGGGCATGGAGCCGGTTTCTTCCCGAGCGACTGGACTGGTCCAACCTGCAGCCGTTGGCCGGTTTGATGATGCGCGATTTTGAAGCGATCTTCCGCGTGGAAGTTCCGGGACCGATCCGGCGTAGCAATGCCGACCGGGTTGAGGGCCGACGGGCCATCTGGGAATTGCGGGGCGATCAGTCGGATCTCATGGCCCGGCTGCAATACGTGGATTTACGAATTCTTTTTGACGGGCGGGACCTTAAATTGGCCGAAGCCGCCATGGGCAACTGAACGAGCGATTCGTCATGGCCAAGGAAAAAGCGCCACCATTTGAAAGCGTGAACGAGTTGCGGGCGATGGCCGACAACTTGCCGTTTCCCGTTATCGACCGCGAGGAGTTTGAACGCGTGAATTTCGAGGTGGTATGCGTTCGCCAGCCCCGCCGGTACATTCCGTTTGATTCGAGCATGCAGGCCATCGGGCGTTTTCTCGCCGAGCGCGGCGTGGTGGAGTTGTTGTCGGCCGAGCAGGTGTTGCAGTTGTTCACGGAAATCCATTGGAATGCCTGGCACATCCGGCGGGCGGCGAACCGGCGTTTCAAGTCGGAAAAAGACGCCCATGTCGTGCTGGTGGAAGCGCGGCGTCGCTTTTCCCAAATCGAGGCGGCGGAGGAGGAGTTGTTTATCGCCAATCGACGTCTGGTGGTGAATTGCGTGAAGCCGTTTTTCTGGATCGGACAGGTGTGGTTGCCGGACTTTCTTCAGGAAGGTTCCAAGGCGCTGTCCAATGCGGTGCGTAAGTTCGACTACACCCGGGGCACCCCGTTTTTCTCCTACGCGCAGAAATCCATTCAAAACCGCTTGCGCAATTTTTTCCGCGATCACGTGCGCGCGGGCAGCTTCGGCATCAAACCGAGCCGGGAAATGACGTTGGTCAAGGGCATTGTCGACACCTGGGTGCGCGACTACGGCGAAGAACCGACGGACGAGGTCGTGGCCAAGATCGCCGATTTGCCCCCGGAGAAAATAAAAAAAATCCGGACCTTCGTCCGGCAATGGGAAAAAATACCCGCTCCGCCGGTTTCCCTGGATACGTTGATCAACGAAGACGGCTCCAGCCTGCATGAAGTAATTGAAGACACCGGCGCCCGGGATTCCTCCAGCGGAGCCGAACATGCGGAAATCTGGCAGGCCATCGATCAGTTGCCGGAGCGCGCCCGTTATATCATGAAGCTCCGGTTTATTGAGGGTCGCACCCTGGAGGAGACCGGGGAGATTCTTAAACTCACCCGGGCCCGCATCAAGCAGATCCAGGATGCCTCGTTGAAGAAAATCCGCTCGCTTCTCGGCGCGAAGCTGGAGCGCGGTTAACCGGGTTTATTCGCGCTGTTTGACCCATACGCCGACTTCGCCAGGCATCCGAAATGGGACACCCGCTTTCGGTAGATTTTTCATAATTTGAAGCGGGCTGGCGATGCGGTTCGTGAGCCAGGCGGGAATCCGTCGGCGGGGATTCGTTTGTCCCAGCGGGCCGCCAGCGGCGTTGTCACGGGTGGCGCGGTCACCAGACCAGCGCCACCCATTCCGCCTTGCTGGCCGCCTGTCGCCGACGACAGGCTCGGCCCGCTGGATCAACCGACTCCCCGGACCCGCGAAGCGCGGGTCTGTCCGACGGCTTCCCGCGGTACCGCATGCGCCTGCGGCGCATAAAGAAATATCTGGCACATTACAGGGTCATCTCCATGTTCCTCTTTCGTTAGATCATGTAGGGAACATGAATGTGTTCATGACCTCTCACCACGTGCGACGAATCCCCGAATTCGCGATTGCATCACTGCAAATCAACGACTTGTATGGGCGTGTTCACCCTGCTCGGAAGTCAGGAAATAAATCCAGGATGCCTCGTTGAAGAAAATCCGCTCGCTTCTCGGCGCGAAGCTGGAGCGCGGTTAACCGGGTTTATTCGCGCTGTTTGACCCATACGCCGACTTCGCCCGGCTTCAAGGGCATGGCCCGGGAAAATTCGCCGGATTCGGTAAAGGTGACGCCGGTCAACGCATTGGACCAGGTTCCTTCGAAGAGAATTTCCATGGTCTCAGCGCCCCGGCCGAAATTGGCGCAGACGATGACCGCGTCCTCGCCGGCGTCCCGCCGGAAGGCGGTCATGCCGTCGGGTTGCTGATGGTGCAGGAAGCGGATGTCGGTTCCGCGCAGCGCCGGGTGGGTGGTACGGAGGGTGACCAGCGTGCGGGTGGCGTCATGCAAGGCCTTGCCGTGGTTTTTTTCCAGCAGCTTCCATTGCAGCGGGTTCTCGCCCACGATTTTTCGCGTGAATTCACCAAATTCCTGGCCGGAGTAGATCATGACCGTTCCGGGCGCGGTCAAGGTAAGCGCCAAGGCCAGCAGCGCCCGGCGTTCACGTTCGGCCCCGGCAAAGCCGTTGCGTTTGAGGTAATACATCACGCGTTCCTCGTCGTGGCTTTCCGTGTAGGCCATCCGTTGCAGGCCGTTGGTGAAGCCGATGCGCGTCGGTTGCATGATGTTTTCAAATTCGTTGCGGTCAAGATAGCCGTTTTCAATCATGTCGCGCAATTTCCAGCGGAAGTAATCATGCCAGGTGGTGTCCATTTCCGTCTGGTTGATCAGGGCGGGATCGGACGGCATGTGCTCGGCGATATGCATGCTGGCCGGATCGGTTTTGTGCCCGATATAGGCGTACCAACTGGCGCCCCAGTCGTTGTAGCCGCTCCAGTCGGTGAAGCGGGTGGCATCGTAGCGGATGCCGTCAATCCGGTATTCGGTCAACCAGAAGCGGATGACGTCGGCGGCATAGCGTTTGACCGCCGGGTGGGGTTGGTCAATGTCGGGGAAACCCCAGTTTTCGCCCTCGTACCGGTGAAAGAACGGACTGCCATCGTAGTCGTCGCCATAGAGCCGGTAGAGGGCGCTGTTGTGGTCCATGTGGTTCAGTACAAGGTCCATGATGACGGCCAGCCCGCGTTGATGGGCGGCATCGATGAGTTGCTTGAGTTCGTGGGGGGTGCCGTATGAGGTTTCCGGGGCGAAATGATACGCCGGGTTGTAGCCCCAACTCTTCGAACCGGGAAATTCATGAAACGGCATGGGGCCGATGGCGGTGAAGCCGAGATCCTTGATGTAGTCCAGGCGTTCGATCATGCCGGTGAACCCTTTGGCGCCGCCAAGGAAGTCCTCGAGGTGAAATTCATACACCACCAGGTTGTCGAGCGGGGGACGCTGGTAATCGGTCGCGGTCCAGGCAAACGGTTCGGCGCCTACCTCCAAAACCGTGACACATAAATCCGGGCGCCAGGTTTCCTTGCCGTCGGGCTCCTGCCAGATCACGTTGCGGGAATAAGGATCGGCCAGCTTTTGCTTGCCGTCGATCAGGTATTGATAGCGGTAGGTTCCCGGGGCCAATTCGATGGTGACGCTCCACGTGCCGTGGTCATCCGGCTTCATGGGGTGGGCCTCGGGGCTCCATTCATTAAAATCGCCGATGACGGCTACGGATTTTTTCCCGGGTGCGTGCAGCGCGAAGGTGACGGCGCCTTCTCCGGTCTCGGTGGCGCCCCAGGCTGGGTAGTCGAACGGGTCGATTTCCGGATAAGGGGGCTGGGCCCAAACGGGCACGGTGATCAGCAAGGCGAGCAACAGGGGTAATATTTTCATAATCGGTTCTTTCGTACCAGACGCGGATTGGACACGACCCGCGGAGATTTGTTGAACGAATTTGTAGCCGGGATGGTTTTTAGAAGCTTTTGTAAAAAGATGATACAAAAAACGACCGATTGCCGGGATCGGGCGCATCTCCGAGTTTTGACAAGTGCCTTGGTGTAGGCCGACCCTCTGCGGTCGGCGGAGAGGCGCCGGGGACAGAGCCCCGGCCTACAAGGAACCTTTGCACAAACTCGGAGATGCGCCCGCCGGGATCCGCCTTCGCGAAGACGGCGGGACAGGTCGGCCGCCCGACCAACGTTGTACATACGATCCGAAACCGTGGTCAGGTGGGCCCGGCCGGCGAGCCGGGGTGAATGTTGCGGTGATCTTCCCGGGGTTCCAGGTGGGTCGTGACATGCGCGGCCGGCGGTAATTCCCGCTGGATGGCGTTTTCGATGCCGGTGGCAATGCGGTGGGCATCCTTGATCGGTAGATGATCGGGAAAGACCAGGTGGACGTCGACGTCATACGAAAATCCGTTGAATCGCTGGCGCATCTGGTGGTGGGAAATGGAGGCGGACCGGCATTCGCGATCAAGCAATGCGATCAGTCGGCGCTGTATGGCGGGATCCGCTTCGTCCATCAGTCCGCCGACGCTGCGCTGCAACAGGCGCACGCCGGAGTAGATGATGTTCAGGGCGACCAGGATGGCACAGAGGGGGTCAAGAAACAGCCATCCGGTTGTCCAGGCCAACAGGAGTCCGATCACCACCCCGGCGCTGGTCCAACTGTCGGTAAGCACATGCTGTCCGTTGGCTTCCAGAATCAGGGATTTTTTTCGTTTGCCGATACGGACCAGGTAGTAGCCCAGGCCGGCATTGATGCCCGCGGCCAGCGCGGTGAGCACCACGCCGAGGTCGAGATTGCGGAGGGCCAGTCCGGAAACCCAGTCCGTAATCGCGACGTAAATGATGTACAGCGCGGCCATGACGATCAACGCGCCTTCCACGCCGGCGGAAAAAAAGCTTATTTTTGCGTGGCCGTAGGGGTGTTGCTCGTCCGCCGGTTTCAGGGATAACCACAAACTATAGGCGGCGAAAATCACCGCAATGATATGCACGATCGATTCGGCGGCATCGCTGAGGATCGCCGCCGACCCGGTATAAGCGTAGGCGGTAAACTTGATGATGAGCATGAGCAGGCCGACGGATACGGAAATCCGCATCGCCCGGCGCATGGCGGCGTGGTCGGCGGTGATCATGCCGTGCGCCCCGGGGCGCGCAGCGCTCGTATGCGTTCGAGGATCGGCGGGTGGCTGTATTCCAGCCAAACCATCAGCGGGTGCGGGGAGAGGTTGGAGAGATTTTCCACGCTCAATTTCTTGAGGGCGGTGATCATCGCCTCCGCGTCGCCGGTGGTTCGGACGGCGAAGGCATCGGCTTCGTATTCGTGCCGGCGTGAGCGGTGATTGCCCCAGACGGCGAGCAGGCGATTGAGCGGCGCCATGAGCAACCCGAAGGCGATCATTCCCGCGTAGAGCGGGGCGGGTTCGCCCGACGGCCAGGGCACCTGCATCGCTTTATAGAGCCCGGGCTCACGCAGAAAAAGCGACAACAGGAAAAACATGAAGCCGGTGGTGAGCGAGGAGATCAGGAGCATCGTGCGGATGTGTCCGAGTTTGGCATGTCCGACTTCATGGGCCAGCACCGCCACCAATTCGGAAACCGTATGCTTGGCGACCAGGGTATCAAACAAGGCGATCCGCTTCAGGCGTCCCAGGCCGGTTACATAGGCATTGGCCTTGCTGGATCGGCGGGAACCGTCGATGGCATAAATGCCGGATAACGGCACGGACTGGCCGCGGGCGTAGGCCTCGATGGACGTCCGGAGTTCGCCCTCGGGTAGCGGGGTGAATGTGTTGAACAAGGGCAGGATCAGGGATGGCCCAAGCAGGATCATGACGAATTGAAAGGCGATGACCACGCCCCAGGCGATCAGCCAGCCCCAGGACCCGGCTTCCGCGAAGAACCAGAGAATGCCGGCAAGCAACGGCCCCCCGAGCAGGGCGGTGAGGGCGAGCGATTTGAGCTGGTCGGCGATGAACGTCCCCGGGGTCGTCCGGTTGAAGCCGTGGCGGGCTTCGATAACAAACGTATCGTAAAGGCGGAACGGCAACCCGAGCAGGGTGGCGGCCAGGATCAGCATGCCGGTGAACAGCAGGCCGGTCAGGATCAGCCCTCCGCCGGCGGACCGGGCCACTTGATCCAGCCAGCCAAAACCGCCGGCGATCAGGAACGCCGCGAGTACACCGGTGGTCACGAGCAGTTGAGCTTGTTCAAAGCGGGTGGTGGTGCGGAGGTAGATTTGCGACTGCTGGTACCGGTCGGCGTCATACCAGCCCTTGAATTCTTCGGGCAGATCGGTTTGCAGGCGGCGGACATTCAGGGCGTTGACCACGAACTGCAGGAGGGCGTCGGCGATGAGGATGATCAGGATGAGGATGAGAAAGCCGTTCATGGATCAGGGTGTTTTAAGTGTTGACCCGGTATCCGTCAAATCCTATCAAATGCGCGTAGAGCAGCCGGCAGCCGATCGTGGGCCGGACCGTTGTCCACCGCTCTTTCGGGTGCGGCGGGACCGGGTAACCAATCAAGCGTATGCCATAGGAGAGGGATAGCCAATGAGCAGTTCAACCAAGAAAGATGCCTGGGGTACGAGGGTCGGCATCATCCTCGCGGTAACCGGCAGCGCGGTGGGCCTGGGCAATTTCCTCCGGTTTCCCGGACAAGCCGCTCAATACGGCGGCGGGGCGTTTCTGATACCGTACCTGGTGGCGTTTCTGATCATCGGCTTGCCC
This sequence comes from uncultured Verrucomicrobiota bacterium, assembly GCA_937873455.1. Lineage (GTDB taxonomy): Bacteria > Verrucomicrobiota > Kiritimatiellia > CAIVKH01 > CAIVKH01 > CALMUP01. The sequence goes on from CALMYG010000073.1 coordinate 33,487, forward strand.
TTGGCCTGGTTGGAGTGGGGGCTGGGCCGGTACGGCGGGGCGCGCGGCCATAACTCCGCTCCCGGCATTTTCCGCTCCTTGATCGGTCGGCCTTCCGGCAGCTACCTCGGCATGCTGGGTACGGTCATGCCGGTCATGATTTACATGTACTATGTATTTGTCGAGGCATGGTGTCTGGCCTACGCTTGGGATTACCTCACCGGAACCTTTACCGCGTTCGGCGGGGATTCCGGGGCAATCACCGCGCATTTTCTCTCCAGCACCGGGGCTGCCGCCGACGGTTCCATGTTCGGGCGGGAGGCCGGCCGCATGTTCGTGTTTCTTTCCATCTGTTTCGGTCTGAATTTTTTCCTGATCTACCGGGGTATTCATAAGGGCATCGAGGGGTTCTGCAACGTGGCGATGCCGTTGTTGTTCTTGTGCGCGGTGGTGGTGTTGGTCCGGGTGTTGACCCTTCCCGCCAACCCGGTCAATCCGGAGCAGAACATCATCAACGGGCTGGGGTACATGTGGAATCCGGTCAAGGAGGGCTCAACCTTGTGGCAAACCCTGAGCCGCTCGGAGGTGTGGCTGGCCGCTACCGGGCAGATTTTCTTCAGTTTGTCCCTCGGTTTCGGTCTGATTTTGACCTACGCGAGTTACCTCAAGGAGGACGATGACGTTGCCTTGTCGTCGTTGACGTCGGTTTCCGGCAATGGTTTCGCCGAAGTGGTGTTGGGCGGCATGATCGCCATTCCGGCGGCCTTTGTGTTTCTCGGCCCGGCGGTGGTGCAGAGTCCTCCCGGCACCTTCGGGATGGGATTCATCACCTTGCCGAATGTATTCAACCTTATGCCCGGCGGGGCGTTTTTTGGTTTTCTGTTTTTCTTCCTGTTGTTTTTGGCCGCGGTCACCAGTTCCATCTCCATGCTGCAGCCGGCCATTGCGCTGCTGGAAGAGGGCCTGGGCCTGACTCGCAAGCCGGCGGTGGCGATTCTCGGCTTCATCACCCTGGCCGGCTGCTTGTTCATTGTCTATTTCTCCAAGGACTTCGCCGCGCTGGACACGGTCGACTTTTGGATGGCGAATTTCTTTATCTTCATCTTTGCCACCGCGCAGACCATCGTATTCGGTTGGGTGTTGGGGGTGAACAAGGGATTTGAGGAACTCAAGCGGGGCGCGGAAATCACCTTGCCCGAATCCTTGAAGTTCGTGATCAAGTACATTTCGCCGTCTTTTCTGCTGATTGTTTTTGCGGTCTGGTGCTACCAGGAGTTGCCGGGGCGGTTGAAGGCGATTGTCACGCTGCCCGAGGAAGGCCCGCCGATCGTGCTGATGTCGGTCGGATTGATTCTGTTGGTGCTGGCGTTTTTCACCCTGGTGGTGGCCCGGGCGAATCAAAAATGGAGCAAGGAGGAGAAGGCGTCATGACTACCGCGGGATGGATCATCATGATCTCGGCGATTTCGGGAATGACCGGGCTGTTGGCCTGGTGCATTTACAAGGTGCTCTCGACTCCGGAGGCGACGAAGCATCTGCACGCGCCGGTGGAAATCGACACGCGGGACTGACCGGGCGGATCAGCTCCGCCCGCGCCGCGCATGGGCGGCGACTGCCCGGGCGGTTTCGCGTTCGGCGGTGCGTCGCTTGATCGTTTCCCGCTTGTCGACCAGCTCCTTGCCTTTGCCGAGCGCCAATTCAATCTTGATCTTGCCCCGCTTCAGGTAGAGGCGGACCGGAACCAGGGTCTTGCCTTTTTCCGCGATCTGGCCGGTGAGCCGGGCGATTTCATTCCGGTGCAGCAACAGGCGGCGCGGCCGCACGGGATCGTGGGTGTCGGTCCGGCTGTGGGAGTAGGGCAGCACATGCATGCCGTGGACGAATACCTGGCCGTCATCGATGCGGGCGAAGCTTTCGTTGAGGCTGACATGCCCCTCGCGGATGGACTTCACCTCGGGGCCGAGCAGTTCAATCCCGGCTTCAAATTTTTCCAGAAGGTGATACTCGAAAGAAGCCTTGCGGTTTCCGGCGAGGGTTTTTCCGGCGTCGGCGTTGGATATGCCGGCTTTCATGGGCGCCGCGCCTTCCCCCGGTTACAGGGCGATCAGGTTGTCGAGCGCGGTATTGGTCGATCCGGTGGCGGTGAATTCCGCGGTCAGTTTCCCCTCGGCGATTTCCTTGAGGGCGATGTCGAGATTGGATTGCTGGTTGTGATCCGGTTTGACCAACGGGCGTTGGCCGCGGTTGAGCTGGCGGACCCGACGCGACGCGATGTTGATCAACAACGGGACGTTGGAGATTCGGCTTTTAGCTTTTTCCAGATACGAAACGTTCATAAACAGCTCACCTTTCCACATTCAAGCAGCCGCGCACTATAGGGGCGGGGTATGGGATTGTCAAATAGCAATATCCCCTAGAAAAACGGCAGGTTGATCGGGGCCTGGGCGGTCGGATTGATCGGCGGCACCAGGGCCCGGAATTCCGGGGTGTCGCGGATGGCGTCAAACCGGTTGTCGCGCCGGGCGGCATCCCGCATCGCTTCCCCGCCGATTTCCACGGCCCGCCGGAGGCTGCGGACGGCATCGCCGCGGCGTTGCGGGTTGGTGGCGTAAGCGGCGGCCAGGTCGAGCCAGATCCGCGGCTGGTTGGGGTCCCGCTGTACGTACAGCTCGAGGGCGCCGATAAACTGGTCGATTTTCTGCATTTCCGCATACATCCGGGCGATCTCGATGATGAACTGCGGCGGCAAGTCGCCTTGCTGGAGGATGCGCTGGGTCAGGTTGTCGAACAGGTGGATGAGGTTCATGCCCCGGTAGATGCTGGCCAACTCGAAGGCTTTTTGAATGTCTCCGCCCTGGGACAGTTCGGTTTCCAGTTCAACGCGCCGGCTGTTCATCTGTTCCAGTTGAATAATCTGACCGAGGAATTCCCGAACCCGACGGTTCTCGGTATCTTCGCGGAGGAAGGCTTCAATGATTTCCCGGGCCTCGGCGAATTCACCCTGCTGCATGTGGATGTCGGCCAGCCGGAAGTTGGCCTCCGGGCTGAGCGGGTACAAGGCAATGGCCTGGCGGAAGGCATATTCGCTTTCATCAAACATCCGGCGGGCCGCGTACAGTCCGGCGATGGCGCTACGGAGCTTGGAGAAGGTCTTGCGGGCGACGACGTCGCGCAGGAATTTTTCGTTACCCTTCAGTCGGGCGATGTACCAGTCCCAGAATTCCCTGTCGTTCTTGACCATTTCCGGGGTCAGGGCGGGCAGGGGTTCCTTGTTGATCTTCATGATCAACCCGTGGGGTTCCAGGTAGGGGTACATCCACGGGATCACGTAGCTTTCCTCGACATAGAAGTCGTGCAGGCGCTTGTTCTTTTCGAAGATCATTTTGGCGAGAATGCCGTTGATGGTCATTACGCCCTGCACGCCCTGCACGCTGACCCGTCCGCCTTCGATGCTTACCGCGGCTCCGGCGGGAATGCGGCCGGCCTGCACGTCGGCGACATATTCCTGGAAGGCCATGTTGCTGTCCTGCTGGGAGGGAATCCAAATCTGATCGCCGTACAGGTCCCGCATGACGTTCATGTAGGTGTTGTCGGCGAGGGCGTTTTGGGTGATGAGGTGGACATCCTCGCGCACATGGGCGGAATAAATCATGTACGTCGGCACGAAACGGCCGGGATCGGTGCCTCCGTAGAAGATGGCGTTGGTGGTCATCGGCGGCGGGTATTCGGGATTGGGGTAGGCCTCCCGTTCTTCTTCGGAGATTTCGGCGAGGATGGCGCGGTAGCCCTCCAGTTGCCAATGGCCGAATTGCCAGCCGAAATCGTGGCCGTTCTGCTCGCAGCCGCCGACCTCCTTGATGAACAGCTCGTCGAAGGCGTTGCGGTAAAGCTGCGGGATGGGGGCGGCGAGGATCAGGCCGGCCGCGCCGTAGGTGACCACTTTGTTGCCGCCGAGCTTGGAATCCAGCCAGGCCAGCGCGAAAATCAGCCCGTATCCGATCCACATCGCATAAATGGCGTGGGCCTGAATCCACTGCACCCGGCCGATAAACAAGCTTTGCACGTCCGGTTCCAGATATTGGAACACCAGGAACACAAAGGTCAGGAAGAGAAAGGCGGTCATGGTAACCGCCAGCCAGCCCAGCGCTCTTCGCCCGATGCGCCGGAGAAACAGCAGGGGCAGCAGGCCCGCCCAGGCCACGTACCACTCAAACTGCGCGACGATCGAGTTGTAGCCCCCCCGCTCGGCGATAAATTCCCATCCCGGCACTTTGCTGAATGCATTGCGGACGACGACCAGGTCATGGCCGCCGGGGTCAAACATGGTTTTCCAGACCAGCACCTGGTACTTCTTGGAGTCCTTCAGGATGTCCTTGAAGTTTTCGATCGGGTCGATGCGTTCGTACTGGCCGCGACCGACCGCGTGGAAAAACCCTTCCTTGGTCCGGGGATAGCCCCAGTTCATCGGCGGGTTCTGCTCCGAGGACACCGGCATGTAGCCGACATAAAAGGAAAGGCCGAGCAAGACCAGCAGGCCGGAAATGACCACGCGCTTCCACTCGGTGAACAATTTGCGTTCGATCATGAACAGGCCGCCCGGCGCCAGCAGGAAGATAATGCCCATGGCGTAGAGGTTTTGTTTCCGGCCCGCCGCCGCGGCGGCGGATTGGATGTCGATTTTGCTGCCGCTGTACAACATGTAGATACCGACGACCAGCAGCAGGGCGGCGCACGCGTCAATAAACAGCCGCCGGTCCCGGACGGCCATGGCGACCAATACCGCCGGGCCGAGAAAGACCAGGGTTTGGTGGTTGGTCAGGCCCAAGCCAAAGACAAAGGAGAGGATATAAAGGGTGTTCGACTCGCCCGGCCGGCACATCCAGCGGTAGAGCACCAGCATGGTCGCGGTCATGAACATGGCATTGAGCGAGTACACCTCCACAATCGTGCTCTGCGACCACAACACCGGGCTGAACGCCAGCAACAAGCCGCTGGTCACCCCGCCGACCCAGCAGAGCAAGTCTTCCGCTCCGGTGGATAGGTTGGTCATTTTCTTTTTCATGTGCTGGAGCACATCCGCGGCCGAGCGGCTGATCAACATGGCTTGTAGCGCGCACGCAATGGCGCCCGGCAACACCGAACCCAGGGTAACCCCCCAGGCCGGATTCGGGTGGGCCTTGCCGAAATCCGCCCCGAACAGGTGTAAAAACGATTTCCATAACAAGGGCAGGTTCTCATCCGGAACGCCGAAATATTTTACCCAGTGGAAAATCCATTGCAGGAACCAGGTCAGCAGCGTCCAGATCGGGTAGCCGGGCGGGTGGGGGACGCCGAGGTAATCGGAAGCCACGGCGAGCTCGCCGGAGTCTTCCAGCGTCACCGTGGGCGCCATCGTGTAAAAATAAACGCCAAAGGAAATGGCGAAGGTGACCCAGAATGAAATCCAGTCCACCCGGCGGAAAAATGGGCCGGATTGCCGGTCCAAAAAGTTGGTGGTATCCATCGGTTCCTTGTTGTCCGTGATCAGGCCCATCGCGATATCTCCATGCCGCGCTGGTTGCGCGGAAAGCGGACAAGGTAGGGAGGTTCGGCAGGACCGTCAAGCATGGGGTTTAGGGGTGAAAGCATTTGACACTGATCGTCTTGATGGTTAGTAATACGCTTGCGATGTTTTTAGACGTACATGCAGCGATCCGCTGTTCAAATTCATCGCAACCATCAATCCCCCGGGGTCAAGCGCTTCGACGCGCCGCCCTTTTTCGCCGTTAACGTACCCAGCTAAGGAGAATTCCATGAAGGCATCTTCACATTGTGTGCTTGCATCATTTTGGCAAAAATCATCCCGGAGGTTGGGTTGCCTGTTCGTGGGGATGGGCCTGGCCGCTTCGCCCATGGCACACGCCTGGACCGCCGCCGAAGTCGATTTTCCCGGCGATTGGAATGGATGGAGCTTGGATTGCCCCACCTTCAAGTACACCGGCCCCGACGGTTTCGGCGAATGGTTCCGGATGTATGCCGTCCTCGGCGCCAACGTCAATCCCTTCAACTTCAAGATGGTGACCGGTAATAACTGGGACCAGGACTACGGCGGCAACCTGACCTTCCAGAAAAACACCTGGGACATCATGTATTACCAGCCGCTGAGCGACACGGCCAGTCAACTGGTCGGCGGCGGGCAGGCCGGCAAACGCTACATTTTCACGGTAAAGGACCCCGGACTGGCCAACTCCTTCATCTCCGTGCAGGAAATCTCCAACGACCCGGTCGAAATTACCGCGGTCAGCGGGGGCTCCGGATTCGGGTTTTCCACCAACCTTCCCGTGGTCGTTACCATGACCTTGTCGGACCAGCCTTCGCCGGAGGAACGGGCTTATGTGCGTTTCAGTTTTAATAACTTCGCGACCTACGGCATTGCGACCTCCTCGATTGCCCAGGTCACCAACCTCGCGTTCGGGCAGGGCGGTACCACCACGACCATCGTGTGGCAGGCCACCGCGCGCTTTACCCCCACCGTCGGCAATACCAGCTACAAGTGGTATGCCTTCACCCCCCCCGCCAGCTCGAACCAACTGCAAACCGCCGGCGGCGTCGGCGTCGATGCCCTGACCCTGGCCTGGAACAACAACGGCGGCCAGAACTTTGAATTATCCACCTTCGGTCCCTTCACGCCGGGCGCCCCGACCAACTTCTACCATCAGATCGCCGGCGGCACCAACCGCATGGTTTTCCAGTTCGCCCCCGGCAAGGGGGTGGCCGAAGTCGTCGCCTATGCCGCCGACATGATTCGCGTCCGCTGGCATTGGGATGGCCTGTACGAGAAGGACGACATCGGTATCGACCGGACGCCGGCGGATTTTGCGCCGTTCGCGGTGAACATCACCACCGGCGGCGGTCTGGTCACCATGACCTTGCCCGACATCACCGCGGAAATCCACACCACCGGCGAATTCCGCGTGCATGTGAAGAATGCCGACGGCGAGTACCTGCTGAAGAGTTACCGGTTTGAGTACGATACCTTCTATGACCCGGTTATCGACGGCACCTACGACAACCTCCGTTACGCCCGTCAGCTTCCGGTGAACTACAAGGTCAAGGCGATCATGGAATCGCCGTCCGATGAAGGCTACTTCGGTCTCGGTTCCGAGGCCCGCAGCCTGAACCGCCGCGGCCGCAACATCCAGATGTGGAATTCCGACACCTTCCAGTGGGAGGAAGACTGGAACCCGATGTACAACACCTTCCCGTTCATGTACGGCGTGCGCACCAACGGCACCGCCTACGGCCTGTTCTTCAACAATCCGGCCCGCCCGGTCTTCCGCCTCGGCACCCAGAACATCGATGGCAACGTCAACCAGCACTACTCGTTTGAAGCGGGCGACGGACAGATCGATTACTTCGTTATCGGCGGCGGCACCGGCAACACCATGCCGGCCATTCTCACCCGCTATTCCGAACTCACCGGTCTGCCCAAGTTTGTGCCCAAGTGGACCCTTGGTTATCAGCAATGCCGCTGGTCGTATCATAGCCAGCAGTGGATTCAGGAACTGGCCCAGGAATTCGTGGACCGCCAATTCCCGCTCGACGTGCTATACCTCGACCTCGACTACTTTGATCAAGGTTTTCCTGAAGATATCGCCTACGAGGGCAGCAGCCAGCTCCATCAGTTGATCTTCAACTCCACGACCTACTGGAATGGCTTTGCCAACGTTCCGTACTGGCCCGATCCCGCCGCCATGATCGACTACTGCCTCGATCGCGGCGTGCGCCTGATTCCCATCATCGAACCCTGGATCAACAATACCGATCCGAAATGGAACGAGGCGGCCAGCCTGTTGCATTTCGTCAAGGACGTGGATGGCAACCAGGTGGTGACCCCCATTTTCTTTGGCAATGTTTCCTGGATCGATTTCACCAGTACCAGCGCCGGGAATTGGTGGAAAGGCAAGCTGAGCAACTTCTTCAACAGCTATCCGTTTGAGGCGGTCTGGAACGACCTCAATGAGCCCGCCGACGCTGAAACCCTTCCCCGCAACGCCCTGTACTGGATGGATGGACGCTTCGGCAGCAACTTCGACTCCCGCCGCTGGCACGTGAACGTCAAAAACACCTATTGCATCTTTGAAACCAAGGTCACCTTCGAGGCGCTCAAGGAACAATACCCTGACCGCCGGCCCTACGTCATCAGCCGGGCCGGTTATCCGGGCATCCAGAAATACGCCACGAGCTGGAGCGGCGACAACAAGTCCGATCCGCAGGCTGCCCGCTACAACATCCGCCTCGGCAACAGCGTCATGATTTCCGGCCAGGTGAACTTCGGTCACGACATCGGCGGGTTTGTCACCGAGACCACCGACGAACGCCTGACCCGCTGGATGCAGTGGGGCGCGCTCAACCCGCTCATGCGCAACCACTCCATGAAGACCGCCGCCCAGCGCGAACCGGTTCGCTATACCGGCGACTATTTTGAATGGATGCGCGACCTGACCTGGTTCCGTTATCGCCTGATGCCGCTGTTGTACACCATGACCTGGTCGGTGTCCCAGGACGGCATTCCGATGAACGCCCCCACGGTCTTCTTCTTCCACCAGCAGGACCCCCGCACCTTCTACGACAACGAAACGGAAATCATGGTCGGCGAACACCTGCTGGTCGCCCCGATGTGGGAGGAAGGCTCGCGCAGCCGGGTCGTTTACCTGCCCAACGTTGGAACCTGGTATTACTGGCCGAGCGGCAAAAAGTCGGCCGGCGAGAAATTTGCCGGCGGACAATTCGTGACCGTCCCCGCCCCGATGAGCGTGTTGCCCATGTTTGTGCGCGAAGGCGCGATCATCCCGATGAGCGCGGCCATGCAGAACGTGTTTGAGTTCCATCCGCACTTCCTCGACCTGATGGTCTGGCCTTCCACCAATGCGACGTCGTTTCTCCTGTACGAAGACGACGGCTTGACCATGGCCCACACCAACAGCAGCGGCTACGCCAAGACCTTGTTCAGCAGTCAGAAATTCACCAACCGCTGGGTGTTTGACATCGGTGCGCGCGACGGCGGATACGATGCCTATCCCGACGGCACCCGCGTCTTCCAGGTCAAGGCGCAGGACATCCCCATGGTCGATGACGTCACCGCGAACGGCGCGCCCCTGACCCGCTACGGCGACAAGACCGTTCTCCTCGCCGATGCCGCGTCCGGTTGGGCCTACGACACCGCCGACCGCACGCTGTACGTCAAGGTTCCGGAAACCTTCGCCACCAACCGCATCGAGGCGGCCTTCCGTTCGGGCTGGACGCCCTACACCCCGGCCAGCTTCGCCAGCAGTTACGACCGCATGGCCGTGGCCGCCAACTTCAACCTCTGGAATCCCGCCGCCCGCAACATGCGCCTGGTCGATAACTACATCTGGGCCGGGGTGATCAGCGTCTCCAATTACAACAACGCCCGGTTCAAATTCGCCGCCAACGACAACTGGAATGTGCAATGGGGCGACAACAACCAGGGCGACACCAGCGTGCCGATCAACCTCGAAGTTGCGGAATCCGGCGGCGGCGATATCGTAATCGACGGCGTCATGAACGGTCTCTATTCCTTCGAATTCAACGAAGTCACCGGCCAATACCGGGTCAACTTCGCCGCCGACTATGACAGCGACCGCGACGGCATGAATGATGGCTGGGAAGTCGCCCACGGCCTCGACCCGCTCGAAGCCCAGGATGCCGCCGGCGATCTCAACAACGACGGCCTCAGCAATGGCGAGAATTTCGCCCTCGGCGGCGATCCGCTGGCCTCCGATACCGACGGCGACGGCTACAGCGATTTGCAGGAAGCCATTGCCGGAACCGACCTGACCGATCCGGAATCGTTCTTTGTCTTCTCCGGCGAGGGCTCGCCGGCCGGCGCGGTGCTGCAATGGAACGGCCTCACCGGGCGGTTCTACGATGTGTACTACGCCACCAGCCTGCTGAACCAAATTAATTGGATTCCCCTGCCGGATGCCACCAACATCCCCGGCATTATGGGACCCATGGCCATCACCAACCAGGCGAACACGGACTTGTTCCGCGCGTTGCGTCTCGGCGTTGAACGGCCATAGTCCGGGTCACGTCGATTCGTTGACGCCACGCCCCGCGACACCCGTCGCGGGGCGTTTTGTTATCGTATACCTCCGGCTTCCCGCCTGGCTCTGGCCAACGATGCCGAATAAAGTTTCGGGGCTCGAACGTGCGGTCATCGTGACGTTCGCGTTGCTTTTGATCGCGGAGAAAATCTACAGAAACGAATCCGCTTTCTCACGAAAGCGGCTACGAGGCTGGGGTTCGTCTTCGTTGGAATGACGTGATCGTTTATTTGCGTGTCCCGCGTTCGTGGCACGATGAAGTCATCAACACGTTCATGTTCCCTTCATCATCCAGCCAATGAAGATCATGCAACGCGCCTGACCTCTTACTGCGCCGTAGGCGCAGGGTGAACCGCGGGAAGCCGTCGGGAAGACCACGCGTTGCGCGGGGTCCGGGGAGTCGGGTGGTCCAGCGGGCCGAGTCGGTCGTCGGCGACCGGCGGCCAGCAAGGCGGAGCGGGGGGCGCTGGTCTGAAGACCGCGCCGCCCGCGACAACACCGCTGGCGGCACGCTGGGACAAACGACTCCCCGCCGACGGCTTCCCGCCTGGCTCTGGCCAACGATGCCGAATAAAGTTTCGGGGCTCGAACGTGCGGTC
>CALMYG010000074.1 GCA_937873455.1 uncultured Verrucomicrobiota bacterium
CGCCACGCAAGGGCTTGATTTTGCGGCGGCATCCGCCTATCTTCTCCCCGCTATGAGCAAGACCTTGTTTGAAAAAATCTGGGATCGGCATGTCGTAAAAACCATGCCCGACGGCACTGTGTTGTTGTACATCGACCGGCATCTGGTCCATGAAGTGACCAGCCCGCAAGCCTTTGAGGGGCTTCGCCTCACCGGGCGGACGGTCCGCCATCCGGAGCTGACCTTCTCGACCATGGACCATAACGTTCCGACCGATGATCCGAACAAGATCCTCGATCCGATTTCCAAAGCCCAGGTGGATGCGCTCAAGAAGAACTGCTCGGACTTCGGCATCACCCTGTACGGGCTGGACAGCGACAAGCAGGGCATTGTGCACGTGATCGGTCCCGAACTCGGTATTACCTTGCCGGGGCTGACCATGGTATGCGGCGACTCCCATACCTCCACGCATGGCGCATTCGGCGCGTTGGCGTTTGGTATCGGCACGTCAGAGGTCGAACACGTTCTGGCCACCCAAACCCTGCGCCAGACCAAGCCCAAAACCTTCAAGGTTGAGTTCACCGGCAAGCTTCAGCCCGGCGCGACCGCGAAGGATATGGTCTTGAAGTTGATTGGCGAAATCGGCACCGCCGGCGGTACCGGTTATGTCATCGAGTATTGCGGCGAGGCCATTCGCGCGCTTTCGATGGAAGGCCGCATGACCATCTGCAATATGAGCATCGAGGGCGGCGCCCGCGCGGGATTGATCGCGCCCGACCAGACCACCTTTAATTACATCTTCGCCCAGGAGCGCCCGTTTGCCCCCAAAGGCGCGGAGGCGGAAAAGCTGTTGGCATACTGGAAAACGCTGCCCAGCGATCCCGACGCCGTCTTTGACCGCACCATTACCATTGATGCTTCGAAGATCGCCCCGCAAGTCACCTGGGGTACCAGCCCGGGCATGGTGGTGGACGTCACGGGCAAGGTCCCCGGCCTGCATGACGTCCCGGGCTACAGCGCCCGCGATGTTGAGCAAGCATTGGATTATATGGGTCTCAAACCCGGCATGGCCATTACCGACATTCGTCCGGAAACCATCTTTATCGGGAGCTGCACCAACGCCCGCCTGGAGGATTTGCGCCGGATCGCCACGATCATCAAGGGCCGCAAGAAGGCGCCGTCGGTCCGGGTCATGGTGGTTCCCGGCTCCATGCGGGTGCGCGCCGAGGCCGAAAAGGAAGGTATCGACAAGATTTTCACGGATTTCGGGGCGGAGTGGCGTTATGCCGGTTGCAGTATGTGTCTGGGCATGAATCCGGATCAACTCAAGCCGGGCGAGCGTTCGGCGTCCACCTCGAACCGCAACTTCGAAGGTCGGCAGGGCAAGGGGGGGCGCACCCACCTCGTCAGTCCGGAAATGGCCGCTGCCGCCGCCGTTGAAGGGCATTTTGTGGATATCCGGACCTGGCAACCGTATCTGGAAACCTTGAACGCGTAAGGAATCGTATGGAACCGTTTACTTCTCATCGTGGATTGTTGGCGACCTTGGACCGCTCCAACGTCGACACCGACGCCATCATCCCCAAGCAATTTTTGAAGTCGATCAAGCGGACCGGCTTCGGCGAAAGTTTGTTCTTTGACTGGCGCTACGGCGAAGACGGATCGCCGAATCCCGACTTCGAACTCAACGCGCCGCATTTTGCCGGGGCGTCGATTCTCGTCACCCGCAACAATTTCGGTTGCGGCTCCAGCCGTGAACATGCGGTATGGGCGGTTATGCAATACGGGTTCCGGGTGGTGATCGCGCCGCGCCGGGAAATCGGCGGCGCGGTAGTGCCGGCCTTCGCCGATATTTTCCGCAACAATTCGGTGAAGAACGGTTTGCTGACCATCGAGCTCGGCGAGGCGGAAGTGGACAAGATTTTCGAGCTGGTCGCCCGCTTCACGAACGTCGAGGCGACGGTGGATCTCGACGAGCAGCGCATTGTGCTGCACTTGGACGAAGAAGTCGCGTTTCACTTCGAGGTCGACCCGGTGGTCAAGGAGCACCTGCTCCATGGACTGGACGACATTGCGTTATCTCTGAAGCACTTGGCCGAAATCGAGGCGTTTGAGAAGACGCACGTGACCCAGATGACGACGGCCATTCGGTCCTGATCCGGCCATTTGTCGTGGCGGGGCGACCCGATTTATACGGAGTTTAGGCGATTTATCTTCTTGAGATAAACTGCCTAATAAAGCTATAAATCTTGCATGGATCCCGTCAAGAATCCTTATGCGCCTGGTGCTGGCACGCCGCCCCCTGAGTTGGCCGGACGAGACGACCTTCTTCGGCAAGCGTCTATTTCCTTGCAGCGCATCAAGTTGTGTAGATCCGCAAAAAGCAGTTTGTTGGTGGGCTTACGCGGGGTGGGTAAGACGGTTTTGCTGGATCGCATGCGCGAGGATGCTGAAGGGCATGGCATTCAGACCTTGTGGATTGAAGCCCCTGAAGGACGATCACTGCCTGCAATTTTGGCCCCACAATTGCGTCAGGCGCTGATTCGGCTTTCCCATCACGAGCGGGCCAAGGATTTAGCCAAGCGTGCGTTGAGCGGGTTGGCTGGCTTTGTAAAGGCGCTGAAGGTCAAGTATTCCGATATTGAAGTGGTGTTGGATTGTCCGCCCGAGCCGGGTTTTGCCGACAACGGCGATTTGGAGCATGATCTTCAGGATTTATTGGAAGCCGCCGCGCGCGCCGCCAAAGAAGCGGGAACCGCGTTGGCGCTCTTTGTGGATGAGTTGCAATATGTCGAAGAAGAACAACTTGCCTCCTTGATTACCTCGCTGCATCGCACAGGGCAACGTTTATTACCCGTTGTTTTGGTCGGAGCGGGACTTCCCCAGTTGCGCGCTAAAATGGGCCGAGCCAAGTCGTATGCCGAAAGGCTGTTTGATTTTCCGGAAATTGGACCCTTGCCTTCCGAAGCGGCCCGAGTGGCGATTACAAAACCGGCGCGGGAGTTGGGCGTTGAATTTGATGATGCGGCATTGGATCGTATATTTACAGAAACTCATGGCTACCCCTATTTCATTCAAGAGTGGGGCAAACACGCCTGGGATATTGCCCAGCATTCGCCCATATCCGTGAATGAGGTCGCGGTGGCGACCGTTTCGGCGATTGCCGCGCTGGATGAGAGCTTCTTTCGCGTGCGCTTTGACCGTTTGACTCCCGCGGAAAAGCGTTATCTTAGGGCCATGGCGGAGCTGGGACCAGGACCGCACCGCTCCGGGGATATCGCGAATGAGTTGAGCCGCGAAGTAACGTCCTTCGGACCAGTCAGGAACCAGCTCATTGCCAAAGGTATGATTTGGAGCCCGTCGCATGGCGATACGGCATTTACCGTGCCGCTCTTTGATGCGTTTATGAAACGCATCATGCCCGGGTTCGATTGGAAGACGGAATCGTGATATAATATGTCAAAAGATTGGATCATCATTCAGGGCGCGCGCGAGCACAACCTGAAGAACATTTCCGTCAAGATTCCCCGCAATCAATTGACGGTGGTTACCGGTTTAAGCGGGTCAGGCAAGTCCTCGCTGGCGTTTGACACCCTCTATGCCGAGGGGCAACGCAAATACGTCGAGAGCCTGTCCGCTTATGCGCGTCAGTTTTTGGAGCAGATGCAGAAGCCGGACGTGGACACCATCGAGGGGTTGTCGCCGGCGATTTCCATCGAACAGCGAAACGCGGGGGCGAATCCGCGATCCATTGTCGCCACCACCACGGAAATCCACGATTACTTTCGCCTGTTGTTCGCGAACATCGGCAAGCCGCATTGTCCGAAGTGTAACCGCCCGATTACCCGGCAAAGCGCGGAACAAATTGTCGACCGGATTCTGGACGGTACGTCCGGGGCGCGTTTGATGCTGCTGGCGCCCAAGGTTACCGGGCGCAAGGGCGAACACGAGGAGGTATTTGAGTCGCTGCGCAAGCAGGGCTTTTTACGGGTGCGGGTGGACGGCGCGTTTTACGAGCTCGAGAAACCTCCCAAGCTGGACAAGAAGCGCCAGCATACCATCGAATTGGTGGTGGATCGCCTGGTGGCCGGTCCCACCATCCGATCCCGGTTGAATGACTCGGTGGAAACCGCGCTGCGGCAAGGCGAGGGCGTCTTGCGCGTTCTGCTGGAGACCGCGAAAGACGTCTGGAGCGAGGAACTCTACTCGGAGAAAAGCGCCTGTGTCCCGTGCGGGTTGAGTTTCGATGAATTGACGCCGCGCCATTTTTCGTTCAACAGCCCGTACGGCGCGTGTCCGACCTGCCACGGCCTGGGGACCATGATGGTGTTCGATGAGGATTTGTTGGTGCCGGATAAAAGTTTGTCGCTGGACACCGGCGCCATTCATCCGTGGCGACGTGGCGGGCGCCGGCTCATTCTTTATTTCAAGCACCTGCTCAAGGCGGTGGCCCAGCATTACGAGATCGATCCAACGATACCCTTTGAAAAACTGCCCGTTTCGTTTCGCCGGGTCTTGCTGCACGGTTCGGGTGAGGAGGAGCTTGATCTCGGATTCTGGCGGGGCGGTTCCTACCACCGGTATAAGAAGCCCTTTGAGGGGGTCATTCCCAATCTGACCCGGCGGCTGGAGGAAAGCGACAGCGAGTACATGAAAGAGCGCATCCGCTCGTACATGAGCCGTCAGCCCTGCACGACCTGCAGCGGCGCGCGTCTTCGCCCGGAAACGCTCGCCTGTACCGTTCACGGCAAGTCCATCCTGGACGTCACCCGCATGTCGGTGCGGGCCGCGCTGGATTATTTCGATGGCTTGAAGCTGACCAAGCAGGAGGCGCATATCGCCGAGGAGGTCATCAAGGAAATCCGCCAGCGCCTGCGTTTTCTTGCCAACGTGGGTCTGGACTACCTCACCCTCGACCGGGAAAGCGGAACCTTGTCCGGCGGGGAGGCCCAGCGTATCCGCCTGGCGACCCAGGTGGGCGCGGGGCTTGTCGGGGTATTATACGTGCTGGATGAACCCAGCATCGGCTTGCACCAGCGCGACAACGAAAAGTTGATCGACACCTTGCGCGGGTTGCGCGACCTCGGCAATACCGTGGTGGTGGTGGAACACGATGAGCAAACCATCCGCACCGCCGACTACGTGCTTGATCTGGGTCCCGGGGCGGGTCGGCACGGCGGCGAAATCATCCATCAAGGCGATGTGGCCTCCCTGCTGAAGAATGAACGGTCCCTCACCGCGCGCTACATGAATGGCGGTATACAAATTGAAGTGCCGCGTCGTCGCCATCCGCCCGAGGGGCCGTTTCTCAAGGTGGTCGGCGCCACGGAAAACAATTTGAAGAACATCGACGTCGCCATTCCGCTCGGGTTGATGGTGTGCATTACCGGGGTTTCGGGCAGCGGGAAAAGTACGTTGATGGATGATGTGCTCCGCAAGGCGTTGTTCCGGCATTTTTACAGTTCCAAGGAGCGGCCCGGTACGCATAAGAAACTGACCGGCCTGGAGCATCTGGACAAGGTGATCGTGATTGACCAGTCGCCGATCGGGCGCACGCCGCGCAGCAATCCGGCGACCTACACCGGCGCGTTCGACCAGATCCGCGCGTTGTTTGCCCAGGTGCCCTCGTCCAAGATTCGCGGGTACAAGGTGGGCCGGTACAGCTTCAACGTGAAGGGCGGCCGGTGCGAAACGTGCAAGGGCGACGGCATCCTGCGGATCGAAATGCATTTTCTTCCCGATGTATATGTCACCTGCGAACAATGCGCCGGATTGCGTTACAACCGGGAAACGCTGGAAGTGAAATACAACGGGAAAAACATTGCCGATGTGTTGCACATGACCATTGACGAGGCCCTGGAGTTTTTCAAGAACGTGCCGGCCATTTCCCGCAAGTTGCAAACCCTGTCCGATGTCGGGCTGGGCTACCTTCAACTCGGGCAACCGGCGACCACGCTGTCCGGCGGCGAGGCGCAACGGGTGAAGCTTTCGTCCGAACTCAGCCGCCGGGATACCGGGCGCACGCTGTATCTGCTGGACGAACCGACCACCGGGCTTCATTTTGCTGATGTGCACAAGCTCCTCCAGGTTTTACAAAAGCTCCGCGACGCCGGCAATACGCTGGTGATCATCGAGCACAACCTGGATGTCATTAAAACCGCCGACTACCTGATTGATCTGGGGCCGGAAGGCGGCGAGGGCGGGGGCAGGATTCTCGTGCACGGCACGCCGGAGGAAGTTGCCGCTCACCCCGGATCGTTTACCGGGAAGTACCTGGCCGAGGTGTTGGCCCCGGCAACCGTTCCGGCGGTCCCCGCGCCGCGCAAGCCGCGTCGGCGCAGCAAGGCGGTGGCGGTATGAGCGGTTTGCGTTCATGGCGGATGGTGTTGGTCGGAATGGTGCTGGTTCTCGGCGGCGGAGCGGTCTACGGGCAAGGCAACAACGTGGAGCTTGAACGCGATCCGGACTTTATCGCCGGGCGCACGGCGCTGGACGACGGATTCTTCGACGTCGCCGCGATGCGTTTTGAAAGTTACGTCAACAAGACGGTTTCCAAGCGCAAGAAGGCCTATGGATCCATTTTCCTGTTGCGGGCATGGTACGGCCAGGAGCGATACGAGCAGATCATCGAATGGTTGCGGGCGAATTGGGATATCAGCCGGGGCACACGCTACGAGGCGGCCTCCATCTATTGGTACGCCCGGGCCAAACACGCCAGCGGTTTACCGGTGGATGCGCTGAACCACCTGCGCGATTTTGAGACCCGTTTTCCCGGCGATGAATTTATCCCGTATGCCTTGCGCCTGCGCGGGCAGGCGTGGCGCGACCACCGGCGGCTCGATATGGCCGAGGCGACCTTCGCGGCGTTTGACGCCGATTATCCGGATCGCGAGGAAATTCCGGAAAACCTGCTCGATTGGGCGGCGGTGTTGGTGCAGCTCAAGCGAACGGACGAAGCGGCGGCGAAGCTCCAACGGATTGTCGAGGACTATCCCGGCCACGCCGGTGCGCGGCGCGCGCGGTTATGGTTGGGGCAATGGGCGCTGGATCGCGGGGAGGGGGATGTCGCGGCAGGCTGGTTGAATCCGCTGGTTCTTGATGGCGAAGCCGAGGTTACCGTGCGCGTGGATGCCTGGTTTGCGCTGGCGCGCGCCGCGGTCAGCCAGGGACAGCTTACCAACGCGCTGGCGGCCCTTCGCCAGGGCGAACAGGTTGCCGTCGATCCCGACCGGAAAGTGGAGGCGCGCATCGATCAGGCCCGCCTGTTGATGGAGCTGAACCGCCTGAACGAGGCGGTGGATCTGATGAATCAGACGGTGTTCACGCTGGCTTCGCACCCGCAGGCATCGCGCGCCCAGCTCGAGCTGGCCGATTTATTGCGGGCCCAGGCGCGTTACGAACAAGCGGCGGATGCGTACCAGCGTTATATCGAGTCGTTTTCCGATCCGGCCGGCCTGCGCCATGCCCACTACAGCCGGGCGTGGTGCCTGTGGGCGTTGCGCCGTTATGCCGAGGCCGCGCTGGCCTTTGAGAAGGCATACGGCTTGTTGCGCAACCAGGTGCTGCGGGAACAGGCGCTGGTCAAGGCGGGAGACGCGTATTTCCTCAACAACCAGTATCGGCTTGCCGCATCCACCTACGAACGCGCCATCCAGGAATTTCCCGACAGCGCCTCCCGCCCGGACTGGCTGTACCAGGCCGGGGAAAGCTTTGCGCGGATCGGCGATGCCACCAATGCCGTGCGCGTCCTGCGCGCGGTGGCGGACAGTGCGGCCGCGCCGAGCGTGGCCGCTTCCGGCTTGATGCGCCTGGCGCGGTTTCACGAAGAACAGCGGGCCTGGGAGGATGCCATTGCCGTTTACCGGGAAATCATGAGCCGCTTTGCCCAGACCGACCGCTACCCCGTCGCTCTTTTGGGCCAGGCGATCTTGAAGTACCGCCTCGGTCGTTACGCCCAGGCCCTTTCGGACTTTGATCGCCTGGTGGAAGATTTTCCCGCCACCGCGTGGGCCGAGCAGGCCTCCTTCCTACGCGCCTGGTGCATCTATCAACTGGGCGATACCGAACGCGCGCTCGGAATGGCCAACGCCTTTCTCGTGCAGCACCCGGTGTCCCCGTGGGCGGCCGACGTAGCCTTTTGGCTCGCCGAACACGATTACAACCACGCCAACTATGGCGCCGCCGAGACCAACTTCGCCTCGGTGGCGGTCCAGTTTCCGACCAACCGCCTTGCCGAACAGTCGTTGTTCTGGGCCGCACGCGCGGCCATGGAACAGAAGGCGTTCCGGCGCGCCATTGATGAGTACTTGAATCCGCTGATCCGGGATTTTCCGGAAAGCCCCATGATTCCGGAGGCCCGCTTTGCCCAAGGGGACGCCCTGACCGAAATCGGCGATTTTGCCGGCGCGATTCTGGCCTTTAACGAAATCGTGACGCGTTTCCCCGAGCATCCGCTGGTTCCCCGGGCGCTCGGGCGCATCGGCGATAGCCAGTTCACGCTGGGGTCGGATCGTCCGGCCCGTTACCGGGAAGCGTTGGAAACCTACCGCCGCCTGTTGGGTCATGCCCGGATCACCCGGGACCTCGCCGTGCAGGCGGAATACAAACTTGCCCGCACCTACGAACGACTCGGATTGCTGAACGAAGCCACCTCCCATTACCTCAACGTGGTCTACGGCTGGCTGGCGGATCGCCAGCAAGGCCTCCCGGTGGATGAGGTCTGGCTGGTGCGTTCCGCCTTCGCCGCCGCCGGCATCAAGGAGGGGGCGGGAGCCTGGGAAGAGGCCGTCCGTATTTACCAGCGGGTGGTCGATGCGGAAATTCCCGCCGCCGCCGACGCGACAATTCGTATTGACCGCATCAGGAATCAGCGGCAAAAAAGCATCCCGCCCTCCGCAGGAACCCCTTCCGCCGGGCGGTAAGTGATCGGGGAGATTTCCGAATGACCATCGACATATTAGGCCAGGGCGGTCCGGTGATGTGGCTGATTGCCGCCATCGGGGCGACCGCCGCGATTGTTTTCCTGCAGCGGCTGTTTCATTTGCACCGGGCCCAGATTAAAACCACGGATTTTATTCGCGGCATATTTACCATCGTGAACAAGGGCAACATCGTCGAGGCGGTTTCCCAGTGCGAGGAAACCCCCGGTCCGGTCGCGCAAATGGTGCGGATGGCGATCCTGGAGCGCGAGCAGGGACCGGAACGGGTGCGCCAGGTCATGCGGGAAGTCGGCCTCGCGGAAATTCCCCGCCTGGAGCGGAACCTCTCCCTGCTGCTGACCCTCGGGCAAATCGCTCCGCTTGCCGGGTTGCTGGGCACGGTGCTGGGCATGCTGGAGATTTTGGCCGGGATCACCGCCCAGGCCCCCCAGGTTTATGCCGGGGATCTCAGCCACGGGTTGTGGTCGGCGTTGCTGACCACCGCGGCCGGCCTCGGCGCCGCCATTCCCATTTATGCCGGTTACAACTTGCTGGTAAGTCGCGTCGAATCGATCCTCCTGGACATGGAGCGGGTATTCGGTGAAGTCATGATGCTGCTGGGGCCGACCGCCCCGGCCACCCGGCCCGGCGCATGAGCAGCGAAGTCCAGAGTGTCCGCGAGCGGATGTTTCATCTGCGCCCGGTGTTTCGATCCCGGCGACGCCTGGCTGGCGGGTGGATCGAAACCACCCCGTGGATCGATGCGGTTCTGCTGGTGCTGGTGGTGTTCATGACCCAGACCGCCACCCTGAAAAAGCCGGGGCTGCAAGTCGATTTACCGGTGGCCCGGGCCACCACCGGAGCCCGCTACGACGCCCATGTGCTGACCGTACCCCAGGAAGGCGTATACTTTTTTGGCGACGAACGCGTGAGCTGGGTCATCCTCGGCGATCGCCTGCGCGATGCGGCCGTGGAGTCCGGCGGCTCGGAATTGATCATCGAAGCCGACGGCGCCGTTTCGCATCGCGCCTTGATTGCGTTGTACAACCTTGCCGTGGATGCGGGTTGGGGGAACGTGGTCTTGGCTTCCCGGGTCGAACGCTTGCGGGATCCAGCGCCATGAATGCCCCGGTGTTCCGAATCCGCGAGGCGGGTTCGCTACCGACGCGCCCGACGAGTCGCCTCCGGCGGGCGGGCGGCCTGGAGTGGCTCGCCGCCCTGGGCGTAGTCGGGTTGTTCTCGGCCGTATGGTATGGATTGGCCGAGCGCCCGATTCGTGTACTCCCCCGCTTTCAGGACATTCCTCCGGCCACCGTTCCCCGGATTGCCTACCTCTCCTCCAGCGCCGCCGCGGGAAGCGATGTGCGCCAGGTGCGTTCTCCGGTCCTCATGTCCTTGCCCACCCCGCTTGGCTTCAGCGGGCCGGTGATGACCGATCCGGTGCGGCTTCCCGTGCCCGGCATTCCCGATCCGGAAGTGGTGCGGATCGCACCCGATCCGGACTTCACGGCCGGCGCGTTTGGCGAGACCGCGCGCCGCCTCGCCCAAACCATTCAAGAACCCCGCCCGATGAAAATTCCCGAGCCGGACCCCGCGCCGTTCGTCCCGGTGCCGGTTCGCGCCGCCGCGCAGGCCGATCTCTTCCTCTACTGGGCGGACCACCCGGATGCGCCGCTTGATGGTTTCCCGGTGGATGCCTTGCCGGAATTCGATCCGCTGACCGCCTGGCAGGCGGTATTTTTTGTCTGTTTTGATGCGCAAGGCTGGCCGCAATCCCTGGTTGCCGAGCGTCCGGCCCCTGACGCCGCGGTACAGGAAGCCTTGACCCGCGCGATGCGCGGACGGATGCTGGCGGCCCCGGTTGGCACGCCATGCCGTCGCTTGCACATCCATTACCGGCCCGGAACCGTCGGCGGAGGCCCCCCGCCATGATGTTTACCTTGTCCGGATACTTTCTGTTGCCGGTTTTGTTGAGTCTCGGCATGGTAATTGCGCTTTGGTTGTACTATACTAACCGCCGACCCGAGGTGGAGAAGCATCCCGGGGAAGGCAAAATTTATCGATGTGAACATTGCGGACTGGTCTACGCGGAGCGTCGGATGTATCCCGTGTTGGAGTGTCCGAGATGCCGACACCCCAATCCGGCGATTCGCCGCTGAACGGTCCGCGGGAAGAGGAACAAATGGACAAGAAAAACGACAAGTCGAACCTGGCGATTGCCATCGCCAAGTGGGTGCCGAACCAGCCCTCCGAGCAGGTGCTGGAATTTCTGAACCGCCCGGCCTTTTTGCCCGAGGCGGAAACGGTGGCCCGCGAGGTGTTGGACGATATCAAGGCCCGCGGCGATGCCGCGGTCAGCGATTGCATCGCCCGCTTCAACGAACAGAAAATGGCCCCGGCCAAATTCGCCGTGACCAAAGCCGAGCGCATGGCCACGCTCGACATCGTCGGCGCTTCCTTCAAAAAAGCCGTGCAGGAGTCGATCGCGCGGGTCACCAAGTTTTCCAAGGCGGGGCTGCGACCCAACTGGCAAATCCTCAGCCCCAAGGGCGGAATGATGGGCGAACAGTTCATGCCGCTGGACCGCGTCGGCTGTTACATTCCCGGTGGCGCCGCGCCGCTCGCCTCCACCGCGATCATGACCGTCACCCTGGCCAAGGTCGCCGGCGTTCCGGAAATTGTCGCCTGCACCCCGGCGGAACGTGGCGGCAAGGTTAATCCCTACGTGCTCTACGCGCTGGAAGCCGCCGGCGCGACGGAAATTTACCGCATCGGAGGCATTCAGGCGATCGGCGCAATGGCTTACGGAACCCGCAGCATTCGATCCGTGCAGAAAATTGTTGGACCGGGCGGACCCTACGTCACCGCGGCCAAGCGCCTGGTCTACGGCGTGGTGGACCTCGACCTTGTCGCCGGGCCCAGCGAAGTGGCGATTCTCGCTGACGACACCGCTCGCGCCTCGCACATCGCCGCCGACCTGCTCGCCCAGGCCGAGCACGGAACCGGTCACGAAAAGGCGTTGCTGGTCACCTCGTCCGCACCGCTGGCCTATGCCGTGCAAGAGGAGCTGCTCCGCCAAGTACAGATGTTGCCGCCGAGCGATGCGCTCAACCGGGTGCTCACCGAAGGCGCCTTGCTGGTGATTGTGGACAACCTCGATATCGGCATGGATTTGTGCAACCAATTCGCGCCTGAACATTTTGAAATCATCGTGCGCGAGCCGCGCATGTGGTTGAAAAAAGTGCGCCGGGCCGGCGCGGTATTCATCGGTCCGTGGACGCCGGAATGCGCGGGCGATTTTGTCGCCGGCCCCAGCCATGTATTGCCGACCGGCGGCACCGCCGCGATGTTTTCCGGGCTTACCGTCGATGCGTTCCGGCGGCGCACCAGCTACATATCCTACACCCGTGCCGATTTGCAGGACGTGTTGCCGTACATCGAGGCCTTCGCCGAGGTGGAACAGCTTGAGGCCCACGGGCGCTCGGCAAAAATCCGGTTTGAACGCGAATGACCGGGTCCTCTTCCATGATATGCCGCCATGTCGAGGCCCTGCACGCGTATGTACCGGGCGAACAACCGAAAACGCCGGGGTTGATCAAACTCAACACCAACGAAAATCCCTACCCGCCTTCGCCGCGCGTGCTGGAGGTATTACGCGGGCTGGGGGAAGGGGCCCTGAGGCTTTATCCCGACCCGATGTGCACGGCGTTGCGGGAGCGCATCGCGGCCTTGCACGGCGTCTCCCCGGAACAGGTGTTTGTCGGCAACGGTTCGGATGAAGTGCTGGCCCTTTGCACGCGGGCCTTCGTCGAGGATGGCGGCGCCATCGGCTATTTTGAGCCCAGTTATTCGTTGTATCCGGTGCTGTCGGATATCCGGCCCGCCCAGCGGCGCCCCGTGCCCCTGGGGGAGGATTTTTCCTGGCGCATGCCCGAGGACGACCACGCCTCCCTGTTTTATCTCACCCAGCCCAACGCCCCGACCAGCCTGGCTTTCCCCCGTGAACGCATCGAGGCGTTTGCCCGCGCGTTCCGCGGGGTGTTGCTGATCGATGAAGCCTACGCCGATTTTGCCCCGGAAACCTTCATGGATTTGGCGGCCACCTTCGATCATGTGTTGGTCAGCCGGTCCCTGTCGAAGTCCTATTCCCTCGCCGGCGCCCGGGCCGGTTACGCGGTCGGACCGTCCCGGTTAATTGCCGCGCTCCACAAGATCAAGGACTCGTATAACGTCAATGCCATCACCCAGGCCATCGCCCTCGCCGCGTTGGACGATCAAGCCGCCATGCGGGCCAATGTCGCCCGCATCATCGCCACCCGCGAACGCATCGCCGACGCATTGACCCGTCGCGGCTATGTTGTACATCCCTCCGCGACGAATTTCCTCTGGGTGCGTCCGCCGGCCGGACAACCGGCCGCCGGGGTGTTCGCCCGGCTCCGCGAACGGAACATCCTCATCCGGTATTTTCCGGGTCCCGCCACCGGCGATCACCTACGCATCACCATCGGTACGGACGAACAGATGGACGCATTTCTCGCCGCCCTGGATCACGACGAACCGCCGCGCGCGGCGCGGTAAGATTCCGTCATGCCCCTGCTTCAACTTCACCATGTTTCCATGGCGTATGGCGGCCCGCCCTTGTTGGATGACATCGTGGTCGCCGTGGAGTCCGGCGAGCGGGTCTGCCTCGTCGGGCGCAATGGTGAAGGCAAGTCCACCTTGTTGCGGATTATCGCCGGACTGGAAAAACCGGATGCCGGGGAGCGGATCGTTCAGCCGGGCGTTCGGGTCGGTTTTCTGCCCCAGGAGGTTCCACGCGACGTCACCGCGACGGTGCGGGAAGAAGTGTTGGCCGGGATGGACCCCGGTCGCGATGAATGGGAGGCGCATCAGCGCGCGGATCATGTCATCGCCCGTCTCGGGTTGCCGCCCGATGCGCCGTGCACCCAACTTTCCGGCGGGCAAAAGCGAAGGGTATTGCTTGCCCGCGCCCTGATTCGCGAACCCGAAGTGCTGCTGCTGGATGAGCCGACCAACCACCTCGACCTGGAAACCATCGAGTGGTTGGAGGCCTTTGTGTTGCGGTATCGCGGCGCCATCCTGTTCGTCACCCATGATCGCGCTTTCCTGCGCAAGCTGGCCACGCGCATCCTCGAACTCGATCGGGGCCGATTGTCCAGTTGGCCCTTTCCGTATGACCGTTACGTCGCCTTGCGGGAAGAGCAGCGGGAGACGGAGGAAAAACAACAAGCCCTGTTCGATAAGAAACTCGCGCAGGAAGAAGCGTGGATACGGCAGGGGGTCAAGGCCCGGCGCACCCGGGCCCAGGGACGGGTGCGGGCGTTGGAGGCAATGCGCCGGGAACGCCGTGCGCGGCGGGAGGCGGTCGGCGCCGCCCGTTTTGCCGCCCAGACCGCCGATACCAGCGGGCGCAACGTGATCATTGCCGAATCCGTCGCTTACGCCTGGGAAAGCCGGCCGATGGTGCGGGATTTTTCCACCAGAATCCTGCGGGGCGACAAGGTCGGCGTGATCGGACCGAACGGTTGCGGCAAAACCACCTTGCTGCGGCTGCTGCTGGGCCGCCTCGAGCCGCACGAAGGCTCGGTGGCGCACGGCGCCAATCTGCAGGTCGCCTATTTCGACCAACTTCGCGAGGCGCTTGATGAAAGCCGGAGCGTCGCGGAAAATGTCGCCGGGGAAAGCGATCAGGTCACCGTCAACGGCAAGCGTCGCCACATCATCAGTTACCTTGAGGACTTTCTGTTTTCGCCCGACCGGGCGCGCAGTCCGGTGCGCGCGTTATCCGGAGGCGAGCGCAATCGCCTGCTGCTCGCCCGGTTGTTCACCCGCCCGTTCAACGTTCTCGTCATGGACGAACCGACCAACGATCTCGATGCGGAAAGCCTGGAGCTGCTTGAAGACATGCTGGTCGACTTCACCGGAACCTTGTTGTTGGTCAGCCACGACCGGGATTTTCTCGACCATGTCGTCACCAGCACGCTGGTGTTCGAGGGCGACGGACGCGTCACCGAGTATCCGGGCGGCTATTCGGACTGGCTTGCCCAGCGTCCGTCCGTGGCGCCGACCGCCCCGGATGATGCCGGGCGGGAACCGCCGCGCCCGGCCCGGACCGCCGGGAAAAAGTTGTCCATGCGGGAAAAGGCCGACTTGGAGACCTTGCCGGCCCGGATTGAAACCATGGAGCGTGACATGGCGGCGTTGGATGCCCGTCTCGGCGATCCCGCCTTGTATCGGGACGCTCCGCATGAGGTTTCGGTCATCACCGCGCGCCGCGAAGCGCTGGCTCGGGAACGCGATGAAGCCTTCCAGCGCTGGGCCGATCTTGAAGCCCGCCAGTAGCGCAACGCATAAATAAAATTCGATAGCCGTGCCCGGCATGCGAAAGCGATTCAAAACCGGGGGCTGGAAATCCTGTTTTCCGAAATGGGACACCCATTACCCGTAGGTCTTCAATGATGTAAAGCGGCTTGGCTGTACCTTGGGGGAGCCAGGCGGGAAGCCGTCTCTCCATGCACTCGGGACACCCAAACACGCGATCGCATCCTGGCAAACAAACGAGTTGTATGCGCGTTTTTAATCTGCTCGGAACTCAACACCCTCCGGTTTCGATTCCCTTTCCCGACGAAAAGATTCTTTGAATGATGGAAAATAAAAGAGGTGTGCCCGGTTGACAATACTTCAGCGATATGTGAGGCGACAAGGCTCAGGGGCGCCCGGCCTCGGGCGTCCCCGCTTGACGCGCAGGTTCGACGATCATGATTTTAATGTTTTGGAAATTGCCGTGCTCCATGAAGCACGGATAAAATACGAATTGTCTCATCTGAAACATCGTAAATAATGCGATAGCTACCGACAATGACTTCGCGAGTGGTGTTATCATTCAGTTCGGGTACGACTCGTCCAGATAATGGGAAGCTTTCCAAGCGATCAACCGCATCAAACAAGTCCTGCACTAATGCATCTGCGTAAACTTCCGCATCACGCGAGATATATTCGTGAATGCAATCAAGGTCACTGACGGCCGGATCAGTCCAGACCACTACTATCATTTAGCGAACCTGCGCTTAACTTCGGCGTGTGAAACAACCCGCCCTTCATCGGCGGCCTTCTTGCCACGAGCAACCTTCATACGCACATAAAGTTCATACATGGCGTCGCTATAGGACGCAGACTCTGGTATGCGATTGGCAATTTCGATTAGCTCAGCTTTGATTGTGGTCGCGCTCATGTAGACAGTATCGCGCACCATTGCCTTGTGGTCAATAGCATTGGGGTGGTGAAAATTGACCTATTTAATTTGTCGAACGACAAGCCTCAGTACGCCCCGTCTTCGGGCTGCACTGGAGGCACATGAATCTCCTCTAAGCCCCTTTTGGTGAAGCCAGAGCTTCTCCTCAAGGCGCATGCGTTACGCAAATCGATTGAACCCTTGATCACGTATGAATGGGTGGGACCAGGGTGTTACACAAGAGATTCTGGGCCGTCCCGGTACATGGAGATCGGGACGATGAGACCGCTTGGATGCCTGCAGGTCTGAGCGAATCCCTACGGAGCCCGCATGGTTGTTTGGTCGGAGGCCTCACGCCGTAGCCCGGCGAAGGCGGATGATCTGAACACCGAATTTAAGACGGAGTCCATGAATCGAAGATGCGGCATGCGGATAAAATAATCACGCCAAGGAACGTTTTTGCCCATGTCAAGAGTGGGTCTTAATGGTTGTTCGCGCTCTTAAATTCATCGTCTTAAATCTTCGTCTGTCCATTCGACATCTTTGAGGATTTTACCTAGCAAGCCGATGCCGATATCTTCACCTGCATGAACAGGGACAACTGTTGCTCGTCCATCTGGATGGCGCAGGAAGTGGTGGCTTTCTTTTATTCGGATTACTTCAAATCCGGCTTGGCGTAGAATCGCGATCAGCTCGCGGCCACGCAAACGAGGTCTTTTAGGCATGACTAAACCTCGACGCGTTGAACGCCAACAAATTCGGGCGTAACTACGTGATCGCCTTCAACTTCCAGGCAAAGCTCAATTGCTTCCTTCACCCTTTTCATTAGTGAATCCAGCGACTTAGCTTGTGTATGGCAGCCGTGTAGCGCCGGAACAGTTGCGACAAAATAGCCGTCAGCGTCTTTTTCAATTATTACGTTGAATTGATGTTTCATAGCGACAGCTTACTCGAATGCCGCGGGAAGTTCAATCATGGGATGGCTAGTAAAATAGCGGCCAAATATGCGCTTTTGTATGACTGCATAAAACGCGAACGACAACCCTCGGCGGCGCGGCGCTTCGCCGCGTCCCTCTGGCGGTGCATGTTGGGATTCTTTATCCCTTTTTATGTATTCGTGCTAATATTACGCTAGTTTCTTCAATTCCTGTTTATGATATTCGATCATGGTTAAATGAAACAGCTTCTTCTCTTCTGTGATGTTAGGTTGATCTCCGGCATGTGCAGATTCGCGAATTCGCACCAGCATTCGTTGATATTCAGTACGCGCGACTTTGCGCGCTTTACCATCAGAGATATTTTCAATTTCCGGCGGATACATTTGCCAGTGATAACCACAGCGTTTGAGAGTATCCGGTAAACGCGACATTTCTTGTGTATTGATGATTGTTGCCGCAGCTAGTCTTGATGAATCATATTGAAGAAGATCATTTATAGTTCTGATGCCAGCTTCTTCCAGTTTAAACTGCACACCTTCATCAAGATGAATTCCGATATCTGGCAATTTATCAAGGGGGAAGTATTTCTCAACAATAGGGCCAAATGTTGGGATTTCCGCCGTGAAATAAAGGCCGTTATCGTGCACAATCTGGCTAAGTAATCGTGATGCTTCGATTGACTCATCAATCGATAAGCCAGATAAAGAAAATGACCAACCAGAGTCGAGCAAGCCTGATGCGGCTATTGACGG
This sequence comes from uncultured Verrucomicrobiota bacterium, assembly GCA_937873455.1. Taxonomy (GTDB): domain Bacteria; phylum Verrucomicrobiota; class Kiritimatiellia; order CAIVKH01; family CAIVKH01; genus CALMUP01. The sequence goes on from CALMYG010000074.1 coordinate 17,840, forward strand.
AATAGAACCATCTTCGCGGCGATATTCTTCAACTACGACCTTGATATAACGGTCGGTGAATCCCGCATCCGACAGAAACTTGTCCATTGGCTTAATTGCGTTCTCAAATTGCCAGGTCATAATGTATTTCTGATTATCCCAGACCTTATGGCTGAAGCTTCGTGGATTCAGCCGTTATTCTGATAAAAATAGTGGCGTGCCTGCGACAGTATTCGCGGGCTGCTCTGCCGAAGCAGAGCCTATCCGCATGAATGATGAACAAACATATAGGAGTCACAGGACACGCCATGAGAATATCCGGGGACACAGAAACAATTGCTTTCCGCATCATATTCCCAGCCAGCGGGATACGCAACCCGAATTCCCGGCCAGCAAAAAGTTGTGGAAATTTGGCCTTCTCGTTTCCTTAAAGAATATCCGGGGACACAGAAACAATTGCTTTCCGCATCATGTTCCCAGCCAGCGGGATACGCAACCCGAATTCCCGGCCAGCAAAAAGTTGTGGAAATTTGGCCTTCTCGTTTCCTTAAGAACCTAGAGGCAGGCGCCTCGGATAAGGAAACAGGC
>CALMYG010000075.1 GCA_937873455.1 uncultured Verrucomicrobiota bacterium
ATACAATGTACGACCCTCTTTTACAATTGAGGAGATAAAGCCATCACCTTGCTCTTGCCGTCGCTTGGTCTCTTGGGGCGACCTGACTATGAGGTCGAGCGGAAAACGTCGACGCACCTCACGGCGGATCGCCAAGGCCTGCTCCGAAGACTTGCCGGAATGGTTCATCACGACCAGAATATCAACATCTGAATTCTCATCGGGCTTTCCCTCGGCATAAGAGCCAAAAAGAACAATCCTTTCTGGATCGAATTTTCGGGCTACGTCCCGGGCAAAGGAAACGATGTCTTGCTGGTCAATCATGCTGATATTCTGTTCCGGTTTCATACACAAGTCAAGGTCAGCTCACCTACCGGTCAGCCAAACCACCATGACGCGTGATGGCGCCATTTATGGCGTAATCCATTCTTTTTCGATCCACCAAGGTCCCTCCAGGGTTTTACACGCCAATGATTCAGGGGTATGGATTGGCCATGCATATTCTGCGTCACGGCATTGTTTTCCTGTTTTTATGGGTAGCGGCGGCGGCGGCGGCCCTGGTTACCCATCACGTTGACCTAACCGTGGCATCGCCCGTTGTTGACGGGGTGCTTTCCGCCAATGAATACGGACCCGGCAATACCTACAGCTTTACCGGCGGCGGCGCCGGCTTTGGCGGCCAATTTGGCAATGCCACGCTGCGCATGAAAAGCGATGCCCAGAACCTCTACATCGCCTTCAGTAACCTCGGGGTGCCCACCGATGCCAACCAGTATCTGGTCTACCTGAATACCCGGCCCGGCGGTTTACAACCCAACGGTGGAATGGATGACAACGCCGACAGCGCGCGCCGGAACACGTCCATCCTTTCGCTGAACGGAACCGAAACCGTGACGTTTCAAGACGGCGCAAGCACCGGCGCGCCGGATTTCGCCCTGGTCTTCAACAACCGCATCTCCGGCAGCGGCGGCTTTTCCGCGCTTTATGAACTGGCCCCTTCCGGCCAAAGTCACGGGCTCGTCACCCATCAACGCGCCGGCCTGGGAACGTCCACCGTCGAATTCTCCGTCCCCCTAGCCTCGCTCGGCTTGTCGCCGGGCGATCCGGTTGAATTCGCGGGCCTGAACATTAGCGAAACCGGATTTCTTTCCAATGAAGGTCTACCGGCGACCGGATTGGGCGCGAACCCCGGATTCGCCGACAGCCAAACCTTCGTATTCGCCGATTTTCACCGTTTCACCACGTTTGCGGTAGGTCCGCAAATCGGCCTGACCGCACGGACCGCCAACGTGACCCTCAATTTCCCGCTCGCCGCCCCCGTGGACCCGGCCGATAGCTGGACCACGGAAGACGTTTTCGGAATCTCCTTCATCGTGCCCATGTGTATTCGCGCCATTCCGGGTGAAACCAATCGCTTGTTTGTCGCTGAGCGCGGCGGAAAAATTATTGTCATCACCAACCTTGCCGCGCCGACCGCCACGACGTTTCTGGACATCAGCGGGCGGGTAAATTTTGAAGGCGAAGGCGGCTTGCTGGGTTTTGACTTTCACCCGGACTATGCCTCCAATGGTTTGTTTTATGTGAACTACTCGCTGAACACGAATACAACGCTGGGCAGCGGTTTTCATGTCCGGCTTTCCCGGTTTCAGGTGTCCGCCACCAACCAGAACTTCGCCAGCCCCACCACCGAGGTGGCCTTGATCACCCAACGCCATCGCGCCAACAACCACAATGGTGGCGATGTCCACTTCGGACCCGACGGCTACCTCTACCTGTCCACCGGTGATGAAGGCGGCGGGAATGACCCCTACAACAATGGCCAAAGCATTACCGGCGGCTTTTTCTCGGCGATCATGCGGATCGACGTAGACAAAAAGCCTGGCAGCTTGGCCCCGAACCGCCACCCGGCAATCAACGCAGCTACAACCAATTATGCCGTCCCGCCCGACAATCCGTTTATCGGGGCCACCCAATTCAACGGCGTGGCCGTGGTCACCACCAATGTGCGCACGGAAATTTTTGCCATCGGCCTGCGCAATCCCTGGCGCATGTCCTTCGATGACATCACCGGCGAACTGTATGTGGCGGATGTCGGACAAAACGCCCGCGAGGAGGTGAACCTGATCCGGCCTGGAGGTAACTACGGGTGGAAATGGCGCGAAGGCTTCATCGCGACTCCCGGCATTGGCACGCCACCGGCCGGCTTCACGACCTGGGACAACCCCATCCTCGATTACTCCCACGGCGTGGCAACCAACCAGGGGCGATCCATTACCGGCGGATTCGTCTACCGCGGAGACCGGTATCCCTCATTGGTCGGGCGCTATCTCTTCGCGGACTATACCGTGGGCAACCTCTGGACCTTGACGCATAACGGCACCAGCGCGACCTCGTTCGCCCGGCTGACCGGCGTGGTCAACCCGATCGCCTTCGGGCGTGATCCCCGCAACGGCGACATTCTAATCGCCCGCGCCGCTGTTGCTCCGCTGCGGCGACTGATTCAAAGCACTGGCGGGGGCGCCTTCCCGGCCACGCTGGCCGACACCGGAATTTTTTACAACCGCCAAACCCTGACGCCATTTGAAGGGATCATTCCGTATGACCTGAACGTACCCTTCTGGTCGGACAACGCCTTCAAGCGCCGCTGGTTTTCCATGCCGGAACTGTCGATGACCGCCGCCTTTCATCCGGATCTCCCCTGGACGTTTCCGGCCGGCACGGTGTGGATCAAGCATTTCGACCTGGAAATGACCAGCGGCGTACCGGCGTCGGTGCGGCGGCTCGAAACCCGCGTGCTGGTCAAAAACAACAGCGGCGATGGCGGCTATGGCGTTACCTACCGATGGGGCTCCTCCCCCGACAACGCGACGCTGGTTCCTTCCGTGGGCTTAAACGAAACGCTGGTCCGCAATGTCGGCGGAGTTTTGGTTACCCAAGTCTGGCGGTATCCCAGCCGCTCGGAATGCCTGACCTGCCACCAACCCGCCGCCGGCTTCGCCCTCAGCTTCAACACCGCCCAGCTCAACCGCGATTTCAACTACAACGGCGTTCCGACCAACCAGCTCTGCATCTTTGGCGATCACGGCTTCATCAACACCCAGGTGCAGGACCGCGTCTTCACGCTGCGCGCACTGGCGCCGCCCGAAGCCGAAGACGTCAGCCTGGAATACCGGGCGCGCTCCTACCTGCAAGCCAATTGCGCCAACTGCCATTTTCCCGGCGGTACCGCTCCCGGCAACTGGGACGCGCGCATCATCACGCCCCTTTCTCAAACCGCCATCATCAACGGCATCCTCGGCGACAACCAGGGCAACCCCTCCAACCGGTTGGTCGTCCCGGGCAGCGTGTCGCTCTCCATGCTGCACTCCCGCATTGTCCTCACCGGCGAAGGCCGCATGCCGCCGATCGGTTCCAATGTGGCGGACACCCAGAGTGTCGCGCTGGTTTCGGCATGGATACACGGCCTCGCCGGCTACCAGACCTTTGCCGAGTGGCAGATCGCCCGCTTCGGTTCCACCAACGCCCCGAACGCCCAGGCCGGCGCCGATCCCGACGATGACGGGAACGACAACCTGACGGAATACCTGACCGGTACCAACCCGCTTGACGGCGATGACGCCTGGTCATTCGGAATCGATCATAACGGCGAACACCCGGCCTTGCAGTACACCCGCATTGCCAACCGGGGCTTTGAGCTGCAATTCACCACCAACTTGCTGGAAAACACATCCTGGCAGGTGTTGAACCTTCCGGCCAACCGGCCGTTTTTCGCGGCTGCCACCGAACCCGCGACGGTGGAGGATCTGACCTTCACCAACGAACCGGCGCGTTATTACCGCATGCGTTTGTTTGAACCGTAACCGCGATGTAACGCACACCGATTCGGTTGCCAAGCCGCGAGGATTGCGTTAGCGTTTCCGATATGGCAACCGCCGTCGACATCGTTTATACGCTCGAGCAAGCCAACCGCGCGCTCCCGCTGATCCGCAAAATCACCGCGGATATTCTGCGCGCCGGCGGCGAGATGAAAGCCATGTCACGGGAAACCATGACCGGCGATCATGCCGCGCGGCTCGAACAACGGATTGCCGAACTCAAATCATTCCTTCAGGAACTCGAGGATTTGGGCTGCTCGTTCAAGGATTGGGACTTTCAGACCGGTTTGGTGGAATTTCCCGGCGTATGGGAGGGCCACCCGGTCCTTTTTTCATGGCAGACCGAAGAAGCGGCGGTCACGCACCTGCGCATGGCGCATGAAGCCCCCCACCAGCGCCGCCCGCTGCCCCCCCGCGATTGACGACCATGGCGCGTGTCCTGATCTCCGGGCTCATCAACATCGAGACGACATTGCGCGTCGATCGTTTTCCCCTGCCCTATTACCCGGTAACCTACCCGTTTGGCGGGGTGGCGTCATCGGTATCCGGTGTCGGCCTGAATATCGCCCGGGCCCTCCGTGTACTCGGACACGAGGTTCGGCTCGTATCCATGATCGGCGCGGACGCCCCGGGAAGATGGGTGCGTGATCAACTCGCGCGCTGGAATATAGCGGATGATTACGTGATCGACACCCTGCCCGCCACCCCGCAATCGGTGATTCTTTACGACGCCGAAGGCCGCCGCCAGATTCATGTCGACTTAAAAACCATTCAGGACGTCGCGTATCCCGATCCATCGCGAGAAGATTTGTGGGATGGGGTTGATCTGGCCGTCCTGTGCAACATCAACTATAGCCGGGGCCTGATCCCGCCGACTCGCGCCCGCGGCATCCCCTGGGCTTCCGATGTGCATGCATTGGAACAGGTGGAAGATGCCTATAACCGCGAATTCACGGGTGCGGATATTCTGTTCATGAGTCACGAGCGTTTGCCCGAATCACCGGAGGCATTTGGCAGCGCCTTGCGACGCGAACGAAACCCCGAGGTGCTGGTCATCGGCTGCGGCGCGGAAGGAGCGTGGCTTTTCCCGCGGGGCGGCACTCCGACCCACGTGCCAGCGGTTCGTACGCGCCCGATCATCAACACCATCGGCGCCGGTGACGCGCTTTTTTCCGGATTCCTGCATGGATGGCTTGACGGCTTGGATCATGAAACCGCATTGCGCCAGGCGATAGGCTTTGCTTCCTGGAAAATCGGTTGCGCATCCGCATCGCACGGCTTTCTGGATGCAGAAACCCTCGCCGCCCTGTACCGGGGTCAGACCATCCCGCCGAACGCCGGTACATGACGTTTTCCCACAGCAGACTTGACGCCTAGTCCGAAGATGGCTAGCTGATCCACATGCAACGAGGGTTCATAGTCGCCGGATGTCTTTTGTTTCTCGCGCTTATCCTATGCGCCTGGATCGCGTTAACGTTCCGGGATCGCTTGCACCAGATCATCGTCAATAAACGCTGGGAGCAGAAAATGGCCGCCAACAATTTCTATGCTGACCGGATTATCGTTTTTTTCGGTGACTCACAACTGGCCGGTTGGCGACTGGCCCCCTCTTTCGGCACGCTGCCGATCAAGAACCGGGGAATCAATGGTGACCGAGCCGCTCGCGCTATTCACCGATTCGAGCATAACGTAATCCGGGAGAACGCAACAATGGTCGTTATTCTCATCGGCATCAACGATCTTGGCGGCGGCGCGACGGTGGACGAGGTGGTTGCTTCGATCGATGGTATTCTTGCCAAGGCGCGGGAACATCGCATTGAGGTTGTCCTCGGCAGCATCCTGCCGCTCCAAGGCGGGTATTATTCGCCAGAAGCCGCAAGCATGGTGCGGCACATCAATGCCTTACTGGCCGCCCGAGCGAACGTGACCTTTGTCGACTTTCACACCGCGCTTCTGGATCATGATGGCCGCATGACCCGGGAGTATACGGATGACGGGCTGCATCCCAATGCCCGGGGCTACTCCATGATGACCAAGCTGCTGCAGCCGGTTCTGATCCGGCATCTGGCGCGCGAGGAAGACGCCGAGTCAACGCCAGCACGGTAAATGTGGCGGTCAGAGCGTTTTCAAGGCAGTGGCGCGCACGCCGGATGCGCGGTGAAGATGGCACAATGCGATGGCCAGCGCATCGGCGGCATCGGGGGGCGGTGTCTGTTTTAGCCGCAGGATGCCGCTAATCATCCGCGCCACTTGCTCTTTTGACGCGGCTCCGAACCCGGACAGCGCCAATTTGACATCGCGCGGGGCGTATTCATACACCGGCACGCCGGCCCGGGCCGCCGCCGCCAGCACCACGCCCCGGGCCTGGCCCAGGATCATGGCGGTGCGTACGTTCTTGCAGAAAAATATACCTTCGATGGCCACTGCGTCCGGACGGGTTTCGGCGATCAACTCGGTAATGCCGGCATCAAGGCGGCGCAGGCATTCGGTATGCGGACGTCCGGCCGGGGTCTTGATGACGCCGCAGGTAACAAACCGAGGCGCCTTGAAAGCGCCATCCACCACGCCGACCCCGGTGGAGCGCAACGCAGTATCCACCCCAAGGACGACGGTCACGGCAAATGGCTCCTCACCCGACTTGCTCGAGCAGCGCGTCGTCGATGTCGAAGTTGCTGTAGACGTTCTGCACGTCGTCCAGCTCCTCAAGCGCGCTTACAAATTTGATGAGCTGGGCGGCCTGATCCTTGTCGGTCACCTGCACCTCAAGCGCGGAGATCATGGTGATTTCGTTTTCCCCGAGTTTGACTCCGGCCTGGGTGAGTTTTTCAACCACGCCGTGAAAATCAGCCGGGTCGGTGATCACTTCGAATTCCTCACCGGAGGGATGAACATCCTCGGCGCCGGCCTCCAGGGCAAGTTCCAGCAGCTTGTCTTCCTCCATGGACGTAGCATCCACAAAGATCTGGCCCTTGCGGCTGTAATTGCGAATAACGCTGCCCTGGGTTCCGAGGTTGCCGTTGTATTTGCTGAACAGATGCCGCACTTCGGCGGCGGTGCGGTTCCGGTTGTCGGTAAGGCAGGATACGATCAAGGAAACCCCGCCGGCGGCAAAGCCCTCGTACACCACTTCCTCCATCGCATCAGCGGCAATTTCCCCGGTGCCCTTTTTAATCGCCCGCTCAATGTTATCCATCGGCATGTTCACGCCCCGGGCCTTCTGGATGAGCGATCGGAGGGTGATGTTCCCGCCTGGATCGCCGCCGCCGAGGCGGGCCGCCACCATGATTTCCTTGGCCATTTTGCTGAAGACCTTGCCTTTAACGGCATCCGATGCCGCTTTGCGGTGCTTGATATTCGCCCATTTACTATGACCAGCCATACGATACGTCCTTATTCGTCTTCGTGTTGTTGTTTGACCGCGCTTGCGATCACCTTCTGGGCAATCTGATTGGGCACGATATCGTAGCGGTTGAACTCGGCCTCAAACACCCCCTGACCCTGAGTCAAACTGCGCAATTCGGCCGCGTAACGGAAGATTTCCGCTTGCGGCGCTTCGGCGGTGATGATCTGCATGCCCGCCTCCGCCTCGATCCCGAGGATGCGGCCACGGCGGTGGTTCAAATCGCCGGTGATATCGCCCATGTACTGCTCGGGAATGGTGATCTTGAGATTCATGATCGGTTCCAACAGCACCGGCTTGGCCTTGGTGGCGCCATCGGACAGGGCCCGCGCACCCGCGATCTTAAAGGCGACTTCCGAGGAGTCCACATCGTGGTAGGTTCCGTCGTACACGCGAATCTTCACGTTGATCAGCGGAAATCCGGCGAGCACACCGCGGCCCAACCCCTCCTGTACGCCCTTCTCCACCGCCGGCATGAAGTTTCTCGGAATCGCCCCGCCGACGATTTCGTTGACGAACCACTCGGCATCCGAGGGATCGCGCGGTTCCACTTTGAGGTAGACTTCCCCGTACTGGCCGCGTCCGCCGGATTGCTTTTTGTGTTTGTAGTGACCTTCGCCGCGTCCGGTGATCGTCTCCTTGTACGCGACCTTGGGCACCTTCAATTCGACGTCCACGTTGCTGCGCTTTTTCATGCGGCTGACCGCGATATCAAGATGGATATCGCCCATACCGGAAAGAATCAGTTCATGGGTCTCGGTATTGCGTTCGAGATGCAGGGTGGGATCCTCCTCCACCACGCGGTGCAAACCGATTCCGATCTTGTCGTCATCGCCCTGGGTTTTCGGCACCACCGCGACCGACATCACCGGCTGCGGGAAGGAAATCGGCGCAACGGTGAGCTCGCTTCCCGACGCGCAGAGGGTGTCGTTAATGCCGGTGTTTTTCAGTTTGGCCAGGGCAACGATTTGCCCGGCGGTCACCGCGGCGACGGTTTCATCTTTTTTCCCGTTGTATACATGCAACGGGCCAATGCGCTCTTTCTGGTTTTTGGTGACATTCATCACTTCGGAGTCGGCGGCCAACGTGCCGCCGAGGACCCGCAGAAACTGCAACTGTCCCATGTAGGGATCGTTGACCGCGCGCCAGACCAGCCCGCAAAACGGGGCGTCGGCGGCGGGATTGATCTCGCGTCCCTCGGCATCCATGGCATCGACATCCAGCGGCGAAGGGAACAGCCGGTACAGTTCATCCAACAGCTCGCTGACGCCGACATTTTGCAGCGCTTCCGCCTCGAAAATGGGAACGATGTGGCGGCGCTTGACGGCAACCCGCAGGCCGGCGGTCAACTCGTCGTGGGTGAGGTGTTCGCCGCTGAGGTATTTGTCGAGAAAGACATCGTCTTCTTCCGCGGCATCTTCTTCGAGCACATTCATCGCCAACTCGGCTTCGTCCTTCAATTCCTCGGGAATGGCGGTTTCGGCGAGGATGTCGATGATGGCATGCCGATCGTGGGTCGGCAGCTCGACGGGCACGCACTTCTTACCCCATGCGGCCTGGATGGAGGCCAAGACCTTCTCGAAATCGGCGTTTTCCTTGTCGAGTCCGGTAATGACGATCCCGCAGGGGAGGTTGTTGGCTTCACACAACCGCCAGGAACGGGTGGAACCGACCTGGATGCCCGAGACCGCATCAATAATAATCAACGCGGCGTCGGCAACGCGGGAGGCGGCCACCGCCTGCCCGAACAAGTCGAGGTAGCCGGGCGTGTCGATCAACGTTAGGTCCATCGCCTGGCCTTCGGTCGTGGTGTACCGGACATGAAACGGCTTGGCCCAGATGGAAATTTTCCGGTCTTTTTCTTCGTCGGTCCAGTCGGCCATGCTGGAGCCGTTGGCGGTCAGGCCGAGGCGGTCATTCTGGCCGGTCTTGTAGAGGATGGCATCGATCAGGGTGGTTTTGCCGCTTCCGGTGTGGCCCAGGATCACGACATTGCGGGTATTGGACACGGGCAGTTGCGTCATTAGGTCTTTCCTTTCACATCATCATGTACTTCCGGACGACGCCGGAATCGAATCCGATAGATACACCAATCCGACGGCACGGAGCAACGGTTTTCCCCGGATAGGCGACCCGGTTTGCGGCTAGGCAAAACCCCGATAATTCAGCCTAGTCCGCATGCGCGCGGTCTTCCAGCACCGCTTTGATTTCCTCGGGAATGTAGCGGGCGTCCGACCAGGCTTTTTTCTTGGGCGACTCTTCAACAATCCGCATGCTGGCCATGAGGATATCCCGGCGGCTGAGTTGCCCGACAAGATTGCCGTCGTCCACCACGGGAAGGCGCCGGAAGGAGTGCTTCATGAACACATCGGCGGCGGCGAACACTTCAGCATCCGGATCAATGGTTTGCACCTCGCGGGTCATGTAATCGGCCACTGCACCGCCGGCGGTTTCCGAGAAAAACGCTTCGTTGGCGAAAATGCGCAGGCAATCCTTTTCCGAAAGCACGCCCACGAGTTTGTTGTTTTCGTCCACCACCGGCGCGCCGGACACCTTGTTTTTCAGCAACAACCCGATCGCCTGAAAAATCGGCATGTCGGGTTTCAGGGTCAGCAATCCGGTCGCCATGACTTCGCGCACTAAAATGACTTTGCTCATAATAATTCCACCCTCGGGTTTAAAGCATTCCTTGTTGCGGCCATTCTAGACAACCGATCAAGGGATGGCAACCCCCGTCGTGGCACGATCAGCCGAGGCAAACAAATGACAGGCGGTCTGGTGGCCGTGCTGGTCGATGGTGTCGGGATAGCGCTCGCGGCATACGGGCATGGCCTTGGGACAACGGGTATGAAAGGGGCAACCCGACGGCGGATGGGTCACCGACGGCAACTCCCCGGACAACGGCGGGGCGACGCCGCGCGGACCGCCCGCCACGGGGGCGGCGGCCAGCAATGCCTGGGTATAGGGATGGCGCGGATTCGCCATAACATCTCGGCAACGCCCCTCCTCCACGATGCGACCCAAATACATGACCGCCACCCGGTCAGCCATGAATTTCACCACGCTGAGATCATGCGAAATGAACAAGTAGGACAATCCGTATTTCGCCTTGAGCTCCATGAGCAGATTGATGACCTGAGCCTGAATCGAAACGTCGAGCGCGCTGACCGCTTCATCGCATACAATCAATTTGGGACGCATGGATAGCGCCCGGGCAATACTGATGCGCTGGCGCTGACCGCCGGAGAATTCATGCGGATAGCGGTAGAGGGCGTCGGCGCCCAAGCCGACATCGTGCAACAAGGCCCGTGCCCGCTCCTCCTGTTCGTTTTCACGCAACATGCCATACGCGATCAAGCCCTCGGTGATGATCTGGTAAACCGGAAGCCGCGGATTTAAGGAGGCATACGGATCCTGAAAGACGATTTGCACCTGGCGACGCAGCTCCCGGATCCCCGTCGCCGATTGCGCGTAGACATCGCGGCCTTCAAGCCGGATGACACCCTGCGCGGGCGGCTGCAGCATCATGACCGCACGGGCCAGCGTGGATTTGCCGCAACCGGACTCCCCGACAAGGCCGACGACTTCACCCGCCCCCACCTGCAACGATACGCCCTGCACCGCCCGGACATGACCGCGCACCCGCGAAAAAACGCCCCGGCGGATCGGAAACCACACATGGACATCGTGTATATCCAATAACGGTGCTCCGCTCATCGCATGATCTCCCCGCTCGGAGCGGCCAGGCGTTGCCGCGCCAAGACACATCGTACCGACTGGTGACCAAAACCTTCAAGCTCGGGATGCCGGGTCGCGCATTCCTCCCGGGCATACGCGCATCGTTCACGGAAACGGCAGCCAACCGGATAACCCAGCGGCGACGGCACCTGGCCGGGAATGGTATCCAACGTCCCGCCCGGTTCAGCCAACGCCGGATTCGCCCGCAACAGCGCCTCGGTATACGGATGCCCGGGCCGGGCAAAAACCTGATCGACCGGACCCGACTCGACGATTTCCGACGCGTACATCACCATCATGCGCGTGCACATCTCCCACACCACCCCTAAATTGTGGGTGATCAACATGACCGCGGTATCGCGGTTTTTCATCTCACGCAACAAGGCAAGTATCTGGGCCTGGATGGTCACATCCAAGGCGGTCGTCGGCTCGTCGGCGATGATCAATTTCGGCTCCAGCATCAAGGCCATGGCAATCATCACCCGCTGCCGCATGCCCCCGGACAACTCATACGGATACGCATACATCCGCTCCGATGCATCGGGGATGCCTACCTTCCGTAACCATTCCTCTCCGATACGCCAGGCCGTTGCCCGGTCCACCTGCCGGTGAAACTGCTGGGTTTCGACCAATTGCCGGCCGATCCGGTGCAGCGGGGAAAGCGCGGTCATCGGTTCCTGAAAAATCATGCTGATGTCCCGCCCGCGGATGGCACGGAGTTCCTCCACCGGCATCGCGAGCAGATCACGACCGGCAAACCACGCCCGCCCTTCATCAATGCGTCCGGGCGGCTGGGGAATCAACCGTAACAGACTCATCGCCGTGACCGACTTGCCGCATCCGGACTCGCCGACCACGCCGAGCACTTCGCCCGGAAACACCTCGAAGGAAACCCGGTCTACCGCACGGACGAGCCCGTTATCGGTCCGGAAGGAAACCGACAAATCTTCAACCTTGAGTAGAGGCGTCGTGCTCATTCCATTACTCCATCCTCGTCAGCGGCTTGGGATCGTAGGCGTCGCGAACGCCCTCCCCCATGAATACGCCCAGCAAAATGATGACGAACAGCGCCAGCGAGGGATACAGCACCAGCCACCAGGCCCAGCGAAACATCTGAGCCTGCTGCAACAATTCGCCCCAACTCGGCGTCGGTGGCGGCAAGCCGAATCCGAGATAATCCAAAACGGCCAGCGATCCGATCGCCCCCACCAGCGAAAACGGGAACAACGTGATGATCGGGGTGAGGCCGTTGGGCAGAATATGCCGGAACATGATACCGAACGGTCCGAGCCCGAGACAACGCGCGGCATCGACAAACGGCATGGTCCGCAGGCGTAAAAATTCCGCCCGGACATAGTAGGAGATGCCGATCCAGTTGAAAATGGCGTAGCAAAACAACAGCAAACCGAAACTGCGCCCGAATACCGAACCCAGCAGAATCATCACATATAAAAACGGGATGGTACTCCAGATTTCGATGACCCGTTGGGCGATCAGGTCGGTTTTCCCGCCGAAATACCCCTGAACCGCGCCCATCACGATCCCGAAGCCCATGGAAAACATAACCAACAGCAATCCAAAGGTCATGGAGGTCCGCAAACCGTACAAGATGCGGGCAAACACATCGCGTCCGGCGTTGTCGATCCCCCACCAATGGCCGCGCACCGGGCGGAATGGCCATTGGATGTCATTTAACCGCACGTGAACGGCATACTCCGCACCGTCAATGGTCACGGGATCCGCCACGGTTGGCCGCGCGAAGCCGCGATCCGCCCAGGCCCGAATTTGTTCCTGCTGCGCCCCGGTCAGACGTTCCCACAGCGCATGCTCCGTATCCAGCCGCTCGAGCGCGCGGTTAAACACCAACGCGTGGCTGCGCGAGCCGCGGGTTTCGACTTCGCGAAAGGTGACCCGCACATCGGCGGGCGGACGGGCGCGGGGCGTATAGGCGGCCAGGCTGATCTCGGCGTCCGTTCCGGATGTTCCGCGCCGCGCCGCAACGGCCCGCACCGCCGGAGCCGCTTCGTTGCGCAAGCGACGCCCGATGGCCTCACCAATTTCCGCGGGGATGTCCCAGGCCGACGTCACCGGTTCACCCGCCTCCAACCCGACCAGGAAATAGGCGGCAGCCTGTTCGCGCACCACGCGCAAGTCGGCGTCGAGGTTCACGCTTCCCACGCGTGGGGTCGCCCGCAACGCCACGGTAACCTGCTCCTCGCCGCGCAGCGAATCCGGCTTGATGATTTCATTCGGCCCGTGCGGCACCGGAGGGAATAGCATCCGGTTGGCGGGATTGGCCTGGAACGCCTCGCTGTCCCGGATGGCTTTGTAATCGGGCCGGGTTTGCCGCCCGCTGCCGGTAAACGTGTCATCGGGATAAAAACGCAGGACCGGAAAATAGGAACGGCCCTCGAAACGCACGTGAAGCGGACGGTCGTTGGCGATGAATTCGGCAAACAGACTGATCCCGTAAAGGAGCAGCAACATAACCATCGACCAGAACCCCCGGCGGTGGCGACGAAAGCGATTCCAACGTTTGCGGGCCAGCGGGTTCATTTGCGGAAGTGAATCCTTGGGTCAATCAGCACATAACACAGATCGGACAACACGTTGCCGAGCAACCCCAGTAACGAGGTGATGGAGAGGATGGCCATGAAAACCGGATAGTCGCGCCCGACTATCGCCTCCAAACTGAGCCGCCCCATGCCGGGAATTTCGAAAACCTGCTCAATCACCACCGAGCCCGCAAACATCAGCGTCAGGATTCCCCCGAACCCGGTGGCGATCGGTATCAACGCATTGCGGAAGGCATGCCCCCAGACCGCCCGGCGAAAGGTCCCGCCCCGGGCCAGCACGGTGCGGATATAATCGCTCCCGATCTGATCAAGCAGGGAATTCTTCATCAACACCGTCAACACCGCGAAATTGCCGGATACATAACAAATCAAGGGAAGAAACATGTAGTAAAAGCGGTCGGCGATTTTCTCGCCGAGCGACATCGCGGCAAAGTTGTCGGACTCAAAGCCGGCCACCGGAAACCAGTCCCAAAACCCATCCACGGTGCCGCAAAACAGCATTTTCAGTACCATGCCGAGGGCGAAGGCCGGCATGGCATACCCGGCGAAAACCAGCACGCTGGAGCCGACATCAAACGCCGAACCTTGACGTAGCGCCTTGGCGATTCCGAGAGGAATGCAAATGAGATAGGTCAGGACAAAGCTGGTAATGCCAAAAATGAGCGACACCCGGAACCGGCTTTGAATCACTTCCCATGCCGTGCGGTTGGGATACTTGTAGGACTCCATGTCCAATCCGAGCCGGTTATCCACCAGCCAACGCCAGTACCGTTCGTACAGCGGCCGGTCAAAGCCGTAGTGGCGCTCCAGTTGACGCCGGTACTCCTCGGTCACCGTGGCTGCCGCCCCAGCCGTGGGGGCGGTTTCCGCCTCCCCCAACCCGCGCACCCGCAACATCATCTGTTCCACCGGTCCGCCGGGCACAAACTGGATCAAGCTGAAGCAGACCACGGTGATCCCGAGAAACGTCGGAATGATCAACAGCAGGCGCCGGATGAAATAGTCAAATCGTTGCATGGGTTTTCTACGCACCGGATTCTGAACAGCAACACCGGCAAGTCAAGGTTACATGGCCACTCGTTGACACATTGCTCTTACATATGTATATTTAATGTATGAAAACCATTACCGTCAATGTATCCGAGCCGGTATACCGGTCATTTCAGGAATACGCCCGGACACACGACCGCACGACCGCGGAATTGGTCCGTGAAGCCATGGCCACCTATTACGAATCGACGATCCGGCGGTCTTCCTCATTGGAAGATCTCACCCCGCTTAATTTGGGGCGTGTTTTACGTCCGATAAAACCCGGCGACGACCTATTGGATGAGATGCTCCATGATTAACGGACTGGACACTACCTTTCTCGTGGAAATGGAAGTCCTTGGCCATCCGCATCACGGATGGGCAAGAAATCTATTTCGTGAAGCACGGGCGCGAGGAGAACGCTTTGCCTTGACCCCGCAAGTGATCGCTGAATTTATTCACGTCATTACGGATTCGCGTCGATTCACCAAACCACTGCTGATCAGCGAAGCGGTGGAACGCGCGGATCGATGGTGGCGAGCGCCGGAAATTGTCCAGATGCATTCAACGGAGGAAAGCCTGTTGCTGTTTACCGACTGGATGAAAGAATTCCGACTCGGACGTAAACGCATTCTCGACACCCTGCTTGCCGCCACGTATCGCAGCCAGCATGTGGCGTCGATCTACTCCACAAATGCCCGTGACTTTCGAGTTTTCCAATGCTTCACGGTTCACAGCCCGTAAGCGGCTTATTCCCGGAACGCATCGTCGAACCGCACCTCGACCGGCCGGGCAGGTAAGCCGCGATTTTCCGCCATCGCCTCCTGCAGGTCGGCGGCGGCGTCTTCATCGTACCACCACAGCGCGTACGCCGAACGCTCATCGCCGAATTTCGAGAGGACCTGGGGTGGAGTTCCGAATTTATTCCAGTACAGCAATCGACGATAGTTGATGTTCCACAACAAGACATACGGCACGTCCCGGGTAATGATCGCGTCGATTTCCCGCAGAATGGCATTGCGTTCCCGGACATCGAATACACTTTTTTGCTTTTCGATCAGCCCGTCCACCGCTTCGCTGCGAAAACCGGTAATGTTATTGCCGCTGGGGCGGTCGGCTTCTCGGGAGTGCCACATGCTCTCCGGATCCTTGAACAATCCGGAACCCCAGGCCGCCCACGTCATGTCATAGTTAAACTCGTCCATGTCCTTGGTCCAGGCCGCCCAATCCTTGCGGTCGATCCGCAACTCGATGCCGACATCCTTCAAGTCCTCCCCGTAGATGGCGAGAAACTTATCGGCGGATGGATCGCGGGTAAGAAACGTGATCACGAAGGGCCGACCGTCTTTTTCCAGTTTTCCGGTGCGGGGATTGGCGATCCATCCCGCTTCTTCGAGCAAGGCGCGGGCCCGGTCCTTGTCAAAAGGGAACTCCGGATTTTCGCAGGGATGCTCCTGATCGTACAAGTCTTCAAAATAAGACCGGTGCATGAAATACTGGTTGTACATGATGGTGCTGTTCATCTTTTCGCGGTTGAGCAGGTAGGCCAGGGCCTGCCGCACGCGCAGGTCGTCGAAAGGCGGGCGGCGCATGTTCATGGCGAAACCCTGAAATCCGATCGGGTTGTAGTTGTAGACCTTCTGTTTGACGATCCAGTTCTGGTCAAAGCGAGGTCCGGTGGACTCGTTTACCCAGATGCGGGCCATGTAGACGGGAAACACATCAATCAATCCACGGCGAAAACTCTCGAACGCATTTTCCGTATCGGTGAAGAACCGGTAGGTCAGGGTTTGAAAATTACCGGCGTTTTGATTGCGGGGCAATTCACGCCCCCACCAGTCATCGCGCCGTTCCAATTTTACGAACCGCCCTTCGCTGATTTCGCCGATGCGGTAGGGACCGGAAACCACCGGAAATTCGAATTGAATGCGATTAAAGTCTTTCCCCTCCATCACGTGTTTCGGAAGGATCAACAAACCGCCGGCCGTCCCCAGATTGCGCCAATGCACTTCCCGGGCGGTGAATCGTACCGTGCGGTCATCCAGCGCTTCCGGGGTGTCAAAGGTGTCCAGTCCGACCTTGTGGGGCCCGGTGAGGTTTTTCGGATCACGTATGGTTTCAAACGTAAACACGACATCGTGGGCGGTAATGGGCGTGCCGTCACTCCAGACCGCCCGTTCGTCGATAGTGAAGGTGAAAACTCTTTTGTCGTCGGATATCGTCCAACTGCTGGCCAGGCCGGGCGCGTAATCGGCGGTTATGCCGTCGATGGACAACAGGCTTTCGTACAAACTGCCGAACAGATCGGCGTTAAAACTGTTGTTATCAAGGTAGTAGTTGAAACTTTGCGGGTATTGATGGGCGTAAATGCTCACTTCGCCTCCTGGAACAGCATGCGGACTGGCCAGCGGGCTGGGCTCGTCCTTCCACTCCGGACCGGGAAAGGTGGTTTCCGCCAGGACCGGCCCGGCCAACAGCGCCCCTACAAGAAGATGCAATTTCATAAGTTATTCTCCACGCGCAAAACAGTACTGGAAATGAAGACAATGGCCAGCCCGATTCGTTCAACCAGCCTGTTCTTCAACGGGCGCATCCCCAATTGACTGACGTCAACGTGATGCAGGCATCCTTGCCTGTGCACGGACCTGAGCCAGACGGGAAACCGTCGGCGGGGAGTCGTCCGTCCCAGCGGGCCGCCAGCGGTGTTGTCGCAGGCGGCGCGGTCTTTAGACCAGCGCCACCCGCTCCGCCTTGCTGGACGCCGGTCGTTGACGACCGGCTCGGCCCGCTGGACCAACCGACTCCCCGAATTCCGCGAAGCGCGGAATTTACCCGACGGTTTCCCGCGGTTACGCATGCGCCTACGGCGCATAAAGAGGCCAGGCTCGTCGCTCGATCACGTTCTTATTCCTGATGGGGGCGATGCTGAAGGGAATTGGAGCGGTCAACGAATCAGGGATGCGCCCATCCGTTCGTCAACCTTTCGCATTGCCGGAACCCGCCGGTTTTCATTAGAACAGCGGCATGTCGACATCCGTCCCTGCACCCAAAGCCTGGTTTTCCCTTCGGGGATTTGGCGCCCTGGCCGCCGCGCTGGTTGTGTTCACGGCGACGCGCCATGGCGAGGGTGCATGGCTCTACGTAACGGTGTTGACCGTGCTGGTCGCCGGACTGGGTGTAGTCTATGCCATTGCGTTCGCACTGGGCCGCCGCGAGGAAAGCGGCCCCACGCGTTTGCGCCGCTTGTGGCCGGGCGCCGCGCTGCTGTTTGGTGCGCTGGTGCTATACCTGGCGTCATCCGCGATTACCGAGGTCTGGTTTTTTCCGACGCAATGGAAAGATCGCGCGGATATCCTGTATAAACCATTGGCCTCGGGCCTGACCCGCAGCTTGATCGTCGCGGTCATACTGGCGGCGATCTTTCGGCACGCGCTACGGTCCTGGCGCGGGGTTGCCCTGGCGGTGATCGCCGGCATCGCCTTTGCGCTGTATCAGCTCTACGAGGCCACCGGGTTCGCCATGATCTATCGCGTGGACAGTCCGGCTTTTGTCTACCGGTTCTGGTCGTTTTTGCACACTTTCCCGCGACCCGGCTTTTACGATCCTTACTGGAATGCCGGCGTGCCGGTGCCGTTTCTGGTGGCCTCCGGAACTTGGTCCGTTGGTCCGTGGTTGCTTCCTTTTCTCACGCTAATTCCGCCGGAAGAGTTGTATACGCCTTTTCTCGCGGTGTTCTTTCTTGGCCTGCTGCCGCTGTTGGCCGCCTGTTCGGTGCGATGGACCGGCGGAAGCGCACGGGCGGCGTGGATCGCCGCGCTGCTCGCCCTCGCCCCGACCCAGCGATTTTGGGTTCATCTGCTTCATTACGGAACCGCGCCCGCGCTTTTCGCCATGAGCATGACCCTTCCGTTGGCCGCGCTGTGGTATAAGTTTCTTTATCGCGATCAACGGCCGCGCCCGGCCACCCTGCTCCTGCTGCTGGTGTTCGGTTTTATTTTCCTGGCCTGGCCCGGCTCCCTGGTCATCGCCATTCTCTTCCTCGTGCTGACGCTCGCCCACGCGCATCGGCTATTCCCGAATAAATGGCAATGGGTGGTGGCCGGCGTCGGTCTGCTCTGCCTGCTGCTGCTTCCACTTGCGCTCACCCCCATGCGCTATTCGGAAATCGGGAAGTTCACCTCGGTAACCGCCACCCAGTCGTTCCTTGAACATGCCAAGGCGGGATGGAATACGTTCGGACACAATCTCCGCTCGACCCATCCGCTGCTGATATTTGCCGGCATGATCGGATGTTTTCTGCTGCCGCGGCGATCCATGCGCCGTTTTTTTACCCCGCTGATCGTGATGCTGCTCGTGGTGTCCGGTTGGGGCGAAGAAGTGAAAAAACTTCTGCAAACCGAGCGCCTGATCATACCGGCTTCGCTGGTGGCGATCATTCCGGCCTCCTGGTGGCTGGACCATATTATTCGGCGCGCCCTGGCGGAATCCTCCCGGAATCCGCGCCGTGCCGCCGCATACCGTACCGCCGCCGCGTGGCTTGTCGCCATTCTCCTGGTGGCGACGTATCAAGGGGGAAAATCCTGGAACGGCAAAGGTTTGGCGAACTTCCATGTGATGCCGGACAACACCCGGTCGCTGATCGCATGGATCAAGACGCATGTTCCGCCGGACGGACGCGTGATGTTCGCCGGACGCGCCGTTCACGGATACGGTGGCGCGAAAATTGCCGCCCTGCCCTATTTTACCGGGCGTGAAATGATGGCGGCCGACTATTACGGGTTTTCACCGAAGCTGGTTGAATTCCAGTATCCCCCTCGCGCCTTCCGGTACGACGGACCGGAAGGGCTGTTTGCGTTTATGACCACCTACAACATCACCCATATCGTCACCTGGCATGACGATTGGAAGCAGGTCTTTCACCGCACCGCGGAATACTACGAGCCGGCACACACCATCGGGCGGGTCGAAATTTTCGCGGTGCGGCGTGAGGCGTCCCGATTGCTCACCGGTACGGGAGCCGTACAAGCCCACTTCGACCGCTTCGACATCGAACTGCCGCATCCTCAGGACACCATGGTCATCGCCTACAACTGGCGGCAAGAATGGCGCGCCGAGCAGGCTGACGCCAGGGTATTTCCCTACGATGCCGGACGCGGCGTGACCTTGATCGGCATTGAACCCGGCACCAACCTGAACGTCACGTTACGGTACCGCCGATGAACGAAAACCGCCCAACCCGCGCCCCGCTTTTCCTGCTGCTTCTTTTGCTGTTGGCCGCCGGCGGGATCCGCCTCTATCTGGCCATTCAAGCCCATGTGCCGACATTGGACACCGCGGTGGTCGGCCAAATGGCGGTGAATATTCTCAAGGGCGATCGCCCGTTATTTTTCGCGGGCCAAAACTACATGGGGGCCCTGGAAGCGTACGCCTTGGCGCTGGTTTTTCTCGTTGTCCCGCCGGGCCGGGTCAGCATGACGTTGGTGACCATCGCGTTCGCCCTTGCCTGGACGATAGCCGTTTACCTTTTTTTTCGGCGGCGTCACGGCGCCTGGGCCGGTCTGGCCGCCGCCACCGTACCGGCTTTTCCCGGCTGGCCGGTCTTCTGGTACACCACCGCACCCTATGGCGGTTATCCGCAAACCTATTTCTTCGGGACGATCCTGCTCCTGCTGGCCTTGCCGTTTCTGGACCGGAAACCCTTCCGTCCCGGCCCGCGGCACGCCCTGCTCCTCGCGGCGATCACTGGTCTTGCGTTATGGACCAACCTGCAAGTGGCGCCGTATGTCGGCGCGGCGGCGATTGCCGGACTGGTGGCGTTTGTGCGCCGCCCCCGACCCTGGTCGGCGTGGTGGCCCTACCTGTTGATTCCGGCGGCCATGGCTTTGGCTTTTTTACCGCAACTACTTGCCGAAGCTTCGCATGTCCATCCGCCGATGTTTGATGGATTTTCCCGAAAGGCAGCCGCCCGAAGTTGGCGCGCCTTGATCGAACATGACCTGCCCCGGTCTCTCTTCTGGCTATATCCGCCGGAACAACTCCACCGCATCATGGCCATAATCTTTACCTGCGCGGCAAGCGGCATTTTGCTGCTGGCGCGCCGTCCCCGCACCGGCGGTCCGAGCGCCTCCGGAACGTTTATGCTGGTCGTTTTGATGATCGCATTTTTTGCCGTCACCTACTTTCCCCACCCCATGTCCGGCTACGTTCCGCGCTACCTCAACGCGCCGCTCAGCCTGCTGCTTAGCGCCGGCCTCGCCGGCTGGGTCGGTGCGGAATTCCGCGCGCTCCGGCGCATCGGCGCGGCACTGGCCGCCTTACTCCTGCTGTACAACGCCGTCGGCATCCTCAGCGCAGCCAGGGTGCGTGGTCCGACTGAACTTCAAACCTTACACCGTTTTGAGCAGGCCATAGATGTCGCTCGCGATGGAGGCTGGTCGGCGGTCATGCTCACCGGTTCGGAAGTTGAAGGATATGACGGCGCACGCCTCACATTCCTTGCCGGAGGTCGCCCGGTTTTCGCATCCGCGTTTAGTGATCGTTTCCTCGATCATCAACTTGCCTGGGAATTTGGCGAATATGCCGGTTATAGCACCCGGCGGCGTCATCTGCCTTTTGTCGAAGGAAGCTTGAATGCTCTCGGCATCGGCGAAATCGCGATCCACACCACCGATGCCGACGCCCTGTTTACCGTCCCGGAAGTTCGCCGATACCATGAGAGGAGCATCATCCCGGATGGCATCGACGGATGGGAGCGCGAGCCGAATAACCATCCGCTTTTCGACCGGCGGGCAGCCACCACCTGGCCCGATGAAGGGACGTCAAACCGCCTGATCGTTCACCTGGACGCCCCGGTTTCGTTCGCCGGTCTCCGTGCTTCCGCCGGTCAGCCGTCGGCCTTGCCCTACCGGTACACAATACGCATCTTGCGGGAAGACGGCACGTGGGTCGAAGCCCAGTCCTCTGACCGCCGCATCGCCGGTACCTACCTAAGCGGCACGCGGGTATACTTCCGCGGTCATCACCCCTGGATGGATATACGTTTCCCGCCGATCATCGGAACCGCGATGGAATGGACGCTGCTGCCCGGTCCGGACAATCCGACCCCTCCCAAACTGATCGACCTGCATGTACTGACCTCTCATGGCGAAGCTTGGCCGGAATGGGACGCGATCGTGACCCCGGAATTCGAGGCAAAACTTACGGCCCTTTCGCCGGAAACCGTCGTTGCCGAACGCGGTTTGCAGCGCGCGCTACGAAAGGGCATTCGTGATCCGGCGCTTCGGACCCAACTTCCTCTCCCCTACAATCCCCGGTTTGGACGGACGCAGCCCGAGCGGTTTGTCCTTCCGTACGGCACGATTCACCTGTGGATCGAATCCACCTACCGGGAAAGCGCGCTACGGGTGCTCCAGCGCAACGGGATTGCCTATGAACTTAATGACGATCAGACACCCTTCACCCTCATCACCCTATCCAACGCCCCGCCCGAAGCCAACCCTCTGTCCTGGAATGGATTCCAAATCATGGACTGATTGCCGATCCCTCCACGAAACCGGCCCGAAAAAACGAGCCGGCGACAACATGCCCGCCAGAATGCCTACACGACCGCCCGGTTTCGGGTTAATGGAATAATAACTTGAAACGGGGTAGGTTTACCCGGTAGAGGTAGTCCCCGTTTAACAGGGTATGTGGATTATGGCGTGGCGAATTGGCAATCATGTGGTAAAGGGCACACTGGATAACCGGCAAAAAGGTCTGGTTACCGGCACCTTATGGCTCAGCGGGCAGCAGGCCCCGGTCGAATTGGAATTGCACGGGAACTTCCTGCGCGATCTCGCCGGCTGTGAACTCACCTTTGAAAATCCCCGGCCCGCCTCCAGCGAAGCACCCCAACTGGACGGCCACCAGATCGGCATGACCGGCGACATGACCGCCTCCCGGAAAGTCACCTTGGTCGACGCCCCGGAAGAACGCGGACAAAACCAACAGGCGGAATCCGCCTTCCGGATCGCGAACGCCCTGTTCCTTGAATGGTTCAGTGAAACCAACGGACGCGTGGTGATCGAATCCACCGATTTCGTCATCTCGTTCTCCGCCCCCGCCTGGACCATGTCAGCCGAAGAAGAAGAGGCGCAGAAGGCGGCCAACCGTGAATCCTTCCGGGACTGGCTCGAACACCTCAGCGAAATGGAAGACCTCGACGACGAACCGCCCGCCGGCGCCGCCAACCGGCCGCTTAACGAGTTCGAGTGGGAAAAACTGCTCAAAGATTCGGACCGCAAAAACGAGCGACTTGGCGAAGTGCTTGAAAAATACCACGGCCATCCCGATTCGGAAAAATTGATCGCCCGGGAAATGGGCTGGACCTGGGTCGAAGAAGAAATTGAGGCCCAGGAGCGCGGCGTATTCGCCGAGGTCGATCAAGCCGAATACGATTTTGACGAAGCCGAAGACGACTACGAGGAAGACCTGCGCGAGCCCGATCCTCAGCGCGAAGGAATCGACTGGGTCCGCGATACCGACGGCTCTGTTGAGCATCCCCTCGCCTTGCGCGCCTTGAACTTCAGCTCGGGACTATGGAAGGAATTCGAAGACTGCGGACTGCTCGGAGAAAACGGGGACAGCCGTATTTTCGAATGGGTCGGCATGATCGAATCCGCCGGGGTCCGTCTCTCCAACACCTTGGGCGAACTGGCCTATGGCGACGAGGTCGAACCCGGCTACCTGATCGCCGGCTTGAAGCGCGCCGTCAACCACCTGCACCAGGCGCTCGACATGCTGCAAAAAATCGAACCGCTGAATTTGATTCCCCTGGAAACCGCCCGCACCGCCCAGAAGGGCTTGTTCGAACTGCGCCAGGACGTTTTGGCCATGATGCGGCACTACCGGAACGCCTGACGTCGCCTTGCGCAGACGGTCAGACCGCCTTTACAAACGAGCACCGCCCGATTTCCGTTTTGTCGTGATACCACAACTCAAAGTCGGTCCGTTCCTCCGGCGCGGGCACAAAGGGCTCAATCTCCTGGAAGCGGGTGTCGGCCCGGAGGATCGCGGCGATTTCCTCAAAGTAGGGCCGGTGATCGGTGGCAACATGCACCGGCCCGCCCGGAACCAGCGTCCGGTGTAGTGCGTCGAGAAACCGGGCGTTAAACAGCCGGTGATCGTGGTGCTTTTTTTTCGGCCAGGGATCCGGGAAAAATATGTAGTACATGTCGATACTTTCCGGTGGCAGCAGGTAGCTCACGGCGTAATAACCCTCGATCCGCACCAGCCGAATATTGGCAAGATTCCGGCGGCGCGCCTTGTGGTCAATTTTACGAATCCGGCGCAACATCCGGTCGATGCCGAGGAAATTCACATCGGGAAAGGCGGCGGCCCGGGCCAGAAGAAAACGCCCTTTTCCGCAACCGAGATCGACGGCAATCGGCCCCGGACGGGAAAACAAGTCGCGCACCGGCATGGGGTGAATCCAATCCTCCGGCACATGGCGCAAGGATTGACGCTGGGTGTTGGTTAATGGCATCATGTCGTATTGAATCAAACCTTAATGTATTATGCGTGAAACGTTAGAGCGGCTGGAAGCCTATATACTCTCGATCATCGAGAATCGCCAGCAGGGAAAACGCCATATCCCGGTGCGGATTTTCCTGTACGCGCTGTCGCTCATCTTTGCCGTATTGGTACAGACCCGCCTTTGGCTGTATCGACGCGGATTGTGGCGTCCTCATACCCTGGGTTGCCAGGTCATCAGCATCGGCAACCTCACGGTCGGGGGAACCGGGAAAACACCCATCGTGGAAATTTTCGCCCGCACGCTCCAAAAAAGCGGACGCAAGGTCGCCATCTTGAGCCGGGGATACAAGAAGGACGAATTGCCCTGGGTGGAACGCGTCGTCAACAAGCTGACTTTCCGCGAAAGCAAAACTCCGCCCCGCGTCGTGTCCGACGGCGAACGGCTGCTGCTGGATTCGTCGCTGGCCGGCGATGAACCGTATATGCTCGCCAGCAACCTGAAGGATGTCGTTGTGGTGGTGGACAAGGACCGGGTCAAGGCCGGCCGCTGGGCGATTAACAAGTTCGGCTGTGACACCTTGATCCTCGACGACGGCTTCCAATACCTGACCCTCAAACATCGCCTCGACATCGTACTGGTCGACCGCACCAACCCGTTTGGCAATTGGCGCATGCTCCCGCGCGGCATTTTGCGTGAACCGGTGCGCAACATCAAACGCGCCGGCTTTATCTTCATCACCAAGTCCAACGGTGACGGCGCCGGAGATATCAGGAAAACCCTCCGCCAGTACAACACCGAGGCGGAAATCGTCGAGTGCCGGCATTGCGCGCGCTACCTCAAAAATGTTTACAGCGATGATCTGAAGCCGCTCGAATTCCTCCACGACCTCAAAATTGCGGCGATTTCCGGCATCGCCCAGCCCAAAGGATTCGAGGACGAGCTGATCCGGCTGGGCGCCAAAGTCATGTACCACAAGCGCTATGCCGACCATCACCGGTATACCCAGCAAGAGGTTTTGGATTGCATCAACAAAGGCATCCAGCGCGGCGCCGATGTGGTCGTCACCACGGAAAAAGACGCGGTGCGTTTCCCCTGGATCGAACGGCGCGATATTCCCGTCTATTACCTTCGCGTGGAAATCGAAATGCTCAGCGGGGAAGAAAAGTTCCATGAATGGATCAACCGCATCTGCTTCCGTTAACGATGGCGATGCGTCCGCCACGCGCGAACTCGTGGTCAGCGTCAACTGGATCGGCGACGCCATCATGGCCATGCCCGCGCTTCAGGAATACGCGCGGCGGAATCCCGGATGCCGCCTTGCCGTGCTGGCCCGCGGCGTGATCGCCGACATCTGGGCGCTTCAGGAGCAGCCCCCCGCCATCATCCGTTACGACGAACGCCCCGGCTTGTTTCACCCGCTGTTCCCGGCCATCCGCTCCGGACGCTTCCATCGGGCCTGGATTCTGCCCAACTCATTTCGCTCGGCTTGGATACCGTTTCGCGCCGGAATTCCGCGGCGGATCGGATTCGACGGCGGTTACCGCCGGGTGCTCCTCACCGAAAAACGTAGCCTGCCGCCATCCGAAAACTCCCGCCATCAAGCATGGGATTACCTCGACTTGCTGCTACCGGATCACGGACTGAACGACCTCCCCCTTCCGCGAATCGCCGTGCCGGAATCCGCGCGTGCGGCAATCCCCGCTTCGTTTGGCCGGCCGGATCGCCCGGTTATCGGCCTGATTCCCGGAGCCGCGCGCGGCCCGGCGAAACGGTGGCCCCCCGGCCATTTCGCTGAAGTCGCCCGCCGCCTGCGCGCCGATGGCTACGAAATCGCTCTTTTTGGCGGGCGCGACGATGAACCGGTCTGCCGGGAAATTGCCTCCGCCCTGGTCGACGGCGTCCATGCATTGGCCGGAAAAACCACCGTGATGGAATGGGCCGCCTACCTGGAACGTTGTCGGCTCATCATCGCCAACGATAGCGGCGGCATGCATCTGGCCGCCGCGCTCGACCGGCCGGTCATCGCCCTCTACGGACTAACCGATCCTACGGTCACCGGCCCACTGGGGCGGCAAACCGTCACGCTGCAAAACGCCGGACCGCGCTCCCGAGACATTGCGCGCGATTCCGCCGAGGCCCAGAAAAGTCTCGCCTCCATCCTGCCCGAAACCGTATACCAATCGGCACGAAACATCCTGAACGACGGAGTTACTCCCGGGGCCTCCGCCCCCGCCTGCCCATGAACGAAACGCCGACAACCGCAAAAACCAATGTCAACGCCTGGGTGGCCTACCGGCGGTTGCTCGGCTACGCCTTCCGATATCGCGGACGCCTGGCCCTCGGCCTTCTCTTCGGGTTGCTCTATGGCGCGGCCAATGGCGGCCTGATGTGGGTCTTGAAAGGCGGATTCGATTCGGTATTCGATCTCCGCGAAATTTCCCTGCGCGAAACGCTATTTTTCGTCCTGCTGCTTCCCGTGGTCGGCCTGATCCGCGGCATAGCCGAGTACGGCAGCAAATACCTCGTCCAATGGGTCGGCAACCGGGTGGTGCTTGATCTGCGCGACGCCATGTTCGCGCACCTCAACCGTTTGTCCCTCGGCTATTTTGTGCAAAGCCGTACCGGCGAAATTATCTCCCGGATTTCCAACGACACCACCGTGGTGCAAAGTTCGGTATCCACCGTGGTCGAGGACATCGCCAAGGAACCGATGACCATCGTGGCCATGATGGTCTACATTCTGACCCTGGACCCGATGCTTGCGCTGATCAGCCTGGTGCTCTTTCCGGTATGTATTCTGCCGGTCGTCGCGTTCGGGCGCAAAGTCCGGCGTTACGCCCGCGAATCCCAACAACGGATCGCGGACCTCGTCTCCATCCTTCAGGAAAGCGTCTCCTGCGTGCGGGTCATCAAGGCATTCGGCATGGAGGAATACGAACAGGATCGTTTTCACCGCCAGAACCGGCAGTTCTTCGGGCGCATCATGAAGGTCACCCGCGCCCGCGCCGCCATCGAGCCGATTATCGTATTCATTACCACCCTCGGGTTCAGCCTGCTTCTGCTGTACGTGAAAATGGTGGAAATGACCGCCGGTGAATTCATCACCTTCGCCGGCGCCATGGTCATGCTCTACACCCCGGTGAAAAAACTCAGCCGCGTTCACCTGCAAATCGAACAGGCGGCGGCCTCGGCGGAACGCATCTTCGACGTCCTCGACACCCGGATCGAAGTCGCCGACCGCGATGACGCCACCGTATTGGATGAGCCGGTCGCCGCGATTTCCTTTGAGCAGGTCACGTTCTCCTACTCGGATAACCCGGTGTTACGGGATATTTCGCTTCACATACCGGCCGGCACGCGGGTGGCGCTGGTCGGAGGTTCCGGCGCAGGCAAAACCACCTTGGTCAACCTGTTGCCGCGTTTTTACGATCCCTCCAGCGGCCACGTCCTGATCAACGGCCGCGATATCGCCACGTTCACCCTGGCCTCCTTGCGTCGGCAGATCGGCCTGGTCACCCAGGACACCGTATTGTTCAACGACACCGTGGCCAACAACATTGCCTACGGAACCCGGGACGCCTCCCGGGAAGAAATCGAGACGGCGGCCAAAAACGCCAACGCCCACGACTTTATCAGCGCCATGCCCGACGGCTACGATACCGTCATCGGTGAGCTCGGTTCGCGCCTGTCCGGCGGCCAGCGACAACGCCTGGCCATCGCCCGGGCCATGCTGCGCAACCCCCCGATCATGGTACTCGACGAAGCCACCAGCGCCCTCGACACCGAATCCGAACGTCTGGTCCAGGCCGCGCTGGTCAAGCTGATGGAGGGACGCACGGTATTCGCCATCGCCCACCGGCTTTCCACCGTCATCAACAGCGACCTGATCCTCGTCATGGATCAAGGCCGCATCGTCGAATCCGGAAAGCACGAGGACCTGCTCGCCGCCGGCGGGCTGTACAAAAAGTTATACGACCTGCAATTCGCCGATAGCGCCGGCTGACATGGACAACCGGCGCGTCATTCGATCCGCGATGCTGGTGGGAGCGTTCACCTCGCTCAGCCGGGTGCTCGGCATGGTCCGCGACCTGCTGACCGCCGGCGTATTTGGCACCTCCCTGGCCATGTCCGCGTTTGTGGTGGCCTTCCGGATTCCCAACTTGTTTCGGCGGTTGTTTGGTGAAGGCGCGTTGTCGTCGGCGTTTGTCCCGGTTTATCTGGAAGCCCGTAAAGCCGATGGCGAAGAGGCGGCTTCACTGCTGGCCTCGCGCGTGCTCAGCTTGGCCGGCGTCGGCTTGCTCACCCTGACCGCGGCCGGGGTGCTGTTGGCCGGTTGGTTCATGGCCGATGTCGCCGACGGCTCGCAGCGCGCGTTGATTCTTCCCCTCTCACGGCTGATGTTGCCGTACATGTTTTTTATCTGCCTCGCCGCGCTGACCGCGGCCATGCTGAACGCCCACCACCGGTTCACCGTGCCCGCCCTGGCCCCCAGCCTGATGAACATCACCTGGATCGCCGCCGTGCTCATTCTCTGCCCGCTCATGGGAGACACCCTGGAAGAACGCATCTTTGGACTAGCCTGGGGGGTGTTGCTGTCGGGGCTCATCCAGTTGGGCATGCAGTTCCCTTCGCTCCGCCGCATCGGCTTTCGCTTCCGTTTCACCTTGCGCGGGCAGGATGCCCGGGTCTGGCGGGTCTTCTTGCTGATGGGACCGGCCACCATCGGACTCGCGGTTACCCAGATCAACGTGATGATCAACAGCCTGATTGCCGCCTGGATCGGTCCGTGGGCGCCGGCCGCGCTTTATTACAGCGAGCGGCTGCTGTACCTGCCGCAAGGCATTCTGGCCACCGCCATGAGTACCGTCCTGCTCCCGGTATTCGCCGGACACGCCGCGGAGAACCGCCGCGATGCGTTGCTCGACACGATGAACCACTCGTTGCGTATGTTGACGTTCGTGATGGTGCCCGCCGCGATCGGCCTGCTCGTGCTCTCCCGCCCGATCATTCAAATGTTGTTTGAATGGGGCCAATTCGACGCCGCCTCCACCGACCTCACCACCATCGCCCTTCAGTGTTACGCACCGGGCTTGCTGGTTTTCAGCTTGTCCAAGGTGTTTGTCCCCGCTTTTTACGCCCACCAGGATACCCGCACCCCGGTCCTCATCGGTATCGGCTGCGTCGCCTTGAACCTCATCCTGAACATCGTGTTTGTCCTCACCCTGCCGATGCATCTGAAACATGCGGGGTTGGCCGGCTCCACGGTCATCGCCGAAGCCGCAAACGGTCTGGTGCTCGGGTGGTTTGTGCACCGGCGCCTGGGCTCCCCGGGCTGGGTCCGGATCATGCGCGGCGCGGCCAAATGCCTGTTCGCCGCCGGCATCATGGGCGCGCTGATCCTGGCCGTGTTGCCCATGCTGCAACATGCCGCCGTCAGCGCCGCCCTCCCGGTCAAACTCGCGCAAATCCTCTCCGTATCCGCGGTCATCGCCGGCGGATTGCTGGCCTATCTCGGCACGGCCCGTATCCTGCGCTGCCCGGAAATCGGCGAAGCTCTCGCCGCGCTGCGCAGGAAAAAAACACCATGAGCGGACGCCAGGAAGTCCGTTATGTCGAATGGGACGGGCTCTCACGCCGCTACGTGCTCTTCCGGCCCGATGCCGTCGTCCTCTCCGGCGAGCGTGTTCCCGCGATCGTCATGCTCGACGGTCGCGGCGGTACGCCGTGGACCGCCATGCGCAGCTCCCAATGGAACGCCAAGGCGGATCGCGAAGGCTTTGTCGTCTTGTATCCCGAGGCTACCCGCATGGATCCGGACGGTCCGCTGCACTTTCTCACCAATCCGCAAATGTGGAATGCCGGCGCGGGCGGCAGCGATGTGGAACGTCCCCCGGTGGACGACGCTGGATTTCTGCGGGCCGCACTCGAAGACGCGGCTTCGTACGCCCGCATCGACCCCGCCCGCGTGTACATGACCGGGTTCAGCAACGGCGCGGCGATGACCTACCGGTTCGCGGTCGCCCATCCCGATCGCCTCGCCGCCATCGCCCCGGTCGCCGGACATTTCCGACTCCAGAACGAGACCCTGCCCGAACCGATTCCCATGATTTCTTTTTTCGGCAAGCGCGACCCCTTGAGTCCGGTGGAGGGCGGCGAGGTGCAGTTGCCGTGGGGACGGCGGGAAACCCGGCCGCCCGCCGTTTCATCCGTCCGGGCTTGGGCAACGCTTTGCGGTCACCACCCCGACGACGGCGTCGAGGAATATGAACCCGGCTTGTCCCGCCTGAAATACGGAAGACGCGGCGAACGCGATGAAATTGAATTTATTGTCGTGGATGATCTCGGCCACACCTGGCCCGGAGGCCACCGGTTGCTGCCGGAGTCCCTGGTCGGCCCCACCTCCGACCGGGTGAACGGCAACGATGAAATCTGGGACTTTTTCCGTCGGCACCGGAGGTAAACGGCATGCATGCCTTGCTCCTTGCCGACTGCCTGCTCGCCTTTCACCTCCTGTTTATCGCCTTCGTGATTGCGGGCCAGGCCGCCATCATGATCGGGGTGGCCCTGTCCTGGCGATGGATTCGCGATCTTCGCTTTCGGGTCGCCCATCTCGCTGCCATCGGGATCGTCGTCCTGCAAGCTTGGGCCGGACGTTATTGCCCGCTGACCGTCTGGGAAAACGCCCTCCGACATTCCGCCGGACAGGAAGGATACGAGACAACCTTTATCGCTCATTGGGTAGGCCGGTTGATTTATTACGATGCCCCGATGTGGGTGTTCACGGTCGTTTATTCCTTGTTCGGCGGCTTGGTGGTCGTGTACTGGTTTGTGGCCAAGCCCAGGAGACGCCGGGAACGAAGAATAATCCGCATCAAAAAATGTCCAAGCATTGGAAAAGCGGACGCTGAATAGTTCCAATCCTTGGAAATTCAACCGGTAGCGGCACGGCGCCTATCCCACCATTGACCCTGCAAACTCTTAACCGCCACCCTTAATCGGATAGCTTTACCCGAATCGCTTAAACGAACCTGGGGTGGGCGTCCCTGCCTGTAGCCGCGCGCGTCGAGCGCGGA
>CALMYG010000076.1 GCA_937873455.1 uncultured Verrucomicrobiota bacterium
TTTCCCGTCTTGAAAAACGGAATACGTCAGGTGACACAAAGACATCAATTGCGGGTCTGAATTTGTCGAGAATCATTTTCTTATGGCGAACGACAAGCCTCTGGGGCGCCGCGCCTCGCGGCGTCCTCCAGGAGGCACATGTTATGCATCATTTGCTGTAAAATTCCTGGATGTATTTAGGTCTGCGTCTTTTGTATTTCTGAATGAATTGTCTTCTTTGTTTCGTCACTTCATATAGAACAATTCCTGTTGAAGTTCCAAGATTAAGACTTTCGATAATCCCATACATAGGAATCTGAACGCAAAAATCGCTTCTCTCCACGGCAAGTGCGCTTATCCCTCGCGCCTCATTTCCAAACCACACGGCCAGTCTGCTTTGATTGTATTGGCCCTCATGTAGCACAACATTTCTTTTGCCCTTCACATGGGGGGACGTAACAATAGAAGTGTATCTCTTTGTTTCAAGATGCTTGAGGCAAGCTTCTGTTGAATTAAATCGCTTAACGAAGCTCCATTTTACAGCGGAGACTGATGCTTTATTAAGAGATCCTCGGTCTCTCATCTCGGACCAGTCATCGGGAAGTGATTTGTTGCAATCGACAATATATGTCTTTTCGACCCCAAGAGCATTTACGTTCCTTATGACCTGACCAATGTTTTTTATGTCCGAAGGATTCTCCAAGACAGCTATCAGGTGTTTGCAAATATGAGGCTGAACCAGATCGGCTCTTTGCCTAAGTGTGCTTTTGTTGTTTGTGTTCACCTTGTCCTGATCTTCTAATGCATAACGCAGAGGTGAGCCGCGGGCTTTAGCCCGTCGGCTCCACCGACGTGTTAGCTGCTGCGCCCAGAGGGCCCTGCATGGCCGAAGGCGCCAGCTCCCAACACTGCTGATTCCGAACAAATCCCAGCTTCGGGTAGTAATCAACCGCTGCGGGCGCGCTGATGAGCCTGATCTTGCAGCGCGCACCCAACTCCCGTTGCGTGCGCTGGATAAGCTCCCTACCGATGCCGGCATGCTGGAAGGCAACATCTACGGCAAGATCCGAAAGGTAGCAGGCATAGTGGAAGTCAGTGACCGAACGGGCGATACCAATGAGCTTGTCTGCGTCCCAGGCAGTGACAGTCAAGTTGGCGTGCCTGAGCATGCCCTCAACGCATTCCCGATCGTCAACTGGGCGCCGTTCGGCCAGAGTGGATCGGTTCAGCACGTCAATGAACTGCTCCGGGCTAATTGCGTAATTGACCTTGTACTCGACCACCATAGCCTCTTCTTTTGTAGCTAACATAGTTATTAAAAAACTGGACTTCGTTTATACCGTTTATCCTCACTTCGCAAATACCCGGAGGTGGTTGGGTCGACGATTTTAGTGTTTTTCAAGCCAACAGCCTCCTGCGTAGGCGGCATTTTAGGGGGTGCCGGTTCGTGAGGCAAGGCGAATGCAGCGGTTTTTATCCGTCGTGGGTAGACCGGTGCGGGTCCGCGCAGGCGCGCGGACGGCGGCAACCATTTTCTACCGGTTAGGCGCTGCTCATGAACAGGCGGATGCCTTTTATCCGGCGGGTGAAGCGGTCGGTGAGTTCTCGCCAAAAGGGCTTCGCCGGGGGTGGCGTGGGGGCCGGATTGTCCGGCGGAGGCTTTTCGGACAGGTCGACCAGGTTCAAGTAGCGGGCGGTGGTTTCGAGCAGCCGGTGGTCAAGGTTTTCCTGCAATTCCCGGATCGTTCCGCCGTCTTGCAGGAAATGCACGGCGTAGCTGTGCCGCAGGGTGACCGGCAACACGATCTTTTGCAGTCCGGCCCGTTTGGCGATTTCCCGCACCAACACCTGGATCCAGCGGGTGCTTAACGCGTTGCGTCCGGAAGCATCGGCGAAGAGCGGCATTTCGGCCGGGCAGCGGGCACGCCCGTCCATCAGGAGGGTTCGGACCGCCTCGGGAATCGGAAGGAAGACAGGTTTACAAAAGGAAACGAAGGATAACGAAGGGGGGGGTGTGGGGAGTGAAACCACGGATTTCACGGATGGGGTGCGGGAACTACGGATGGCGCGGAAGACGCGGAAGGAAGACAGATTTACAGAAGCAAACGAAGGAGAACGAAGGAGTTGGTGGGGAAACCACGGATTTCACGGATAACAC
>CALMYG010000077.1 GCA_937873455.1 uncultured Verrucomicrobiota bacterium
CCGCGCATGCCGCCCCCGAAGTAACGAAGGCGCCGCTTGCCGTCGATTCGGACATCATCACCTCCATCACCATCAGCGGCGATGACCGCATGCGATTCGGCGTGACCGCCTTCAAGGTCAAGGCCGGGTCTCAAGTCACCGTGGTTTTTGAAAACCAAGGAAAACTTCCCAAACAAGCCATGGGCCACAACCTCGTCATTCTCGACAAAGAGGTCATTCCCAACACCTTTGCCGCCGCGTCCATCCGGCATCCGGCCAACGAGTACCTCGCGCCGGAGTATGCCGACCGCATCATCGCGGCAACAAAAATCCTCGGTCCCGGTGAGAGCGAAACCCTCACCTTCACCGCGCCGACCGCACCCGGTGAATACCCTTTCGTGTGTTCATTCCCGGGCCACACCCCGGCCGGCATGCGCGGGGTGATGACCGTGATCCCATAACATGTGCCAACGGAGCCCTACCGTCATGATTGGACCATCGCCTCATACATCGTGTAACCAACGATTGGCCATATCGCGGAAGCTTCCACCTGTGGTAGTGTGTCACCATGAACACGATGTTTTTTCTCACGAACAGGGCGCCGATTTCGGCCATGCTGCTGGGTGGCTTGTTGCTCACGGGTTGCGTCACCTTGAATCCGGACGGCATGGTCGCATCGCCTTCCCGCGAAATTCCGGCGGGAATTAAAGAGGCCTTGATTCAGGGCATCGACCGCGGCGCGGCATCGGCTTCCGCTGTAGACGGTTTCCTCAAAAACGACCGCATCAAAATTCCCCTTCCCCCGGATGCCCGGCGCGTTGAGCGCACCTTACGGCAGATGGGCCTGGGCAGCCAGGTGGACAAGGCGGTGCTGACCATGAACCGCGCCGCCGAACAAGCGGCCGCGGAGGCCAAACCAATTTTCGCTCAAGCCATCCGCCGCATGACCATCCAGGACGCCGTCGCTATTGTGAATGGCGACCAACACGCCGCCACCAGCTATTTGCGCAACGCTACGAACGACGAGCTGATGGAGCGGTTTTTGCCCATCGTGGACAATGCCTTGTCGAAAACCGACGCGACCCGCATTTACGGCGATCTGGCCCGCGCTTTTAACGCTGTTCCCCTCACCGGCCGGTCCATCGATCCGAACCTGAACCGCTATGTAACCGGCAAGGCATTGGATGGTTTATTTCATCTTGTGGCCGAAGAGGAGGCGCGTATCCGCGCCGATCCCCTGGCCCGGACCACCGCCCTGATGCGACGGGTTTTTGCCGACCAGCCATCACCATAACACGCTCACGCAAGGGCTGGGTTTCTATCGTTCGCCCGGATCAAGAGCGGCGTCCCCCGCTTCGCTGGTCGGCGGCACCAGGCGATCCAGCTTGCGGTGCAGCGCCAGCAATTCGTGGTGGGCCTTCAAATTCACCTGATGATCCACATCGGCACGTATTCGATCCCGCTCGCTTTGTCGGTTCGCACTCACCAGAACAAAAATCGACAGGAAGATTGCTTCCAGCGATACCGTCATGGTCAACAAGCCAAACGGATACGGATCAAATGCGCGGGATCCGGCAAGCGTATTATAGCCTGTCCATAGGCTAAACCAAACGACGTGAAACAGGAGGAATCCACGACTGGCGCTCAACGCGGCGATCCGGTCGGCAATCCGCGGCCAGAGCGGACCGCCTTCAACCGTCTCCCGGATGGCATCGTTCGGATTGCGGAGGCCTCTCAGTTGTTCGATGGTCGACCGTTGCCGGCGGCCCAGCGTTTCCAGCACATGGAGAGCCGCCTTCGGCTTGCTTTCAAGGAACGAGTAAAATTCATTCCGCTTCAAGGCGAACGCACGAACGCGGGTCGCCGCCCGGCACGTTGCCGTGCGTGACTGCCCGTCCAATAACGATAACTCCCCGAAATAGTCACCCGCTCTCAACATGGCCAGCGGTGTTTCCCGCCCTGCTTCATCCTGGACAAACAAATCCACCCGCCCGGACTCCAGGATAAACATTTCCGTCCCCCGGTCGCCGGCCCAAAATATCGTCTGATTTTCATCAAACTCTCTTCGCTCCATGACGTCCGCCAAGGCTTGGGTTTCAGCCTCGGTTAAACCGGCGAAAAGGGGTATGTTTTTCAGTGCATGGCCCAGCATAATACGCAACCTCCTTGCATGGGCGGTAGATTCCGCGAGTGGCACATGAAAGTCAAGTTGCAGCAAAGCCGCCGGCAATGCTTGGTCAGATTACCCCGGCGCTGAGGGCGATCCCGAGCGCCAGCAACATCACCCCCACGATCAGGCGGATGGTTTTCATGGTGACCTTCTTGACCAGGCGCGCCCCTAGCATCGATCCAGCGAAGGCGGCGACGATGCCCGCCCCGACCAGCGCCCATCCGCTGGCGCCGCCGCGCGAAACGAACGTCCCGGAAAAACCGGAAAACGTCGCGCCATAGACCAGCAGCCGCGCCACATCCCCCACCACCGCCGACACCACCATCGTGCCGATGAATGCCTCCTTGGACAATCCGGCGCGGATCAGAAATGCCGAGCGCAACGCGCCCTGATGACCCGACAACCCGCCGAAAAATCCGGACAACACGCCACCGAGCGGAATATAGCGGGGATTAAAGGCCAGCGACTCAAAACGCGGCGCCAGTTCTAAAAGGGCAAAACCTACAATCAGCGCGCCGATGATCAGCTTGACCGGAGTGATCTCCGCCGTGCGCTCCCCGAGCGCATAGGCGAACAAGGGCGCAGCCCCGGAAATCACTTCCAACAACCAGGCCCCGACAAATGCCGCCAGCGCGGCCGGGATCGCAAATTTCAGCACCACCCGCCGGTCGGCCTGCCGCCCGACCAGGAATACCTTGAATATATTATTCGCCAGGTGCACCAGCGCGGTAGCCGCCACCGCCACCGGAATGGGGAAAAACAAGGCAAACGCCGGCATGAGCAACGTGCCCAGCCCAAAGCCGGAAAACAGCGTGAGGGTGGAGACGATTAACGCGGTTATACTGATGACAAAATAATCCATGGTGCACTCCCGTTCTCAATCAATATTTTCCACGAGGGACCCTACCATCCGGTCCTTCCGAATCACAGAACTAAATTTTCCAATCATTGGAAAAACAGGGGCCAAAAAGTTCCAAGGTTTGGAACATTCACCACGCCAAGGCCGCGGCGGCGGCAGAGCGATAGCGGGCTGCCCGCGGATGCCGGTCGCGCCGTGTTTCGGCCAAACCCTCGCGAAGCAACCACTCGCCCAAGTCCGTGCCGTCGACGAGTTCGACGTAAGCCAGCAACCGGTCATGAGGATCGAAGAGCGGCGTGCCTTCGGGAACCTCCCAAGCGATGGGCTTGCGCTCAATCAGCGCGCGCACGCGCGAGGTCGCTTTCTCGCCCAGACGCACCACCTCGGACTTGGTGCGATCCAACCGCCGGGCCTGCTCGTTGATCTTCTCTTGTTCGTGGGTGTCCATGCAATCGATGCCGAGCAACCGGATGCGAAAGGTTTCGCCGGAATCGGCCCTGACATCGATGGTGTCGCCATCGATCACTTTCAAGCAGGTCCCCTCGTAGCGCCCGCGCGCCGCAGCATCGGGATCCGGGCGTTGTTGCTCGATCCAGTAAAGGATGCCGGCCATGACCAGCAACAGCAACAGGCTCTTCGGCGAACGTCCGCGATGGCGCCGCCGAGAGGATGAGGAACGCTGACTTAAAATATTCATGCAACCATTCAGTCCGCCACAATCATCATTAAAATGACAGGAAAATAGTGCTTCGCTTTTCCCTTAAAGACCACACACGCAACACG
>CALMYG010000078.1 GCA_937873455.1 uncultured Verrucomicrobiota bacterium
CCGGTCGCCGACGACCGGCTCGGCCCGCTGGATCAACCGACTCCCCGGACCCGCGAAGCGCGGCGTCTGCCCGACGGATTCCCGCGGTAGCGCATGCGCCTGCGGCGCATAAAGAGGTCAGGCTCGTCGCACGATCATCTTCTTATTCCTGATGAGGGAGATGGTATGCAATCGTGGGATCGGATATCTGGCGTGAAATCCGGGTTATACCGCCGCCATGGTTTCCCGTACCTTGTCGAGCAGTTCCTGGCGGGTGAAGGGTTTGGATAAGAAGGCGAGGCTTTGATCGATGACACCGCGATGGGCGATGATGTCGGCGGTGTATCCGGACATGAAGAGGCATTTCATTTCGGGATACAAAGCGGTCATTTTCAGGGCGAGGTCGCGGCCGCTCATTCCCGGCATGACCACATCGGCCAATAACAAGTCGATGCCGTCCTGGTGTTTGGCGACCAGTTGGAGGGCCAGCTCCGGTCGATCAGAGACCAGAACCCGGTAGCCGGCTTGTTCGAGGAATTTTTGCACGGTAATGGCAATCGCGGGTTCATCCTCCACCACGAGGATAGTGCCCTGCCCGAATGGTTGCGGCTCGGATATGGGCGCGGCCGGCGGGGGGGCGGTTTCCTGGGCCGCGGGCTCGGCGAGCGGGAAATACAGCGTGAAGGATGTTCCCTTTCCCGGGGCGCTGGTGACGGTCACGAAGCCATTGTTTTGCTTCATGATGCCATAGACCGTGGCGAGGCCCAGTCCGGTTCCCTTGCCGACTTCCTTGGTAGTAAAAAACGGCTCGAAGATGCGCTCGATGATTTCGGGCTCCATGCCGCAACCGTCGTCATCAATCCGCAAGGTCACGTAGGTTCCGGGCGCGGCGTCGGGGAGACTCGCCGCGGTCAGCGGGTCGCAATGCAGGAAGCCGGCCTCAATGGTCAAGCGTCCGGTGCCGTCGATTGCATCGCGGGCGTTGACCGCCAGGTTGACGAGAATTTGGTCGAGCTGGGCGGGGTCCATGCATATCCAGGCCGGTACCAATTCCGGTTTCCAGGCGAGGTCGATGTCTTCACCCACCAGGCGACGCACCATGGACAACATGGACTCCACCGCGGTATTGAGATCGAAAACTTTTGGGCACACGGTTTGCTGCCGGGCGAAGGCCAGCAACTGGCGGGGCAAGCCGGCTGAGCGCAGCGCGGTGCGTTGCATCTCCTGCACCGAGTCGCGGATAAAATTGTTGTTCAGCGGCTGGTTGAGCACCGCCTCGGCATGTCCGAGAATGATTTGCAGCGTGTTGTTGAAGTCGTGGGCCACCCCGCCGGCCAGCCGCCCGATCGACTCCAGCTTTTGGGCCTGGTTAAGTTGATCCTGAAGCCGGTTTTTTTCCCGCTCTTCCGCGAGTTCGCGGGTGATGTCGCGGTTGACCGCCACGTAATGCACGATCGAGCCTTGTTCGTCGCGGATCGGGGAAATGGATGTTTCCACCGTGTAGAGCGCGCCATCCTTGCGGCGGTTGACAAAGCGTCCGTACCATGTTTTGCCTTGCGACAGTTCCGCCCACATCGCGCGGTAAAACGCCGGGTTCTGGTATCCGCTCTTCATCATGCGGGGGTTCAGCCCGAGAACTTCGTCGCGGCGGTAGCCGGTCGCCAGTTCAAAGGCGGGGTTTACATACTGAATGGCGCCGGATGTGTCGGTAATGTAAATGACATCGCTGGACTGCTCTATGGCCGATAAGAGGAGTTCGTGTTCTTTTTCCGCGTCCTGTTGGCGAAGGCGCTCTTCTTGCTCGGCGAAATGAAACGCGCGCGCCATATCGGCGCCGATTTCCGCCAGCAGCGCGTGCTCGTTCGGATCGTCGATGAATTCGGGTTCGGCCGCGATGGTCAGTATCCCGTGAATCCGGCTTTCATGGCGCAAGGCCAGGCTTAAGGCTCCACAGCCCTGGCATGCATCGATCATGGGACATCCGGCGCATGTTTCTTGGAGGTTTTGAATGACGACCACCCCGTCGCGTTGCAGCGAAGCGTTTACGCAGACCGGTTGGCGCCCCTCCAGCAGTTGTTGTTCTAAAAAAGAGAACTGTTCGCCCAACCCGGCATGGGCGGTGGAGGCAATGCGTTGGTCCGGATCATACAGCACCATCCAGGCGCCGCGGTAATTTTGGCGGGCGATCAACATTTCGCATATGCCGTGAATGAGCGTGCGCCGGTCCTTCTCCATCAGCAACAGGTGGCCGATACCCCGCACGGTTTGCAGCACGCGGTTCAACCGCTCGCTTCGCCGGTGCGTGTATAGGCGTTCCTCCTCCACGGAAACCAGTCGGGCCAACAGGCTGATAATTGCTTCGTGCCGCGGCGTGAACGCATGAGGGCGGGTGTCAATCGCGGCAAGTGAGCCGACGACCCGCCCCTGCACACGAACGGGATGCCCCAGATAGGATCGCAACTGGTAGCGGGAAACACAGGGATCGGTCTCGATAAACGGAGTCTCCAGCAGGTCATGCAGGATGACGGTCCGGTCTTTGCCGAGGATGGTCGCTTCGTAACAAATGTGGCCTTCGGCATGATCACGCTTGGGCAGGTCTTCGGGCAGGTGATGGCCGGCCCACACGACCAGCGCATGCTTATCCTCCAGCAAGCGGTTGTAGAGCGCCCCTGACGCGCCGGTAATATTGGCCAGAAACGTGACGATTTTTTGTATATTATCCGGGCTGTGCTGATCCAGCTCGGCCATGAGCGTTGCCACCGAGCTTACCGCATCAAGGTGTGCATTATCCGCGTCGGCGTTAACCGGGTTGTGATCGCCATGCTGTTGACTACGCGATGACATGATATTCCATTTAGCGGGATGTACCTATTATCTAACCCACGGGAAACAGATTGGTCATGCAACCCACTACGAATGAAGTCTACCGCCGCCGCCGCTCCGCGACAACCAAAATATTATTCTAACATAGTCTAAACACTGATGCCGACGCCTCGCCGTTTGGGCCGCTTGGGTTCGGGTGGCGCCGGTGCGGGTGCGCCTTCGACCAGGGCCAACAAGCCGCGCAAGCGCGTGCTCGTGTCGCCATCGGCAAGCCGGGGAAAACGCCCGCGCGCATCGGTGATGAAGTCCTTGCCCCGGGTCATGATGACCTTGTCTTCGTTTACTTCGATCCGGTTGATTCGCTGCCGGGTGGCGGCAAGTTTGATCCGCGAAAGTAACAGCAAACGGGTGAGCGGTTCGGGAACCGGACCAAAGCGGTCGCGCAGATCCAGGACCAGCGCCTCGACCTGCTCGGGACGGGTGATCGCGGCCAGTCGGCGGTACAGGCGCACCCGCATGGTTTCATCGTCGACATACCCAATGGGAATAACCGCCGACCGCGACGCGTCGCGCGCCTCCGGGGACAACGCGACAAAATCAAGATCGAGCTCCACCTCGATAATCGGTTCGGGCGCTTCCCCCTTGAGGCGGGCCACCGTGCGTTGAAGCAGTTGGCAGTAGAGGTCAAAGCCGACGGCGGCGATATGACCGCTTTGTTCCGCTCCGAGAATGTTGCCGGCCCCGCGCAATTCCAGATCACGCATGGCCAGCTTGAATCCGGAACCGAGGCTGGAATAGCGCTTGATCGCGCCGATGCGCTGGCGGGCCATGAAAAACAAGCGGCCATGGCGCGGCAGCAGCAGATACGCATACGCCTTTCGCTTGTAACGCCCGACTCTTCCGCGCAACTGGTACAATTCGGACAACCCGAACCGGTCGGCCCGGTCGATGATGATGGTGTTGACGTTGGGAATGTTGAGGCCGCTCTCGATGATGGTGGTGCACAACAACACATCGAATTCGCCGCGGCCAAACGCCCGCATGACCGCGGACAATTCCCGTTCATTCATTTGGCCGTGGGCCACGCGGATGCGGGCCTCGGGAACCAGGGCGGCGAGCTTGACGTGCAGGGCGTGAATGGTACCCACGCGGTTGTGGAGAAAAAATACCTGACCCTCGCGGTTCAGCTCGCGCAGAATCGCTTCCCGCACGATGTCGTCGCGGTGCTCGGTCACGATGGTTTCAATCGGCAGCCGTTCGACCGGGGCGGTTTCAATGATGCTGAGATCCTTGGCCCCGGTCAGGCTCATGTAGAGCGTGCGCGGAATGGGGGTCGCGGTCATGGTTAACACATCGACGAGGCGGCGCAGGCGCTTCAGGTGTTCCTTGTGTTTGACGCCGAACCGTTGTTCTTCATCGATGATCACCAGCCCGAGATCGCGAAAGCGCACATCGGCCTGCACCAGCCGGTGCGTGCCGATGACGATGTCCACCGTGCCTTCGGCCAGTCGCCGGAGAATGTCTTGCTGCTCCGCCGCGGTCTGGAACCGGCTGAGCGCCTCGATGCGCACCGGAAACGCGGCCATCCGTTCGGTGAAGCTGTCAACGTGTTGTTGGGCGAGCACGGTGGTCGGCACGAGAATAGCGACTTGCTTGCCGTCCATCACCGCCTTGAACGAAGCCCGCATGGCCACCTCGGTTTTTCCGTAGCCGACATCCCCGCAGATCAGGCGGTCCATCGGGCGGGCGTTTTCCATGTCGGCCTTAACCGCGCGGATTGCTTCCGCTTGATCGGGGGTTTCCGCGAACGGGAACGTGGCTTCAAACTCGTGTTGCCAGGAGGTGTCGGGTCCGAAGGCATGACCGGGTTGCGCGTCCCGCGCGGCCTGGGTTTCCAGCAACATGGCCGCCATGTCTTCCACCGCGCGCTCCGCCGACGCCTTTTCGCGCAGCCAGCGCTTGCCGCCGATCGCATGAAGGTCCGGGCGGCGTTTGCCGACGCCGATATAACGGCTCAACAGATGGGTCTGGGCGACCGGCAAATAGATTTTTGCGCCTTCCGCGTATTCGAGGGTAAGCGCTTCTTGTTTTCCGCCGGATACGTCGATTTCAAACAACCCGCGGTAGATGCCGATTCCGTGATCGATATGTACGACGTAATCGCCGGGCTGCAGATCGGTCCAGGATTGAATGCGCTCCCCGGACTGCGCGCGCGCCCGGGAGGCGCGGGCGGCCCGGTCGTAGCGGTTGGGCTGGTCGCGGCGAATGCCGTAAAGATCGAGATCGCCGATCCAGGCGGTTGAGCGGGGGGCGCAGAAAAAACTTTCCGAAAGCATGCCGTGATGAAACCGGACATCCGCTTCCGCCGGCAAATCGCGCGCATACGCTTCCGTGAACCGTTCCATGCCGCCCGGCGTACTGAAGAACAGGTGAAGCGACCACCCGTCGGCGGCGCGCGCCAGCCATTCACCGACAAACCGGCGTCGCTGTTCTTCCAGTCGATCCAGCGGTAGCGCTCCGCCGGCCGTGCCCGGTAGCCCGGCAATGGGTTGCCAGTCGAGCGGTTCGGCCTGGTCATCCGGGCCCGGGGACAGACTAAACCAAAGTTGCAGACCGGGTCGGGCGGCCGCCATGGCGTCGTCCCATTCCCCGGAGGTTACGATCTGGGCTTCGGCGCCGGCCTCGCGCGCCGACTCCTCCAGCAGCTCGCCGTGCGCGCGAATGCTTTCGCGGTCCGCCCACAACCAGCGCGCGCCCTTGCCGACATGTTCGATCAGGCTTGCCTTGGCCAACGCGCCCGAACCGCCTTCGCCGGCCGGCGAAAGCTCGACGGCGCTTTCCATCGCCCGTGATCGTTGCTCGACCGGGTCAAACCATCGCAGCGATTCAATCACCGATCCGAAAAACTCCACCCGTAACGGCCAATCCTGTCCGGGCGGCCAGACATCGAGAATTCCACCGCGCCAGGCCGCTTGCCCCGGCGATAACACCTCCGGCTCAAATTGGTAACCGGCGTCTTCCAGCCAGGGCAGCAATGTTGCCGGATCCAACTCCATGCCGCTGGAGAGGGTTCGCGATTGCCGGGCCACC
This sequence comes from uncultured Verrucomicrobiota bacterium, assembly GCA_937873455.1. GTDB lineage: Bacteria > Verrucomicrobiota > Kiritimatiellia > CAIVKH01 > CAIVKH01 > CALMUP01. The sequence continues at coordinate 5,893 of CALMYG010000078.1, forward strand.
CATTCCGGGGTCACGGTTTTTTGTTTCAAGGCCTGAATGCATGTCACCAACAGGGGCGGCGATTCGGTCGACTGAAGTGCGCGCAACGCCCGCAAGCGGTCGCCGGTCAATTGGGGGTGGGGCGGCGCGCCGTGACCGGTGAATGACTCCAGCGGCGGGAAGGGGAGAGGCCGCGAGTCGATCTTGTGCGCTTCGGCCAGGGACTCCAGGTCCGAGATCAGGCGATCCATGGTCACCGGTCCGTCCGTCACCACGATCACCGGGGTGCTGGGCGATGTCGCAAGGGCCAGCGCGGCCGCCGCCAAACCCGGAAACGGCGGCCATTCGACGCAAAAAGTCCCCCCTTGGCGAACACGTGTCGCCAGTCGTTTTTCGTCAGCCGCAGACAGGAACGGCAAACCCTTTTTTGGGGGCATAGCGTTAGAAGATAATACGCCGACGCATCCCGGTCAAAGTTCAATGTTGAAACGGTGCGGTTGCTGGCGCATCCCCGATTCCTTGACTGATGCTTTTTCGCTCATGTTCCATTTCGCCAATATTATAAAGGGAATGTGCAACGAGCCAATCCTCTTTATGCGCCGC
>CALMYG010000079.1 GCA_937873455.1 uncultured Verrucomicrobiota bacterium
CCAGCTCGTCTTCGCCGCTCACGTTGGCGGTATTGATCAGGTTGCCCGAGATTACCGAGGCCACTTCGATGGTCACGCTCTGGCCGGCGGCCAAGGTACCGATCACGTTGGTAAACGCCGGGGTGATGTCGGTATCGATCAAGGTGACATTGGTCAGGGCCACATCGCCGTCGTTCAGCACGATGAAGCTGTAGACCACCGGCTGGCCGTTGGTTCCAGTCACCAGGTTCACGCCATCGACCAGTTTGGTCAGGGCGATGGACGGGGCGATGATCCGCACTTCCGCATCGTCCGAATCGGTGTGGGTGTTCCCCAGCTCATCCTCGCCGCTCACGTTCGCGGTGTTGATCAGGTTGCCCGAGATCACGCTGGCCACCTCAACGGTAACGCTCTGGCCCGCGGCCAAGTCGCCGATCACGTTGGTGAACGCCGGGGTGATGTCGGTATCGATCAGGGTGACGTTGGTCAGGGCGACATCGCCATCATTCAGGACGATGAAGCTGTACACCACCGGCTGGCCGTTGGTGCCGGTCACCAGGTTCACGCCGTCGACCAGCTTGGTCAAGGCGATGGACGGGGCGATGATCCGCACTTCCGCGTCGTCGCTGTCGGTGTGGGTATTACCCAGCTCGTCTTCGCCGCTCACGTTGGCGGTATTGATCAGGTTGCCCGAGATTACGCTGGCCACCTCAACGGTAACGCTCTGGCCGGCGGCCAAGGTACCGATCACGTTGGTAAACGCCGGGGTGATGTCGGTATCGATCAGGGTGACGTTGGTCAGGGTCACGTCGCCGTCGTTCAGGACGATGAAGCTGTACACCACCGGCTGACCGTTGGTGCCGGTCACCAAGTTCACGCCGTCGACCAGCTTGGTCAAGGCGATGGACGGGGCGATGATCCGCACTTCCGCGTCGTCGCTGTCGGTGTGGGTGTTGCCCAGCTCGTCTTCGCCGCTCACGTTGGCGGTATTGATCAGGTTGCCCGAGATTACCGAGGTGACTTCCACCGTAACGCTCTGGCCCGCGGCCAGGTCGCCGATCACGTTGGTGAACGCCGGGGTGATGTCGATATCGATCAGGGTGACGTTGGTCAGGGCGACATCGCCATCATTCAGGACGATGAAGCTGTACACCACCGGCTGACCGTTGGTGCCGGTCACCAGGTTCACGCCGTCGACCAGCTTGGTGAGCGCGATGGACGGAGCGATGATGCGCACTTCGGCGGTGTCGTCGTCGTCATGCGGATTACCCAGAGGGTCTTCGCCAGTCGCCGTTGCGGTATTGGTCAGGTTGCCTGAAATGACATCGTTGACGGAAACCGTCACACTCTGGCCAACAGCCAGGGTACCGATCGACGAGTTAAACGGAATGTCGGGATCGTTCACCACTACGTTGGTCAAGGCCACATCGCCCACGTTACTGACCACAAAGAAGTAAGTTACCGGCTGGTTGTTCGTGCCGGTAACCAATTCCACGCCCGAGGCAAAAGTGCCGTCCGCGGAAACGGTCTTTTCGATCGCGATGTCCGGCGAGATCAGCGCAACTTCAGCCGTATCGCTGTCATCATGCTGGTCGCCGGCCGGGTCATATCCGGTCGCGGTGGCGGTGTTGGTCAAGGCTCCGCTGATAGCGGAACCCACCGATACGGTGACACTTTGCCCGGCAACCAGGGTGCCGATCGACGTGTTGAAGGGAATATCCGGGTCGTTCACCACCACGTTGGTCAGGGTCACATCGCCGTTGTTCCACACCACGAAGAAATAGGTCACGGGTTGGTTGTTGGTGCCGGTGACCAGTTCGCCGCTGGAGGCGAACGAGCCGTCGGCGGAAACCGTCTTCTCGATAGTAATGCTGGGGTTAAATACCCGGACTTCGGCGTCATCGCTGTCGTCATGCGGATTACCGAGGGGATCCTCGCCGGTTACGCTGGCGATATTGGTCAGACTGCCGCTTATCACGTCGTTCACGGAAACGGTCACGCTCTGACCAGCAGCCAGGGTGCCGATGGCCGAGTTAAAGGGTATATCGGGGTCATTCACCACCACATTGGTCAGGGAGACATCGCCGATGTTGCTGACCACAAAGAAATAGGTTACCGGCTGGTTGTTGGTGCCGTTGACCAACTCGCCGCTGTTGGCGAAGGTCCCATCGGCACTGACCGTCTTTTCGATGCTGATATCCGGGGAGATCATAATCACCTCGGCATCATCGCTGTCGGAATGCGGTCCACCGAATTCATCTTCGCCGGTCGCGGTGGCGGTATTTTCCAGGTTTCCGCTGATGACCCGCTCCAGGGACAAGGTAACGACTTGCCCGACGGTCAGGGTGCCGATGTTCGTGCTGAAGGTTGGCGTGACATCGTTATCCACAACCACGACATTGGTCAGCGCAACATTGCCCGAGTTGGAAACCACCAGGAAGTAGGTTACCGGCTGGTTGTTGGTGCCGGTAACGGATTCACCACCCGGGAAGGTCCCCGAGGCGCTTACCGTCTTTTGGATGGTGATGTCCGGCTCAATAGTCAATACCACGGCATCGTCGGAATTGGTATAGGTGTTGCCCAGATACTGACCGGTTACGGTGGCGATATTGGTGAGCGGCCCGCTGATCACATCGTTCACGCTTACCGTCACCGATTGGCCCGCGGCCAAGGTGCCGATTACATTATTAAAGGCCAGGTCCGGATCATTCAGGGTAACATTCACCAAGGGCACAATCCCGGTATTACTAACTAGGAACCAGTAGGTCACCGGCGTACCGTTGGTGCCGATTTCGAGATTACTTCCCGGATACGGTCCGGGCGACCCCTTGCTCACGGTCTTGACCAGGGTAAGACCGGCATCCAGCACCACCGGATCAATGACCGAGTCGCATCCGCCTGGCTCGCCAAGCGCGCTGACGCAGGCGGTGTTGGTGATGTTGGCGATGCCGGCCAAGTTGTTGGTGGCACGCGCCTGGAAGGTGATGGTCATGCTTTCGCCACCCAGCAGGGTTTGGCCGCTATGCAAGACCGGCGGCGGGGTCCCGGCAAAGGTATTGGTCACCCGGACCGAGGTTCCGGTCGTATATTGGACCTGCACCCAGTCCACCCGGAAAAATTCATCGGCGCCGCTGTAGCCGGAGTTCACCCGGAAACGCACCCGGGTATTCGTGGTGGCAAACTGGAGAATGTCATGGAAGTTGGTTCCGGAGCGCGATCCTGAGAAGCCGGTGAAATTCGTCAACACGGAATAGGCCGCCCCACTGTTGGTGGAAATTTCGACCACAAACGAATCGATCACTTCCAGGTTGTTGCTGGCTTCATACCGGTACGACAGCACCGCGGAAAGCGTATTGGACAGATTCACCTGACGGTAAATACTGGGCAATGAGCCGTTGGTATTGGTAATCCGGAGCCGCCCGTTGACGATCTGCACGCTACCGGCGGATGGAGACTGGGCCGTACCGATATCGTTGGCTTCCACCCAATTCCCCAGCCAGTTCTGCGAACCGGTATTCAGGTTGTAGGCGGCGGAGTTGAAATCATCACGGACATTATTGGAAACGATGTTGCCGGTTTCCACCGGCGCGGTCACAAACACCGTTCCGGGTACGAACGATACGCTGGGCGGCACGGCATCGGTCACCGTAACATCGGTGATTTGCACGGTACCGGTGTTCACCACGGTAATCGTGTAATTGATCAATTGGTTATTGGTAACGAACGTCGTCACGTCCGACACCTTGTCGATGACCAAGCTGGGCTCAAAGATCGTGGAAACCGCCTGAACCGCGATAACAATAGTCGAAATATCATCGAACACCGTCGCCCGGTTGGTCACCACGTTGTTTGCGCTGAGGTAGGGATTGGTCACCACGCCGTCGAAGGTGATGATGCGCGCGGATTGGGGTTCAAGCACGCCGAGGAAGAAACCGCCTTCGTCCAGAGGGAAAGGCGTAACGCCGGAATCGGCAATTACCAAAACCCCATCCAGCCGGGTGGAATTTGTCACGTAGAGAATTTCCTCCGGCATGACATCCTGGACGGTCACCCCGCCGGACACGGAAAGATTGGGATTCGTTACGATGATGGTGTACCGGATGCGTTCCCCGGGATTCAGGAAGCCATCGCTGTTCAGATCACCCCCGGGGGCGAATGCCACTTGTTTATCCGCTTGAATAATCGGCAGCGGCAGCACGGTGTAGCCGCCATCAAAGCCGCGGGCATCGCCGGAGAATGACCGGGAGGGGTCCTGGCCCCAGGCGGCAGTCAGCAAGGCGCCATCACAGGTGAACACCTTCATGCCCGAATTGTCCAGACTGGGATCAAACAGGCGTACCGATTGCAAAAGCGCCAACGGAACGGCCACATCGTATTCACCGCAATCATTGGTGAAGGCCCCGCCATCGCCTTTCCAGTCCACATAAAGCGTAGTACTGCGGTCGGAGGTGACCCACACCGGATGCCGGTTGGTCCCGTCCGGGGTTTGTCCAGGGGTAATACCGGGCGCCCAACCCACCAGGAACACCGGCGTCAAGAGTTGCCGGGGTACTAGACTGAAGCCCCAGTCATATAATTGCGGTGAACCGCTCTGATCGACAATGCCAACGCCTAAAAAGCTTTGACCGTTTGTCGTGAAATAACGTTGAGCGGTGTTCAACAACGAGTTGGTTTGGATCGAATATCCTCCAGGCGGAACCGTTCGAATTTGTGTAAACACTTCCTCACCATCGGAAAATTCGACGACCACATTAATGCTGTTGGTGTGCGGGTTGAACAGACCCACATTCGCGAGGCCGTCCGAGCGGGTGGAGGCTACGGGATTATAATACTCGGTTGACCACGTGTTGACTGGCGGGATGGTATACCAGCGAACCTCATAGGTTGAGTTGGCATCGCCGGTCATCATGGTCAATTGAATGGGTGCGGAAGAGGTGACTGAGCCGCCCACCAAGACATTATTGGTGAGATTGAATACTTGCCCCTCCTGTAGAACCACGGTCTGGTTGGGCACCCCGTTGTTGTTGTAGTCAAAGACCACGGTGGTGTTATTGGTCAACGCCATCACGCTGGCCACCACCACCTCAAACGAGGAAAACCCGGTTAACAAATTTGTGCCCACCGGGAACCGGTAGCGAGTACCCCAGTCCTTGGTATCAAACACATCCGTGGCGTCGGCCATCAGGCCGCCGGGACCGGTGTCGAATGCGGATCGGGTCAAGGCAATGGGCCGTGTCACGGAAATCTTGTCGCGTCCATCAATAAAGATATTGGCCGGATTCCGGGGGTTGGACGGAATGTTGGTGATGGCGGCAATAAATTGACCGCGTTGAAGGATGTCATTGGCGTCGGTGCAAGGCACAACCCCCGGAGGACAACCATTGGCCGCGTTGCCATCGCCCCAGACCCGGGTGGTGGCCTGAGTGGGATTGGTTACGTCGCGTTCGTAGCCATCCTCCCAATGATCGAGATAAATCACCGTATTGCTGGCGAACACGGAGATGCCAATAATAGTAGTGTTGGTACCCTGCGTGGCCGAATTGATGCGCGTGAAGAAGTTGTATATGCCGCCCTCATCAAGAGGAACGTAGTAGGTGGAGACGATGGTCGAACCGGCCACGGCGTTCAGGGTCTGCGTCGCCGATGACAAAATCAAGGCGGCATCCGACGCGGTCAATTCATGGGTACCCAACGCCAAGGGAATGTAGCGGAAACTGACCGAGCTTTGCCCGTTGCTGATCACCACCGAGGTGATGGTCGCGGTGTCGTTGGTGTTTCGGAAAAGGCCGGAAAGCGTGCTGCTCAGATTGATGGTGATGTTGTTGGTGGCTGTAGCGGCCTGATTGTTGGTGTTCTGAAGGGAAATAGTAATCAGGGAGGAAGCCTTGCCGGTAACCACGGTTAATTCCGGAGAGGAGAAGACAATTACTTCAGGAACGATGGGAACGGGATTTTGGTAGGTAATCACCACGCGGCCCACCGCGCCGGTGCCGGATACGCCACTGCCATTTCCATTACCGCCGCCACCACCGCCAGGGGCATTACCATTTAACCCGGGGTTGTTGGGATCACCACCATTACCGCCAAAACCCGTGCCCGCGCCACCCGCACCGCCTGCGGATGCCGTTCCGGCCGCGCCAGCCAAACCGTTCGAGGTGGCAAAGGCCGAGCCGCCGCCGCCGCCACCGCCGCCACCCGTGCCGCCACGCGCGCCACCACTGCCGCCGGCAAACCGCACTGTACCGATACTGGCAGCTACCGTGCCACCCGGGCCGGGGTTGTCGCTGCTGTCCGCGCCGGTACCACCGGCGGCCAGCACATTCGTTGTATTACCGATCAGAACTAACGACGGGTTACCGTTCGTACCCGTTCCGCCAGGTCCGCCACCACGGCCAACAACCACGCTGTAATTGGCGCCGGAAGTAACCGTGAGCGTCGAGCTTGCATACGCCGCACCGCCACCACCCGCGCGTCGCGTCGTCCCACTTAACCGCGCTC
>CALMYG010000080.1 GCA_937873455.1 uncultured Verrucomicrobiota bacterium
TGTCCGATGCCGCCGCCATTTCGGCTTTTATCGCCCGCTGGTCCGACTCCGGCGCGGCCGAACGCGCCAACTACCAGCTCTTCCTCTCCGAACTCTGCGACCTCCTCAACGTCCCCCGGCCCGACCCCGCCACCCCGGATACAAGCCGCAACGCCTACGTCTTCGAACGCGCCGTCACTTTCCACGACGGCCAGGGCGGCGAATCCACCGGCCGCATCGACCTCTACCGCCGCGCCGCCTTCGTCCTCGAAGCCAAACAAGGCGCCACCGCCGAATCCGAAACCGACGCCGAACCCCTCTCCACCGCCGCCCGCGATCTCCAGCGCAAACTCCGCAAAGGCGTCGCCCGTCGCGGTTCCGCCGCCTGGGATGCCGCCATGCTCCGCGCCAAAGGCCAGGCCGAACACTACGTCCGCGCCCTCCCCGCTGACGAAGGCCGCCCGCCCTTCATCGTCGTCGTCGATGTCGGCCACTCCATCGAACTCTTCTCCGAATTCTCCTGCACCGGCGGAACCTACATTCCCTTTCCCGCCCCCGGCGCCCACCGCATCCTCCTCGCCGATCTCACCCGCGACGACCTCCGCGAACGCCTCCGCCAGGTCTGGCTCGATCCCCACGGCCTCGACCCCACCAAACGCAGCGCCCGCGTCACCCGCGAAATCGCCGAAAAACTCGCCCGCCTCGCCGTCTCCCTCGAAAAAGCCGGCCACGCCCCCCAGACCGTCGCCGCCTTTCTCATGCGTTGCCTCTTCACCATGTTCGCCGAAGACGTCAACCTCCTCGCGCGCGGCAGCTTCACCCGCCTCCTCCAAAGCCTCAAAGACACCCCCGAACACTTCGCCCCCATGGTCGAAGAACTCTGGGACCGCATGAACCGCGGCGGCTTCTCCACCAGCCTCCGCCTCAACATCCTCCAGTTCAACGGCGGCCTCTTCGCCGACGCCTCCGCCCTCCCGCTCACCCGCGACCAGCTCCAACTCCTCATCGAAGCCGCCTCCTGCGACTGGGCCGACGTCGAACCCGCCATCTTCGGCACCCTCCTCGAACGCGCCCTCGACACCGACGAACGCCACAAACTCGGCGCCCACTACACCCCCCGCGCCTACGTCGAACGCCTCGTCCTCCCCACCATCATCGAACCCGTCCGCGCCGACTGGGAAGCCGTCCACGCCGCCGCCATCGTCCACGCCACCGCCGGCGACTTCAAAAAAGCCATCGCCGAACTCAAAGCCTTTCATAAACAACTCTGTGCCCTCCGCGTCCTCGATCCCGCCTGCGGGTCCGGCAACTTCCTCTACGTCACCCTCGAACACTTCAAACGCATCGAAGGCGAAGTCCTCGATCTCCTCCACCAGTTCGGCGAACGCCAGGGCCTCCTCGACATGCCCGGCGAAACCGTCGATCCCCACCAATTCCTCGGCCTCGAACTCAACCCCCGCGCCGCCGCCATCGCCGAACTCGTCCTCTGGATCGGCGCCCTCCAGTGGTTCTTCCGCATCGGCAAAACCAAATACCCGTCCCAACCCATCATCCGCAACTTCCACAACATCGAAAACCGCGACGCCCTCATCGCCTACGACCGCATCGAACCCGTCCTCGACGATTCCGGCCAACCCCTCACCCGGTGGGACGGCAAAACCCAGAAAAAGCATCCCGTCACCGGCCGCGACGTCCCCGACGAATCCGCCCGCGCCCCCGTCGAACGCTACGTCAACCCGCGCCCCACCGCCTGGCCCTCCGCCGACTACATCGTCGGCAATCCCCCCTTCATCGGGGCCGCGACCATGCGGCAAGCCCTCGGCGACGGCTACACCGACGCCGTGCGCGCCACCCTCGACGGCGTCAGCGAATCCAGCGACTTCGTCATGTACTGGTGGGACCACGCCGCCCGCCTCGCCCGCGAAAATTCCATCCGCCGCTTCGGCTTCGTAACCACCAACAGCCTCCGCCAAACCTTTAACCGCCGCGTCATCGAAACCCACCTCAACGCCGCGCCGCCGCTCTCGCTCCTCTACGCCATCCCTGATCACCCGTGGGTCGATGCATCCGACGGCGCCGCCGTCCGCATCGCCATGACCGTCGCCACCGGCGGCCAACACCCCGGCACCCTCGCCACCGTTGAACAAGAAAAAGAAAGCGGCGGCGACGGCTACGACGTCACCCTCACCACCAAATCCGGACGCATCAACGCCGACTTGAGTGTTGGGGCGGATGTGTCGATTGCAACGGCTTTGCAAGCGAATAGAAACATAAGTAACAAAGGCTTCGAGGTGGGGAATGACGGATTCATTGTCAGTCGTGTTGAGGCAGATAGTTTTGATGCCTGGCAAATCATCAGGCCTTATCGAAATGGCAAGGACCTGACTGCCACGGTCAAAGATGTTTACTGCATTGATCCCTTCGGGTTGACCGACGAACAGTTGCGGACAGCATATCCGGCTGTATATCAGCACCTCCTGAATCGCGTTTTCCCCGAAAGACAGCAGAACAGAGATGAAAAGCTCCAAAGGAATTGGTGGCTTCACCGGCGGCTTCGTGAAGACCTTCGTGTCATGCTATCCGGATTGAAACGATATATTGCCACGGTAGAAACCAGTAAACACCGCTTTTTTGTTTTCCTTGAAGACAGCATTTGCCCAGCAAACTTATTGATCATTGTGGCCCTCGACGACGCCTACGCTCTCGGCGTCCTCAGCAGTCGCATCCACGTATGCTGGGCGCTCAAGGCGGGCGGTCGGCTCGGTGTCGGTAACGACCCCCGCTACAACAAAACCCGCTGTTTCGAAACCTTCCCTTTCCCATCCGCCACCCCCGACCAGCAACAACGCATCCGCGAACTCGGCGAACAGCTCGACGCCCATCGCAAGCGGCAACAAGCGGTCCATCCTGAACTCACCATGACCGGGATGTATAATGTCCTCGAAAAGCTCCGTTCCGGCGAACCCCTCACTGCCAAGGAAAAGACCATCCACGAACAAGGTCTCGTCTCCGTCCTCAAACAACTTCACGACGACCTCGACACCGCAGTCGCCGCCGCCTACGGCTGGCCGATCGATCTCCCCGACGACGCCCTCCTCACCCGCCTCGTCGCCCTAAACGCCCAACGCGCCGCCGAAGAAACCAACGGCCAAATCCGCTGGCTCCGCCCGGCCTTCCAAAACAAATCCGCCATTCAATCCGGTCTCCGCCTGGAGGGCGACGCTCCGTCGTCGCCGCAATCCAAAATCGAAAATCCAAAATCCAAAATCGCCTGGCCCTCCGATCTCCCCACCCAAATGCGCCTCCTCCGCCAAACCCTAATCGACGCCTCCGCCCCCCTCACCGCCACCGACCTAACCCAACGCTTCACCCGCGCGAAAGTCGACAAGATCGAAGAACTTTTGCAGACTCTTGTGACGTTGGGGCAGGCAAGGCAGCCACTCAAAGGACAATACGTCATTTGACGTCATTAACCTCATTAGGCGGAAAGAACCATGGGCTTGATTGATTCATTATTAGGGCTTCCACCAGAAGCGGAACGAGTAAAGATGAAGGCGGAATACGTTCACCTCGTAGAATCAGTGAATAAAGCTCGGGCGGAGTATTCTGCGCTATCACAATCAATCACAACAGCCAAGGCTGACCTTGCTGCCCTTTCAGCAAATAAAGCCAGAGAAGTTGGCAGACTTCAGGAGTATCGAGATAAAATTGCGGCGCGAGAAAAGCGACTCTCAACGGAGTCGGCAAGACTTCAACAAAAAGTGCATCACTGGAACGATCACTTCAACGGACTCTACCAGAAGGGCATTGGCCGGATTCTCGAAGTTTTATCCCAAGTCTCTGTCAACCCTAACGATCCAGTTGCGGCAAAGGCTATAAAAGAGACGTCAGCCAACCTTGAATATCTGATTGATCGCGGGCGGTTGGATATATTTTGTCCAAGTAATGCTGGAGATCTGCGAAAGATATTGGCGAATGAAAAGCGACAGGCTGCGGCAGACAGAGACTATTACCGTGCCGTGCTAGAGCATCTTGAAGACCTGCTCCCCGGATTAACCGACCTGATCATGCCTGAAGAAGCTTCCACGGGTTTTAACAATAACACCGAAGCACACACCATCCCGGAGGATCAATGGAACGAGCTTGGCAGCTCTGAAAGAAGCGCCATTATGCTTCATCGATACATGCATGGTAAGCGCACATGGTGGCAGGTCGGCCACGACTACGAGCTATTCGTTGGGCAAGAGTACGAGAAGCAAGGTTACACAGTTGAATACTACGGCGAGAAGAAAAACATTCACGACTGGGGGAGAGACCTAATCTGTCACCATCCAGACGGCCACAGATTAGTTGTCCAGTGCAAATGTTGGGCACACTACAAAGAGATATACGAACGCCATATATTTCAGCTGTTTGGAACCAGTTTTCTTTATAAGCGAGAACAAAACCAATTGCTTCATGTCAAGCCAGTATTCGTGACATCAACAACCTTGAGTCCAGATGCCATGAATATTGCCAACACACTTGGAATTCAAGTTATTGAAAACAAGGCGCTAGGTCATTACAAGCCAATCAAATGCAACATCTCCAGAGCGACAAATGAACGCATCTACCACCTACCTTGGGATCAACAATATCGCACCACGATGATCGAACCTAAGCGTGGAGAGTTTTTTGCCGAAACGATTGAAGAGGCTGAGAGCTCCGGGTTTAAGCATGCCATGCGTTATTTGGCCGCAGAGGAATGAGGGTTGTGAGGTCTTGTTTCGCTTCGCACATAATATTATTTATACTCAAGATATTTATCATGACTAAATTATACTATAACCTTTTGCGAATGGGCGTGTTTATTAATTGCATAGCACATACGATGCCTTTTAATACCCGCGCTATTTCTTGACCGAGAAACGGCAGAGAGACAGGATCGCGTATGATGTGTATAGTTTACGCCAAGTAATTGGATAATAAATATATGAATGAGCCATGGGAAAACGCATTAAAAGGGGCAGAAATACCACATCTTCGGCTAGCGACGCCCCCTCGGATATATTCAACGGAACCGTCAGAGGCTCCGGAATATGAATGGAAGGACCAAGAAGTCGTCCTTGGCATATGGCTTGATGGAGAAGTTGCGCTCTGCCAGTACGAAGAAGCCGAAGACAGATGCGTATCACCAGATGGTAAAGTTGATTTTCACGCAACCGGGCGGGGGCATCCGTATTGGTATGTTCCTTTAAATATCAATAGCGTGCTGCCTCATGAAACACCTTGTCTCTCAAATAATGCGGAACCAGAATCTGGTGGCCTCGAAAACAGGCATTCGAGAAAAGTAGTCGTCCCTAACCGACAACTATTTTATGATGCATTTCCTGACGGAAAAGGGTTTGCGGGCGCGATTCTAAATGATCCCAACGATCCAGACTCGCAAGATATTGAGAGATTCCTCGCAGGCAAAAGTTGGACGGAGGTGCCATACGACCATCTGCGTATGCTTCAGTTATCCTTGAGAAGTCTTTCAAATCAAGCCTTGCGCCACTTCTTCCCGGCATTTGTTTTTGAGGCAATGACCGATTTGAATGGAGAGGATATTGACTACTCTGTGCTCCAATTCATGGCGAGTGATCAAGAGGCACTGCTTCGTCTCGGTTATACCTCCAAACAACTCGGAATCCTTCTTGATGCCGTGGAATACATTCGGATTCACTGTAAACAGGAGTTTGATGGTCTGGATGAAAGTATGCGGAATCATCGCCGACACACCGATATAAATGACAGTACCAATATCTGCCAACAACGGCCTTCTCCGTTATTCAATACCAGTGCGGATTCTTTTCCGCAATCAGAGACGTCGGTGGCGCGGTACGGAAGATCGATTAGAGGGCTACCCCGCCAGATTCTGCTGTGGCTCTTTCCACCTACGCGCAAGGCTGATGCCATAGCCATAGCGCGACAACGTTGGGCTGATATGCCGGATTCATTTCGTGTACACCGAAAGCTTCCTTCGAATGCCCAAATCTACAATCAGCCCAAAGAGCCTTGTTGGTGCATCTATGCGCCGTGGAACACGGGGACGAATGAAGGCATGCTCAGGAGTACTCGCGTAATAATGATCTCCAAGCGAACCGGCGTGATTCTCTACGATGGCTCAGCAAATGATGAAGGTTAACAGGCGAGGCATCGGGTCGATTAGGGTCTCATATAATTGTATCGGCGGATGAGCCGCAACGGAAATGCGCTATGCTTCACTATTCCAGCAACAACGCATCCGCGAATTGGGCGAACAGCTCGACGCCCATCGCAAGCGGCAACAGGCCGCGCATCCTGAACTCACGATGACCGGGATGTATAATGTCCTCGAAAAGCTCCGTTCCGGCGAACCCCTCACCGCCAAGGAAAAGACCATCCACGAACAAGGTCTCGTCTCCGTCCTGCGCCAGCTTCACGACGACCTCGACACCGCAGTCGCCGCCGCCTACGGCTGGCCGGTTG
>CALMYG010000081.1 GCA_937873455.1 uncultured Verrucomicrobiota bacterium
CGGTTAAGCGGATCAGGTTGCGGTTTCTGCCGGTTCCTGGGCGGCTTTGGCCGCGGCGCGGGTGGGGGCCGGTTCGGCTTCTTTTTCGTAGTCGGCGAACTTGACCGAGATGATCTTGGAGATTCCCTGTTTTTCCATGGTGACGCCGTAGATGGCGGCGGACGCGGCGATGGTCTGGCGGTTGTGGGTGATGACCACGAACTGGGATTTCTCCAGGAACCCTTTGACGGTCTGGACGAAGCGCCCGATGTTGGCATCGTCCAGGGCGGCATCGAGTTCGTCGAGTACGCAGAAGGGGCTGGGCTTGACCATGTAGAGCGAAAAGAGCAAGGCGACGGCGGTCATGGTGCGTTCGCCACCGGATAGCAGGGATACCGTCTGCAGTTTTTTGCCGGGCGGACGGGCGATGATTTCAATGCCGGATTCAAGGATGTCGCCTTCGTCGATCAAGACGAGTTTGGCCGAGCCGCCGCCGAACAACTGGTTGAACATCTGCTGGAAGTTCTCGTTTACCTGGTTGAAGGTCGCGGAGAACAACTCGGTGGTGGTGGCGTTGATCTGCTTGATCATGTCCACCAACTGGGTCTTGGCGTTGACGAGGTCGGTTTGCTGGGCGGTGAGGAAGGCGAAGCGTTCTTCGAGTTCGGCATGTTCCTCGATGGCGACTAGGTTGACCGGTCCCATGGCTTCGATCTTGGCGTGCATTTCCGCGATCATGGTTTCGAGGGCTTCAGCTTCGGGCCGGGCGCCGTTTTCCCAGTCCGGTTCGCCGGCCTGATAGACCTCGGCGGCGGTGATGCGGTATTCGCCGGTGATACGCTCGGTGAGGTTTTGCCGCCGCATTTTCTGCTGGGCGAGTTCGATGTCGCCCTGGTTGCGTCGGCGCTGGATATCTTCAAGTTGGCTGCGCTTTTGTTTGAGGTTTTGTTCGAGGGCGGCGAATTCGCGGTGCAGGGTTTCCTTGTCCCGGCGGGCGTTGTCGAGGGCGGCGGCATGGCGGCTGATCTCTTCCTCCACCGGTTCGAGTTGGCGCTGGGCGGATTCGATCCCGGCGGAAAGGTTTCCGATACGTTCCTGGTAGGAGGTGACGCCCCGGGTGCGTTCGTCGATGATGCTTTCAAGTTCCTTGATCCGGATGTTGAGCTGTTCGACCCGGGCGGCGAGGTGATCGGCGTTTTGCTTGAGTTCGGAAAAGCGGACCCGGCGTTCGGTGGTCTCGGCCTGGCTGGCATTGCGGGCTTGTTCGAGTTCGCGCAGTTGTTCGGTGAGGGCGGCGAGGGAGGTCCGGATATCGGCCTGCCGGTTGCGGTTTTGGTCGAGGGTGTCTTGAATGCCGGAACGGCGGTCATCACCGCCGAGTTGGCGGGACTGCAGGGACTCCAGCTCAAAGGAAATGGTTTCGATGCGCTGGGTGACCTGGCGGTGTTCCTGGTCGATGATCTGGCTTTCGCCCTGGGCGAGGGCGAGAGCCCGGCGGTGCTGGTCGAGTTCGTTGCGCCGAGCCTCGAGGGCGGCATCCATATCCGACTCTTCGCGTTGCAGGAGGTTAAGGTCCTGTTGTCGCCGGGCGATCTGTTCCTGGACGCGGAGGAGTTCCTCTTTCCAGGAGGTGAGCAGGTGGTGGCGGGCGAGCGGCGTGGTGGCCTGGTCGGTCGGGTTCCAGTATTCGCCGTGTCCGGGGGCGAGCAGGGAACCGGAACGGGTGAGGTAGATGACGCCCGGCTCGACGGATGGCGGCAAGGCGGCGGCGTTTTCAAGCACGACCACCCGGCCGAATAGACGGCGCAAGAGCGGCTGAAGGTCGTCGTTTGCCGTGAGGTGCTGAATCAACAGGTCACCGGAAGCGGGGGGCGTGGGCGCCGGGTCGTCGCCGCGCAGGGATACTAGGCGCACGGAGCCGAACCCCTGGCGTTCGATTTCCGCCAACAGGTAGATCATGGTTTCATCGTGGCGGACCACGAGGGCATCGAGTAGTGGACGCAAGATGGCTTCGAGGGCGCGTTCGTATCCGGCCTCGGCGCGGACCAACTCGGCCAGGGGGCCGAGGACATCCTGGGGATGGTAGGGCAGGGCGGGGTCGCGGTTGAGTATCCGGCGGGCGCCTTCGGGAAAGCCCTCCTGATCGGCGCGGCTGGCGGCGAGCAGGTTGATTTTGGCTTCGATGCCGGCGGCTTCGGGTTGCAGTTTGGTCAGGTCGGACCGGCAGGCGGTGATCGCGCCGGCTTTGTCGGCTTTGCCGGATTTAGCGGTTTCGAGTTCGGCGGCGGCACGGTCGACCTGTTGTTGCAAGTCGGCCAGGCGCTGGGCCATGCCGGCGCGACGGGTTTCGAATACGCCGCCCGCGCGACGCGATTCGCCGAGTTCGGCGGCCAGCCGCTCGCGCCGCAAATCGTTTTGCCGTTCTTCGGCATCGATCTCCGTCAGCTCGTTTTGCAGGCGGGCCTGGCGGGCTTCGAGGTCGATCTGTTCGGTGCGGAGTTGGTTGATCTGGCGGGCGGCCTCCTGCACGCGGCGGTCGTCATCCTGGAGGCGTTGGACCTGCGCGGCCAATTCTTTTTCCATGGCGTCGCGGGCGTTGACGGTGGCGGCGCGACGGGTCTCCTCTTCATCGCGGTTGGCGCGGTGTTCGGTCAGCCGCTGGCGGGCATCGTCGGCGTTGCGGGTGTCCCGCTCGGACAGTTGCTGCAATTCCTGGATACGTTCCTGATTGGTGCGGATCAGTTCCTGGAGGCGGCTGAGTTCCGACTTGGCCTGGAGACCTTGTTCCATGAGGCGGCTGATGTCCGCCTCGATCGCTTCCAGGGCTTCGCGTTTGGCGGCGGCGAGGGTTTCTTCGCGTTCGATATCCAGCCGGACCGCTTCTTCCTGTTCTTGAATGGAGGTCAAGCGGGCTTCCAGCCCGTGGATCTCGCCGTCCAGGGCGACGAGGCGTTCGCGGGTGAAATACAATTCGATGCCGCGCAATTGATCGCGAATTTCCTGGTAGCGGCGGGCTTTACCGGCCTGGCGTTGCAGGGAAATGATTTGCCGCTTCACTTCGCGGATGATGTCGTCGAGGCGGATCAGGTTGGCCTCGGTTTGCTCGAGCTTGCGCAGGGCCTCGCGTTTGTCGGCTTTGAATTTGGTAATGCCGCTGGCTTCTTCAAATACGGCCCGGCGGTCTTCCGGGTGGGAGCTGAGGATGCGGTCGATCTTGCCCTGTTCCATGATGGAGTAGGAATTGGTGCCGACGCCGGTGTCCATGAACAGGCGCTGGATGTCTTTTAGGCGGCAGGGCGCTTTATTAATGAAGTATTGGCCTTCCCCGGAGCGGAAAACCCGGCGGGGGACGGTCACTTCGTTGTATTCCAGGCCGAGGACGGCTTCGCAATCGGCGAGGGTCAGGCTGACTTCGGCCATGCCGAGCGGTTTGGAGTTGTCCGTGCCGCTGAAAATCACGTCTTCCATTTTGCCGCCGCGGAGGGCTTTGGCGCTTTGTTCGCCGAGCACCCACCGGATGGCGTCGCTGACGTTGCTTTTCCCGCAGCCGTTCGGGCCTACGATGGACGTCATGCCCGGTTCAAATTCCAGGCGGGTTTTTTCGGCGAAACTCTTGAAACCGACAATTTCGAGGCGCTTTAAATACATGCAACTTCCCTGTCTACCCGGTGTGTCATCACGGTGAATTTACTAACCGGTAACGGTACCATGTGGTGTCTACGCCAATCAATCACTATTCAAGATATTCTCAAATCCAATACGGACTTCGCCGGGGTTCTCATTCATGCAAGTGTCGGCTTGGTGCAAAGATGTACGAAATAGTTCAACCCGTTTCGTTTAACGTTTTATTTATACGAGTTGGGTTAGGATTTACTGCTAATCTGTTTATCAAATGGCGGTTAGGATGATCTGGCATACCTCCTGCTTAATTGATGGCCGTTACTAACTAAGGGGAAAACGTATGAAAGTATCAGACCGCATCGCCAGGGGGAGTCATCCGGTTGGTTTGCCGGAATCAGGTTTTAACGTCATCAAGCGCGCCGCACGGTTTTTGGGGGTCGCGCTTTTTTCGTGCGCGGTGAGTGCACACGCGGCCGATCCGGCTTGGGATGATGCGTCACAAGCGGCGTATTCCGGGGGCGGCAACTTTCATAACCTGAACGGTGGCGACGGTTTTGCCCCCTGGGAAACCAGTCCGCAGGTTAACGATGACGAAGCCGGTCTCTATACAGGCGATTCCAATGTGAATGGATTCGGAGACGGTCCGGGCATTAATACCGGTGAGGGCACGGCATTCGGTTTTTATGCGCGCTTGGGCGCGTCGGCGTCGGCTTCCCGCAAATTTAACGGTCCGCTCCTTGAAGGCGAGCGGTTTTCAATCGACTTCGACAACGGGGTAATTATTGGCGACGATTCCGTTCAGGGATTCGCCTTGTTGGATGCCGGCGGGGAGGCGCGATTCGCCTTTGAGGCCCGTTCCGGCGAGGATTTTTACGTAATTGAAGACGCAGAAGGCGGGTTTTCCACCGGCATTCCCCTGACCGATGGCGGCCTGCGCATCGTTCTTACGGTAGTCACCGATGATCTGTACACCCTTGCGATCACCGACTTGGCCGGCGGGATGACGACCACCTTTTCTGAACGCGAATTCGGCGGCGAGCCGGGCGAGTTTGTTGAGGAAATGCGCGTTTATCATGTCAACACGTTTGAAGGCGGTCCGGACAGTGATTTGTTCATCAACCAGCTCGCTTTGCTTCCTCCGGCGGAAGATGATGAATCCTCGCCCTGTCTGGTGGAGCTTATCGAAGGCGCCGTGCCGGCCTGTCCGGCGTCGATCAACTCGTTTGGCGCCCCCGAGGGCGGCGATGCCTATGCGTGGCGTTTGGCCAATAACAGCAGCGGGGCGTCCCTGTTGGGCGCTGCCGACCAGATGTTCGTCCTGGTGAGCAGTGGCATGGAGGCCGGTTCGTTTGATCTGGTTTTGAATATGACGGTCGGGGAAGCCGTCTACACCTGTTCGCTCACGGTTCCGGTACTGACGACGCCCACGCCCGAAGCGGGCAACAATAGCCCCATTTGCGAAGGGGAAGACCTCGTGTTGACCGCGACGCCGATTCCCGACGCAACCTATACGTGGGTCGGACCCAATTTCTTCCTCGCCAGCGAACAAAATCCCATCGTGATCAGCGCGGGACTCGCCGCCGCTGGTGAATACAGCGTGTCGGCTTCTCGAAACGGTTGCCCTTCCGGTATCAGCACAACCTTGGTGACTATCCATGCCCGCCCGGATTGCCTGATTGAAGGCGACGCGGTTCTGTGTCCCGGCACGGAAGAGGTAGTATTCTACGCGCCCAACGATTTGATCTCCTATACCTGGGAGCTGGAAGGCGACGCCACCCTGATCAACGATCCGTTTGAGGGCTTTGTGCGCATTATCCCCGATGAATCGGGCAGCTTTATCCTGACCCTGACCGTGATCGATAACAACGGCTGCGCGGTAACCTGCACGCGTTCGGTGGTCATCGGCGATGTCGAGCCGCCCGAGCTGGAGTGCCCGGCTGACGTGGTATTGTCGCCCGGAAGCGACACCAGCATTGAAGCGCTGGGCGAGGCGACGGCCACGGATGCCTGCGATGGTAATCCTGCGGTTTCGTATGAGGACGAAGTGCTTCCCGGCGATTGTGATGGTTCGGTGGTGATCCTCCGAACTTGGACGGCGGTTGATGCTTCCGGCAATGCGGTATCCTGCGTGCAGACCATTGTGCTGGCCGATGTCGAGCCTCCGGTCTTAACCGTTCCGGACAGCGTTCAGTTGTCGTGCGGCGCTGACACCAGTCCGGAAGCATTGGGTTTCGCTACGGCGTTCGATTTAGTCGATCCGGCCCCGACGATCACTTTTTATGACGAAGTTTACTCCATCGACTGCGCTGACTACGTCATTATAGAGCGCCTGTGGGTGGCGGAAGATGCTTGTGGCAATATCGCCGAGGAATTCCAAATCATCGTTGTGGAAGACAGCCAGGCCCCGGTCATGACGGTTCCGGCGGATACCACGGTAGGCCTCAACGATGATTACAGTCCCGAGGCCCTGGGTTTCGCCACCGCGGAAGATGATTGCGACGCGGAACCCGCCATCGGGTATTTCGATCAGATCGCCGAAGGCGCCTGTGCGTCCCAGTTCACCGTTGTCCGGGTCTGGTTTGCCGAAGATGCCTGTGGAAACCTTGCCGAAGCGGTGCAAATTATCCAGGTTGGCGGCGGCGAGGTCACCTTGGTCATTCCGGCGGATGCCGTAGTGGAATGCGACGGCGACCTCAGCCCAGAAGCGCTTGGGTTGGCCAGCGCCACGGATGCGTTGGGCGAGGCCGTCCCGGTGGATTACGCGGACGAAGTCATCGAGAGCGATTGCGACGGACGGTACATCGTCCGGCGCATTTGGTTCGCCGAAGATTCATGCGGTAACGGCTCCGAGGCGACCCAGTTTATTGTGGTGGACGATACCATCGCTCCCGTGCTGGAAATTCCCGCGGACGCCGAAGTGGCCTGCGGCAGCGACATCAGCACCTCGGTGCTGGGTGAAGCTACGGCAGTCGATAACTGCGATGGCGAGCCGATGGTTTCTTTTGAAGACGTCATCACCGATGTGTTGTGCGGCAGCAGCTATACCGTCGAGCGGGTGTGGCGGGCGATTGACCAGTGCGGCAACATCGCCGAAGCGATTCAACGCATTGTCGTCCGTGACGAGACGGGCCCGGAATTGATGGCGCCGGATGATGTGGAAGTCGCTTGCGGCACGGACCTCAGCCCTGATGTGTTGGGCTTTGCGTTGGCCGGCGATAACTGCGAACCGGAAGTGTCTGTCAGCTATACCGATCTGGAAGTTGAAGGCGCATGCGGTAGTGATTTTGTCGTGGAGCGCACGTGGCGTGCAACCGATGCCTGCGGCAACATTTCTGAAGCCATTCAGGTCATCACCGTGCGTGATACCACCGCCCCGGTGTTGGTCATTCCGGATGATGTGGCGTTGGCCTGCGGCGCCGCAACCGATCCGGCGTTCACCGGAATCGCCACGGCCGAAGACGCCTGCGGCGGAACCGTGGACGTTTCCTACGCCGATGCCTGGGTGGATGATGTGTTGATTCGTACCTGGACCGCGATGGATGCCTGTGGCAATGCCACCAGCGGCGAGCAAGTAATTGCGGCCATCCCCGACGCCGAAGCCCCGGTCCTTACCGTGCCGGCCGATATGGCGGTCGGATGCTTCGACGACCTCAGCCCCGAAGCGCTCGGAATTGCCACCGCGGAAGATGGTTGCGATCCGAATCCGGTGGTGACCTATGATGATACCGTCGTACCGGGCGATTGCTCCGGGCGCTATGTCATCGAACGCCGTTGGATGGCGGTGGATGCGCTCGGTAATGGATCGGAAGCGGTTCAGTTGATTGCCGTGGACGATGCCACCGCGCCGGTGTTGACGGTTCCGGCGGATGTCGCCGTGGGGTGCGGAGAGTCGACCGATCCGGTGAATACCGGAGCGGCCACCGCAACCGACGGTTGCTCGGGCGTGGCCTCGATCAGCTATGCGGATGATGTGTCCGGCAGCGTGATCACCCGGACGTGGACGGCGGTGGATGGTTGCGGGAATTCCGTGAGCGGCGTGCAGATGATCACCGCCTCGGGTGGCGGCCAAACGCCTCCGGTAATCACTTCGCCGGGTAACCAGGTTGTGGTGGCGGCTTGCGGGCAACCGGTCGCTTTCGCGGTACCCACCGCGACCAGCGATTGCGACCCGAACGTGAGCGTGGTGGTGCAACCTCCTTCCGGCAGCCTGCTGGGAGCGGGCGCCCATGTCATTACCGCGACCGCGACCGATGCCGCCGGCAACCAGTCGACGGTAACGTATACGGTTACCGTGCTGACCCCGTTGCGCGTGGTATTTGATTCGCCGTTGAAAGATGACAACCTGCCGAACAACATTGAAACCGACCAGGATGTGGTCAATCTCTTCAAGTCGGGCTCCACCATTCCCCACAAGGTCAAGCTCTTGGATTGCAGCGGAAAAGATGTAACCAAGAGCGTGGCGAACCTGGTGAATGTGAAGCTGAATGTCACCCTGCGGATGTATCAAACCCCGACTCAAAGCGTTCAGTTGCTCAATATGTGGCAACTTCCGAAGGGCGTGGGGGATTTGGGCGGTAACATGAAGCTGACCGGCAACCACTTCCAATACAACTTGTGGACCTTGTTGTATCCCCCGAATACCGCCAACATGCCGTGGTTTTTCCGCTCCCATGTGACGGTGGAATACAAGGCGGCGCCGGGCATCGTGGTGGGCGAAGAAGATGCCCTGCTGGAGAGCCGACTCTAATCACTGGGATATAAACCGTTCAGGTTCTAAAAAGCGCGCCGGTCACCGGCGCGTTTTTTTGTGCCGTGCGCGTATCGATGCGGTCGCAATCAGCCCCGGTCGCCTTGGTGGTTTCGTTCGAGCACAAGGTGCATGTTGCCGAGGGTTTGAGTGGCGAAGGCTGCTTCACAATAGTGGAAGTAGTACTGCCAGGTCCGGTAAAAGGTGTCGTCATAGCCCATGGCGAACAGGTCTTCGCGCCTGGCGGTCAGATTTTCACGCCACGCGCGGAGGGTGGTGGCGTAATGCGTCCCGATATCTTCCATTTCGCGAATCATCAGCTTGGAGCAGCGCGACATGGAGGCCCTGAGCGCTTCGACCGACGGGAGATGGCCGCCGGGGAAAATGTGTTTTTGAATCCAGTCCACGCTTTTCCGGTAGGCATCGTACCGTTCGTGGGCGATGGTGATGGTCTGCAGCACGGCTTTCCCGCCGGCGGCCATGACCCGGTCGATGGTACGGAAGAAGGTGTCGAAATGCTCATGGCCAACCGCTTCCAGCATTTCCACGGATACCACGCGGTCGTAGACCCCGGCGATGTCGCGGTAATCGCAAAACTCGATGGTGACGCGGTCGGCGAGACCGGCGGCGGCGACCCGTTCCCGGGCCAGCGCCAACTGCTCCCGGGAAATGGTGATGCTGGTTACGCGGCAACCGGTGGCGCGGGCCATCTCGATGGCGAACCCGCCCCAGCCGGAACCGATTTCGAGGACATGGTGATCCGCGGTGATTCCGGCCTTCTCAATCAGTTTTCGCATTTTGTTCCGCTGCGCTTGTTCGAGGGTATCGCCGGGTGTTTCGTGATAGGCGGCGGAATACATCATGGTGGGATCCAGAAAGAGCCGGAAGAAGTCGTTGCTGAGGTCGTAATGCGCACTGATGTTTTTTCGGCTGCCCTGTTTGGTGTTCGGGCGAAACAGGTGACGCAGGCGGTGGATCACCCACTTCAGGCGGGCTGAAGCGAGTTCGCCATTTTCCAGGGCATCGCGGTTGGCGATCAGAAACGCCAGCAAGCCGGTGGGGTCGGGCGAGGTCCATTGCCCATACATGAACGCCTCGCCCAAGCCGATGTCGCCATCGAGCAGAATACGGCGGAAGAAGGTGTAGTCGGTCACGGTGATTTCCGCGTGGGGATTCCCGCCCGGTCCATAAGACGTGGTGGAGCCGTCCGGCAACCGAAGCATAAGGCTGCCGGTGGCGATGCGGTTGAGCAGGCCCAAAAACACTTTTTCCCCTAATTTTTCAATAGCCGTGGGCGGCGCGGTTTTAATCGTCATCATACTGTCTGGTCCAGGTTTCGGGAAATATCGCATCTTTTTTCCGAAATACAAACGGGCGGCCTGCACATGAATCCGCGGCAAGGTCAGCAGGTTTTGCGCGGGGAAGCGGATCAGCGCCTTGGCCAGCGAGCGGTCGGCCAGCGTTTCGACGGAACGGCCGATCAGGCCGCTCTGGAAAACGACGGCGCCATCGCGTTCAATGTCGACGTGCACCTCCAGGTTATCCGCGTCAAGGCGAACGCGAAAAAGGTAGTCGCCCCGCCGGTCATTAAACGGGGAAACGTGAAAGGCCTTGGATTGGTGAAACCGGATCCAGCCTTCCGCGTCGCGCTCCGGGTCGCGAAGCACATACAGGTGACGCTCGTGAAAGGTGTTGTTCACCTCGGCGAGGGCGGCGACGAGATGACCATCGTGCCGGAGTCCGAGGTAAAATGAGACCGGATTAAAGGCATAGCCGAATAAACGGGGCGCGGTGATCAGTTCCACGCGGTCGATACCGGCGGGGAAGTGATCGCGCGCGCGATCGCGGAGGGGTCGTTCCGATCCATCGAGATAATCCCGGTCATGCAGGGTCGCGATACCGCGCCGGTTATAGCGGAACAGGCGCAGGGATGGCGGAGCGGTGCGCAATGCGTCGAGGTCGAACCGGCAGAAAAAGACCGGATATTGAAAGGCGTGTTTCACCGGAGCGCGCCGGTGGTGGTAAACGGAACCTTGATACAACCGGTGCACGATTCAAGCTCCAGGGAAGGTGATGCCGTGGGTTTCCGCCATGGCCACGGCGGAGCGCACGGCGTCTTCGTGAAATCCGTTGCCAAAATAACTTCCGCAGTACCAGGTCTGGTTTCGGCCTTGCAGGGCAGGCAGCGCGGATTGAGTAGCGACGGCTTGGGTATCAAATACCGGATGGTGGTAGTGGATGTCCCGAATCAGGGCGCCCGGCGCGGGCTCCCGGTCCGGATTCAAGGTAACCAGGTAGTCGCGTTCCGTTTTCAAGCCCTGCAGGAGATTCATCCAGTAGGTCACCGGCACGGGTTCGTCGGGACGGGCATCCCGGCGATCGAAGTAATTCCACGAGGCCCATGCCCGGCGGTTGGGCGGCAGGAACGAGGTGTCGGTATGCAGCAAGGTGCGGTTGGACTGATACCGCCAGGCGCCGAGCAGGCGGCGTTCTTCCTCCGTTGGTTCCTCCAGCAGGGCGAGCGATTCATCGGCATGGGCGGCCAGCACTACGCCGGAAAAGGTCTGGCTTGCGCCGTCGGCATACAGGATTTCCACGTGGTCGGCGTGCCGACGAACCGCGCGGATGGCGCTGCCCCACGTGATCGTCCCTGTGAAGGTGCGGACAAAGGATTGCACGTAGGCATGGCTGCCTCCGACCACGGTTTGCCAGCGCGGGCGGTCCTTTAGGGAGAGCAGTCCGTGATTCCGCCAAAAGCGAAGCAGCGTAATGGCGGGAAAGTTAAGGATGTCACGTTGCGTTGCCGACCAAATAGCCGCTGCCATGGGGATGATGTAGGCGCGCACGGTTTCCGGATGAAGATTCCGAACATACGTACCGAGGGTTTCATCTCCGACCCGACCGGCATCAAGGTCCTCAATGGCATTACGTCCGAAGCGAAGGATGTCGGCGAGAAGTCGGTAAAATCCCGGTCGGAGGGCGTTTCGGCGTTGGGCGAAAAGGCCGGACAAACTGGTGCCGGCGTAATAAAAGCCGTTTTCTTCGGCGAAATAGCCGAACGACATGTCGCTAAATCGAACCGGGCATTTCCATTCTTCCAACAGCCGGTGTAGCAGGGGGTAGGTACGGTCGTTCAGGACAATAAAACCGGTATCCACGGCGGCGCCGGCATCAGGTCCTTCCTCCAGCACAATGGTGTTGGTATGACCACCCAGCCGTTTGTTTTTTTCAAACAGCGTGACGTGGTATTTGCGTTGGAGCAGGTGCGCGGCGGTGATGCCGGCCACGCCGGATCCAATAACCGCGATGTTAGGCTTCAAGGAGGACATGACATTCTCGAATGCGATAATATTCCCGTTCAAATTGCGGCGTAAATATACCCGAAGTCAGCCGTTCTTCAATTTCCGTCGGCGACCAAAAACGCCCCTCGTCGATTTCCCCCGGATCGAGATGGAACGGTCCTTCATGCCTGGTGTAAAACGCGGTGATCAGTTCGGTTTCGATTTCAGAGCGCCACATGTACCGGTAGGCCGGGGTCAGCGCGAGCGGTGGCACGCCAAGTTCTTCGAGCATTTCCCGTTGCGCGCCGGCAAGAGGCGATTCGCCTGGATGCAGGTGCCCTCCAACCGAAGTATCCCACTTCCCCGGTTGCACATCCTTGGCCGGTGATCGTTTCTGTAAAAACAACCGCCCCATGCGATCGAACACCAGCACGTGCACCGCTTGGTGCATCAGGCCGGGATGGCCATGACACACATTTCGCGGGGCCTTGCCGATCACCGTGCCGTTTATATTCACAAGATCAAACCATTCCATAACACGCGCCATGTTAATGCGAGTTCACGTTAAAAACTAGAAGCAAACACGCTGGAATTTGGGGGCATACCGGGTTATGGTCCCGCCATGCACATGGAAACGAAGCAAGACCGGTATCACGGCGTGCGTTTGTGGTTGGGCGTGGTACTCGGTCTGATTTTATTGATGGTGGCGGTAGGCGGGATTACCCGCTTGACCGAGTCCGGGCTGTCGATGGTCACCTGGGAGCCGATCATGGGGACGTTACCGCCGCTAACCGAGGCCGACTGGCAATTCCGCTTTGATCAGTACCGGGCATTTCCGGAGTACCAGCAGCTTCGCCGGGGCATGACCCTGGACGAGTTCAAAGTGATTTTTTTCTGGGAATACTTTCATCGTTTACTGGGCCGGCTTCTGGGGGTGGCTTATGCCTTTCCGCTCGCGGTATTCTGGATGCGGAAGCGGTTGTCGCGACCGTTGAAAGTCAAGTTGTTGGTCGGGCTCGCGCTCGGCGGTGGGCAGGGGCTAATGGGCTGGTACATGGTGAAGAGCGGCCTGGTGGACGATCCGTTCGTTAGTCATTACCGGTTGGCCGCCCATTTGGGGTTGGCGTTTGTGTTGTTCGCTTATCTCCTATGGGTGTTCCTGTCGTTGTTTCCGTTTTCGCCACCGCAGCGGGCGGCGTCTCGCTCAACCCGGGTGGCGGTCTGGGGATTGGCGGCGCTGTTGGTTATGCAAATTGTTTGGGGTGCGTTTGTCGCCGGATTGAATGCGGGTTTCATTTACAATACGTATCCGAAAATGCAGGGTTATTGGCTGGCCCCGTTCTGGAACCATTTGGAACCGCTCTGGATCAATGCGTTCGACAATCCCATCCTGGTCCAGTTTATCCATCGGACCCTGGGGGTGATTCTCGTTCTCTACACCTTGGTGACATGGTGGTTCGTGCGTCGTGATGCCGAAGCTTCGGGCTATGCCCGCGGCGCAATGGCGTTCATGGTCGTAGGGATGGCGGTCCAGTTTGGGCTGGGTGTGTTAACCCTGCTATGGATGGTCCCGCTGGCGCTGGGCGTGATGCACCAGGTAATGGCATGTGTGCTGGTCGGCGGTCTAACCTGGCTGTTGGTTGCCGTGTACGGAAGGAATGACTGGCTTCATGCGTGAAATCGGAAAAATTGATAACGAGTTGGATGCGTCCACCTTTCGGGACTATCTGTTTAACCAGGGGATTGATGCGGAAATCGAGGCAACCCGTTCCGGTGCCTGGAGCATCTGGGTGCATGACGAGGATCGCCTTGAGGAGACCGCCGGACTGTTCGCGCGTTTCCAGCAAAACCCCCAGGATCAGGCGTTTGTTGCCGGCGCCGAAGGAGCCGAGCAGCGGCGTGCCGAGCGCGAAAAAGAGGAGCGCAAAGCCGCCCGAAACCTTCGCGGACGCGACGAGTTGTTTCGCGCCTACGGGTGGATGGGAATTGGTCATGCAACACTGGTCCTTATGGTAATGAGTGTGCTGGCGACCTTGTTGATTCGCTTTGGTGAACAGCAGGAAATCGTCCAGAAGCTGGCCATTGCCGAGACGTTTTCCATGCCGGGCCGGGGGTCGGTGTACTACACCCATTTGGCCGAGGTGCGTGCCGGTCAGATTTGGCGGTTGATTACTCCTGCGTTTATGCATTTTGGCCTGTTGCACATCGTCTTTAACATGCTGTGGCTGCGGGATCTCGGCAGCATGATGGAGCGGGTTCGCGGCTTGCGGTTCTTTCTCGTATTTTTCCTGCTGAGCGCGGCGGTTTCGAATGTCGGTCAATTCTACGTGTCCGGCCCCTATTTTGGCGGCATGTCCGGGGTGGTTTACGGGTTGCTTGGTTATGCCTGGATGCAAAGCCGGTATCATCCCGGTTCGGGTTTTCTATTGCATCCGTTTACGGTGCAGATGATGCTGATCTGGTTCGTGGTCTGTTTATCCGGCTTGATCGGCCAGGTTGCCAATACCGCCCATGCCGTCGGTCTGGCCATCGGAGTGGCCTGGGGTTACCTCGACGCCCGTCGGCATGTGCCGTAGTTTCCTTTTTTCCTTTATGCCCCGGCGTTTTGGGGTATGATTACCCGATATCGAAAGGATCAATTTCATGCATGCCTTCTCCCGCCTTTTTTTGTGTTTGGTGCTGATCGGTTCCGCCGCCCGCGCGGAGGAAAATCCTTCGCAACCGGCATCGGTAATTCAAACATTGATTGATGCCGCCTCTCCCGGTGATGAAGTGCTGGTTCCCGCCGGCCGTTTTACCGGCGTGTTGACGCTGAAGGATGGGGTGATCGTGCGCGGCGCGGGTGACGCGTTGACCGTGTTGGACGGGGAAGGCGCGGCGGAAGTCGTGGCCTTCGGTAAAGAATCCGCTTTGATCGGCTTTACCATTCGCAACGGTGCGGTGCTGGTCTCGGGTAAAGGTTATTTCATTGGTTTGTTTGAATGCACGCTGGAAGATTACCGCGGGTTTGGCATCCAGTTGAATGGCGGCTCCGGGGTTATCGCCCACAACATATTGCGCGGCAACCGGCACAACACCGGGTTGCTCTGCGCCGCGGCCAACCCGCTGATCGTCAATAACCTGATCGAGGACCATCATATTGGTGTTCAACTCCTGCCGCACTTGATTCCTTCCCTTGTCGGCAATCTGTTTCGCAGCAACCATATCGCCATCGCCGGAACCGCCGAGGCTCAGGCGATTATTGAACGAAACCTCTTTGACGGCAACGGCACGGCCAGCGCGCTCGGCGAATTGCCGCCGGGCAATGAAGTCCGCGCCGTGGCCGCGGATGAGTTTGTCCTGCAGCGCGGGGTGTCCACCGAGGCCTACCGGGCCCTGATGATGGAGGTCTATCATGCCGCGGTGAAAGACCATCCGATCATTGTATATGACCTCCATCCCGCCCCCGGCTCTTTTGATGCCATCGGCCTGTTTCCCTGGGCGAATTTCACGCTTAGCGCATCGGCCATCGATACCCGGATTGAACACCACGAAGCGTACGATGTGGTGGCCGACCGCCGGTTAAACTCCGAATATTTCGTTCAAGGCGATAACCGCCCCTCGGTGCGGGTTCACAATCCGGAATTAATCGAGAAAATGCGCGAACGCTATGTGTTGGAAAATATCTATATCCACGCACCTTCGTATTTCGAGGAGCCCGATGGACGGCGCATTTTCCGGCGCATGACCAACGTATCGCAAATTGAAGTGGTAATTCCCGCTGGTTACCGCGTGGTATCGGCGACGCCCGCGGCGGTGGTACATGCCGGCGGCGATCGCACCTACCTGACGATGGAGGACATTGGCGTTACCCACGTTGAAGTGATCATGGAGCGCGCCACGCTCCGGTAACATTCGGGAGACACGCCTCGGCGGACCGGTGAAGCATACCATCATCGACGGCATCGGCCCGTTTTTCCGTCGCCATCCGGAGGGCCGGATCAACTGGTCGAAGATTCCCTTCGCGGCGCTTCAGCGGGCGGGCGGCCTTTGCCCGGATATCCGGCGCGAGTTACCGGAGGATTTCGACCGTTTTTGCCGCCGCGCTGCTGCGTGGGGATTTAACACGATCACGTTGGATGACCTCGCGCACCTCTATCTGTCGCCGCATTATCCGGCGCCGCTTCGTTCGTTGTTGATGGATTATGCCGGGTTGTATCACGAACTGGTCGCCATCGCCCGCCGGCACGGGCTTGCGGTGTGGTTCACCACGGACATCATGTTTTATCCGCGGGATGAGGCGCAGAAGCTTGAGCGCCCACCCTTAAAGCGGGCGATCGCCGAACTCGAAAAGGCCCTGCATTATGTCTTTGAGCGTTATCCGGATATCGGTGGCATTATCTTCCGGATCGGCGAGTCCGACGCGCACGATGTCACCGGGGATTTCCTCAGCCGCCTGGTCATCCGTTCACCTCGGCAAGGGCGTCATTTGGTCGAACGGTTGCTGCCGGTATTTGAACGGTACCAGCGTTTATTGATCTTCCGGACCTGGTCGGTGGGGGCGTTTAGCGTTGGCGATCTGCTTTGGAACCGCGACACCTATGACCGGCTGTTCCGTGACATTCGAAGTCCGAACCTGCTGGTATCCATCAAATACGGGGAGTCCGATTTCTTTCGTTACCTTCCACTCAACCCTCGTTTTTCCCGGAGCGGTCAACGCAAGATCATCGAGCTGCAGGCCCGGCGGGAATATGAAGGTTTCGGGGAGTTTCCGTCCTTTATCGGTTCGGATTACCAGGCCTATCGGGACGCCATCAAGGAGTTGCCGGAGGTGGTGGGCATGTCAGTCTGGGGCCAAACCGGCGGGTGGTCGCATTATCGCCGCCTGACCCTGCTTCAACCGGAGGCGGTCTGGAACGACATCAATGTCTGGACCTGCATCCGGTTGTTTCGCGATGGCGTGACCGTCGAGGGAGCGGTACGTTCGTATTTCCAGCAGCACGCCATGACTGGGCGGTGGGACCGCTTGCTGGAGATGCTGGAGTGTTCCGAGCGGGTCATCAAGACATTGCTCTATACCGATGATTTTGCCAATCGGCGCATTTATTTCCGTCGCTTGCGGGTTCCGCCTTTGCTGGCGGTGTATTGGGATCACATCTTTATCAACGGCGCCTTGCGCAAAATTCACCGGTGTTTTGTCTTCGATGGCGAGGCAAAAATCCGGCAGGCGCGCGAGGCGATCCACGATCTGCGGCGCATGGGCGAACTCGCCCGGGAAGTGGGACTTTCCGGGAGCGATATCGTGTTCATGACCGATACACTCACCCTGCTCGCGCTTGCGCGCGTGTATTACTTTCGCGACGTCGAGTCGGCGGCCTTGCAGGAGCTGGAAGCGGCGGTGACGCGGTACCGGGAAACGCACGGGAAGCGCGCGTACCAGGTGCATGTCGATACCCGGCCCTGGAGGATCAGTCGCCGCCGGTTAAAGCGGCTGTTCGCGATTCTCCTGCGAGAGCGACGGGGGTATCGACGGTTTGACCGCCTGTTTGTCTTGCGCGGCCTGGCGTTGGTTTATTCGGTGGTCCGGGTGTTTCATCGCCGCCTGGTGCCGGAATTCGCCCGCCAACAGGCGATGGGCATCGATACGATTTTCAAGTAGTCGGGGCGGCGGCGCGAATCAGTTGCAGGCGTCCGCGCAGCACGTCGATCACATTGCCGATGTAGACGAAAAGTACCGCGCCGAAGGGTTGAACAATCGCGCGAAGCGGGGGGATTTCGCGCCCTTCCAAGGGCAGGCCCTGGAGGGCATCACGAAGAATGGGAACCACGTGCAGCAAGTACGTGATGAGTATCCAGGTGAAGAAAAAAGCCAGCACGGTGAATACCGCGGCATAAAACGTGCCGGCATTGCGACGGTTTTGCATCCACTGGCCGATGCCGGGATAGACCACGATCGACCAGAACACCGGAACCCAGGAGGGATCTCCCGGTTTGCGCTTGGAGCCGGGGGTGTTGCTCATGCCACCTCGACGATTTCCAGCGTGCGACCGCGACGGAGGGTGTCGGCCGGGCGACCAATCAGGGTGAAGGGCCCGGTCCAATCCAGGTGGACCGGGACGATTTGGCCCCGTCGATCCTGGTCATCTTCAATATATACCGCCTTGCCCTGGCGGGTGCGTCCGTACGAGCGCGTGCCGTCGCGGGTTTCCACCAGCACCTCCACGGTCTGACCGCGCCATGCCGCATTTTTCCGGGTGAGGATGTCTTTTTGCAGGGCCTCCAGCATTGCCCAGCGATCGCGTTTTTCCTCGTGGGAGACATCGTCCGGCATGTGCCGGGCGGCGATGGTCTTGGGGCGAACCGAATACTTGGAGAGGTGGGCCTTGTCCAGTTCAAGGTCTTTCAGCAGGTGATAGGTGTCCATGAATTGTTCATGGGTTTCGCCGGGAAACCCGACGATGATGTCGGTATGAATGGCGACCTCGGGGATGATTTCCCGAATCCGGGCGATTAACGTCCGGTATTGCTGGTTGGTGTATCCGCGCCGCATGTTCTCCAGCACCTGATCGTTGCCGGCCTGAACCGGAACTTCAATTTGCGGGCAGACCTTGTCCACCGAAGCGACGGTCTCCAGCAACTCGTCGGTCATATAATTCGGGTGACTGGTCAGGAAGCGGATACGTTCGATCCCGTCAATTTCGGCGACGCGCCGCAGCAGCAGGCTCAGGGTCGATCCGTCGCCGAAATCGATGCCGTAGCGGTCGACGATCTGGCCCAGCAGCATCACCTCGCGGATGCCTTGCCCGGCCAGCCCGCGGATTTCGGTCAAAATGTCGTTCATCGGGCGGCTGCGTTCCGCGCCGCGCCGGTAAGGAATGACGCAGAATGTGCAGGCGTGGGAACAGCCGAGGACCACCGGCACATTGGCGGTGTAAGTTTCCCCTCGAATGGGGGCCGGTAGCGGGAGGTCTTCGTCTTGAATGGCTTCCCGCAGGGTGCGTTGACGCGTCTCCACCTCGCGGGGGTCCTCCAGCCAGCCGAGCTGTTCCAGGTGATCGAGCATGGGCGCGGTTTCCGATGGCGGCATAAAAACATCCACATACGGAAAACGTTTGCTAAGGGCCGGGGCTTCGCGAATGCCGACCATGCAGCCCATCAAGCCGATGACCAGGTCGGGGCGTTGTTCCTTGATCGCCTGAATGGCGCCCAACTTGCCGACCGCCTTGTTTTCCGCTTGCTGGCGAACGACGCAGGTGTTGAGGATCACCACGTCCGCGTCTTCCGGGGTGGGGGACGGGACCAGGCCGGCAAATTCCAGTTGCTGGGCCATGCGGCGGGAGTCCGCTTCGTTCATCTGGCACCCGACGGTCCAGATGTTGTAGCGGCGTTGTTGAAAGGTGGTTGCTTGCATGTCGGTGGGAGAGGGTACACCAGGAGGGTCTCTTCGTTCAACCTCTATGCAGCGGAAGCAGGCCGAACAAATTCCGTCGATTTTTCCGGGCGTACGGTTTATAGAAGTTCAAAACGCAGGGGATCTATGAGCAAATCAACGCGAAAACGTACGACGGTCGGAGTGATTGATCAGGAAGTGCTGGCCTTCACGGCGGGTAAGGATGTGGTGTTGGATCTGGCCTTGGTTCAGGCCGATTGCCTGGGGTCCGCCGCGCACGCGACGATGTTGTCCCGGATGCCGATTCGCCCGCCCTTGTTTAATTCCCGGGAGGTCAAACGGATCGTGGACGCGCTGTGCGACATCATGCGCCGGGCCGATCGCGGCGGTTTTGCGATCACCCTGGAGGATCAGGACGTACATCTGGCCGTCGAGCGGACGCTCACCGAAACGCTGGGGGATCTCGGCAAGAAAATCCACACCGGACGAAGCCGCAACGATCAGGTGGCCCTTGATCTACGCCTCTACGGTCGCGACCAATTGCTGGGCGCCATTCAGGAGGCGACCGATTTGGCGACGGAGCTCCGTCGCTTTGGCGAAAAACATGTTGCTGTACCCATGGTGGGGCGCACCCACATGCAGCCCGGCATGCCCAGTTCGGTGGGTTTGTGGGCCACCGCGTTTTCCGAAAGCCTGTTGGATGATATCGCGCTCTTGATGCAGGCTTATGAAATCAACGACAAGAGCCCGCTTGGTTCAGCGGCCAGCTACGGGGTGCCGCTTCCGATCGACCGCGCCTTGGTCGCCGATCTGCTGGGCTTTAGCGGCCCCTGCCACAATGTTCTGTACGCCAATAACAGCCGGGGCAAAGTGGAGTCGGTGATTCTGATGGCCATGAGCCAGGTCATGCTGACGTTGTCCCGATTGGCTCAGGACCTCATGTTGTTTACCATGCCGGAGTTCGGCTATTTCGAATTGCCGGCGGCGTTTTGCACCGGCAGCAGCATCATGCCGCAGAAGAAAAACCCGGATGTGTTGGAATTGGTGCGGGCCAAAGCGACCCGGGTTTTTGCCGGTATGACCGCGGCTTATGACTTGGTCAAAGCCTCGCCGACCGGATACAACCGCGATTTGCAGGAGGCCAAGGAGGTCTTCATGGAAGGAATCCATACCACCCGTTCCAGTTTGCGCATTGTGACCGCGATGATGACGGATACATCGGTGAATGCCGCACGGCTGATCCAAGGCTTTACACCCGATGTTTTTGCCACGGACCGTGCGCTGGAGTTGGTTTCAGCCGGTATGCCGTTCCGCGATGCCTATCATTACGTCAAAGAGAACCTCCATGAGTTGGAAAGCGTCGATCCCCACGAAGCCATAGCCCGGAAAAAACATCTCGGCGCCACCGCTGGTTTGGATTTCGCCCAATACGACCAACGCCTGGCTTCCGCACGTGCCTTTGTCGAAAATGAACAAGAAGAAATTCGCAAAGTCTACACAAAGCTGCTCGGTCGTAAATTTCCGCTCACGTAAAGCGGTTTATAATTAATTGCTAATCAATTTCTTATAAATAAATTGATTCTTTGTTCGGGTTGGCACGGTTTTTTCGAGGCGTTTTCATCATTTTTGAAATTGGTAATTGCAATATTGGGGCACTTGGTGTATTTTTTTCAAAAATGACACAGGTGGTTTATGTCCCGTATTCTAATTGTTGATGATGAACCGAGCATCTTGAATGTGCTTTCGACGCTATTACGCAGTCAGGGACATGATTGCGTTCCGGCCAAAGGCGGGGAACCCGCCCGTGATTTGATCCGAGCCGAGCAATTTGACCTGATGATTAGCGACATCCGCATGGCGCCGATCGACGGTCTGGAATTGTTGAAAATGGCCAAAAGCTCCCGGCCGGACATGGCGGTAATCATGTTGACCGGATACGGGTCGGTCGAGACCGCGGTGGCGGCCATGAAGGAAGGCGCTTTTGATTACGTGACCAAACCCTTCAAGGTGGATGAGTTGCTGATTACCGTTCAGCGCGCCTTGCAGTACCGGGCCGTTGTGGCGGAGAATGCCCAGCTTCGGGCGGAGTTGGATTCCCGCTACCGCTTCGAGAATATCGTGGCGGAAAGCCCGCCGATGCGCAAAATTTGCGATATGATTCAGCGGGTGGCTCCCACCGACAGCACCATCCTGGTGTTGGGGGAAAGCGGCACCGGCAAGGAATTGGTGGCCAAAGCCATTCATGCGTACAGCACCCGTTCCCAAGAACGGTTTGTGCCGATTAATTGCGCCGCGTTGCCCGAACCGTTGCTCGAATCCGAATTGTTCGGCCATGTCAAAGGCGCGTTTACCGGCGCGGTCAGCAACAAGGATGGTTTATTTGAAGTCGCCGATGGCGGCACTATATTTCTCGATGAAATCGGCAGCATGCCGCTCAGCATTCAGGCGAAGCTGTTGCGCGTGCTTCAGGATCGCCAGATTCGCAAGGTCGGCGGCACCGATGCCGTGACCGTCAACGTGCGGGTGGTGGCCGCCACCAATGACCGGCTGGAAACCTTGATCGAGAAGGGGCGTTTCCGGGAAGACCTTTACTACCGGTTGAGCGTCATTCCCATTGAAATTCCACCCCTGCGGGAGCGGCGCGAAGACATCATGCCGCTGGTTCATCACATGATTCGCAAAGAGTTGGGGCCGAACCGCGCGGCGCCCACGCTGGATCCCGACGTACAAGTGGCGATGGAGCGTTATCCCTGGCCGGGCAATGTGCGTGAGTTGGAAAATGCGGTCCGTCATGCCCTGACCTTTTTTGCCGAAGGCAAAATTTCGATGGAAGTCTTGCCGGCCAAAATCACCCGTCAAGCGTCCCGGGACACCCTGGTGGAGTTGGCCGGTGAAAAAGACCCGGAGAACTTGAAGTCGCTTAAATCCTACGTGCGCACCCGCGAAATGGAGTACATCAGTCATGTGCTCAAGCAGGTGGATGACGACAAGGAAAAAGCCGCAAAAATTCTCAAGGTCAGCCTGGCCACCCTGTACCGGAAAATTCCGAGCGCGTGAGGGATGGCCCGGTGACCCATTCACGGGCCCTGCGCATTCTTGTGGCGGCCATAGCCGTCTTTTTGGTGTTCCTGATTTTTGCCGGCATGCGCTCGCGGGATGAAGCCCGCAGGCGGGCTTGCGAAAGTACGCTGCGCGATCTCGAAGGCGCCAAAGAACAGTATGCACTAGAGCATGACGGCGTTGCGCCGCCGGTTCTGGATAGTCTTGTTCCCCGTTACTTGCCGGAAATACCCCGTTGTCCGGCGGGGGGGCGCTATACCTTGGGGGATCTGCAAACCCCGGCATCCTGTTCCTTGCCCGACCATACGGTCGCCTGGGATGAGTAGGCGGGAAGAATCGGCCTAGCTTGATGCACGCATGGTCTTCATGAGTTCCAGCATCGGGCCGGCTTTGGCCCAGCCCGAACGCAGGGTGTGTTGGTTCAAGGTGATTTCCATGATTTCCATATCCAGCCGTTTGGCTTCCTCCCCGACCGCTTGGCGGCGGCGCTGGTCCAGATTGCGCCGCTCGAGTTCCAGGATGCGTTTGTACATGGCGACGACCAGGTCCTGGGCCGCTTTTTCCGATTGCATGTCCTCGGCGAGAAAACGTTCCTCGGTCAGCAGCATGGCCGCGACACGTCGCGCCTCTTCCGGCGCGGCAAGCAAATCCGCCATGAGGTCGAAATGTTCGTCGTAGGCATGTGCGAGCAAGCGCTCGTACAAGTCCCGGCAAATGCCGCTCTGAAAATGGCCCGGTTCCAGATACCGCGCGAACAGTTCGGCGCTGTGTGGATGTTGCATCAACAACCGGACGATTTCCAATTCCTCCCGGGGATACGCGGGCATATCGGGAAGCGGGGCGGCGGGTTCTTCCGGGGTATCACGACGGGGCGTGCGGCGCATCTGTTGTCGCAATTCCGATGCCAGCAGGTCGGGACGAATCCCGAGCCGCGCCCCGGCGCGTTGAAGCAGATTTTCCCGCTCCAGTTCCGAGGGCGAGCGGGCTATGGAATCGAGGACGGCCCGCGCGGTGCGGCGAATCGCGGCGTCGTCCATCGTTGCTTCGCGGCTCATCAACGTGTCGATTTGAAATTCCAGGGCGGGCTGGGCGGCGTCCAGAACGGATAGAAAAGCCGTCGCGCCGTCGCGGCGAATCAGGGTGTCGGGATCGTCGCCGGAAGGAAGGCGGGCCACCCGCACGTTCAGGCCGGCTTCGATCAAGGTGTCGGTGGAACGGAGGGCGGCATTTTGTCCGGCCTCGTCGGAATCAAGCGCGAGCCGCACGGCGTCGGTGAAGCGTTTGAGAATGCGGGCATGTTGGTCGGTGATGGCGGTGCCCTGCGCGGCCACGGCATGCCGGAAGCCGGCCATGTGGCAGCGGATGACGTCGATCTGCCCTTCGCAAATCAAGGCTTCCTTTTTGTCGAGGATTTCCCGCTTGGCGAGGTGGAGTGCGTAGATCACCTTGCTTTTGGTGAACAGCGGGGTTTCCGGGCTGTTCACATACTTGGCCGGTCGCGTGTCGCCGGGGAGGATGCGCCCGCTGAACCCGATGACCCGTCCGGTTTCATCGTGAATGGGGAACATCAGCCGGTCGGCGAAGCGGTCATACCAGCCGCCTTCCTCCTTGGCGACGAGGATGCCGGCTTGGACGAGCCCTTCCATTGCATAGTCCCGTTTCCGGGCCCAGGCCGTCCAATTCATGTCCCGCGCCGGCGCATATCCGATGCCGAAGGTCTCGACCGTCGTATCGTCAAGCCCGCGATCCTTCAGGTAGGTGCGGGCGGTTTCCGCCTGCCCGCTTTCCCGCAGGCAACGCTGGTACCACACGGCCAGTTGCGCGTGCAGCGCGAGCAGTGCGTCTTTTTGGGATTTCGGCATTCCGGTCGACGCGCCCGGGTCGATGTCAAACGCCAATCCAGCCCGTTCCGCAAGCCGTCGGGCCGCCTGCATGAAGTCGAGGCTTTCGTAGCGCATGATGAAGTTGAACACGTCGCCGCCGGCTCCGCACCCGAAACAATGAAAGGTCTGGCGGGTGGGGTTGACATGAAAGGACGGGGTTTTCTCCTTATGGAACGGGCAGCATGCCTTGAATGAGCTTCCCGCCCGTTTGAGCTGCACGTAGGAGCCGATCACCTCGGTGATTTCGTTGTGATCCCTAATGGTTTCGATCGTGGTTTTGAAGTCAGGGCCGGGCATGGCGGTCACTCTCCGCCGTGGTCATCCCGGTCGATCAGGGGGCCGAGAAAGTTTTCCCAAGCCGGAGTGTCCAGGCGTCCGGCTTCGTCGCGTTTCAGGGCCGGCAGTTTAAATTCCGGATTTTGTTCGGCCCAGGCATCGTATCGGGGGCGGACCTGTTCCAAAACCCATTGTCCGCTTGCGGATTGCCGGAGGGTTTCCTGAACCGGTTCGGACGGCATTAGCGAGGCCCCGAGCAGGACCACCACGGAAAACAGCGCGGCGCGCAGCACGCCGATGACCGCTCCGCCCAGCCATTCCAGCACGCCTTTGAAGGAAAAGTCGAGAAACAGGCGGAGCGCGACCCGGAAGATGCCCATAACCAGATACGCCGCAATAATGATCCCGAAAAAGGCGATGGGTCGCAGCTCGGTCGGTTCCCAGTCGGTGCGGGCGGCCAACCAGGCCGCGCCCGGGTCGGCGCCCTTCCAGCCGGCGATGATGGCCAGTATGATCGTCACAACGCGCAGAAGCTCCCCGGAAAGCCCGCGACGAATGCCGCCCAGCAAACCGAGAACCAGCACGATCACCACCGCGGCATCGGGTATATTCAGGTGGGAAAGTAGCGTTTCCATGCAGAATCCTTGTCACACTTTCCGCGAAGTATCCACATTGCCGGCAAAGCCAACAAGATTGTTTTTGATCCGGCAACAAAAAAGGGCATGCCGAAGCATGCCCTTTTTCTACATCGTATACGTTCGATCAGCCGACTTTGATGTTGTGTTTGGCCATCAGTTCGTCGATTTCTTTTTCCGCGGCGATCCAGTTTTCATGCGGATCGACCTGGAAGCCGCTCTTTTCCGCCCGGTAGTACGCCGCTTCGTCGATCATGTGGTACCGCTCCTGGGCGGAAATAAATTTCGAAGCCGCCTTGGCGGGGGCTTTCGCGGTGGGCGCCGCGACGGGCTTGACCGGCGCGGGGGGCGACACCGGTTTTACCGGCGCGGGAGCCGCAACCGCCGCCTTGGCCTTGGGCGCGGCTTTGGGTTTAGCCGTTTTGGGAGCGGCCGACTTTACGGATTCTTTTTTCGTTGTTTTAGCTGCCGTTGACTTTGCCATGTTAAATACTCCTGTTATTTCGTTCGCCTTGGACTGTATAGTACCAAGAAATAAAAACGCGATGGTACACGCCTGCTTGATGATTTCAAGCCTTTATCCTAGCATAAATTCGCGGAATGGAAGCGTTAAAAGCATTAGAAATCCGTGTCGATAGCGTTTATAACACGGTAAGGGATTGTGGGTTACATCATGAATTATAGCGTCGAGCAACAGTTGAGCACGTGGGCCCGGGAGGCCTTTGCCGCCTTGTTCCCCGAACTGCCCAAGGAGGCCGCGGTGGAGGTGGTCGCCGCGACGGACGATGCGTTCGGCGACTATCAATGCAACGCCCCGATGGGATTGGCCAAAGCGTTGCGCCGGGCGCCGCGGGCGATCGCCGAGGAGGTGGTGGCGAAGGCGGACTTGCCTCCCGCCATTGCCCGGCTGGAAGTCGCGGGGCCGGGATTCCTGAATATCCGTTTGCACGACGCATGGTTGGTTCGTCATCTGGAGGCGATTGACCAGGATGATCGCCTCGGCGTTCCGTTGACCGGACATCCGGAAACCATCGTGTTGGATTATTCAAGTCCCAACATCGCCAAGCCGATGCATATTGGGCACATTCGTTCCACGGTGATCGGCAATGCACTCGACCGGATGCTGCGTCATCTCGGTCATCGGGTGATTTCGGACAACCACCTCGGTGATTGGGGAACGCAATTCGGCATCCTCATCATGGGGTACCGGCATTTTTGCAACGAAGAGGCGCTGGCCGCGGATCCCATTGCCGAACTAGAGCGCTTGTACGTGCGCAGCAACGAGGAGGCGGACAAGGACGAGGCCTGGCGGGAACAAGCCCGCCGCGAATTGGTGAAGTTACAACAAGGCGACAAGGAAAACCGGTCGCTCTGGCGGACGTTCGTCGAGTTGAGCCTGCACGAATTTAACCGCATGTACGAACGGTTGGGCGTGTCGTTTGATCTGGTGCGGGGCGAAAGTTATTACCACGATCGGTTGACCCCGGTGCTCGAGCAACTGGACGCACATGGCCTGTTGGAACAAAGTGAAGGCGCCTGGGTGGTGAATTTGGAGGCGGAGAAGCTTCCGATCTGTCTGGTGCGAAAATCGGATGGAGGGTTTAACTACGCCACCACGGATATCGCCACCGTAATCAGCCGGGTGGAGGAATTTCAGCCCGACCGTATTTTGTATATCACCGACGAACGCCAGCAGTTGCATTTCAAACAATTTTTTGCGGTGTGCCGACGCCTTGGGATTAACACGTCGCTCATCCATATCTGGTTTGGTTTGATGCGGCTTCCCGAAGCGACCTTTTCCACCCGCCAGGGCAATGTCATCAAGCTGGAGCGCCTGTTGGATGAGGCGGAGGCGCGCGCGCTCGAATTGGTTCGGCAATCCAGCCCGGATATGCCGGAGTCCCAGCAGCGGGAGGTGGCCCGGGCGGTGGGGATCGGGGCGGTGAAATATGCCGATCTCAGTCAAAACCCGCAAAGTTTGGTCACCTTTACCTGGGAGAAGGCGATGGCGTTGGAAGGGAACTCCGCGCCGTACCTGCAATACGCGGTGGCCCGTGTGGCCAGCGTGCAGGATAAATACCGGGAGCGTCACCCGGATTCCGATCTACGCATGTTCCCGTACGGTTTGCCCGAACCGGTGGAGCGGCTGCTCGCGATCCGTTTGATCCGTTTTCCGGATGTGCTGGCCCGCGCCGCCAATCAGTACCGGCCCAATTTGCTGGCGGATTACTTGTTCGAACTCGCGCAGTTGTACAGCCGGTTTTACCAGAATGTTCCTTTTCTAAAGGCGGAGGAAGGCACCCGGGAGAGTCGTGTCCGGTTGTGCGGGCTGGTGTGCCGAACCTTGCGAACCGGGTTGCATTTGCTGGGGATCGATACCCCGAACCGGATTTGACGTGCAACGAATCGTTGTCCCGGGGTATGTTATGCAGGTGCGACGATTACTTGAGTGTTCGATACTTTTTGCCTGCGCCGTCTACCAGATCAACGCTGGAGCCGCGTCGACGCCGGTGTTGCGTAACCCCTATCGGGATGGCGTGATTGGTGCGGGCGGATATCATTCCCTGGTTGTTCGTTCCTCGACATCCGTGGCGGCCTGGGGAGGCAATGGTTTTGGTCAGCGAATCGTGCCGGAGCCCAATTCTGATTTTGTCGCCGTTTCGGGTGGCGAGCTTCACTCCCTTGGGTTAAAGCAGGATGGCGTCATTGCCGCTTGGGGCCGCAACCTCGAAAACCAGCTTGCCGTGCCGACTCCCAATGCGGACTTTTCCGCGATTGCCGCCGGCGGTTATCATTCCATGGGCTTGAAGGCGGATGGCGTGGTCGTCGTTTGGGGCCGCAACACCTCCGGCCAGACCAACGTGCCCGCGCCCAACGTCAACTTCATTGCGGTGGCGGCCGGACGCAACCACTCGCTCGGCTTAAAGGCGGATGGGCGGATTATTGCCTGGGGCGCGAACACCTACGGGCAGTCCTCGGTTCCCGCACCCAACACCAACTTTGTCGCGATGGCCGGCGGCGATTGGCATACGTTGGGATTGAAATCGGATGGAAGCATCGTGGCGTGGGGGCGTAACAACCTTGGCCAATGCAGCATTCCGGAACCCAACACGAATTTCGTTGCCGTGGCCGCCGGATTCGTTCACAGCCTGGCCTTGAAGCGCGATGGCAGCTTGGTGGCTTGGGGTGATCATGCATTCGATCAACTGGAGATCCCCGAGCCGAATCAGGACTTCGTGGCCATCGCCGCCAATGGGTTTCATTCGTTGGCCCTGCGCGCCGACGGTACCGTAGTGGCGTGGGGAAGAAATTTCGAGGGTCAAACGAACGTTGCCCCGCCAAATGCCGACATGGGGTTGGCTGAATCGGGGGTGTCGCCCGGGCAAGGTTCTACGACGGGCGGGTATCCCGTGGTGGTGCGCGGTTATTTCCTCGGCGGTGACATCACCAACGTTTCGTTGGCCGGCATTGAGGTTGAGGCCATTCTGGGCCAAACTGACCGCGAGATTGTGGTGTTGGCCGGCGCCGCGCCGGGGCCGACCGGTGGCGCGGTGCGTGCCCTATCCGCTAGCGCCGGGGAATTGATCCACGAAGTGGGGTTCCAGTATATCGGCGAGCAGGTCATTGCGTTTGATGCCATTCCAGATCAAATCGCCACCAATCATGTGGAATTGACCGCCACCGCATCTTCGGGGCTTCCGGTCTCGTTCAGCGTGATTGAGGGTCCGGCCATATTATCCGGCGGCGCCAACCTG
The DNA here is from genome assembly GCA_937873455.1 of uncultured Verrucomicrobiota bacterium. GTDB lineage: Bacteria > Verrucomicrobiota > Kiritimatiellia > CAIVKH01 > CAIVKH01 > CALMUP01. Next base: position 28,607 of record CALMYG010000081.1, read on the forward strand.
AGTTTCACCGGCGCCGGAACGGTGGCGATCGCCGCCAACCAGGCGGGCGATGCCGAATGGTACCCGGCGGCGACGGTCACCCAGTGGTTTGCCGTGGCGAAGGCGGGTGCGAACATCTTCTTTGCTGATGCGGAACAGGTGTACAATGGCGCTCCGCGCCCGATCACCGTTTCGACCATGCCCACCGGCCTTGCGGTTTCCGTCACGTATGATGGCCAACCGGTTGCTCCGGTTTTCGCGGGTAGTTATGTGGTGGATGCCGTGATTGACGATCTCGTGTATGCCGGAGAGGACACGACGACGCTGGTCATTCGGCCGGCCGTTCCCGTGATCACCATTTTGGCCGCCAACACCACCTACGATGGCAACCTGCATCCCGCCACCGTGTTAACCGATCCTGAAGGCTTGACCGTTTTCATCACCTACGAGGGCCAGACCAATGTACCGGTGAATGCCGGCCTTTACGAGGTGATCGCCTCGGTGAACGAACCCAACTATGTCGGCGCGGCAACCGCGACATTCAGCATTGCCAAGGCGGACCAGTCGGTTGATTTCGACGCCCTTCCGGATCAAATCACCACCAATCGACTGGGCTTGGCCGCCACCGCCTCGTCCGGGTTGCCGGTTGGTTTCAATGTGGCGGTGGGGCCGGGCCTGATCACGGAGGCGACCAACTTGAGTTTCACGGCCGCCGGATTGGTCGGCGTTTCGGCCAGTCAGCCCGGGAATTCCAATTTCAACGCCGGTGGGGTTACCGTGTTCTTCCAGGTTTCCAAGGCCAACCAAGTCATCGACTTCCCGTTGCTGGATTCGCAATCCGTTACCGCTTCGGTCGCGTTGGGCGCGACCGCCTCGTCGGGCCTGCCGGTCTCATATGCCGTGGCAAGCGGTCCCGGCGTGCTTACCAACGGCAATGTGCTGACGTTTAGCGGAACCGGCGAAGTTTTCGTCGCAGCCAACCAGGCCGGCGATGCGATTTGGAATGCCGCGATGCCGGTAACGAATTGGATCGAGGTGACGGGTGACGCCTTCTTCAAGCTCGATGTATGGGCCGGCCCGAACGGGTCCACGGATCCGGCCGGTGAGAGTCTCCGAGCCGCTGGCGCGACGGTTACGATCACCGCCATTCCCGAGTCGTATTACGTGTTCACCAATTGGTCCGGTGATGTCGCCGTCGGCGATATTTTTGAAAATCCCGTGGTGATTACCATGACCGGTCCCAAATCGATTACCGCTCATTTTACCGCCCAGACCACCTCGGGCGGGATCCCGCTGCCGTGGTTGGTCGGGTATGGCATCACCAACGACTTTGAGGCCGCCGTCTTACTGGATCACGATGGCGACGGTGTCCCAACCGGCGAAGAATACGTTGCCGACACCGATCCCACCGATGGCAGTTCCTACCTGGCGCTCGATCGGATCCGGGTATCGGCCACAACGAATGGCATACGCGTGGTTTTGACCGCACCGGTATCCACCAACCGGCTTTATGATGTGCAGCATCGCGCGGTGTCGCCACCGGGCGAATGGATCGATGTGGCGGAACTGCTTTCAATAGCGCCGGTGTCTTCGGAATTGATACTGACCAATGAACCGGCGATCGATGGTGTTCCCTGGTACCGGTTGCGGGTGCGGCTGGCGCCTTGATCGGGTCGGTTCAGCCGGCGTGACGGGCTTGTCGTTTCAGGCGCTCGGCGGCGGTTCGCGGAGCGCGTGATCTCCGGGTGATCGTGGCCGGAACGTGGGGCCGCAGGAACGGTGGCACATCGCGATTGGCATCGCGGAGAAGATCTTCGACCAAGGCTCCGGCAATGCGGTCCGCTTTCAGGCCGCCGGCATCCTGGAGGTATTGCCATAACCTTTCGGCGAGAAATTCCAGCGCCAACTTGTGGGTGCGGCCTTCCCGCGCGTGAAACCAGGAAAAAAACGCGGACAATGCCGCGTACGGGGAGGCTTGATCCTGCCATAGCAGCGGAAGGGTTTTGATGAAGCGACCGCTGTTGCCGTAAAGATTCCAGAACCGGGCAAAACGACGAAGGGATTGCATGGCCTCAAAGTCGATCAGTCGGGTCCGCAGAATTTCGTAGGGCGGCTCCGGGCTGAATACCAAGCCCCATTCTTTTTCGTGCCGGATGATCGGGGTCCCGCGCAGGCGTTTCAGCGGGTTAACTTGAATTTCCTGGGGGCCCAGCGCCAACAGGCGATCGAAGCCGCGCCCGATGCTTTCAGTATCCTCGCCGGGAAGTCCGACGATCAGGTCGGCATGAATGTGTGCGCCGGTTTCGGCCAGCAGCCAGCGGATGTTTTCTTCCGTGCGCAGGTAATGCTGCTTGCGGCTGATCAATTCCGCCACCTGTTCGTTGAAGGTTTGAATGCCGACCTCGAACTGAAGCGCGCCCCGGGGAAAGCATCGCAAAATTTCCTTAAGCGGCTCGGGAAGCCGGTCGGGAATCATTTCGAAATGCAGAAACAACCCGGGCCGGTAACGCTCCAGAAAAAACTCGAGGATTTTCAAGCTGTACGGGACGCTCAAATTAAAGGTGCGATCGACAAACTTGAATTCCTGAACGCCGCGATCCAGCAGGTCCTGAAACGCCGGGAGGAGTGTTTCCAGCGGGAAGCGATTCAAGTGCTGGTCAAGGGAGGAAAGGCAGAATTCGCAGGTGAACGGACAACCGCGTGACGCTTCGACATAGATGACCCGGTTGCGGACATCTTCCTCGGTGTAGAGATGATAGGGCAGGGCGAGGCGGCGGGTGTCGGGTGGCGGGCTAACTACCAGTTTGTCGACGGGACGCTCGCCGTTCCAAATGCGTCGGCACAATGCGGGAAACGTCTCGTCGGCTTCCCCGGTAACCACGTAATCGGCGAGGGCGCACAGCGGTTGTTCCTCCCATTCGTGGCTGACTTCCGGTCCGCCGACGACGAGAATCAGATCGGGCCGCAAACGCTTGAGCATGGCCGCGATTTCGGTAAGGGGGCGCACATTCCAGATATATACGCCGAAACCCACCATGCGCGGCTGTTTACGGAGAATCGCCTCGATGACATCCATCGGCGGGGTTTGCAGATCGAATTCCAGCATCGCGGCCTTCTCGGCCAGTTCGCCGAGATTGGCCGTCAGGTAACGCAGGCCGAACGCGGCATGGCTGTAACGCGCGTTCAGGGTGGCGAGAACGAGTTCCGCCGTGTTCAACAAATTTCCACCATGCGTTGAATGGCTTTCCGCGCGCGGTCGGCGGTTTCCCGGGGCACCTTGACTTCAAAGACCTCCTCGCGCAGGGCCCGGAGCACCTTTTCCAGGGTAATCATCTTCATGAACTGGCAGACCGCCCGCTCGTTCACGGGTATGAACGTTTTGCCGGGATTAAATTTTCGCATCCGGTGCAGGATGCCGGTTTCGGTGGCGACAAGAAACTCGCGCCGGTTGGACTCCTGGGCTCGCCGCACCATGCCTTCGGTGGACAGGATGTAGGTGTCCGGATATGCGGCGGGATTGCAGGACATGTTGAACATGGCCGCGGAGGCGCATCCGCATTCCGGGTGAATCAGGAATTCCGCATCCCGGTGCTCGGCCCGTTTTGCTTCCATGTCTTCAGGGCGGATGCCGGCATGGACGTGGCATTCGCCGGCCCATATTTTGATGTTGTCGCGTCCGGTTTCGCGTTTCACGTAGGCGCCGAGAAACATGTCGGGACAGAATAGAATGTCGCGTTCCGGGGGAATGGCGTTGACGACCTTGACGGCATTGGAGGACGTGCAGCAGTAATCGGTTTCCGCCTTCACGTCGGCGGTGGTGTTGACGTAACTAACCACCACCGCGCCGGGGTTCTCCGCCTTCCATTTGACCAATTGGTCGGCGGTGATGGTCGCGGCGAGGGAGCAACCGGCGTTCAGGTCGGGGATCAGGACTTTTTTGTCCGGGGCGAGGATGGAGGCGGTTTCCGCCATGAAATGCACGCCGCAAAAAACGATGATATCCGCATCGGTGGCCGCCGCCTTCTGGGAAAGGCCGAGTGAATCGCCGACAAAATCGGCGATGTCCTGTACCTCCGGTCGCTCGTAATTGTGGGCGATGATAAAGGCGTTTTTTTGTTTTTTTAACGCCAGGATTTCTTCTGCCAATTCACTCATACCCTTACGCTAGCCCGGTTTTGGCCATGAATCAATGCCGGAAGCGACCGCTTGCCCCGGGCGGTGATTCCCGGTAGACTCCGCGTTTTAACGTAAACGGAGTACCCGGCGTTATGGCGATGATTTTGGACGGCAAGGAAATGTCCGCGCACATGCGGGCGGAAATGATGGACGACGTGCGCACCCTCGTGGCCTCCGGGGTTACCCCGGGATTGGGCGTGGTGCTGGTCGGCGACAATCCCGCCTCGCGTTCCTACGTTACGGCCAAGGAAAAGGCCTGCGCGGAAACCGGCCTGTACTCCCGGGAAATCTCCCTGCCCGCCGGCGCCAGCCGGGCGGAGATTTTGGACGCGGTTGCGGGGTTGAACCGCGATCCCGCCATCCATGGCATTCTTGTGCAATTGCCGCTTCCGGATGCTTCGATGGAGCAGGCGGTGATCCAGGCCATTGACCCGGACAAGGATGTCGACGGATTCCACCCGGTTAATGTCGGCCGGATGTTGCTCGGGTTGCCGGCGTTTATTCCCTGCACGCCGCACGGCGTGTTGCATATGCTCAAACGCAGTGGAAACCTGCCGGCCGGGAAACATGTCGTCGTGGTAGGGCGTAGTAACATCGTGGGCCGACCGCTGGTGAATCTGCTTTCCCTCAAAAATCATTTGGGTAACGCCACGGTCACGATGTGTCATACCGGGACGCCGGATGTCGGACGTTTCACCCGTGAGGCGGATATCGTGATCGCCGCGGCGGGTCGGCCCGGAACCATTACCGCCGACATGGTGCGCGAAGGCGCCGTGGTCATTGATGTCGGGGTGAACCGTGTGCCCGACCCGTCAAAAAAGTCAGGGTTCCGCCTGGTCGGCGATGTCGATTACGACGCGGTGGCGTCGAAAGCCTCCGCGATCACCCCGGTGCCGGGCGGCGTCGGCCCGATGACCATCACCATGCTGTTGTTCAATACCATTCAATCGGCGCGGCAAGCGTTGGCGCGCGCCTCGGAGCCTTGACCCCGTGCGCGTGTTGCAGCGATACATTCTTGCCGATTTTCTTGTCTCGTTTTTCATGACGTTGAGCGTGATCACGTTTGTCATGTGCCTCGGCGTGGTCATCCGGGCGATTGACATCGCCGCCCGCGGCGTCTCCGGCGAGCTGATCGCCAAGCTGTTCCTTCTCAACATCCCGTACATGATGACATTCTCCATCCCGATGGGGGTGTTGACCGCCAGCCTGCTTTTATTCGGGCGGTTATCGTTCGACGGGGAACTTACGGCGATGCGGGCCTGCGGCCTGAGCATCTGGCAGATTATTTCCCCCATCGTGATTGCCTCGGTGTTGTTTACCGGAATATGCACCTATATCAACACCACGGTGGCGCCTCAAGCCAAGGAAATGTCCCGCGAATTGCTACGCGATATCGGCATGGAGCAACCGATCAACCTGCTTGAAGTCGGCCGCTTCGTGCAGGACTTTCCGGGGTTGATGATCTACATCGGCTCGCGTGACGGGAACAACGTCACCGATGTGGTGGTATACGAACGCGACGAGTCCGGACCGGTGCGCAACGTGCGGGCTCAACGCGGGGTGTTGCGGACGGAAGAAGGTGAAAAAGCCCTGTTCATCGACTTGTACGGCGTGCGGATTGACCAGCGCGAATCAGGCGCCGTGGACGATCCCACGAAGTCCCATTACATCAATGCCGAATTTTATCCGGTGAAGTTGGATTTTTCCTCGTTCACCCCGCAAAACCGCCGGAAAAAGCCGTCCGACATGACGTTGGGCGAGCTGATAACCAAGGTGCGGGATGTTCGCAAATCATTTCCGGACCTGACCCCGCGGGACCTGTACCGGCAGCGAACCTTTCTGATTGTGGAGGTGAACAAGCGGTTTGCCATGGCCATGTCGTGTTTTGCCTTTGCCTTGATCGGGATTCCCCTCGGCATGAAGAGCCGCCGCAAGGAGTCGTCGATTGGCGTGGGTATCGCCCTGGCCCTGGTTTTTTTCTTCTACCTGTTCCTCATCATCGCCAACTCTCTGGTGGGTCGGCCGGAGCTTCGTCCCGATCTGGTGGTATGGCTTCCGGTGATCCTGTGCGAAGTCATCGGTTTTGTGCTGATATGGCGGATGAAATAAGCGGCCGGTTTACGGCATCCGCGGCGTGAATTCCGGTGCGGCCCGGATTAGTTCCTCCAGCGGCGCATCGGCATCAGGAAAGGGTTTGGCGATCCAGGCCTTGGCGACATAGAGGCGTCCATCCCGGTGTTCGATCCACGCGGTGGCACGCACGTTTCCCCGGCGCAGATGCAGGCGGCGCGGTTTGAAGGTTCCCTCGGCGTGCAGGTGGTCATCGCCCCGTGTGGCGCGATGGAAAATGCGGAGATCGCCGACATCCCGGCCCAGCGAGGTGCGCAACCAGCTTTCCAGGTCGCCTTTAAACCAGGACCCGACCATGCCCAGCCGCCCGAATTGCCAACTATTGCCGGTGGCCGGGTGGGTAAACGTGAATTCCGCGCGCGCGGGTTGGGCGATGCAGCCTTCGAATGCCGCCGTCGCGGGAACCTGAAGATCCAATCCAAACGCCCGCCACGGCTGGCGGTTGCCCTCCACCCGCGGCATGCCGCTGATGGCGGGAAGCACGGCATTCTCCAGCTCAATGTCCCGGGCTTCCGGCCAGAGAAAGACCACTTCGACGAGGCAGCCGATTTCCGGCAAATATTTTCCAAAGCGGGAGGTACGCTCCCGGTTGACCACGCCGGAAAATCCATGCCAGCCCGCCTTGCGGGCGCGTTCGGCCTCCGTTAGTTTTTTCTCGTGCTCGAGCCGGTTCATGTAATCCGTGACCATCCGGTCGTAGTCCGGTTCGCCTTTTACGGTTTTCCAGCTCAATTCGAAGCGAAACTGATACCGGTCGGCAAAGGCGCATCGCCCCCGGTTAAATTCCGAGGAAAATTGGAGCATTTCCCAGGTGGCCGGGAGCCGGACGGCAATATGCCGCCAAATCCAGGTGACCATGTACGGTGTCGGGTTGCTCATGAACAGGCGACGGTACGAGGCGATACGTGATTAAGCAATACACTATTAACTTGCAATAGGCGCAAGGTGTAATATCCTTTTATCCGAAAGTACGCATATATGGCGGTCCCGCATACCATTGAACTGTTTAAAGCGCTGGCGGACGATGTCCGGCTGCGGTTGATTCGCGCAGTGATGACGGCGGAATTGTCGGTGGCGGAACTGGTTCAGGTTCTTGGGCTTCCGCAGTCCACGGTCAGTCGGCACCTCAAGCCGCTGCGGGATGGCGCCTTGGTCGAGACCCGCCGGGATGGCACTTCGATTTATTACCGCAAAGGTCCGGCCTTGACCGATGCGGCTTTGACGTCGGTTTTGGAGCGGGAGTTGGCTCGCTTGCCGACCGCCAAGTCGGACGCGGCGGCGATTAAAAAGGTGTTGGAGCTGCGTCGGCAGCGCAGTCACGATTTTTTTGAGAAGATGGCCGGTAAGTACGGGGAGTTGACCCAGCCCGGTGGCGGGTGGGCGGCCCTTGCGGCCGGCTTGGCCGCGGGATTTTCCGGTCGCGATGTCGTGGACCTCGGCGCGGGAGAAGGGGAGTTGGCGCTGTTACTGGCCCGGTTTGCCGGTTCGGTGACCGCGGTCGACCAGTCCAAGGCGATGTTGCGTCAAGTCGCGGCGCGCGCCGAGGAGGCCGGATTGAGCGCGGTGGTGCGGGTGTGCCGCGCCGACTTGGAAGCTCTGCCGTTGGAAGACGGCAGCGCGGATGTCGCCCTGCTCAGCCAGGCGTTGCATCATGCCGCGCAGCCGGAGAAGGCGGTCCGCGAGGCGGGACGTATTCTACGGAGCGGGGGTCAGTTAATTGTCCTCGATTTGATGAAGCACGATCAGGATTGGGTGCGCGAACAGTGGGCTGATCAGTGGCTGGGTTTTGAAGAAGCGGATGTTCGCGGTTGGATGAAGGCGGCGGGACTGCGGGAAATCCGCACCGACCGGCTGCCCGCCGCCGCGCCGGAATTTTCAGTGTTGTTGGCAAGTGCGAAAAAATAAAACAGGAGAGCATCATGGTAGAGACAAAAAAACAGAATAAGCGATTGGCGAGCGACAAGGATTATGTCGTGGCCGATCTTGGATTGGCCGCGTTCGGCCGCAAGGAAATCGAACTCGCGGAAATTGAAATGCCCGGCTTAATGGCGCTTCGCGCGGAATACGGCAAGAGCAAGCCCCTTCGTGGTGCGCGCATCACCGGTTCGCTGCACATGACCATTCAAACCGCGGTCTTGATTGAAACCCTGCAACACCTCGGCGCCAAGGTGCGCTGGGCGAGCTGCAATATTTTCTCCACCCAGGACCATGCCGCCGCGGCAATCGCCGCAAAAGGCACCCCGGTTTTCGCCTACAAGGGCGAGTCCCTCGAAGAGTACTGGGAATACACCGACCGCATCCTGGATTGGGGCGACGGCCAGGGCCCGAACATGATTCTCGACGACGGCGGCGACGCCACCTTGTTCGTCCATCTCGGCTATCAAGCGGAAATCGACCCCAAGGTTCTCGACCGCAAACCCGGCAGCGAGGAGGAGCGCATTCTGCTCGCCCAGGTCAAAAAAGCGGTCAAGCGTGATCCCGGACGCTTCCATCGCATGGCCAAGCAAATCCGCGGCGTCAGCGAAGAAACCACCACCGGCGTGCACCGCTTGTATCAGATGATGGAGCGCGAGGAGCTGCTGTTTCCGGCCTTCAACGTCAACGACTCGGTTACCAAGTCGAAATTTGACAACGTGTACGGCTGCCGCCACTCCATGATCGACGCGCTGAACCGCGCCACCGACGTGATGATTTCCGGCAAAGTCGCCGTGGTCGCCGGGTTCGGCGATGTCGGCAAAGGCACCGCCGCCTCCCTGCGTGGCCAGCACGCCCGCGTGATCATCACCGAAATCGATCCGATCTGCGCCCTGCAAGCGGCGATGGAAGGGTACGAAGTGCTGACCATGAACGAAGCCTGCAAAATCGGCGATATCTTCGTGACCACGACCGGCTGCTGCGACGTCATCACGGAAAAACACATGCGCGCCATGAAAGATATGGCCATTGTCTGCAACATCGGACACTTCGACAGCGAAATCCAAGTGGAGGCGCTCAAGAAGTACAAGTGGGACGAGATCAAGCCGCAGGTTCACAAGATCACCTTCCCGAACAAGAGCAGCATCATCCTGCTCGCCGAAGGCCGTCTGGTCAACCTGGGTTGCGCCACCGGGCATCCGAGCTTCGTGATGTCCAACAGCTTCACCAATCAGGTGATGGCGCAGATCGAACTCTACACCCGCAGCGCCGAGTATCCGGTCGGGGTGTATGTGCTCCCGAAGGAATTGGACGAGAAGGTGGCCCGTCTGCACCTCGGCAAGTTGGGCGTCAAGCTCGACGTGTTGACCAAGGATCAGGCCAAGTACCTCGGGATCAAAGCCGAAGGACCGTACAAGCCCGCGCACTACCGGTACTAATCGCCGGTTAGAACCGCAACGCCCGGGTCCTAAGGTCCGGGTAATCGACGCGCCCCGGAAACGGGGCGCGTTTTTTATTCCCGGTCGAGTTCGTAGGCAAGTGTCAGGCAGTGGTAACGATGGGATCGCAACGGGCAGTCCGTCACGGAATCGGGGATACGCACGATGGCGAATTCGATGCAGATTCTCCCTTGTCCTTTGTACAATATATTGTACTATATTGGGTACGCAATGGAGTCCATGACATGACGCGAATCATTCTTGATGAAGATATAAAGCCCCTTTCCGAGTTTCGCACCAACGTGACGTCCTGTATTGAACAGGCCAGGACAACGCGACGTCCCCTGGTTATTACCCACCACGGCAAGTCGGCCGCCGTCTTGCTGGGGGTTGCCGAATATGAATGGTTGATGCAAAAAATGGAAATTCTGGAAGATATACGCCTGGCGGAAACGCAACTCGCCGATGGCAAGGGCATTCGCCATGATGCGGCCCTGAAAATGGTCATGAGCAAGGCCACCCGATGAAGTTAATTTGGTCGCCCCTGGCCATCGATCGCATTGCCGAAATCGCTTCCTACATCGCCCGCGACAATCCTATGGCGGCGGAAAAATGGATTTATGATGCATTTAATCGGGTCGGGCAATTGGCGCGTTTTCCCCGTAGTGGTCGACAGGTGCCGGAAGCATCCCGGGTGGATATTCGTGAGTTGATTTGGAAGAACTATCGAATCATTTACCGCGTAAATGCCGAAGAGGTGGCCCTTTTGACGGTAAGGCACACCAAAGAGGTTTTACCCCTCGAAGATTTAACGTGAGCCCAACGTATACTGTCTCCCTGACGCGTCATCGGTGCGGATCGAGTTGTGTTTCTATTCCCGGTCGAGTTCGTAGGCGATGTGCGGGGCGTAGAGGTCCGGTTCGAGCAGGAAGGAGTCGTGCCCTTTCTCGGAATGGGCGGTGATATGCTGGAAGGGAACATCCGCGCTCTTCAGGGCGTCACAGAGCTGATCCTGTTGCTCCGGATAAAAGCAGGCGTCGTTTTCGATGCTGAAGACCAGGTAGCGCTGGTGGCGGCACGGGGTGAAGACCGAGCGGTAATTCGACTTGCCGGTATCCTTGAGCAGGTCGAAGCGCTGCCAGGCGTCGATGATCCGCAGGTAGGTGTTGGCGTCAAATCGCTTCACGAATTTGAAGCCTTGTCCGCGCATGTAGGACTCGACGGGATGGCTTAACCAGTACCACTTGTCGCGATCCTCTTCGGGCCGTACCACTTCGCGCCGGGCCCGGTGTTCCATCATTTCCAGCGAGACAAAGGTTTTATGGCTGATCATCCGGGCCAGGGCGAGGCCCCGGTCGGGCCGGCGCTTTCCGCCGTAATAATGCCCGCCATTGAAATATTTGTCCTCCTCGATCGCGCAAATTTGTTCGTAGTTGTAAATGCGTTGCAGGATGGACGTGGTCATGCCCGAGGCGATGGGAATCACCTTGCGCACCCGGTCCGGATACCGCACCGCATAGTTGATCGCGCACATGCCGCCCAGCGAACCGCCGATGACCGCATGAAGCCGGCGAATGCCCAGGGAGTCGAGCAGCCGGACCTGGGAGTCGACGATATCGCCAATCATCACCGTGGGAAACGCCCTCCCGTAGGGCCGCCCGGTCCGGGGATTCCTGGTGACCGGTCCGGAGGAACCGTAGCAGCCGCCGAGATAGTTGGCGCAGACGACGAAATATCGGCGGGTGTCGATGGCTTTGCCGGGTCCGATAAAGTCATCCCACCAGCCCGCTGCCAGCTCTTCGGTCCATAACGAACCGGCCGCCGGTACGGAGGGGTTGATGCCGGCGGCGTGCTGGCTTCCGCTCAAGGCATGGAAGACCAGCACGGCGTTGTTACCCTCGGGATTGAGTTCCCCGTAGGTTTCGTAGGCGAGGGTGACCTGGTTCAGCTTCTCTCCGGTTCGGAAAACGAACGGATTTTTCCGGTCGCCGAAAGTGAAGAGCTTGGTCTTCACCTCGCCGAGGCTGGAGGAGTGCGCCTTCTTCCCCGTCGTTTGTTGTCGCTTGGCGCTCAAGTTTGGCTTGCGGTCAAGGCTTGATCAAGGTCGGCGAGGATATCGTCGATGTGTTCAATGCCTACCGAGAGGCGCACGAGCTCCGGGGTGATGCCGCCGGCGCGCTGCTGTTCCTCGTTAAGTTGTGAGTGGGTCGTCGTCGCGGGATGAATGGCCAGGCTCTTGGCATCGCCCACGTTGGCGACGTGGGAATGAAGCTTGAGCGCGTTGATGAACTTGGCACCGGCGTCCTTGCCGCCTTTGATGCCGAACACCACCATCGAGCCGCCCTTGCCGCGCAGGTATTTCTGGTTGCGGGCATATTCCGGATCGTCAGAAAGGCCGGGAAACCGGACCCATTCCACCAGCTTGTGTTGCTTGAGGTGCTGGGCGACCGCCAGGGCATTCTGGCAGTGGCGTTCCATGCGCAGCGGCAAGGTCTCAATGCCTTGCAGGAACATCCAGGAGTTGTCGGGGGCAATGCAGGCCCCGAGGTTGCGCAGGGGGACCGTGCGCATGCGGAGAATATACGCCAACGGCGCCAGCGGCGCGGGCAGGTCATGTCCCCAGCGCAAGCCGTGATACGAGGTGTCCGGGCGATCAAACAACGGGTGCTTGCCGGCGCCCCAGTTAAAGCGACCGGAATCCACGACGACGCCGCCGATGCCGGTGCCATGGCCGCCGAACCATTTGGTCAGCGAGTGCACAACGATGTCGGCTCCGTGGTCGAGCGGGCGCGTGAGGTAGGGGGTGCTGAAGGTGGCGTCCACGATCAGCGGGATGCCGTTCTTTTTGGCGATGGCGGCGACGGCTTCAAGGTCGGTCACTTCCAGTGCCGGGTTGGAAACGGTTTCGCAGAACAGCGCGCGCGTTTTCCCGTCGATGGCCTTGGCGAAGTTTTCCGGATGGGTCGAATCGACGAATTTCACCGTGATGCCGAGCGCGGGGAGGATGTCATTGAACTGGGTATACGTTCCGCCGTACAGGTTGCGGGCGGATACGATGTTGTCGCCGGCCTCCGCCAGGTTGATGATGGCGTAGAAAATGCCGGAGGTTCCCGAGGCGACGCCCAGGCCAGCCATCTCGTGTGCGCCTTCCAGCAGGGCCACGCGTTTTTCCAGGATGTCGGTGGTCGGGTTCATCAGTCGGGTGTAGATATTGCCCAGTTCTTTCAGGGCGAACAGATTGGCGGCATGTTCGGTGTCGCGGAACTGGTAAGCGGTCGTGCGGTAGACCGGAACGGCGCGGGCCGAGGTGGTGGGGTCGGGTTGTTGGCCGCCGTGCAGGCAGATGGTTTCGAGTTTCATGCTGATCCCTTTCCTATGGTTCGCTATCGGTTGTACACCCAGAGCATCCGGAGCGGAGCGGGACCCGGCCAGTCGATTTCCCCGCCATGGGGGACCCATCGTTTCCCCGGCCTGCGCCGGGGCTGGCTTTGGCACCTTTTCCCCGCAAAGGGACAGGTTGCTGGGCGGTCCAAGGGCCAGATCCCTCGCGCCACTCTGGATGCATTATCACACGTAATGACATCGTTTCCGACTTAACGGAAACAAGCTATACCATATTCACCACGGTGAAATCGTCAACCGAAAAGGAGGCGCGGAGTGGCCAAGACTCGCGCTTGCCTCCCGGCGCTTAACCCATTATAAGCGTCGCTCTATGGAAAACGTTCCCTCCGCAGCCGCTTCGGCGGAAAAAATCGATGTTGCGTACGTCGCCCATCTGGCCCGGATCGCATTGAACCCGGGCGAGCAGGCGCTGTTTCAGGAACAACTGGAGCACATCCTGGATCATGTGCGCAAACTAAACGAATTAAACGTCGATGGCATTGAACCCATGGCGCACGCCATTCCGGTCAAAAACCGTTTTCGGGACGATGTGCCGACGCCCGGGCTGGATCACGACGACGTGATGGCCAATGCGCCGGAGAGCCGCCACGAACAGTTTTTTGTCCCTCGAATTCTGGAGTAATATGGCCGAATTGCATCAATTGACCTTGGTGGAAACGCTGGACGCGTTGGCGCGGGGCGACTGTTCCGCCGAAGACGTGGCGCGTCGTTATCTGGAACGGATCGCCGCCACCGATTCGGCTATCGGGGCGTTTCTGGAGCTTGACCCGGAACAGGTGCTTGCCGATGCGCGCGCGGCCGATGCAAAGCGCCGGCGCGGCGAGGGGGGGCGTTTGCTGGGCGCACCGATCGCCATGAAGGACGTGCTGAACGTGAAAGGCGCCTCCTGTACCTGCGGGTCGAAGATTTTGCGGGGCTACCGCGCCCCGTACGACGCCACCGCGGTGGCGCGCTTGCGCGCGGAAGGCGCGGTGATCATGGGCCGCCTGAACATGGACGAATTCGCCATGGGGTCCAGCAACGAAAACTCCGCCTACCATCCGGTGCGCAACCCGTATGACTTGTCCAAGGTTCCCGGCGGTTCCAGCGGCGGTTCGGCTGCCTCGGTCGCCGCCGATCAGATCGCGGCTTCGCTGGGCACCGACACCGGCGGGTCGATTCGCCAGCCGGCTTCTTTTTGCGGATGCGTCGGGGTGAAGCCGTCCTATGGGCGGGTCTCCCGCTACGGATTAACCGCATTCGCCTCGTCGCTGGACCAGATCGGACCGCTGACCAAGGATGTCGCCGACGCCGCACTGCTGACCGAGATTCTTTCCGGGTTTGATCCGGCGGATTCCACTTCGGTGCCCGCCCCGGCCCCGGAGTTGCGTGCTAATCGGGATCAGGGGTTGGCGGGAATGACGCTGGGGTTGCCCCGGGAGTATTTCCAGGGCGGGATGGATCCCGAGGTGGAGCAGCGGGTGCGTGAGGCGGTCGAGGTATGCCGTTCCCTGGGTGCGGAAATCATGGAAATTTCCCTGCCGCACACCGAGTACGCCATTGCGACGTATTACATCATCGCCACCGCCGAAGCGTCGGCGAATCTGGCCCGGTTTGACGGCGTGCGCTACGGTGCGCGTCAGCCCGGCGCCGATCCGATCGCGATGTACGAAGCGACCCGTTCGGCCGGATTCGGGAACGAGGTGAAGCGCCGGATCATTCTCGGCACCTATGTGTTGAGCAGCGGTTATTACGATGCGTATTATCTCCGCGCGCAAAAGGTGCGCGCGCTCATCCGCCGCGACTTTGATCAGGCCTTCCAGCACTGCCAGGCCATTCTGACGCCGGCTACGCCCAGCGCCGCGTTCGGCTTCGGCGAGAAGACCGGTGACCCGCTGCAAATGTATTTGAGCGATATTTATACGGTCACCACCAACCTGGCCGGCATCTGCGGGATGTCGCTTCCGTGCGGATTTACCGCCGGAAACCTGCCGGTGGGCTTGCAGATTTTGGGCCCGGCGTTTCGCGAGGAGCACATTTTCCGGGTGGCCTACGCCTACGAGCAGGCAACCCGGTGGCGGGCCAAGCGCCCTCCGCTGGCGGTTGCCGAGGCGGGGAGGGCCGCGTCATGATTGCGTCCATCGGGCTTGAAGTTCATGTGCAGTTGAAAACCCGCACGAAAATGTTTTGCGGTTGCCCCAATCAATTCGGGGTTGAGCCGAATCGCCTGGTGTGCCCGGTTTGCCTCGGTTACCCGGGAGCCCTTCCGGTGATGAATGCGGAGGCGATCCGTCTGACCGTCATGACCGGCATGCTGCTGGGATGCCGGATCAATCTCACCAACAAGTTCGACCGGAAAAATTATTTTTATCCCGACCAGGCCAAAAACTACCAGATTTCCCAATACGACCAGCCGCTTTGCCTGGGCGGTCAGTTGGAAATCACCTTGAAGGACCGGGTCAAGACGGTCCGGATCACCCGGATTCACCTCGAAGAGGATGTGGCCAAAAACACCCATTTCGCGGACGGCAGCGGGATCGATTTCAACCGGGCGGGGACGCCCCTGATGGAAATTGTGACCGAGCCGGACATGGACAATGAAGACGAAGCGTTTGCGTTTCTCACCGCGCTTAAACAGGTGCTCGCCTATGGCGGCATCAGCGATTGCAACCTTGAGCAGGGCAATATCCGGTGTGATATCAACGTTTCCGTCCGCCCGACCCGGGAAAGCCCGCTGGGCAGCAAGGTGGAAATCAAAAACATGAACACCTTCCGGGGCGCCCACCGCGCCTTGGCGCACGAAATTCACCGGCAAATTCGCGAGGTGCAGCGGGGAACGGTTATTCCGCAGGAGACGCGACGGTGGGACGACGACGCGGGCGTGACTTCCTCCATGCGCAGCAAGGAGTACGCCCACGATTACCGTTATTTCCCCGAGCCCGACCTTTTGCCGGTTTCGTTGACGCAGGAGCAGGTGGATGGTTGGCGGGCGATGCTGCCGGAAATGCCGGCGGCCCGGCGCGAGCGCATGGTCCGCGAATACGGCATTCCGGAATACGACGCCGGGGTGCTGGCGGCGGATCGCGCGGTCGCCGATTTCTTTGAACAGGCGGCGCGGCAGTGCGGCAAGGGCAAGGCGGTATCCAACTGGATGATGACGGAAATGCTGCGCCTGCTTGCCGAGGTCGATGGCGATATCGGCAATGCCCGCATTACCCCGACCGCATTGGCCGAGTTGGTAAACCTGGTCGATGCCAAAACCATCAACCAACCGGCGGCCAAGGAGGTTTTTGCCTTGTTGTTTGCTTCCGGAGGCGATCCCAAAGCCATTGTTCAGGAAAAAGGGTTGGCTCAGGTCAGCGATAGCTCCGCCCTGCAAGGGCTGGTGGATCAAGTGGTTGCTGAAAATGCCCGCTCGGTGGAAGACTACCGCAAGGGGAAAGAGGCCGCCTTACAATTTCTAATCGGTCAGGTCATGAAACTCAGCCGGGGCAAAGCCAATCCGCAAGTGGCCCGGGAATTGCTGGTCGCGACGATCGGCGCCCCGTAATTCGCAAGACCTCAAAAAGTAAATAAAACGATTGACTTGGTTCAGAAAAAATTTACGTTTGATTGAAGAAGGCTTGCAAATCGCTGCGGATAGAGGACGATAATGTGTCATGCCTAAATTCTCGTATGTAGCTTTGGACGCGCGCGGAGCGGAGACCCGCGGTGAAATCGATGCCGACAGCCAAACCATGGCTTTATCCAAGATACGGGAAAAAGGTTTATTTCCGACCAGTGTGAATGAGGCAACGGCCGCGGCCAAGCCCGGCAAATCCCCGAGTCGGAGCAAATCCAACTCGGGCAGCGGGCTAAAGAAGGAAATCAAGCTCCCGGTTTTGTTTACCCGGGTTAAAACCAAGGAATTGATGGTGTTCACCCGCCAGTTGGCGACCCTGGTGGACGCCGGTCTTCCGCTGGTGCGCAGTTTGCAGGTGCTGGAAAAACAGGAAAAAAATCCCGGTTTGAAGAAAGCGCTCGGCGAGATGGCCGATTCCATTCAATCCGGCAGCACCTTCGCCGAGGCGCTTGCCCAACATCCGAAAATCTACAACAAGCTTTACGTGAACATGGCCAAAGCCGGTGAAGTGGGCGGTGTCTTGGACCAGGTGTTGCTCCGCCTCGCCGAGTTCATGGAGAAGGCGCAGAAAATCAAGAACAAGGTCGTCGGTGCGATGGTGTATCCGATGGTCGTTCTGTTCATGGCCCTCGGTATCTTGACATTCCTGATGATTGTCATCATTCCCAAGTTCAAGGAAATCTTCTCGGAATTGCTGGAGGGCCAGGCGCTGCCCGGGCTGACTCAGGTGGTCATGAGCGCCAGCGAATTGATGACCAGCCGTCTGCCGTTCTTGATTGTGGGCATTATTGCCATCGTGTTTTTACTCAAACTCGCGGCTAAAACGAAGCAGGGGTCCCTCTTGCTGGATCGTGTCAAATTGGTCATGCCGGTATTCGGCAACCTGATCCGCAAAACCGTGGTCGGGCGTTTCACCCGCACGCTCGGCACGTTGATGGCCTCCGGCGTTCCGGTGCTGCAGGCGCTCAACATCGTGCGCGACACCGCGGGCAATGAAGTGGTGGCCAAAGCGGTCTCCCAGATTCACGACGCGGTGAAAGAGGGTGAAAACATGGCCCCGCCGATTGAAGCTTCCGGCGTGTTTCCGCCCATGGTCGTCAGCATGGTCCAGGTCGGCGAAGAAACCGGCGAGTTACCGGAAATGTTGATGAAAATCGCCGATAGCTACGACGATGAAGTGGACAATGCCGTTGCCGGATTGACCTCGGTCATTGAGCCGTTGTTGATTGTTTTTCTGGCGTTGATCGTGGGTACCATTGTCATTGCGCTCTTCCTGCCTTTGATTTCCATTATCGGCAACTTGAGCTGATCCGGGCAGCGCGGCGTCATGAACGCGAGGCATCACCGACGCTCCGGCCTGTCCCGGCCGGAAGTCATGGTCTTGATGGCTCCGCTCATTATCATCATTTCCTTGGTGGTCCCGACGTGGCTGGAGTGGCGGGAACATCAGCGCATCCGAACCGCCTACTCGGAAATCCGTATGTTGGTTACCGCGGCCGATCTCTATAACCGCGAATACCGTTTATGGCCCGCGCCCGATGCCTCGGCCCGGGGTGATATCCGTTTCGGGAGCGTCCGCCCCAATCGCGAAGTCATGAATGTTCTGGCCGCCCGGGTCGGACCGGGCAACGAAGACCACCGTACCAATCCTCGACAAGTGGATTTTATCGCCTTGGCGACCGGGGAGCTGAGCCTTTCGCGGTGGAGCGCGGAGGGTGATATCCTCGACCCGTGGGGGAGGCCCTATCAACTGGTGTTCGACGCCAATTACGACAACATTTGCACCATTCCGGAAAGCAGTTACCGCCCGGTGGTCGGGGAGGGCGTGGTGGTGTGGTCGATGGGCCGCGATGGCCGATCTGACACCGATGACGACCTCACGTCCTGGCGGCGGTGAGCCGTTTCCGCCCGTTGTTTGATCAGGCCGGGTGGGACGGCGGCCTCGCCGTCCGGCAAATTTGTTCGTGAACCCGGACGGGGGGTGGTGTGAGCCAGGTTCTTCCCATCTCAGGCTTCGTCCGCACCTCCCTCTTTGTCGCAAGCTTCTTCGCGAGCTTTGTCGAAAAAGTTCCCGACAAAGCTCGCGATAAGGATGTGATTCAAATACAAACCATCGCGTATATACTTAGCATCATCTACGGTGTTTGAATCATCATTGCCGAAATTTGCTCATGTTCTGGATGGGTGGATTAAAAAGAATTTCCGGAGGTCCGTGAATCAGGGATGCACCCGGGACCTACCGCCGCCCGTCTTTTTTCATGGCAAGAAACGGGGCCGCTTGTTTAGTATGCGCACGCCATGAAGTACGCGGTAGCCCCATGACAGTTGATTTCACCATCGCCGTAGCCGGAGGCGGCGCCGCCGGCTTTTTTGCCGCCATTACCTGCGCGGAAAGCATTCCGGATTGCAAGGTAGTGCTGCTGGAAAAAAGCCCGGAGCCGCTGGCCAAAGTCATGATTTCCGGCGGCGGGCGTTGCAACGTCACCCACGCCTGTTTTGATCCGGGGAAGTTGGTAACGCATTATCCCCGGGGAAACCGCGAATTGATTGGTCCGTTTCACCGCTTCCAACCGCGCGATACCGTGCGCTGGTTTGAAGAGCGCGGCGTAAAGCTCAAGGTGGAGCCGGATGGACGTATGTTCCCCACCACGGATCAATCCACCACCGTAACCCAATGCCTGATACGCGAAGCGCGTGAGGCCGGCGTCACGATGATGACCAATCGCGGGCTGGTTTCGGTCGCACCCCAGAGCCGGGGATTTCTGCTGGGGTTGTCCGATGGCAGCCACCTCGCCTGCGACCGGTTGTTGATTGCGACCGGCGGGAATCAAAACTCGCCCGTTTTCCGGGTGGTGGAGGAGCTGGGACATACCATCAAGCCTTTGCTGCCTTCGCTATTTAGTTTTGATTGCAACGATGCGCGGTTGAAGGATTTGGCGGGCATCAGCGTGCCCGATGTTGAGGTGTCGGCGCCGGGTACCCGGTTGTCACAACGCGGTCCGCTGCTGGTTACGCATTGGGGATTGAGCGGTCCGGCGATTCTCAAACTTTCAGCGTGGGGCGCCCCGCAATTTGCCGATCTCGATTATCGCTTTATCCTGCGGGTGTGCTGGACGCCGGATCTGGACGAATCCAGCTTGCGCGAGCAAATCGCCCGGGCCCGCGTCGACTTTGCCAGGAAATCCGTATTCACATCAAATTTCTGGTCGATTCCCCAGCGTTTGTGGCAGTCGATCATCGGACACCTCGATATTCGGCGCGATGCCATCTGGAACCAGTTTCCGCGCGGGGCGGTTGAACCGTTGATCGAGACGCTGATGCAAACGGAATTCACCATTACCGGCAAAAGCATGAACAAGGATGAATTCGTGACCTGCGGCGGGGTCAGTTTGGACGAAGTGGACTTCAAGACCATGCAGAGCAAGAAATGTCGCGGCCTCTATTTTGCCGGAGAAATCCTTGATATTGACGGGGTCACCGGCGGATTTAATTTCCAGTCCGCCTGGACCACCGGCTGGATCGCCGGCAAGTCGATCGGCCAGGAAATATGAACGAACTTTCCCGCGCGCTGTTTACTTCGATTGTTCCGATCTTCGTGCTGGTCATGATGGGCTATGCGATCCGCCGTCTTGGTGCGGTAGGCTCGCGTGGAACGGACGGCTTAAGCAAGATCGTCTTGCTGATCCTGTTTCCCATCCTCGTGTTTCATCGTCTGGCGGTCACCGACGACGCGCAAACGATGTTGACCGACTGGCCGATCCTGGTCTGGCCGTTTGTGGTCTTGATCGGGTCTGGCCTCATCGGTTGGCTTTGGCACCGGGTTAACCGGCTGCGCGCGGACCTCCGGACCTTTGTGTTCCTGGTCGGCATGCCGAACTGGATTTATATCCCGCTGGCCTTGGCCGGTCCGATCTGGGGCGATGAGGCGGTGCGGTTGATCATCTTGTTTAACATTCCCACCCAATTGCTGTTGTGGACGGTGGGCATCTGGTTACTTAAGGGCGATCTGCGCGGCGTGCATGCGCTGCGTTACCTGTGCACCAGCCCCGGTTTGCTGGCGGCGGTCGGCGGGGTGTTGGTGGCCTTTCAGGTGATCCCCATTTCATTTTCTCCGGATCATCCCGGATTTTCACTGGCTCGACTTAATCCGGTGTTACACGTCCTGGGCGGGTTGACCATTCCGCTTTCGTTGTTCGCGCTGGGTTTGTATGTGGGGGAGCGCGCGGAAACTCCGGGCGAAGTGTTTGTAAATGTTATCTGGGTGGGAATCGGGCGGTTGATCATCGCGCCGTTGGCGATGATTTTCCTGGTGGTTGGACTGGCCAAACTCGGGTACGGGGCCAACCCGATGATCCGGTGGGTGGTCTATCTCATTGCCACCATGCCGGTAGCGGTTTCCGTACCCCTCTTTGCCGCAATGTTTGGACGGGATCGATTCCTGGCGTCCCGCAGCGTAGTTGTGACGACCATGGTCGGCTTCTTGACCGCTCCTTTACTGGTGCTGTTCGCGCTAAAGCTGGAAACGTGGCTGGGCATTCCATAAAGGGCGCATCTCCGAGTTTTGACAAGTAGGCCGACCCTCTGCGGTCGGCGGAGAGGCGCCGGGGACAGAGCCCCGGCCTACAAGGAACCTTTGCACAAACTCGGAGATGCGCCCTTCCATAAAAAACCCCTGTTAAAACGTTTAACAAGAAGGCTTGGTTTGGATATGATTAGCCGACTGTCCATGAGGGGAGCCGCGTTGGCGCTAATCATGGTCGGTAGTTTAACGGCCGGATTCGGCGTGGAGTTTCTATGACAAGGATGGGTTGCGGGCGGTGGTTGCGGGCAACGGCGTGTGGGTGGATCATAACGGTTTCTTCGGGGTGGGGCGCCGTAATCAATGCCGGGAACATTACCGGCGTGACCATCACCACCAATTCGGCCAACGGAATTTGGACCGCTTCCTTCGCCCTGCACAATGGCGGCTCCGCGGAAATTACGCCCTACGCTCCCGATCTGATCCGCGTGAACTATCACTGGGTTGGCCCGTTTAATGTCGAACAACCGATGATTGCCAAGCCGCTGGGCGAATGGTCCGCGCATACCGCCTCCATCACCGATCAGGGCAGCCGGTACGTGATCCAAACCGCGCAGCTCGATGTCGAAGTCGAGAAGTCCCCCTTCAAGGTCCATTTTAAATCAAAGGCCGGATATTTCCTTTCCCAGGATGATTTCACCGAGCGCGACTCGGATTACAACTTCACCGGACAACGCGGCACCGGCTCCTCCAAGTTGAAGAACCGCCGGTTTATGCCGACCGGCCAGGCCATCTTCGGTCTCGGCGAATACGGCGGGCCGATGAATCGCCGTAACCGCGAGATGGATATCTGGAACACCGCCACCTACAACTGGGGGGAATTCACCAATCCGACCTACTTGCATATCCCGTTCTTCTACGGCGTGCAGCCGGCCGGCGGCGGCAATCCGGCCTTCACCTACGGCATTTTTCTCAACAATCCCTGCCGCGCACTCTTCAAATTCGGCACGGAAAGCGGCGACCGCTTGTCCTATCAGGCCGGCGACGGACGCATGGACTATTTCTTTTTTGGCGGCGGCGGACAACACGCCTTTGCCACGGTCATGGACCGGTTCTCCGAACTCACGGGCCGACCGACCTTCCTGCCCAAATGGGGGCTAGGCCACCACCTTTCCCGGTTCAGCTACGACAACCAGGACTGGGTTCAGTACATCGCCGACGAGGCTGGCAAGCAGGATATCCCCCTGGATGCCGTATACATGGATATTGACTACATGGACGCCGACGGCGATGGCGATATCGGCGATGGCCAGCTCCGCCAGTTGACCACGAATTTCAAGTTCCCCAATCCAGCCGGCTTGATCAGTTTCTGCGAAGCCCGCGGGGTCAAGGTGGTTCCGCTGATTGAGCCCTGGCTGATTCCCGGCGACCCGTTGCACACCGAAGCCAACGCTTCCTTCCACTTCATCAAGGACAACGGCGGGAACACCGTTACCCGCAACATCTATGTCGGACCGGTTTCCTTCTTCGACTACACCAGCACGCCGATGAACGATTGGTGGCGCGGCAAAATCCTCAACTGGATGAACAGTTTCAATTTCCACGGCATCTGGAACGACCTCACCGAGCCGGAGGGCGGCGATCAGATTCCCCACAACGGATTGTTGTGGCTGGACGGCAAGTACGGGGACAACAACGACTCCCGCCGTTTCTGGTCCAACGAGCGAAATTACTTCGGCCTGCGCGCGGCCAAGCAAAGTTTCGACACCATGATGGCCAAGAATCCGAACAAGCGACCCTTTGTGCTCAGCCGGTCCGGTACCGCCGGCCTTCAGCGTTATGGCGTAAGCTGGAGCGGCGATACCCGCGCGGATTGGTTCTACCATCGCGCCACCATTCGGTTCGGCGCGGGCGCGATGATTGCCGGCGCGGCCTGGTTCGGCAATGACGTCGGCGGTTTTGCCGGCACCGCCAGCGATGAATTGATGGTGCGCTCCACCGAGGCCAACGCCCTCACCCCGTTTTTCCGGAACCACTGCGATAAAAGCGCAGCCAACCGCGAACCGTGGCGCTTTAATGATCCGTTCAAAAGCATGCAGCGCGAGCTGATCAAGTTCCGCTATAAACTCATGCCGTACTTCTACACCCTCGCTTACGAATCCGCCGTGATCAACGGCCGCCCGCTGAACGTGCCGCCGGTGTTCGACTATTACAACGACGCCAATACCTATACCGAGGCATCCGACTACGATTACCTGGTCGGTGAATTCCTGCTCGCCGCC
The DNA here is from genome assembly GCA_937873455.1 of uncultured Verrucomicrobiota bacterium. Classification (GTDB taxonomy): domain Bacteria; phylum Verrucomicrobiota; class Kiritimatiellia; order CAIVKH01; family CAIVKH01; genus CALMUP01. The sequence continues at coordinate 52,049 of CALMYG010000081.1, forward strand.
CCGGTGTATGCCCAAGGCGCCAACAGCCGGCAAGTTTACCTGCCGTACCGCGATGGCATCCACTGGTACAACTACCATAGCGGCTCGCGTCACAATGGCGGCCAGACCATCAACGTCAGCGCCCCGCTTGGAACCTTGCCCCTGTTTGTGCGCTCCGGTGCGATTATCCCCATGGGTCCATCCATGCAGTACGCCAATCAATTCCAGTCTCCGTGGATGGACATCAACTGCTGGCCGGATGGACAAAGCGAGTTCACCTTGTTCGAGGACGACGGCGAGTCCTGGAATTATCAAGCGAACGGCTATTCCAAGCGCCGGATGGTCAGCCATCGTACCGCCGCGTATTGGGACTTCACCATCGAAGCCAAACAAGGCAGCTATAACACCGGCAGCCGCGATTTTTATGTGTATGGGTACAACATCGGCACCAACGAGGTCACCGGCGTGCGGGTCAACGGGGCGGCGATTCCGCAGGTGACTAACTTCGATGACGCTCCGCAAGGCTGGCGCATGGCCGCGCCGGGCCGCGTGGGTGTGAAAGTTCCCGACAACGGCGCTCACACCGCGATCCGCGTCAGTTTTGGCGATGTTGAGGATTCGATACAACTGGCGGCGGGCGCCTATTCGGTGTCGGAGACCAGCGGTGTAGCGCGGGTGTTTGTCTCGCGTACCGGCTCGGCCACCGGTACGGTGAGCGTGGCCTTCAATACGGCTAATGGCACCGCCATCGCCGGGGTGAATTATGCCAATACCAGCGGTTCGCTGGTCTGGAATCCCGGCGACACCGCCAATAAATTCGTGGATGTGACCATCGTGGATGACCAGATTTACCAGGGCAACCTTACCTTCACGCTGAATCTGAGCAGTTCCATCGGGGCCAGCCTCGGCGCGCCCTCTTCAGCCGCCATCACCATTCTGGAAAATGATCCAGTGCCGCCGACGCTGGTGATCACCAATCCCGCCGGGCCGATCGTGGTGAACGATGCCGTGACGAACATCGCGGTGCAAGGCGTCGCCAATGCATTGGAATGGTCGGGCTTGCGCTGGAGCAACAGCCTGACCGGGGCCAGTGGATTGTCGCCGATCGCCTTTTACTGGACCATCCCCTCGGTGGGCCTCGGTGTCGGGACCAACCTCATCACTGTGACCGTCACGAACGTCGGTGGTACGGTGGCGTCGGACAGTGCGGCGAGCCCGGTCTATGCCGACGGCTGGGCCACCAACGACAACGGCGGTTTTGGCTGGGGTCCATGGGCGATTTATACAAGTTCCGCCGACGGCAACCAAAATGGGCGTTTCGTGGCGGATAACGATTCGGTCAATATCGGCCGCCCGGCCTGGGGACTTTATGCCAACAGCGGCAACTTGTCCGAGGCCAAGCGCCTCATGACCAATGCGCTTTCCGTTGGGCAGACGGTGAGTGTCAGTATGGACAATGGGTTTCTAGATCCCGGAGCGGGGACCGGGGTGGCCCTGCAAAATGCCGACGGTGTCACCCTCTGGGAATTTTTCTTCAACGGCGGCGATACGTATTACAGCATCAGCGGTGGAACGACGGATGTAGGTTGGACCGACGGCGGAATCCAGGTGAGCTTCACGCTGACCGGACCGACCACGTACCGGGCCCTGATTACCCCGAATGGCGGGAATACCCGGACGAACACCGGTAGCCTGATTTCCGCGGCCAACGGGGCCATTACGGTGTTCCGGGCCTGGAACTACAACGCCGGCGCCGGTTCCAGTTACGACTTCTTTTTCAATAACCTCACAATCACCGGAGGCGGCGGCGCGACCACCAACGCCACGGTCCAGGTCATTCGACCGGCCGCTTCGGAAAGCCTCATCCCCTCAGACTGGCGCGCCCGCCATAACTTGACCGGGCCGAATTCCGGGGATCACGACGACAAGGACGGCGATGGCCGGACCAACTATGAGGAATACCTCGCCGATACCGATCCCAACGATCCCGCCTCGGTGTTCAGCCGCATTGAAGGCCCGGTGTCGGCGGTCGAAGCGACCGGCGTCGTCTCGCTGTTGATTCCCGCGCCCACCACCAACAGCCGCCTCTACGATCTGGCCTATACGACCAACTTGTTGCCGGATGGCATCTGGACCCCCGTCGGTTTGAATGTCACCGGTGCGCCGCTCGGTGGAAGCGTTACCCTCACCGTGACCAACCCGCCGGGCCCGGGCACATATTTCCGTGGCCGGGTTTTCCTGCCCTGATCGGCCATGAAGCGACGCAACATCGTGATGGCGTTCGGTGTGCTGCTGCTTGCTGCCGTGGCGATGGTGGCGGCACGCCTGCCGCGCGGTGTGATGCCGCTGGATGGCGCGACGCTTGAGCGCTACCAGGAAGCCAACAGCAAGGCCACCCGCGCGCTCATGGCGAAACACCCGGACATGCCCTACGCCTTGCGCGCGGCGACCGCGTTGCGCCGGGCCATTCGCGAGACCGGATACAACCCGGATGAAACCGTCGCGGCCTGGTTGTCGCCGGAGTTCCGCCGTGACCTTTTTGCCGAAGACCCGGCCGGCGCGGTTGGTGCTATTCGGTTTGCCGAGGCGCAATGCGCGGTGGCGTTGGGTACGGGCGCGGACGAAGAAACCGCCGCGCGGATCGCCGCGCTGTGGTCAAAAGACGTGATCAAAAAAGTTCCAAACCTTGGAACTTTTTGATACACGATTTTCCAAACCTTGGAACTTTTTCGGACGATCACCGCGAAGCGCGCGTGGGTGTCCGGCCCTGAACCGGGTGAAGGAATGGATTGTATGAGCATACCCTTGTTGGATTTAAAGCCGCAGTACCAGGCGCTGAAGGACGAATTGAAGGCCGTGGTCGAGCGCGTCATGGAGTCCCAGTATTTTATTCTCGGGCCGGAAGTGGAGGGCCTGGAACGGGAGGTCGCCGACTACTCACATTGCCAATTCGGTATTGGCGCATCTTCGGGGACGGATGCGTTGTTGATGGCGTTAATGGCCGCCGGCATTCAGGCGGGCGATGAGGTGATCACGTCGCCCTTCACGTTCTTCGCCACGGCCGGCTGCATCGCGCGGTTGGGCGCGCGGCCGGTATTTGTCGATATCGATCCGGTGACCTTCAACCTCGATCCGGCGCGAATCGAAGCGGCGGTCACCCCGCGTACCAAGGCGATCATGCCGGTGCATCTGTACGGGCAAATGGCCGAGATGGAGCCGATCATGTCGGTCGCCGAACGCCATGGCCTGATCGTGATTGAAGACGCCGCGCAGGCGATCGGCGCGGAATACCGGGGCCGGCGCGCCGGGTCGATTGGCCATATGGGTTGTTTCAGTTTCTTTCCCTCCAAGAATCTCGGCGGGTTTGGCGATGGCGGCATGGTGACCACGAACGATCCGGTGTTGGCCGAGAAGCTGAAGTTGCTGCGCAATCATGGCATGAACCCCAAGTATTATTATCAGGTGATTGGCGGCAACTTCCGGTTGGACGCATTGCAGGCCGCCGTGTTGCGGGTCAAGCTCAAGCACCTTGACGCCTGGAGCGAGCAGCGCCAACAAAATGCGGCGTGGTACGGGGATGCCTTCGCCGCTACCGGGATTACCGTGGAGGCGACGGCGGTGGACTGCCTGAGTCGGGAGGCTTGCCGTCCGGCCGGAGGCGGGGGTTGCCGGTTACAGGCGGCGGGTCGGCGGGTGATCTTGCCGACGGCCTTGCCGGATCGACGGCACATTTACAACCAATATGTCATTCGCACGGCGCAACGTGATGCGGTGATCGCCCATCTGGTCCGGGAGAAAATCGGACATGAAATCTACTACCCGGTTCCCTTGCATCAGCAGGAATGCTTCCAGTACCTCGGCTACCGCGAAGGCGATTTCCCGGTGAGCGAATGCGCGGCGAAGACCACCCTCGCGCTCCCGATTTATCCGGAAGCCGGCGAGGCGAATATCCGTGCGGTAGCCGCGGCGGTCGCCGCCGCGGTGCGCGGGTAGCGCCAACCATGGCGCGGCTCTAACCGTTCGCCGTCCAGGTGGCAAGGTCGGTTCCGGCCAAGAAGCTCTTGGTGGCTTCGAGCGCCGCTTCGCGTCCGTTGATGATCACGGTGGAAAACCGGTCGTGGAGCACAAAGGTCGGGCGGCACGCGCCGTAGCCTTTTTGCGTGTACTGCGTATCCATGTGCAATACGCCGTTTTTTACCGAGGCGGTTATGGCCAGGCGGCTGCGTTTGCCGTCGCGGTACTTTTCGGTAATGCCGTCGTCGAAGGCGTAGGTGGTGGCGGCAGTTCCGGTGCTGTCGTTTTTCAGGAAGACATGAAACGCGACCGCGCGTCCGTCGAACCCATTGGTTTCCGGCAACTTCGGGGTCATCGGCACGATCGCGTTTTCCCGGAAATACAAGGGCGTTTGCAGCGCGCCGGGGGTCACCGATCGTTTCTGACCGCCTTCGAGCCATTGATCCTCCATGGTGGAGAACCATCGCCCGGGTCCGGGAAGAATCACCTCACGGGTTCGCTCGTGTTCGGAAAGAATGGGCGCCTGGAGAATGTCCGGGCCGGCCAGGAACGCATCGTCGATCCGGCCGAGCGGCAGCGCCTCGGTGTCCTCAAAGTCATGGAAGAGGGGACGCAGGATGGCTTCGCCTTCTTCTTCCTGCCGGATAAACAGGTTGTAGAGGTAAGGCCGCAGGGCGTAACGCAGTTGAATGTAGTGTTTCATGACCCGGAGGGTCTGATCATCAAACGCCCAAGGTTCCTGATGGCGCGTGCCAATCATGGAGTGGTTGCGGCAGAAGGGGAAGAGGAAGCAGGTCTTGACCCAATCCTGGATCAACTGCGGGGTGGCGTCACCGGCGAAGCCGCCGATGTCCGGGCCATTGAACGGAACGCCGGAAAGCGCGAGGTTGAGCGATACGGCGATGCAGTTGCGCAGGTAGTGATAACTGGACATGTTGTCGCCGGTCCAGAGCGCGGCGTTTTTGCCGATGCCGAGATAGCCGGAGCGGCTGATGACAAACGGACGTTCGCCCGGGTGCGCGGCGGCGAAGCCGGCCCGCGTCGCCTCGGCCATGCCGGATGCGTATTGGTTGTGGTAGGCATCGTGCGGTTGTTTGCCGCGGTTAAACAACATATCTTCATTGAGTACGCTGCCGGTGGAGGGATCGTTCATGTCGATCCAGCAGCCGTGAAAGCCGTGCGCGGCGAAGTCCCGCACCCACTTGGCCCACCAGCGGCGGGTTTCGGGTAGGGAAAAATCCGGGAATACGGTTTCGCCTGGCCAAACCAGTCCGACAAAATCATCGCCCTGGGGATTTTTACAGAAAACATCGGCTTTTTTGCCGGAGTCGTAGACCGGATATTTTTTCTCTTTCTTCACCCCGGGATCGATGATCGGCACCACCTTGCGGCCCTTGGCGGCGAGGCGTTTCAACGTGCGGTCGATGGAGGGAAAATAGTCCTTGTTGAAGGTGAAAACCTTGAACGAGTCCATGTAATCGATATCGACCCACAGGCCATCGCAGGGAATGCCGTGTTTGGTGAAGTTTTCGTCGAGTTCATTCAGGCAGACTTCAGACTTGTAACCCCAGCGGCATTGATGATAACCGAGCGCCCAGGCCGGCGGGAGGGGCGTCACCCCGACCAGCTTCTGCATTTTACGGGTGAGTTCGGCGAGGCTGGGACCGACGATGATGTAGAGGTCGGGCATGCCGTTTTCCGCGCCGAAGGTTATGAATTTTTTCTCGGAACCGCCCAGGTTCATTTGGCCGCCGCCGATCTTGATGGTGGCGCCGGTCGAGGCGAAGGCCGCGTGCGGATTGTCCAGCAGCAGCCCGAGATAGGTGTTGCCGCGCTTCACGATGATGTAGGGCATGCTGGCGTACATCGGATCGGGGCGGTCGTGGGCGATTTCATTCCAGTGGAAGTCGGCGAAAATGTCGGTATTCCAGAACTTGGTTTGAATGCCGGAGAGTTCGAGACCCCGCATTTTTTCGCCCATGCCGTAGAATTGCATGTCCGGCGTTTGTTCCAGCACGAAAACCGAGCGCTTGCCGCAGATGCCGAAGGTCATGCCTTTCGGGGTGGTTAGCAGGGGTTCACGCCCAGGTCCGGAAACGGTCAGACCAAAGGGTTCGGACAGGGTAAGGCGGTAAGGCGCGGCAGACGGTTTACGCGACATCGGGGGCGGACGCAACCCGGCCTGCGAAGCGCTCTTCTTCCAGAACGGTGACGAAGCGGTCAGCCGGAAGATTCCGTCCTGATGAGAGGTCACCGACATCTTCAGGGGCGTAGACCCAATTTTAACGGTTTGGTTCGGTCGAACCGAGCGGGCAAAGGTGAAGTTGGCGACGTGAGGAATTTTTCTAAAATACATGGAGAACTGCCTGTTTTTGGTTAAACGTAAAACGATTTATCACGAGAGCCGTTGGGCGTCAATGGTTAGTTGGATATTCGGCTCACAGGAAGCGCACCAGCCGCGCGCTGAGGAAGGCGATCAGGAGAACGACGGCGACGATCCAGATCACGGCCCGGCGGGCCGGGTGAGCGGCCGGAAATTCGTAGCCGCAGACCGGGCACCGGTTATGGTTGGCCTCGACCTCGACACCGCAGGACGGGCATTCGCGGGTGCCGAAATGTTTGTCGATGTGAATCGCCATGACCGGGGATTTTACCCCGGTGTGGCTGCGCGCTTCAAGTCCCGCATGAAGTCGGGAAGTTTTTTCAGGGCCGCCCATTGGCGTAGGGTTTGCTGGTGGGGTTCGGCCGGATAACCGACCACGGTTTGTCCGGGGGCGATGTCGCCGGTGATGCCGGAGCCGCCGCCGATTCTCACGCCCGATCCGATGGTGACATGGTCCTTGATGGCCACGCAACCGCCGCACATCACCCCGTCGCCCATGGTCACGGACCCGGCGACGCCGGTGCAGGCGGCGATCACGCAGCAGCGGCCGATGCGGCAGTTGTGGCCGATCTGTACGAGGTTATCGATTTTGGTTCCCGCTCCGATGACGGTGGCGCTGAATTTGCCCCGGTCGACGGTACTGTTGGCCCCGATTTCCACGCCGTCTTCGATGACGACATTGCCGATGTGGGGGATTTTCACCAGACTTCGTCGATCGGGGGAGGGGCGATAACCAAAACCGTCGCCGCCGATGGCAACGTTGGGCTGAAGAATGACACCGTTGCCGAGTACGCAGCGCTCGCGAATGATGACTCCTGGCCACAACACGCATTGCGCGCCGATGACGGTTTCATCGAGCACGGTGACGTTGGGATACAATTTAGCGCCCGGACCGATGCGCACGGAAGCGCCGACGTAGCAGCCCGCACCGACGATTACGTTTTCGCCGATCTGGGCGGTGGGGTGGACGGTGGCGTCGGGGTGAATGCCGGTTTCGGCGACCGGGGCGGGCAGCTCAAAAAGAGCCAGGGCCAAGGCCAGAGCCAGATCGGCGTTTTTAACCCGGATCAGGGCGCGCCCGGGACCAGGTTCGGCTTCCAGTTCCTCGCTGATCAGAGCGGCACCAGCCCCGGAGGTTTGCCAGCGCGCGAGGTAGCTCCGGCTGCCGATGAAGGTTAGGTGGGTATCGCCGGCTTTTTCGATGTGTTCGATGCCGGAAAGGATTCGGTCGGGATTGCCGATGAGGGTTCCCTCAACGGTACGGGCAAGGTCGGAAGCGGTGTAGGTTTTGATGGGAGTTCCTGAAGTAAAACTAACGTATAGTAAAATCGGACGTGAACGTCGAGTGGCGTTTTAGGGGAGGTCAGTACTCGTACACCTACTCGTACACGCGAATCTCTTGCGGTGAAGCGGCCACGTCCTAACGGACGCAGCTACGGAAGAGGATGCGGAAGCGTATAAAGTTCGACGTGTAGCTGCGTTCGTTAGTACGTGGCCGTTACCGTGGCGTGATGCGGGAACTAAGCGGGTCGGTTAAGAGTAGCCGATGAAGGGTTGCGGTTAAGTGAGTAGATTCACCCTTACTCGCCACTCTTACCCGGATACTCTTAAACGACTCCCTCCAAACGAAGCCTGCGGGTTACGCTCGCCTCGCCCGTCCACCGTCTCACGACGGCGGCTACGGGGAGGACGCGCGCCGCTGCGTGTAGCTGCGTTCGTTAGAACGTGGCGATTTCCGCTTATCCCCCGCGTTCGCCCGTCAAAGCGGCCAGCCGGTCGTTCACCAGCGCGTGATACCGCGCTTTGGCGTCGGGGGAAAGCGCGCTTCCGCTGATGGTGGCTGACCAGTCCACGCGATGCAGCCTTTCCAGCGTGCGCCGGATGCGGAGCGGCGGCAGCGCGCAGAGCTCGCGGCCAATGCGCTCCACAAGAAGCGAAGGATCGAATCCCTGTTTCATGCCACCAAACGCCAGCGCGCTCTCCTCCTCGTTATCAATCAGGATCGCGGTGTTCAGGTAATCATACGCCGGAGCCAGTTCGATCAGGGGGCCACGCTCGATGAGCGACCAGTTTTTCAGATGCATGTCCCCGTTGCCGATGATCCAGTTGAACAGAAACCGGTCAAAAAAGCGGGCCAATTGGAGGGCCGGATTGCTGGTAAAGCGCCGCAGTAGATCCGTCAGCGTTTCCACCGTGCCGTGATATTTCCACGAGGACGGGATTTCCAAAAGCTGACAGGCATCCTCCACGCGCAGGCGGATGCGTCCACCCGTGCCCTGCCGGTCAAACCGCTCGATCCAGAAGACCGGTCGCTGATCCCGGCTCCAGACCAGTCCGCAGGCGGGCACCTCCACCCCCGCCAAACGGGCCAGCTCCATGCTCAACGCCTCGTTGCTGGCTGCTTCCGGATAAGCCGTCGGACTCGGCTTCAAGATGTAGGTTCCCCCTTCGGCCATGGCGCGGAAACATCCATCCCGCCGGGAAAAAATCGCCGAAACCTTGGGCTGCACGCCGGAGATCGACATGCGGGGCGCCTCGCGGGAGTGAAAGGTGATCAACGCGCCCACCTCATACGGGAGCGCCTCGTCACCCGGTTTAATGCGCGCCCTTTTCTTGCCACTTCTGGCCAGGCGCACAAGCGATGCGCCGTTATCTTGTCCCTCGGGGAGGATCGTCAACATGCCGGTGACATCGCGGCCTACCGCCAGCAACTGCCCCCATTTGTCTTGGCGATCCAGCTTGGCGGCGGTGAGAAGCTGTTCCAGCAAGACGCCTTCAGGAAGGAGGCCATCGAACGGCGGCGGAAAGTCATCCCAAACCTTTTCGCCCAGTTTTACCGGCAGATTCAGGAACGCGGGCGGCCCTGCATAGCCCGGCACATAGGCAAAGCGATAACCGTCCGTCCGGCGTTCAAGCACCCCGGCGCGCGTTCCGCCGACAAAAACATGGAGCCTATCGCTCAAGCCGGATCTCCTCGCCCAGTGGACTGCGGCCAACCAGCTCAAAGCCCAGCGAGCCCAAGACCGCCACGAAGTTGGACAAGGTGATGTCGGTTCGGCCGGCTTCCAGCTTGTAAACCACGGTTTCGCCGACTCCGGCAAGCTCGGCCAGTTCCTTTTGCCGTAACCCCTGCGCCTTGCGCGCCTTCACGATCGCTCCGGAAAGATTGCTTGTTTTCATTGCATTTACATGGATATCATCGCGCAGGGAATAATCAATCCAAAAAAGTAGGGCAGATGGGAAATTATGCGTGGAAATAAACGGATTATGAGGGCCTGACCGATGGGTGCCACGTCCTAACGGATGCGGGAGAGCGCGGGGTTTGCCGCCGTAGCTGCCGCCGTTAGGCGTTGGCCGGAAAGTGTTTGCCGCTCACAGCAGTTTCTTGAGCAGGGGATTGGGGAAACGTCGCTTGAGGGTCACGGCGTAGAAGGTTTCCTGGATGTCGGGAATTTTGTGGATTTCCTTGAGGAGGCCTTGCTTCAGTTCGTCCTTGACCACAATCGGTGGAACCACGGCCAACCCGGTTTTCTCGCGCGCGATCAGGCGTAGCATGGTCATGTCGCTGATCTCGGCGGCAATGTGGGGCCTGATGCCCAGGCGCTCGACGAGGGCATCGAAGGCGATGCGGATATTGCTGTCGCGGGCAGGCAGGACCAGGGGTTCGGAGGAAAGCAGGTCGTGCAGGCCGCGTTTCCGGCGGGCGAATTTCGGATCGCCCACCAGGCTGACCGGCTGGTCGGATATCCGGTGTGCGATCCAGGAGGTGGCGGCATCACGCATAGGGACGTCATCGGTCAGGGCCACGTCGAGGCGATGCGTCTCCAGCTGGAGCAACAGTTCGCTCAAGGAGGCCGACGTAATCATCAGCTCCACATCCTTCATCTTCAAAAGCGGCTGAAGGAATCCGATCTGGAAATTGCGGGAGAGGGTGGTGATGGCGCCGACCCGGAACACCCGCCGCGGCACCTCGCGGTTGTGGGCCAGTTGATGCAGGAGCTCTTCGCCGGTCCTGAAAATGGAATCCGCATACTCCAGGACCATGCGTCCGGTCTCGGTAAGCAGTAATTGCTTGCCCCGCCGCTCAAAAAGATCATGTCCCAGTTGGGCCTCCAGGGTCTTGATCTGAACCGAAAGCGCGGACTGGGAAACATGAAGCTCCCGGGCTGCCCGGGTCAGGCGTCCGTCGCGGGCGACAAACCAGAAATAACGTAAATGGTTGTAATTGATTCTCATGACATCATTCTATTTATACGAACGATATAGTTTATACAATATATTATGCATATATAAACAAGCTCCGTATGTTTTCTGCGTTTCCGGCCGGTGGGCCGGGAGCGGAAAATCAAAACATGCCGGGCGAAGGCCCGGGCGAAATGGAAAAACCTTATGGATCTTGCGGTAAACTTTATGAGCCAGTTTGTTGGTCAGTTGCAGTCGCCGACCCTGTCGTTCCTGGTCGGGGGTGTTCTGGTGGCGGCCCTGGGGAGCAAGCTGAACATTCCCGATTCCATCTACCGGTTTGTGGTATTTGTTTTGCTGATGAAGATCGGACTCAAGGGCGGCATCGAGATCCGGGAGGCGAATTTCGCGGACATGCTGTTGCCGGCCCTGTTCACGATGGTGATTGGACTGGTGATTGTCTTGCTCGGTAACTTCCTGTTCACGAAACTGCCGGGAATCCGGCGGGAGGATGGCGCCGCGACCGCAGGGCTGTTCGGGGCGGTTAGCGCCTCGACGCTGGCCGCGGGTATGGTCATGCTGGATGCGCAGGGCATCGCCTTCGAAGCTTGGGTCCCCGCGTTGTATCCCTTTATGGATATCCCCGCACTGGTGCTGGCGATTGTCTTGGCCAGTCTTCAGCACGCCAGGCAAAACAAGGGGGAGGGCCACAAAGTACCCATCTGGGGCATCATCAAGGAAAGCCTGCAGGGAGCGGCCCTTTCGGCGCTGGTCCTTGGCCTGGCGCTGGGTCTGTTTTCCCGGCCGGATGCCGTGCTCGCGAGTTTCTATGAGCCGCTATTCCGGGGGCTGTTGTCGGTGCTGATGCTCGTGCTGGGCATAGAGGCCTATTCCCGGTGGCGGGAGCTGAAAAGCGTGGCCCACTGGTTCGGCCTATACGCCTTTATTGCTCCCATCGTGCATGGCGGCATCGGATTTGCGCTGGGTTATCTGGCGCACATTCTGGTGGGTTTCAGCCCGGGCGGGGTGATCCTGTTGGCGATGATCGCCGCGTCCAATTCGGACATATCCGGTCCGCCGACCATCCGGGCCGGTATCCCGTGGGCCAATCCATCGGCCTATATCGGCGCCTCGACAAGTGTCGGTACGCCGGTGGCCATTGCCGTCTGCATCCCGCTTTTCACGGCGCTTGGCAAAATCGTGTTTGACCTTTAAACCATCAACCCAGGAGAACATCCATGTTTCACCAAGCCACCAAGCTGATCGTGATTACTGAGAACTTCAAGCGCCGGGCCGTCTGCGATATCATCGAGGCTTGCGGCGGAACGGGCTACACGCTGGTTCCGGCGGGCGGCAAAGGGTTGCACCGCTTCCACGCTACGCCGGAGAAGGCGTCGATCGTGGACGACTTTGCGAACATCAAGGTCGAGGTTGTGTGCCGGGAGCGGACCAACGCGGAGCAGATGGCCGAACGTATCCTGAAAGAATGCTTCCAGGATTATCCCGGCATCATGTACCTTGAGAACGTCGAAGTTCTGCGCCCCGAGCATTTCTGATAAGGCCGTCCATTTTCAAACCATTGCCGGATTCAACAAGAAAAGGATATCCCATGAAAACAAACGTATATTGTTCGTTCGCACTCCCGTTGGCTGCGCTCGCGGCTCTGGGCATGATGTCCACCGTGGTCGCGATGACCACGGCGGTAAACCAACAATCCATGACACCCTCGGAGGTCCTTCATGACCTGATGGCCGGCAATGCCCGGTTTATTGAAGGCCGTCTGACCAAGGCGGGCGTCGATGTGATCAGCGAGCGCAAAGCCACTGCATCCGGCCAGTATCCGAAAGCAGTAATCCTGTCCTGCCTCGATTCCCGGGTTCCGGTGGAGTTTGTGTTTGATCAGGGCATCGGCGATGTTTTTGTCGGCCGGGTGGCCGGCAACATTGAGAACGAAGATCAGCTCGGATCGATGGAGTTTGCCACCAAGCTCGCGGGCGCCAAGCTTGTCATGGTCTTGGGTCACAGTGGTTGCGGCGCTGTAAAGGGCGCATGTGACGGTGCGGAACTCGGCAACCTCACGGGGCTCCTGGCCAAGATCAAGCCGGCCGTGGATGCGGTCGAAGGGTTTGAGGAAGGCGAAAGGAACTCGTCCAACAAGGCCTTCGTGGCCAAGGTCATCGAGGCGAATGTCCGGCAAACCGTTGCGGACATCCGGGCGCGCAGCGACATCCTGCGCGAACTGGAAGCCGACGGGACGATTATGATCGTTGGCGCCGTATACGACCTGAAAAGCGGATCGGTTTCGCTGCTCGACTAACGGCCCTCCGCCGGGCGGATCGCCGGTCCGCCCTGTCCGTTATGTCCGTTCCTGTCCGTTATTTCGTCATATACTCGCGCAAGACGTAGGGCAAGATGCCGCCGCACCGGTAGTAGTCGACTTCGACCAGGGAATCGATGCGGGCTTTGGCCTGGAAGGTGATTGCGCCGGCGGTGACGGTAACCCGTTTGCCGGGCGTGAAGCCGTCGGAAAGGCCGGTGATGCTGTAGGTTTCATGTCCGGTGAGGCCGAGGCTTTCCGCGGTCTGGCCGTCGACGAACTCCAGCGGCAGTACACCCATTTCGACGAGGTTGCTCCGGTGAATGCGCTCGAAGCTTTCGGCGATGACCGCCTTGACGCCGAGGAGGTAGGTGCCTTTGGCCGCCCAGTCGCGCGAGGACCCGGCCCCGTACATTTTTCCGGCGAGGATGACCAGCGGGGTGCCTTCAGCGATGTAGCTCATGGCGGCGTCGTAGATGAAACGTTCGTCGCCTTCAGGGAACTTGATGGTGGCGCCGCCTTCGGCGCTGGCGAGTTTATTGCGAATGCGGATGTTGGCGAAGGTGCCGCGCATCATGACTTCATGGTTGCCACGGCGCGCGCCGTAGGAGTTGAAGTCGTCTTTGGTGACGCCTTTGCTGATGAGGTATTGACCGGCCGCGCTTTTAACCGGAATCGATCCGGCGGGGGAGATGTGGTCGGTGGTGATGAAGTCGCCGAAATAACCGAGCACACGGGCGCCGGCGATATCGGCGAGGCCGCCGGGCTCCTGGACGCCGGCGAGAAACGGCGGCTCCTGGATGTAGGTGGACGAGGGGTCCCACTCATAGACCGGCGACGTTTCGCTGGGGAGCTGGTTCCAGGCCGGGTTGGACTCGGTGATGCCAGCGTACAATTTCTTGTAGGTCGCGGGATCGGCGGCGAGTTCGAGGTATTGCTTGATCTCGGCTTCATCCGGCCAAAGGTCTTTCAGGAAAACCGGCTGGCCATCCTTGCCGGTTCCGATGGGCTCGGTGGCGAGGTCAATGTCCACGCGACCGGCGAGGGCGTAGGCCACGACCAGCGGGGGTGAGCAAAGATAATTGGCCTTGGTCTGGGGGTGGACGCGGCCTTCAAAGTTACGGTTGCCGCTGAGCACGGCGGCGACGACCATGTCGCTGTCCTTGATCGCTTTTTCCATCCGCTCATCCAGCGGGCCGCTGTTGCCGATGCAGGTGGTGCACCCGTAGGCGACGGTGAAAAAGCCGAGCTGTTCGAGGTAGGTGTTTAGTCCGGACTTGTTCATGTAAGCGGTGACCACGCGGGAGCCGGGGGCAAAGCTGGTCTTGATGGCCTTGGAAACGGACAGCCCTTTTTCGACCGCTTTTTTGGCGAGCAGGCCGGCGGCGAGCAGGACGTGCGGGTTCGAGGTGTTGGTGCAACTGGTGATCGCGGCCAGCACCACCGAGCCGTGGTGAAGCGTGGCGCCCAGGCCGGGCGCCTCGGCGGTCTTGTCGAGCGTTTCCGGGGCGAGCCCGAAGCCGCGGTCCTTGACCGGGGCGGTGAGGTCCTTGAGGAATGACTGCTTGACCTGACTGACCGCGAGGCGGTCCTGCGGACGCTTGGGTCCGGCGACGCTGGGTTCGAGGGTGGCGAGGTCGAGTTCGATGACTTGGTTGAAGACGGGTTCCGGCGCATCGGCGGAGCGGAATAGCCCTTGGGCCTTGGTGTATTGCTCCACCAATTCGATCAGTTCGTCCGGGCGTCCGGTTTCGCGCAGGTAACGCAGGGTTTCGGCGTCGATGGGGAAGTAGCCCATGGTCGCACCGTATTCGGGGGCCATGTTGGCCACGGTGGCGCGGTCGGCAAGCGAGAGGCTGGCCAGACCGGGGCCGGTGAATTCCACGAAATGTCCGACCACGCCTTTTTTGCGGAGGATATTGGTGACGGCGAGGGCGAAATCGGTGGCGGTGACGCCGGCCGGCATTTTGCCGACAAGGCGGAAGCCGGTGACGATGGGGGTGAGGAGGGGGATCGGCTGGCCAAGCATGGCCGCTTCCGCTTCGATGCCGCCTACGCCCCAGCCCAGCACGCCGACGCCGTTGATCATGGTGGTATGGGAGTCGGTACCGACGAGGGTATCCGGGAAGGCGATGACGCGGCCTTCGGCATCGGTGTCGGTCATGACGCACTTGGCCAGGTATTCGAGGTTGACCTGGTGGCAGATGCCGAGGCCGGGGGGGACGATTTGGAGTTTGGTGAAGGCGTTTTGGCCCCAGCGGAGAAAACGATAGCGTTCGCCGTTGCGTTCGAATTCCTTTTCGACGTTACGCTGCAGCGACTGCACGTCCTCGGCGGAATCAACCTGGACCGAGTGGTCGATGACCAGGTCCACCGGGATGAGGGGCTCGATCTTCGCCGGATCTTTCCCGGCGCGTTGCATGGCGCTGCGCAGGGCGGCGAGATCGGCGACGCAGGGCACGCCGGTAAAATCCTGGAGCAGCACGCGGGCGGGCTGGAAGGGAAACTCGTCGTGGCCTTCGGTGGCGGGGCTCCATTGCGCGAAGGCATGCACCTGTTCCGGGGTGTAGGCCGGATGGCCCTGCATGCGGATCAGGGACTCCAGCAGCACCTTTACGGAATAAGGCAACCGGGCGATGCCGGCATGGCCTTGGCGTTCGAGCTCAGGCAGGCTATAATAGTGAATGGTTTTTCCGGTGGACAGTTTCAGCGTTTGCAGCAGATGGGCGAAAGTCGTCATAGGTCATTCCTCATGTGTAAATTACCGGCAAAACCTAAAGATTAACCGTTTCCCTGTCAATGAATTGCCCATCTCCGGGTGCGATTTCCGCTTGCCAAGCGGCGGACGAGAAAGCATGATCGCGCCCCTTGAAGCCAATGTAGCTCAGTTGGTAGAGCAGCTCATTCGTAATGAGCAGGTCGTCGGTTCGAATCCGTCCATTGGCTCCATTTTTTTTGCGCCGTTTCAGCCAGTCAGGAGTCTAATACATGAACATTCAGGTCGAGGCCGTTGGCCCCGCACGCAAGCAAATTTCCGTTGAAATTCCCGTTGATGAGGTCAACCGGGCCATACATGAGGTGGTCGGTGGGTATACGCGTTATGCCCGTATCCCCGGTTTCCGCCCCGGCAAGGCGCCGTTGCATCTGGTTAAAAACCGTTTCCGCAAGGAAATCACCAAGGATGTGAAGGAACATTTGATCCCGCGGGGCTACCAGGCCGCCATCAAGCAGGAGAAGATCGAGACGGTTCGGGTCATTGAAGTGACCGAGCCGGATCCCGAGGAAGGCAAGCCCTACGCGTTCACGGTGACCGTGGACGTGTTCCCGGAATTTGAACTGCCCAATTACAAGGCGATCCGCGTGGAGGATCAACCGGTGGTGGTGACCGAGGAAAGCATCGACGAGGTGGTTGACCGGATGCGCGACCGGATGGCTGACTATGAGGATGCGCCCGGGCGCGCAGCCGAAAAGTCCGACCGGGTCATTATCAATTATTCGGCTACGTTGGATGGCCAACCGTTGGATGCTTTGGTTGCCGAGCATACCATCCTGGCCAAAGGCGAGTCGTTCGGCGTGGTGCTCGATCCCGATTACGCCATGTTGCCCGAGCTGGCGACGGAACTGATCGGCGTGACCGAAGGGCAGACCAAAGAGGTTCCGGTAAGCTTTAATGAACAATTCGTGGTCCCGGCTCTGGCCGGAAAAACCGCGCAGTACCGCTGCGAGATCTTAAAGGTGCAGGTCAAGAAGCTGCCGGAACTGACCGCGGAGTTTTTGAAAACCATGGGTGCGGACAGCGTCGAGGCGCTACGCGAGCGCATCCGCGTCGACCTCGGGCGGATGAAGGAAGACCAGGAGCGCCGTCGCGTGCAGGATGAAATTTGCCGCCAATTGATCGAGCAGACCGCCATGGTTCTTCCCCAGTCGGAAGTGCAGCGGCAGACCGCCGATGAAGTGTACGACCTGGTGCAATACAACACCAGCCGCGGCCTTGACCGGCAGGTAATTGAAGAGAACAAGGATCAAATTTTCTCGGCGGCGGCAAAATCGGCCGAGGACAAGCTGAAGCTGCGGTATATTCTTTTGAAGATCGCGCAAGCCGAGCAAGTCGCGGTCAGTGATGCCGAGGTGGAGGCGCATATCCGGGTGATGGCCCAGCGGGCCCGCAAGGATGCGACCAAACTCAAGGCGGAATTGACCAGCAACAACCGGCTGGATGATGTCCGGGAGGATTTGATGGCCGGCAAGGCGCTGAAGGCGCTGGAAGAAGCGCGGAAACAACCGGCCGGCGCGGCCTAAGTACGGGAGATTACGGACTATGTACAATCAAGTTTTGGTACCCATGGTGATTGAGCAGACCGGACGCGGTGAACGCGCGTTCGATATTTATTCGCGGCTGCTCAAGGAGCGAATTATCTTTGTCGGAACGCCGATCAATGACGACATCAGCAATCTCGTCATTGCCCAGATGCTCTTCTTGCAGAGCGAAGACGCGGACAAGGATATTAATCTCTACATCAATTCCCCCGGCGGTTCGGTGACCGCCGGATTGGCGATCTACGACACCATGCAATTCGTTAAGTGCCCGGTAACGACCTATTGCGTCGGCCAGGCGGCGAGCATGGGTGCGGTGTTGTTGGCGGCGGGCGCCCCCGGCAAGCGGTTTGCGCTGCCCAATGCAAGGATCATGATTCACCAGCCGTGGGGCGGCGCGCAAGGCCAAGCCACCGACATCAGCATTCAGGCCAAGGAGATTCTCCGCCTGCGTGACCGGTTGAACGAGATCCTGGCCCACCATACCGGACGAACCGTCGACGACATCGCCAAAGATACCGACCGCGATAATTTCATGTCCAGCGAAGAAGCCAAAAACTACGGCCTGATCGATTCGGTATTGGCCCGTCAGGCTTCCGAGAAGAAAGCGGGTTAACCGGGTGGCGCGCGCGGATGTCCCGAAATGTTCGTTTTGCGGCAAGGCGCAAAACGAGGTGGAACGGCTGATTGCCGGTCCTGGCGTGCATATCTGCGACCAGTGCGTGGAATTGTGCGGCTCCTTGTTGACGCGCGAAAACAACGGCAAGGCACGGGCCCGTAGGACCGCGCCTTCCGCGGTTCGCGTGCCTAAACCGCACGAAATCAAAGCCGCGCTGGACGAATACATCGTCGGGCAGGAGTACCCGAAGAAGGTGTTGTCGGTTGCCGTGCACAACCACTACAAACGCTTGATTCACCGGCAGAATGCGCCGGCCATCGGCGACGACGTGAAAATCGAAAAAAGCAACGTCCTGCTGATCGGCCCGACCGGATGCGGCAAGACGCTGCTGGCGAAAACGCTGGCCCAAATCCTCGACGTGCCGTTCAGCATGTCCGATGCCACCACCCTGACCGAAGCGGGTTACGTCGGTGAAGACGTTGAGAATATTCTGCTCCGTTTGGTCCAGGCGGCCGACTACAATGTCGCGCGGGCCGAGATGGGAATCATTTACATCGACGAAATCGACAAGATCAGCAAGCGCGGGGACAACCCTTCCATTACCCGCGACGTATCCGGCGAGGGTGTGCAGCAAGCCCTGTTGAAGATATTGGAAGGCACGGTGGCCAGCGTGCCGCCGCAGGGCGGACGGAAACATCCTCAGCAAGAATACATCAAGCTGAATACCGAAAATATCCTCTTTATCTGTGGTGGGGCCTTTATCGGGCTGGACCGGATCATACAGCGTCGCCTGGGTTCCGGCGCCATTGGCTTCAACGAGCCGGGCGGGCGTTCATCCGCCAAGACTGAAAAACCCCGCTTCCGCGTGGAGCCGGAAGACCTGGTCGGATTCGGCTTGATTCCGGAATTCATTGGCCGGCTGCCGGTGGTGTCGATGCTGGAACCGCTGGGCGAGGACGATCTGGTCCACATTCTTACCGAACCGAAAAACGCCATGACCAAGCAATATGCCAAACTGTTGGCCATGGAAGGGGTCAATTTGAGTTTTACCGACAACGCCCTGCGCGAGCTGGCCCGCATTGCGCTGCAAAAAGGCACCGGGGCCCGCGGATTGCGGGCCATTCTGGAGCACATCATGCTCGATATGATGTATGAGATCCCGATGAAGGGCGACATCAAGGAAGTGAAGATCACCAAAAGCATCGTATCCGGGCAGCGTGCGGTGCTGGGTCTGGATGACCCGGAACTAAAGATTGCCTGAGCCATGATCCCGGCGCTTCACCATTCGCCGGTCGGTTTGCCTCTACGCCACTTTCTAATCGTGGCGCTTGGTCTGGGCGCGGTGTTGGGCGCTTCCGCCCGCACGGTGGAGTTGACCGTGCTGCATACCACCGATCTTCACGGGCATATCTGGCCTACCGAGGATTACGATGGACGTGCCGATGTCGGCGGGTTTCTGCGTTGCGCGGCCCGCATAGAGGCCCTGCGCGCCGAACACCCGAACACCCTGCTCATCGATTGCGGCGATACCTTTCAGGGGTCTCCGGAAAGTTACGTCACCGGCGGATCGCTGCTGATTGACGGGCTGAATGTGCTGCGCTACGACGCCTGGGTGATTGGCAATCACGAGTTTGACTGGGGGGTGCCGGCCTTGCGGAGGTTGTACGAGCAGGCCGAGATCCCGGTGTTGGCGGGCAATGTGTATTTCCGATCGCCGGAACAATCCTGGTTGCCCTCGTTGCGCCCGTATGTACTGCGCGATGTGGAGGGGGTGCGGGTGGCCATCATCGGATTGACCACGCCGGGAATTCCCCGCTGGTCGCGCCCCCATTTGCTCGAGGGCGCGATGTTCCAGCGCTCGGTACCGGCCTTGCAGGCGATCATGCCGCGCGTAAAAGCGGATCGCGCGGACATTGTCATCGTGGCCTTGCATCAGGGGTACAAACATTTTGGCGATGATTTCGCCAATGAAATCCAATCCATCGCGCGAAGCTTTCCGGAAATCGACGTGCTGATCGGCGGCCACACCCATACCCCGGTCGAAGACCTGCGCATTGGCGAGGTCCTGTACACCCAGGCCGGATATCATGGCATCTGGTTGGGGCGGGTCGACCTGGTGTACGACACGGTGCGCAAGCACGTGACGGATAAAAAAGCCGTGCTGGAGGTCATGGATGCCCGCGTGCCTTACCACGCCGGTTTGCTGGAGCGCTGGCGCAAGGAACTGAACCGGGCCGAGAAGGTCTTAAACGAAGTGATCGGGGATCTGCCGGAGAGGTTGGATCCCGCCCCGGATGGGCTGGGCATGTCCTCCATGCAGCAAACCATAACGCGGGCGATCGCCGAGGGAACCGGCGCGGAACTGGTGCTTCACGGCAGCCTCAACAACCGGCCGGTGCCGGCCGGTCCGCTGCGCTACCGCGCGGTGTGGGATATCGTCCCGTATGAAAACACCATCGGCATTGCGTCCCTGACGCCGCAGGAAATCCGCATCATTCTTGAGGAAAATTTCAGCCGGTCGCTTTCTCCGCACTCGCTTGGTCCCTACGGCTTCCGCTTTACGGTGGCCAGGGGCGAGGGCGATCGTCCGCGCATCGGCGAACTGCGTGATGCGGAGGGCCAGACCCTGCACGCGCGCAAGCGGTATCGGGTGGCCATGAACAGCTATGTGCTCGCCTCCGGCGGGGAGCGCTACGTGGAAACCAGGCGCCTGGTGGAGCAACCATCGGCGCGTTTGGAGATGTTGGATGTGGATACCCGTTCCCTGGTTGCGGATTGGATTCGGCGTCAGTACCCGGTGCGACGAAAGTCGGAACCCGTGGCGCCGGTTGTGGTGGATGAAGCCGCGGAAGCGCAACCTTGAGGACGCCCGCGATGTTCGGGAGGATGGGAAACGGCGGTTCGTGGTATTTGGGCATGATTCGCGGCATTCCGTTGATCGTGCATTGGAGTTTCCTGTTGATCCTGGGGTGGTCGGGGTATCAGGGGTATGGAATCGGTGGTTGGCGCGGCGGCTTGTTTACCATCACCTTGACCCTGCTGTTGTTTGTTTGCGTGGTGCTTCACGAGCTTGGTCATGCCTTGATGGCCCGGCGCTACGGCATTCTCACCCGGAGCATTACGTTACTTCCGATTGGCGGTGTGGCCGCGTTGGATCGTATCCCGCGGCGGCCGATCCAGGAACTGCTGATTGCCGTGGCCGGTCCGCTGGTCAACGTGTTGATCATGGCTGCGTTATATCCCCTTACCGGTTGGCCGGCGGACTTCTTTGTATTTCGCGGGTTGTGGGGTGTCGGGTTGATGCTTGAGTTGTTGTTTTACGTCAACCTGGTGATGGTGGTGTTCAACTTGATTCCAGCTTTTCCCATGGATGGCGGGCGCATCGTGCGGTCATTACTGGCTTTGGTGGTTTCCTACGAGCGGGCAACCGCCATCGCTTCCGTGTTGGGCCAAGTGCTGGCCCTCGGCATGGTGGCGGCCGGTTTCTATTGGAATCCGTTTCTGATCCTCATCGGGATCATGATCTTTTTTGGTGCGCGGAAAGAGAACCAGATGGTGCAGCGTCGATCAACCCTGATCGTGGTTGACTCGGGGAGCGACCGAAGGTTTATCGACATCGGTTGAGCCGGCGGTCTCTTCACTCATTCCCGCCAGTTCATCCCGGTGCGCGCGCAACCAGGCCAGCGCGGAGTCGCGGTCTTGGAATTTACCTTCGAGTTGGGCGTCATAGAGCCATTTCAGCATGCGTCCCATCGCAGGTCCGGGGGCAATGCCCTCGGCGATAAGGTCCCGTCCGCTCAGCCAGGCTGTTGGTAATACCGGTTCTTGGGCCAATTTTTCCTGAAAGGCGAGGACCTGATGGTAATGGTCCAGGCTGCCGTGGCTGGCCAGGCAGTCGATACGATGCAATTCCAGCTCGAGCGGGAACGAGGGACCGCCCACCCAGCGGCGCAAGGTGGCGTTCCGCATCTCCGGCACGGCGGAGAAGCGCATGTGCCGGAGTACCGCGCCGACCACTGCGTCGATTTCCTCGTTGGAGCACCGGAAACGTTTCATGATCGTCGCGGCCATCTCCGCACCGAGTTCGGCATGGCCGCGAAACTGGATGCGTGGACGTCCCTCCTTGTCCGTTCCGATGGCGAAGGTGCGTGGCTTGGCAACGTCGTGCAATAAAATCGACCAGATCAGGGTCGGGGTGCGCTCCACCATCTGATCAAGCATCAGGCAGGTGTGAACAAAGACATCGCCTTCGGGATGAAATTCGGGTGGTTGTTCCACGCCGATCATCGCCTCGATTTCGGGTAAAATTACCGCCAGAATTCCCGAGGCATGGAACCGGCGCAGGGCCGCGCCGGGTTGTGGCGCCTCCATCAAGGTCCGTACCCACTCGTCGCGTATGCGTTCCATGCTGATCGCCCGCAAGGTGACGGCATGACGCCGCACGGCCTCCCAGGTATCCGGTTCAATCGTGAACTCCAGCACGGATGCGAACCGAATGGCGCGCATGATGCGTAGATGATCCTCGGAAAACCGGGCTTCCGGATCGCCAATGGCGCGCAGGCAGCGGTGTTCCATGTCCGCCGAGCCGCCGACATAGTCCCGGATCACCGGGCCGGTTGGATCATAAAACATGCCATTGACAGTGAAATCCCGCCGCTGTGCGTCCTCTTCTTCGCGGGTAAATTCGACTTCGCTGGGATGTCGTCCGTCCTGATACCCGAGGTCGCGCCGGAACGTGGCCACCTCGAAGACGTGGTCGTTGTATTCGACTTGGATGACCCCGAATGATTTGCCGATCGCCCGGCTTTTAGCGAACAGGCGTTGGACGGCATCCGGTCGCGCGTCGGTGGCGATATCGATATCGTGGATCGGGCGCCGGAGCAAGGTGTCGCGGGCAAATCCGCCGGCAAAGTAGGCCACATGACCACCCTCGCGCAAACGGGCCGCCACGGACTCGGCCGCCTGGAGCAGGGGTGTGGACGGGGGCGGGTGTGGCGGCGCAAAAACGCGTCCGTCGGCGGTCATGATGCCGGCGGATTTGGCCCGGGGTCGGAAGCCGGAGGCCGCTCGCCGTGCGCGGTGGCCCGGTTGGATTGCGCGACCGCTCCGTGTTGCGTCTCGTGCGATCGCAAGAGTCCATGCCGGGTTGCCGGGGCATGACCGGAAGCTCTTTTCCTCGCGATAAAAGGTACGCAGTAGCGAATAAATTCATCCCGGTTTTCCGGGGAAATGTAGACCGCTTTGAGCATGTCGTGCAGTTCAAGGCGGATCAAGCTGTGGGCGGAGCTGGCAAAGTATTGGCCGGTGTTCAACATGCCGGCGCCGGAGAGCTTCGACATGGAGTGCACATCGCTAAACCCCATGGGCATGGCGTAGAACCATCCCTCGATTACGATGCCCTCCGGGCAGGCCAGATAGCGTCGGGGTGCGTACAGTAGAGGCCGCCAGTGCAGCAGCAACGAGAAATAGGAACCATCATACCGGGCGGGAGTTTCCATATCCCAATGGATGTCATCAAAGTTGGTCATGTAGCGATAGCGTCGCAACCAGCTGAGCATCGATGTAACCAGCGCGACGCCGATTACCAGAATCGCCACTTGCCATATGGAACCGTCTACGAAGCTCAAAGCGCTTTGCTCAACACCGGGAGAATCCACCACCCGGAAATAAGCGATAACCGCAAAAATTACCGGGGAGAACAGGTGAAGAGGGGATGCGGTGATGCGTTTGATTTCCGCGGCGGCGAAGGCGATGTGCAGTATGTAAAGGGCGACGACGACCACCGCCATAAGAAAACCAAATTGGGTGCTCAGGGTTTCCCGGCCAACGGCGATGCCGGTTTGATTGGTCGCCTGTTGAATTTCGCGGGCGGATGTCGCCGGAATTTCGATCTGGTGGAAATAAAACGGAACAAACAGCGCAATGAGAAAAAAGAGCAGGGTGATCAATTCCAGCTCCCACGGCCAGCCCGGGGGGTTCCATCTGGTCCGGTTCTCGTTCATACGCTTGACCTCATCCGTTTTACATTGACCTCGCTCTTATGCTGGGACTGTAGTGAATGACGTTTTTGTCGGCAAGTGTATTCGATCAAGGTTGCCTAGGGGGTAAAAAAAAGGTACATCCCTTTGCATGAGAACGAAGTTTATTTTGATGGTCCCGGCCTTGGGTTTCCTGATTGGTCCGGGTTGTGCGCCGGTGGGGGAACGTGCGTCTAGTCCGACGACCACGCGACCGGCCGCAGTGGCCGACGGCGACCTGCGTTTGGAGCGTGTCGATGGCGGAGGCGCCTTTTCCTGGCAATCGTTTCGCGGGCAGGACCTCCTGCTTTACGTCTGGGCGCCGTGGACGGATGCGGGTCAAGCGGCGTTTGATCAACTGCTCATTCTGGAGGCGGGTCCGGTCAAGGTCTTGCCGGTGGTGGTGGATCGCCGGTCCGCCGAAGAGCGAGCGCAATCTCCGCTGGGTATTGTTGCCGGCCTGCCGCCGGTATGGGCCGATGACGATGTGTTGACCCGGGTCGGCGGGGTGCGGGCGCTTCCCACCACGGTATGGTTGGATACCGCCGGCAACGTGGTGACTTCCTGGCCGGGCTTGACCCGGGCCGAAACCGTGATTGAGGCCATGGCCACGCGGTCCGGCAAGAATCCGCGACCGTAAAATATTTTACCCGAAGGCATTTCCCGGCTTGTTTGCCCGGGGGGATTTATGATTTTATCTCGCATCGGTGCGGCTGGTGAACCGCTGCATTGATTGGTTTAAAACGATCTACATGGAGAATCCAATGGCGGCGAAAAAAGCAACAACGTTAATTTCGACGAATACCAAAATCACCCCCGAGGAAATCCGGGACCGCACCTTGTTTCACCTCAAGTATACCCGGTGCAAGGATTGGCGCACCGCCACCCAATTCGATAAGCTGATGAGTTTTTCCTACGCGATTCGCGAGCTGGCGATGGACCGTATGATCGCCACGCAGCGGGCCTACGTGGACAAAGATGTCAAGCGGGTCTATTACATCTCCATGGAATTTTTGCTGGGTCGCCTGTTGGAGAACAACGTGGCCGCGCTCGGGGTTTACGATGCCTCCGTGCAGGCGATGAAGCTGCTGGACATCGATCTGGAGCAGCTCATGGCCCTCGAGCCGGATGCCGGCCTTGGCAACGGCGGTTTGGGCCGGTTGGCCGCATGTTTTCTGGACTCCCTGGCTTCGCTCGAATACCCCGGCTACGGTTACGGCCTGCGTTACGAGCACGGCATGTTCCGTCAGGACTTTGAAAACGGCTGGCAGCGCGAGCGTCCCGATGATTGGTTGAAATTCGGCTGTCCCTGGGAAATGGTTCGTCCGGAATATGCGGTGCCGGTGAAAGTCTACGGGCGGGTTGAATACACGCATGGCGTAGGCGGCCGAAAAGCGGTCTGGAAAGACTGGCAGATGTTCGAAGGCGTGCCTTACGATATTCCGGTGATCGGGTTCAGCGTAAACACGGTGAACGTGCTTCGTCTGTGGAGTTCGCGCGCGACCGAAACGTTCCGCCTCGACGTGTTTAACAGCGGCGAATATGTCAAAGCGGTGGAGGAGAAAAACTGGGCGGAAACCATCACCAAGGTGCTGTATCCCTCGGATTTCACCTACGCCGGCAAGGAGCTCCGCCTTCTGCAGGAGTACTTCATGGTGACCTGCACGATTCAGGACGTGATTCGACGCTACCGGAAAAATCACTCCACCTGGAGCGCGTTTGCCGACAAAAACGCCATCCAGCTCAACGACACCCATCCGGCCCTTGGCGTGGCCGAGTTGATGCGCTACTTCCTCGACGAAACCGATCTGACCTGGGACAACGCCTGGGAAATCACCACCCGGACGTTCGGCTACACCAACCACACGTTGCTGCCCGAGGCGCTTGAGCGCTGGCCGGTGCCGTTGATGGAACGGGTGCTGCCCCGCCACCTCCAGATCATCTATGAAATCAACTCCCGGTTCCTCGACCAGGTCCGCTTGCAATATCCCGGCGACGAGGAACGCGTGGTCCGCATGTCGTTGATTCAGGAAGGCGAAGACCGCCAGGTACGCATGGCGAATCTGGCCATGGTCGGCAGCCATTCCATCAATGGCGTAGCCGCGTTGCACACCGACCTGCTCAAGGAGTTGGTTGTTCCGGATTTCGCGGAGATGATGCCGCGACGGTTCAACAACAAGACCAATGGCGTCACCCACCGCCGCTGGTTGCTGATCTGCAATCCCGGCTTGTCGCACTTGATCACCGAACGCATCGGTGACGGCTGGATTCACGATGCCGATGAGCTGAAAAAACTGGAGCCGCTGGCCGAGGACGTCGCCTTCCGTGATGAATTCATGAAGGTCAAGCACCACAACAAGACACGGTTGGCCAAGGTCATCGAGAATTTGACCGGCCAGTGGGTTGATCCTAAATCCATGTATGATGTTCAGATTAAACGCTTGCACGAGTATAAACGGCAATTGCTCAATGCGATGCACATCATCACCTTGTACCATCGCATCAAGGACAACCCGAAGATGGCGATCGTGCCCCGCACGTTTATCTTTGGCGCCAAGGCCGCCCCGAGTTACCACATGGCCAAATTGATCATCAAATTGATCAATTCCCTGGGTCGGGTCATCAACGGCGATCCCGATGTCCGGGACCGCTTAAAGGTGGTCTTTTTGCCGGATTACTGCGTATCGCTCGCCGAGGTGATCATCCCGGCGGCGGACCTGTCCGAACAGATTTCCACCGCCGGCAAAGAGGCGTCCGGAACCGGCAACATGAAGTTGGCCCTCAACGGCGCGTTGACCATCGCCACCTGGGATGGCGCGAATATTGAAATTGCCGAGGAAGTCGGCAAGGACAACATCTTCGTGTTCGGTCACAAGGCCCATGAGCTGGTGCACATGCAGCAAAACAACAGCTACGATCCCTGGTCGTATTACCATGCCGATCAGGAGTTGCAGCGGGTGATCAACGCCATTCGCGACAATCCCTTCGCCCCCGGGGAAGGGAATGTGTTCGAAGACATCTACAAGCATCTCATGGAGCAGGGCGACGTTTTCTTCCATCTCGCCGACTACCGGATGTACGTGGACTGCCAGGATCAGGCGGCCAAGGTATACCAGGACAAGGCGAAGTGGGCGAAGATGGCGGTGTTGAACGTCGCGCGGATGAGCAAGTTCTCCAGCGACCGGACCATTCACGAATATGCGCGTGAAATCTGGGGGCTGAAACAACTCCCCATTCCGGAAGTTCATGCCGGCACCGAAGCCCTGCTGAAAACCTGAGGAGCGCGTTCGCATGGAACTGCCTACGGTTTCCACGGCCTATCTGTGGTTTGACACCGAGTATTCCACGCTGGAGCTCGGCAAGGCCCGGCTGCTGCAAGTCGCTTTGGTCATTACCGATGCCTCGTTGCGCCGGGTTGGTGGTCCCGAGTCGGATATCAATCTGTACCTGCGCATCGATGACGAGGTCAAGGTCAGCCCATGGATCATGGAAACCATGCCGGATCTGGTCGCCCAATGCCGCTCCGATGCGGCGGTGGACGTGGAAGAGGCCGACCGCCGTTTGTGCGCGGCGATTGATCGGGCGGTGGTGGTTCCGCTGGGTGACGATAAAAAGAAACCCATACTGGCCGGCAATAGCATTCATTCCGACTGGTACCTGCTTTTGAAATATTTTCCGGGCATGCGGCAGCGTTTGCATTACCGGCATCTCGATGTCACCACCCTCAAGCTGCAATGGCAGGACTATGCCGCCGGCGAAAAGTTTGAGAAAGACGATGTTCGCCTGGTGAAAAAATATTTTCCGGATCTGGTCGTCAACGGGCAATCCAAATTGCATGACGCGTATTACGACTGCCAGGCGTCGATCGCCGAGCTGGCCTATTACCGCAAGCGCCTGTTCAAGCGCCCGGCCTCGGCGGCGTCATGATCGATCCGGTAACCTTTCTGGCGCGGCCGCTGGCGTGGGGCAGCTTGACGCTGCCGAACCGCGTATTGCTCGCTCCGCTGGCCGGCGTGACCGATGTGCCGTTCCGGCGGATTTGCGCCGATTACGGCGCCGGGTTGACCTATGTGGAAATGCTGGTCTCCGTAGCCGTGATTTACCACAGCCGCCGGACCTACGAGATGATGAACCGGCACCACTCCGAACAACGATTGGGCGTTCAACTGACCGGAAGAAATGTTGATGAAGTGGTAAAGGCCGCCGGGATGTTGGATCGCGAGGGCTTCGATACGATCGATATCAATATGGGCTGCCCGGTGCGAAAAGTCGTCCACTCGGGCTCAGGCAGCGCCTTTCTCAAGGATACCCAGCGGATCAGCGACACCTTGGCCGGCGTCAAAGCGGTGGTCACCCGCCCGCTGAGCGCCAAATGCCGGATCGGATTCACCCGGGAGGCCCTGAACATCACCGAGGTCGCGCCGCGTATCGCCACCGCCGGGTGCGATGCGATGACCATTCATGGCCGCACCCGCGATTGCACCTACGCCGCCCCGGTTCAATACGACAAAATTCGCGAGGGCGCCGAGGCGGCCCGCAACCTCCGGCGCGATATGCCGGTTATCGGCAACGGCAACGTGTTCGACCGCCAAACCGCGGCGCTCATGCTCACCCGAACCGGAGTTGACGGGGTCATGGTCAGTCGGGGCGCGCTGGGCAATCCCTGGCTGTTCGCGGAGTTGACCGATCCCGGATTTCGCCAGCCGACGATTCGGGAATGGCTGGACGGCGTGTTGCGCCACCTCGATTACCATCAGGAACACTACGGGGACAGCGAATTCGCCGCCCGCGCCATGCGCAAGCACCTGATCTGGTACGCCAACGGCTTTCCGTATTGCGCCGCATTGCGGGGGTTTTTTAATACGGTAACCTCGCTGGAAGCGGCGAAGGCGGAACTTTCTTCCTATGCCGCCCGGTACCCGTCCGAGTTGCGACGGTATGAAGATGGATCGGCCCGGGTCTTCAAGGAAGACCCCAAGTACCAGATGGATCGTGAAATCGATCGCGGGGTGGGGGACGATGGCGTGGAATCCTCGACATCCGGAAGCTCCACCTGTTATTGAATGGTTGACGGCGCTCCGGCGTCAAAGAACTAAAAGGAGCCTACAATGAACCGATACGTATGGTTATGCTGGTGCCTGATGATGGTGTTGGGTCCGGTCGCATGGGCGGATCGGGGTTGGACCGTGGTTGGTCAGGAACGGGCGGGAAGTGAAAGCAAATCGTTTTCCGTTAACCAGCCGGTTTCCAAAGTCGCCATTGCCTGTATCGAAGGACAGATCACCGTTCAATCGGTTGTCGTAGTCGATGGCGATCGTCGCACGCCTTTCCAGGTCGCGAACAAAATCAAGAGCGGAGAGACCCAGCAGGTCTCGGTGGGCGACAAGGTTCAGGTCGGCCGCCTCATGGTTCAGGTGGAAGGGCAAGGCCGGTACGAGGTGCGGGTGCGGCGGTAGTCGTTACCGAGGGATCGGTTCCAGGACCCGCTCCTTGTCCAGGGCGATGCGTTGCCCGGAGAAAAATTCCAGACGGATGTGGTCCGGTTCAAAGCGGTAGAGCCGATCCCGTCCACGGCGTCCCGTATCCGGCCATTCGTGAAAGGCGGCGTGGTAGCGGTCGAGGCTGTCGTGATCGCCGGGGTCAACCCGGCGCAACATCCCGGTCGCAATAACCAGTGTTAATTCGTTGCCTTCGCCGTCCACTTCATGCACCAGGCGGAGTTCCATCGTGGTGTTGCTTAGAATGAGGTGATGGTGGGGATTCTCGCTGCGGTAGAGAATAAGGGGTAAGCCGCGGCGATCCGGCACGTAGGATACCTCCGAGCTGAACGCATAGCGGGCGCAACCGCCGGTTGCCAGGGTCAATACCGCGGTGCGACCACCTTGAAGGAGCGCCCGGGCCTGATCTGCCCAGCAAGCGCGAGCAGCCTGTTCATGTTCATCTGGTATTTCAGCATCCATGAGGTTATCCTACTGTGTTGTCGTCGGGATGCAACGTATGAAGCCTATAATCGTGGAAATGGAAGTAGCCGGGGCGCTTGCCGCCGCCCGGCCGGTGGTTGCTCTGGAAAGCACGCTGATCACACACGGCCTTCCCCGTCCGGAAAATGCGGCGGCCGGCCGGATGATGGAGCACGAAGTCCGGGCCTCCGGCGCTGTTCCCGCAACCATCGCGCTTCTGGATGGTCAGTGCCGGGTAGGCCTTCCGTCCGATGCACTTGACCGGTTGGCCGCCATGTCCGATGCCCGCAAGTGCAGCGTGCGAGATTTGCCCATTGCCATCGCCCGTGGCGAATGCGGGGGCACGACGGTTGCGGCAACAATGTTCCTGGCTCATGCCGCCGGAATTCCTGTATTCGCCACCGGCGGTATCGGCGGTGTGCATCGCGGCCATCCGCACGATGTCAGCGCCGACTTGACCGCCTTGGGAGAGATTCCCATCACCGTGGTCTGCGCGGGCGCCAAATCCATACTCGACCTGCCGCTTACGTTAGAGGTTCTGGAAACCCGGGGCGTCACCCTGGTCGGCTATCGAACCGACACCTTCCCCGCTTTCTACACGCGCAGTTCCGGGTTGCCGGTCGATGTGACGGCCGATTCTCCGCGCGAAGTTGCGGCGATCATTCGCGCCCGCGACGAGGCGGGATTAAAAACGGCGGTCCTGGTGGTGGCGCCGGTCCCGGCGTCGGAAGCCTTGGCGGAGGAAGAGGCGGAGTCCGCGATTGCCGCCGCTCTTGCCGAGGCGAATGCTCGCGGTATTGTCGGCAAAGCGGTTACCCCGTTTCTGCTGGCCCGGGTCAGTGAATTAACCGGGGCGCGCAGCAAAACCGCCAATCTGGCGTTGTTGCGCAACAATGCCCGTTTGGCCGCGGAAATTGCCGTGGCCCTGGTTGGTTAAGCGTCCTTACGCGTTGCCCCGAATCCAAGATTGAATTCCCGCGTGATCAGGGCGTCAAGAAATGTGCGGTCATGCGATACCACGATCATGGATTGAGGCAGTTCGGCTAGCAGGTTCAACATCCGGGTTCGGGATGCCTCATCCAGTCCGTTGGTGGGCTCATCCAGCAGCAGGACATCCGGCTTCATCGCCAGAACGGCGGCGAGGGAAACCAGACGTTTTTCGCCTTCGGACAGGTGATAGGTCACCCGGGACGCGAAATCCGTAAGGTTTAGCATGGCCAGGGTGTCCGCCACGATGGTCATCACGGTGTCCCGGGAATATCCCTGATTAAACGGGCCGAACGCGACTTCCTCGGCCACGGTCGGGCAGAAGAGTTGGTCGTCCGGATTTTGAAAAAGGTAACCGACGCGTCCGCGAATGCCGGTGAAATCCGACTCGCGCTCCGCGGGCTTTCCAAACCACCGCAGGCGACCGGCAGTCGGGCGATGAAACCCCAAGAGAATATTGAACAACGTGGTTTTTCCCGAGCCGTTAGGCCCGGTAATTCCAAGGCGTTCTCCAGCGTTCAAGGCGAGCGAAAGGTTGGTGAAGATCAGCGGTTGCCGGGCAAAACCGTATTGCAAATGCTCCACCACTAAAACCGGTATGTTCATCCCCACGGCCTCCAACCGAGCAGCGCCACGGCAAAAACTCCCGAGGCTCCGAGAAACACAAGGTCGGGCGTACGATAGTGGAAATGTTCAAAAAGGTAAAATTCGCCGCGGTATCCGCGGCACTTCATGGCCCGCAGCGTGCGTTCGCTACGATCGAGGCTGCGTACCATCAAGCCGCCAATGAGGTGGCCATAGCCGATGAGGGCGCGACGTGAAGCCGAGGGACGAAAGCCGCGGGCCAGCATCGCGGTGTGGAGCGTCTGGAGTTCGCGGCGCAGCATATCGAAGTAGCGAATGGCAAAGGAGTATAGCTGCACGATCTTGCCCGGAACACGGAGGTGGATCAGCGCATGACCGAGCGCCGTTGGTTCAATGGTGCCGACCAACGCCATCATCAGCATGGCCGCGGCCGAAGCGCGGGCGGCGATGCGCAAGGCTTCCGGCAGGAGTTCAGGCGCGTAGGTCAAGGCGGGTTCGGGGACCAGGTGGAAACGCATCGGTAAAAAAAGCGCCAGCATCACGACCAGCCCGGCCAGCGTGGAAAGTCGGATCCACAAATGCCGCCAGGTAAAACGCGCCATGATCAGGAGTCCCAGTGCCATGCCGACTCCGGTCAGCAGGCTGGCCGGGTCATCCACGCTGATGACCGCTCCGGCCAAGACCAAGGCGGCGATCAGCCGGGCGCGCGGGTCCAGCCGGTGAATCCACGATCGCGCCTCGTAGGGGGCCAGCCAGTCAACCGGACGCATGATCGGACTCCATCAGAAACACTTCGGGTTTCACCCGCGCCAGGAAACGAATCACCGCTCCGGTCACCAGCGCCTCCATGACCAACAGGGGCAGGTTGGCCGTCGCAATTACCACCGCAACCGACTCGTACTTTTCGCCCGAACCGCGTAATGCCGCCACCATCAAAGCCGTCGCTCCGCCGATACCCAGCATGCCGGCGGCGGCTCCATAAATGAAAGTTTGCGTTCCAGACGTGCAAGCCCCGCGCAATTTCCGGTGGAGCAAGCTGTGGGCGATCCATCCGGGCAACGCCATGATTGCGGTATTTACACCCAGCGTGTAAAGCCCGCCGAATCCGAACATGACGGCTTGCAGGGCCAGCGCGATAAGCATCGCCGGGAAAATCAACGACCCCAGCAGGAGGCCGGCCAGTCCGTTTAATACCAGATGCCACTGGGTCGGCCCGATGGGTATATGTATGAGAGCGGCGATAAACAACGCGGTGGTCATCAGCGCGGTTTTGGGAATATCCTCCGGGGTAAGGCGGCGCAACCCGATGGCGATACCGCCGACCGCCAAGCTGGTGCCGGTAATCCATACCGGAAGAGAGATGACGCCGTCGGCCAGATGCATCAGGTTCTCCGGTTACGACAGCGATGCGCCGGCGCTGCTCATGGTCAGCGAGCCGTCTTTTACGCCGCGTAGCGCAATCAGCGATTCCGCCAGCGATTGCACCCGTGATGCCTTGCCCCGGGCAATGATGACCTCCAGGCAATCGTGTTTTCCCAGGTGGATATGGGTGGTGGACACGACAAGGTGGTGGTGGTCGTGTTGCAATTCGGTCATGGTGTCCTGCAACTGGCGTTGGTGGTGATTAAACACCAGTGTGACCACCCCGACCACCTCTTCGTCGGCGTCCCACTCCTGCCGGATGAGCGCTTTGCGGATCAAATCGCGAATGGCTTCAGACCGGTTGCGGTATTTCTTTGCCTTGATATGGCGATCAAACGCAGCGATCAATTTGCGGTCGATGGAAATCGAAAAACGTTCAAGCATACAAACCCCTCTTGCCGGGGAAGGCGCCTGCCGGCAAAAATAACACTAATGCAGTCATCGTAACACGATGTTATCGTGCCGCACGGAAATTGCAACGCCAAGAATCGACGCCGGGGTTGATCAGTCGCGGTGATCGACGCCGCGTTCCTGTTCCCCGGCGACCCGGAGTTCGCGCTTCAGCACTTTACCGGCGGCGTTGCGGGGCAACGCATCCATAAAGCGCACGGTGCGGGGAATTTCGTGGCGACCCAGATGTTCGCGGCAGTATTGTCGGAGACCGGCTTCGGTAAGGGTGGCGCCCTCTTTGACCACGACATGCGCGACCGCGCGTTCGCCGTGCAGGGCGTCGGGTTGTCCGACTACCGCCGCTTCCTTGATCGCCGGATGTTTAAACAGAACCTCTTCAATTACCCGGGGGTACACGTTCATCCCGTTGACAATGATCATGTCTTTCTTTCGGTCGACAATGTAGAAATACGCATCCTGATCAACATAACCGAGGTCGCCGGTTTTGAACCATTCGCCCCAAAAGGAATCGCGGGTGTCGTCAGGGCGTTTCCAGTAGCCTTTCATGACGTTGGGGCCCCGGACACAAATTTCGCCGATTTCGCCGTCTGGAAGTTCGCGACCCTCGTCGTCCATGATCTTCATTTCGACATCGGGGATGACCCGTCCGACCGAACCGATCTTGCGTTCACCGCCGATCGGATTCACGCAGGTGCATGGCGAGCATTCGGTTGGTCCGTCGCCCTCGTAAATGAATTTACCGAACTTTTGCTCGAATTGCCGCATAACTTCGGCGGGCAACGCCGCGCCGCCGGAAATGCAGAACTTCAACGAGGCAAATTTGGCGACCTCGGATTCGGGAAGCCGCAGCAGGACATTGTACATGCTGGGAACGGCGGGTAGAATGGTGACCCCTTCCGACTGAACCGTGTCGGCTATGAGTTGCGGGTCAAATTTCGGCACGGGGATAAGGGTGCAGCCATTCAGCAGCGGGAAAATCATGCCGACCGTGGCGGCAAAGGCATGGAACATCGGCAAGACGACCAGAAGGACATCATGGCCGGGCTCCAACCGGAGAGCGACGCTGATGCTGTTTGCATTGCTGGCCAGGTTGCGATGGGTGAGCATGGCGCCTTTGGGATAGCCGGTGGTTCCCGAGGTGTAAATGATGGCGGCGAGATCGTTATCCGGATCTAGCGTGAGGGCGGGGGGCGGTTCATCGGCGGCGATGAGGTCATTCCAGTCGCCGTCGGCCGGGTCGATGGGTGAACTTCCAATTCGCCAGATCGTGGTTTCCACGGGCAGCAACGCGCGAATTTCCCGCACCGCATCGCCGAACGGATCGGAATAGATAAGCCCGGAGACGCCGGCGTCGTTCAGGATGTAGGCGACTTCCTTGGGGTTGAGGAGCAGATTGATCGGAACCACGGTGGCTCCGGCCTTGAGGATGCCAAAATAAGCGGCGGCGAAGGTGTCGCTGTTGACGGCATACAGGCCAATACGGTCGCCCGGCCGTATGCCGGCGCGCGCCAATCCGGCGGCGGCGCGATCGGTAAGGGTATAAAATTCGCCGTGGGAGGTGGTCCGTCCGGCGAATACGATGGCCCGGTGTTCGGGATAGGCGGCGGCGGATGCTTTCAGGGCGTCGACCAAGTTATGCAGCATGGCGATATTCTCCTCGGAGTGGCGATGGAAGGTGGCGGGACCCGATCACGAATGCGATCCGTCGCCTTATTCGTTGCCCGGTTAATACGTGTATACGCTGCCACCGATGAACTCACGCAGGAGGGCATCGCGCGGGACCACGCTGTCATCTTCCACGGCGGTAATGGGGTTCAGCAGTTCGAATACCCGTTTGGCCCGGATGAAGGCATCCTGGCGTTTAGGCTCGTTGCGGAATTGTTCCATGGCCTGGGGGAAGAACCGGAATAGCTTGTGTTTGTGGATCGGCAGTTCGTAGGGCAGGGCGCTATTGACCAGATAGTCGGCCGTACCGATAAAGGGAATGATGTTTTTAAGTTCGCTACGCCGGACGTAATGCCAGTGGGTCAGGGTCTGGATCGGCTGCAGGTTGCGATGCCAACTATCGCGGATCATGCGGCGGAGAAGCCGGTTGTCCGCCCAGCGCATGAAGGTGTCGTGTTCATCACGCAATTGGCCGAGGGTTTCGATGTAGAGGCGGAATTTCTTGGCGGCGGGAATATCCCGGGTCATATCCCCGTACAACCCGTGCAGGCTGTCGATCAACAAGATCTGGTTTGGTGCGAGGGACATCTCATGGACGTCGAGCTTGCGGGTTCCGGTCTTGAAATCGTAGTGGGGGGTCTTGATGGTTTTGCCTTCAAGCAGGGCGACCAGGTGTTGGTTGATCAGCTCAAGGTCGAGGGCTTGGGGCGTCTCATAGTCGTAGTCGCCGAATTCATCCTTGGGATGCATTTCGAGGTCGAAGAAATAATGGTCGATGTTGATGGCGACGAGTTCGCGCCCGGCTTTTTTGAGCGCTTCGCCGACTTTGATGGTGGTGGTGGTTTTTCCGGAGGAGGAGGGGCCGGCGATGATGGCGATGCGAACCTCGGGCAGGCGCTCAATGATCTTTTCGGCGCCGCGTACGACCTCGTTGTGGTAACGCTCGTTGGAGGCGTGGATGAGGTCCGGGAATTTGCCTTCGGCGATGATGGTGTTGAGTCCTTCCACCGTTTCGCACTCGTGGGCCATGTTCCAGCGCAGCACCTCGTATATTTTCTTGTAGGGGATATTGTCGGTGGCTTCAAACTTGTCGATTCGGGCGGCCCGCGCCTGGGCGCGTTCATGGCGGTAGATGATGTAGGCCCGGGAGGTCTGGACGTGGTCGTTTTCTATGAGGGTTTCTTCGACGGTGTCCTGAATATCCTCGACGGAGGGTATGGCGCCCTTGGTGTACATGGCGCCCATGCGCCGCTCGACTTCCTCGGCGAGGGATTCGGCGATGGAACGGTTGGTGCCACCGACCGAGGCGGCGGCCTTGAAAATGGCGGTGGCAATGCGTTCCCGGTCAAACGGGACAATGTTGCCATCGCGCTTGATCACCATACGAGCGGAACCAGCAGAAGTATTCATGATGTCTCTCCCCAACACGGGGAAGAGCATGCATCAGCATCAGGTTGTTGTCCAGCGGTTTAAGTCGTCCGCTTATTCGCCGCCTTCGAGGAAGCCTTCCAGTTTCCGGATGCGGGTGGGGTGGCGCATTTTACGAAGCGCCTTGGCTTCGATCTGGCGGATGCGTTCCCGGGTAACTTGGAATTTGCGTCCGACTTCCTCCAGCGTGCGGGAGTAGCCGTCGGAGAGGCCGAAGCGCAGGGTTAGTACTTCCTGTTCCCGCTCGGTCAGGGTGGACAGAACATCCTGCAGGCGATCCTTCAACAAGCTGTAGGCGGTCATGTCGGCCGGATTTTCCGCGCTCTTGTCTTCGATGAAATCGCCGAAGTGGGTGTCATCGCTGTCGCCGACCGGGCTTTGCAGGGAAATGGGCTGTTGGGCCATTTTGAGGACGGCGCGAACCCGCTCGACCGGAAGGTGCATTTCTTCGGCGACTTCTTCCGGGGAAGGTTCGCGGCCGAGTTCCTGAACCAGGGATTTCTGCACCCGCATGAGTTTGTTGATCGTCTCGATCATGTGCACCGGAATGCGGATGGTGCGGGCCTGGTCGGCGATGGAGCGGGTGATGGCCTGGCGAATCCACCAGGTCGCGTAGGTGCTGAATTTATAGCCGCGACGGTATTCGAACTTCTCCACGGCTTTCATCAGGCCCATGTTGCCTTCCTGGATGAGGTCCAGGAAAGACAACCCGCGGTTCGTATATTTCTTCGCGATGCTGATGACCAACCGGAGGTTGGCTTCCACCATTTCGGTTTTGGCGCGGAGTCCCTTGCGCAACCAGGTTTTGAGTTCGCGGTATTGGGCATCGAACTCTTCGACGGTCATCCGCTCTTCGTCTTCAAAATTAAGGATTTTTTTCTTGAACTCTTTGATGATGTCAGCGGCTGCTTTGGCCTTGGAGGCTTCGGCCTTGAGCAGGGCCTGACGGTATTGGCGGAGGAGTTGGAAGCGTTCGTCCGCGCTGGTGACAAAGTCTTCGATGGCTTTCTGCTTGAAAAACAATTCATCAAGCAAGCCGGCCAGTTTTCCGCGAGCTTGTTCAAACGTCTTGCGTTTGCGGTCGCGCATGGCCTTGGCCATCGTTCCCTTGCGCCATTCCTGAAACTTTTTGCCGACCTGCGCGTGCTCTTTTTCGATGGTCTTGCGCAGCTTGGGCAGGTTCTTCATGTAGCGATCGCGCGAGTCCACGTGCTTGTCGCTGATGATGCGATCGAACCGCTCCTTGGATTCCTCCAGGCGGGCGAGTACGGCGAGGTAGGCATGGGTGGTGAAGCCGAATTGGCCGAAGAGGTGACGGGCGTTGATTTCCGCCTCCTCGATGCGCATGGAGATTTCCACTTCCTGCTCGCGGGTGAGCAGGGGAACCTGGCCCATCTGCTTGAGGTACATGCGAACCGGGTCATCGAGCACATCCACGCGGGCGCCCGGCTTGGCCCGTTCTTCTTTTTCTTCCTTGGCCAGTTCATCCGGCGCCGATTCGGACACTTCGATGTCCATGCCTTTCAGGAGGATCAAAATACCTTCGAATTCCTCCGGACTGACCACGCTCTCCGGCATCGCCTCGTTGATGTCATCGTAGGTGATGTAGCCTTGTTCGCGGGCCAACTTGACCAGTTCGTTGATCTTGGCATTCCGTTCGGAACGATTGACCTCGAGCTTGACGTCCGACCCCGGCGGCGTTGCCGGTGATTCCGCCTTTTTCCCCTCACGGGCCTTTGCTGGTGGGGTTTTGGCTTTTTTGGACTCAGGTTTAGCACCCGCCGCTTTTTTTGTAACCTGTTCTTTGACAGGCTTTTTCTTGGCTGTTTTACCCATGGGACCTGCTAAAAATGTATAGAGTTCTGCTAAAGTATATGGACGAAGGGCAAGGTTTATCTGTTAAACTTGAATTTTCGTCAAGAAAAAGCTTCATCAGCGCAACGGGCGGTGGGCGCAGCCCTGATGGGTTGACTTGTTCGCGACACCACATACCTAAAGCCCGTTGATGACATGAAGGGGTTTGGTCATGCGGTGCGTGAGCCATGCGGGAATCCGTCGGCGGGGAGTTGTTTGTCCCAGCGTGCCGCCAGCGGCGTTGTCGCGGGCGGCGCGGTCTAGAGACCAGCGCCCCCCCGCTCCGCCTTGCTGGCCGCCGGTCGCCGACGACCGGCTCGGCCCGCTGGATCAACCGACTCCCCGGACCCGCGTTCGCGGGTCTTCCCGACGGCTTCCCGCGGTATCACATGCGCCTGCGGCGCATAAAGAGGACCGGCGCATAACACCATCTCCTTCATGATCAGAGGACCGGTTGGTTGTCACGGACAACGTAGATGGAGGTACGGCCGTTCCGGGGCAATTCGGAAGGAAGGGTCAGGCGGCGGTTGGCCGCGGAACCCGTGCGGAAGAGGACTTCGATGGTTTCCGGTGTCTCGGGCAGCGGAACCCTGGCCACCTGCAGCGAGCGGGGCAGGGTTTCCCATCGGCGGACATCCGGTTGTTCAAGTACACCGATCATGATGATGCGGAACAACGCACCCAGCAATTCGTTTTCTTTGTCGATCTGGTAAGCGATGACTTCTTTGGCGGCAATCCGACTGATCGTTTTTGCCGTTTCCTTGAACGCATCTTTTTCCTTGGTGGTAAACGCGAGGTCAATGGTGTCGGCGAGGGCGTAACTACGGCCGACGGTTTGGCCGTCGACGACAATTTCCGCGTATCCAGGCGCGCGCAAGGGATAGCGTGGATTCAGTAATTCCTCACCTCGGGGTGAACGACCGACCAGTACGAAAACCACGAGTTCGCGGGGGCCTTGCCCGGCATCGGCATAACGCGCCGCGGTTGTCTGGTTGGTTCCGGGGCTGATAACGCCGGTTCGCTCATCGATGAGCAGGTGGGGCAGGTGCTGTTGGGCCAACCGGTACTGCAAGGCGGCATTGGACCAGTCGCCAATGAGGCTTAGGCAAAATCCGGCCATGTAGCGGGAGTAGGCATCTTCCGGATAGTCTTTTTTTATTTCCGGGGCGAGGGATTGTATGATTCGCCTTGCTTCCACCGCGGCGTTTTCCCAATTCGAGAGCATCAGATGATTTTTGGCGGTGAAGGAGTGCAAAAGAGTTCGCTCAAATGGCGCGCCACGGAATTCCTGGACCTGATCGTTGATGACCATGGAGCCGGTGTCGCGGGTGAGGCTGATGGCGGTCATGCGGTCAATTTCCGTGAACGCGTCAATGAAGTCCCGGCTGCTGCCTTCGAAGTCGCCGGCGGCTTGGCGGCTCATGCCGCGCTCCATCATGACGAGCACGCGGTCGCGTTCCGGGGTTTTTTTACTTTCCAGGCGACGGGCGGCTTCGTCAAACCGCCCGGAATGATAATCCTGTCGGGCGCGGTCGAGGGTGGGGGTCGCGCAGCCAACGGCTACGACCATCCAGCCCGTCGCCGCTATGTGCCGTAATGCGCGCATGGAGAGCATTCCTTGATCGGGCCTGCCCGGTTCACCAGGTGAGCCGGCGCCGGGCGCGGCTCCCGCCGGTCGACGTCCCGCTTACCAGCCGATCAGTGGCAGGGTGGCCGCCCGTGCGAATTCGCGATCCGTCGTCCAGGAGATCAATCCGGTTTCCAGATCGGTAACTTCAAGGGTCAACTTGTAGTAATTTTCCTTGGTCTTGGATACGCGCACCTGGCGGGGCGTGCGTTGGCTCATTTCGATCAACGAGCCGGTGATCATGTATTTGGCGCCAAGTTGCCGGCCGATGGCGACCTGGGTTTCCGGCGTGACGTTGGCGGCTTGGTAACCTTGTTCCTTCATCAGATCGGCCCGGCGCGCCTCGTTCACGAACTGCGCGCGCCCGGAACGAATGACCTCGGTGCGCATCCGGTCGGTCAACGCCTTGGTGTCCACATACTGGCTGGTCCGGTTTTCAATGCCGGGGATCATCATGATCGGCGGGTCACCCGGACGGCTCAGGAAGGTGGCGATCATTTCATCGGCGATGCTTTGGGAAATCTGCCGCATGTCCACGAAGTCGAAGTCCTCCTTCATGTGGGTGGTACGATTGACGTCGACATCGGACGTCGAGGCGCGAAAGGCGGCGCACCCGGTATTGAGGGAAACCACCGTCAGGCCCAAGGCGATGGCGGGCACAAGCATGCGATTCAATTCTTTCATGACATATTCCTCGTAATGGGTCGGGCGATCCGTTCCTGCGGACAACGCTCCGACGTTTCATTGGACGCCCGGCTTCCGCTTTTATTCATCGTACTATGCGATTCGCCACCTGCCCGGTCAAGTGGAACCGTGACCGAGGCGCTTTTCGCTTCCCCCGCTTCAGGCCCAGGCGCGATCCCACTTGAGCAGCCGGCAGAGGTCTTCGTTGGATTTTTTGAAGATGCTGTCGATTTTTTCCCGGGTTTCCTCGGTCAGGACTTCGTAGGGGTTGACGTAGGGTGGTTCCATCCATTGCGGGGTGAATTCGGGGAGACCGAGGAAGGCGAAGGCTTTGACCGAGGCGGCGATTGGGTCCGCAAAGTAATCCTCGCTGCGGAGAATGAGAAAGCGGCTGGGGCCGAAATGCCGGAACCACACCTGGAGCTGTCGGGCATAAAAACCATGCGTGACGTAGGAATGCATCTGATGGCTCAGCGAGACGTGGTAGGGGTTATCACGCATAAGAAACGTGCCCCGCTCCAGCCGCTTGGGTTCCATGCGCAGCGCCAGGCGAAACTTGAGGGTTTCGTGGCCCAGGCGGACGGAGTGACGATAATGCGAATAGGCGCGGTCGGTAGGGTTGCGGAGCAACACAATAAATTTGGCATTCGGGCAATGCCGTTTGACCCGCTCGGCGACCAACGGGTGGTACATATACGAGGAGCTGTTTTCGCCGGTAATGTGTCCAACGGGTCGCTGGCCGGCTTCGTACTCTGAAAGCAGCGGAAATTGATGGGCGTACCATTCAATGCCCTTGCTGTAATTACGGTCAAAAAAACCGCTGTCGGGTTGCAGGGCCGGGACGATGTGGGGGTGTTGCAACAGGTAGTCGTAAAAGGACTGAGTGCCTCCCCGGTGCGTTCCGATGACGATAAAATCTATCATTAGCAGTTTTGCGTATTTGACAACTCGTCTAACTATGTTGAAGCCGTTATATAAAGTCAAAGTTTAACGAACGAGAATTTTCTTGGTCAGCCTTGCCATCATTGCGTATAGTTGCATAACGGATGACCTCTAGCACGCAGTCAGATAAAGTGGACGTAATTCCCCGGGACCAGCACCCGATCAGTCGCAAGCAATTCACTCCTGGCACCTTGGATGTTTTGTACCGGCTAACCGAGGCTGGATTTATGGCGTATATCGCCGGAGGCGGGGTCAGGGATTTGTTGGTCGGGCGCCCCCCCAAAGATTTTGACATCGCCACCAATGCTCGCCCGGAACAGATCAAGCGGTTGTTCCGGCATTGCCGGTTGGTGGGCCGGCGCTTCCGGCTGGCTCATGTGCACCAGCGCGACGAGGTAATCGAGGTTTCCACCTTCCGGGCGAACGCGGACGATTCACAGAACAAGGCGCGTTTCCATCAAAAAAGCGAAGAGGGGTTGATCCTGCGCGACAACATCTACGGAACGCCGGAGCAGGACGCCTGGCGGCGCGACTTCACCGTCAATGCCCTGTTCTATGATATCCAGACGTTTTCCATCATTGACTATGTGGGAGGCCTGAAGGACATCCAGGCCAAAATCATTCGCACCATTGGCGATCCGGCAACCCGCATGACCGAAGATCCGGTTCGGATGATTCGTGCGGTGCGGTTTGCCAGCACCTTGGGTTTCGGCATGGAACCGGATACCGCGCGGGTGATTCGTGACTTGGCCGAACGCATTACCCAGGCCGCTCCGGCCCGGATGTTTGAAGAGGTCCAGAAGCTCTTTTTGTGCGGGCACGCGCGCGAAGTGTTGATCCAATTGAAGCACTACGGTTTGCTTGCGCACATGCTCCCGGAGATTGATCAGGCCCTGGAAGGTTCCGAGGCCGACCGGCAATGGCTGGAGCGCGTGACCCGTCAATTGGACACCTGGCGGTTGCACCGGGTGCCGGTAAATCCTTCGCTGTTGTTTGCCTTGTTGTTCGGACTGGTGCACGAGCGTAAGATCGCCGATTTGCTGGCGACCGGCATGCCGCGGTTTAACGCCGCCGATGCGGCGGTTCGCGAACATTTGCTTGCGTTGGCGCCGCGGGTCCATATCCCGAAAAATATCGGCCTGCATATTGCCCAACTGATGGCGGTGCAGCCGTACTTTTTGGCCATGCACCCGGGAAAAACCACGCGCTTTATGCAACGCGCCTGTTTTCACGACGCGTTTATCTATTTCAAAATGCGCGCCCGGTTTGAACACCAACATGACGACGCCGTGCACTTCTGGGCCGAACGCATGCGTGAACGGGGATGAACCTCGGCTCCGAACGAGAGGCGGCGGTACGACTGGGTATGCCGCCGGATGCCTGGTTGCTGGTGGTTCATGTGGAAAACCAGGAGCTGATCGCCGGTGTGCCGGGTTCCGGTCCGTTGCGTTATCCGGTCTCCACCAGCCGCCTCGGCTTGGGTGAACGCAAGGATTCCTGGCGGACGCCTCGCGGCTATCATGAAATTGTCGAACGCCTCGGGGACGGTTTGCCCGTCGGCGCGGTGCTGGTGAGCCGAACGTTTACCGGCGAAGTGCTTCCGTCATCGGTTTGGCGCGACGAGCATGACGGCGACAAAATTCTTTCCCGTATTCTGCGACTGGCCGGTCGCGAACCGGGCCGCAATGCCGGAGGTGAGGTGGATAGCTACGACCGGTTGATTTACCTGCACGGAACAAATCACGAACAATGGGTGGGTGTTGCGCCTTCTTCGCACGGGTGCATCCGCATGAAAAACAACGACATCATTGACCTGTTTGACCGCTTGCGTGGCCGTGCCGCCTGGGTGCTGGTGTGCGACGATGCACCGCCGCCTTCGTTATAAGGACACGGTAAGGGTCACAAACAGGCTGCGCTCGTCCTGCGGATGTTTCACCACGGAAGGACTGCGCGGCTCGGGGTCGTAGTAGGTGGTGTCGAAGATATTCTTAAGGGTGATATCCAGGCTGGCTGGCGAGCGGAAGCCGGGGACTTTCATGACGCTCACGGTGAGATCGCAGACCACATAATCGTCGATGGTGATCGTCTCGCCATAATATTCCGTATCAACTTCGCTGCGGTAACGGGCGACCAGGCCGAGGGAGTAATCGTCGATAAATTCGTAGAGCAGAGCCAGATTGGCTTTGTGTTTGGGAATATCAAAAACCTGCCGGTTGCCGTGGCCGGGCTCATCAAGGTCCGAGGTGGTGTAGGTGTAGTTGAGGAAGCCTTTCACCCGGTCAAACTGGAAGCTGAATTGATTTTCAAAGCCTTTGGCGGTCAATTCGCCCCGATTGGAAATGCCGCCTTCTTCGGTCGAGTCGGCGACAATGACGTCCTCGGCTTCGTTGTAGAAGACCACGGCGCTGTTTTTGAAGCGTTTGCCGAAATATTGCTGCCAGCCGGCTTCATAGGTGCGCATGGTCATCGGCTTGATGGCCGTGCTGTTGCGTAGTTCGAACACGGTCGGCTCGCGGAAGGACTCCCCGTACAGCAGCTTGAAAATACTGGTGTCCCAGGGCCGGTAGACCAGCCCGCCACGCGGGTTCCAGGTGCTGCCATACCGTTCGTGCTCGTTGTAGCGCACGCCCAGGGTGAGGGTCACGCGGTCATCCAGCAATTTTTGCTGATCCTGCGCGTACAGTCCCCACTTGTAATTGCTGAATT
The DNA here is from genome assembly GCA_937873455.1 of uncultured Verrucomicrobiota bacterium. Classification (GTDB taxonomy): domain Bacteria; phylum Verrucomicrobiota; class Kiritimatiellia; order CAIVKH01; family CAIVKH01; genus CALMUP01. Next base: position 96,145 of record CALMYG010000081.1, read on the forward strand.
CCGGCCAGCGCTGTTCGTCGGTGACGGGCGGATGCGGTTTTTCCGTGCGCGACCAGGCGGCGCCGATGATGTCGCTTTGTTCGTAATCAATGCCGGCGACCGCGGTATTGCGTTCGTTCAGGCGCAGGGTGTTTTCGAGTTTGATGGCGTGTTTCTTGGAGCCTTCACTTCGTTTGTTACTGTAAAAGCCGCGATAGAGGGCGAGGTCTTCCTCGGTGATGCCTTCGGTTTTGGTGGCGCCGGTGTATGGATTTTCGAGAGGCCCTTCACCTTCGGTGTGGTTGCCCCAGAAACGTTCCTCGTAATAGCGGTATTCGAGTTTTATGTCGAGTTGGTCATCGAGCAGGTTTTCGCGCCGGTAACCGATGTAGGGCATCATGAGTTCGCGGTGGTCTTCGCCTTGGGTGTAATCCCATTGGATGCCCGAGGTGCCGCGGCCCATGGTGTTCTGGTAATACTCCAGACCGCCGTAGAATCCCCGGTTTTCGATGGTGAAACTGAACGGAATGGCCCGGGAATAGTTGTCATAGCCGTAGCGATCGGGCAGGCGACGGTAGGCGTTATTCTCCGCGCGCGGGGAAGCCTTGGCGGTATCGGAAAGAAAATCGGAAAAATCCTGGCCGTCCGTTTCAAAAATGGCGAACGAGCCGTATAACTTGAGTTCGCCCTCTTCTCGCCCGAACACGACGCCGGCTTCCCGGGTCTTCCACGATCCGGCGCCGACCGATAGCTCAACACCGTCAATGTCCGAGGAGGTTTTCGTAATGATGTTGATGACGCCGGCCACCGCGTTTGCGCCGTATAGCGCCGAGCCGGGGCCGTTGATGATTTCGATCTGCTTGATGTTATGCGTTCGGAATTGATTGGCGATAAACGTTTCGCCGGCGATGAGGTTGTTCATTTCCCGCCCGTTGATCAATAACAACGATTGGGAAAAGGTGCCCATGAACCCCCGTTGCCCGCCCTCCAGAAAGAAGTGTGGATTAACCAGATCTACGCCGGGAACCAACGCCAGTACGTCGCCGAGGCTTTTTAGTCCCAGCCGTTTGATTTGTTCCGCGGTGATGACATAGACGGAGGCGGGGGCGAGGCTGGAGGACTCCACGACTTTGGAGGCGGTGGTAATCTTGACATCGAACAGCGCTTCGAGATCGAGTTCCAGCAGGGATTCGAGGTCAGCCGATCCGGCCAATGCAGCGACCGGAGAGGTAATCATGGCGCCCGCGAGCAAAATGGAAACCAAGCGTGAGGGAAGACCGTGCGAGTTCTTCATCATTAACTTCCTTTCCGCGCGTTTATCGGTTGTCCTTACGAATAATAAATGATAAATGAAGCTACAGGTCAAGATCGTTTTGCCATGAGACGGGCTCCAGTCATGCGTTTGCCGACGGGAATATTCAGGCCGCTCCTTAACGGGTTGGTTTGGCGGCGAGTGGCATTCACCGCGATCGGAATAGCGCTGATCATCGGGTGGGTGGCGATCCCCTCAGCGGCGCGCGGGCAAACAACGCCGCGTGCGGTGGAGGATCGCTACAACTTGGTGTCCGCATTTCTTTATAACTTTCTGTTGTTTACCGAATGGCCGGAAGATAATGCTCGCACGCCGATGGTCATCGGGGTGCTCGGAGAAAACCCCTTCGGTCGCGCGGCCGACGCCATTGCCCAAAAACAAGTTGGCCGGCGTTCCATTGAATTCCGCTACTTTTCCCGTGTTGAGGATGTCGAGCCCACCCACATTTTGTTTGTTCCAATTTCCCAGGATCAAGCGAGTGCGGAGTTATGCCGGCGGTTGCGGGGATCGCCGGTCTTGACGGTGGGCGAGTCCGAGCGCTTTACCCGCCAGGGCGGAGTCATCCGATTTTTTGAGCAGCGCGATCGCGCGGGGGGGGATGTGGTGCTTCGGGTGGAGATCAACGAAACCGCGGCCGAGGAGCTGGGCATACGATTCCGGGCGAAGTTGATGCGCTTGGCTCAATTGGTCCGATACCCCTGGCCGGAGGACCCGTGAGGCGCGGGAACATGCGATCATGATCCATCGGATCCGTCATCTGTCCATTGAACGCAAGCTGACGTTGATCGTTTTTTTGGCGATCACCTCGGCGATGGTGTTGGCGTCGTCGCTGATGATCGGGCGGTATGCCCGATCCGCCCGTTTGCAAAACGTTGAGGACTTGGCGACGCTGGCCGATATCATCGGCAACAACAGCAAGGCCGCGTTGTCCTTTCAGGATGCCGATGACGCAGTGGAAACATTGGCTGCCCTGGAGCACAAGCCGATCATCCTTTCGGCATTTCTTTACGATCAAGCCGGAGCGCCGTTCGCCCGATACGATCGCGTGGACCGTGCGCTCCTCGGTTTGGACTACCCGGAGGCGCCGGGCGTATACCATCCATTTGTTGACGCCGGCATCTTGTGGAAGGCCAGCCCGATCTTTCAGAACCACGAGCGGATAGGCACGTTGATTCTTCAGGCGGACCTGCAACCCATTCAGGCATCCATACGACGCCAGATCATGTTCGCGGTATTGATCACCGCCGGTTCGGTGCTGCTGGCCGTCTTGCTCGCGTCTCGGGTACAGCATTTTATTTTGCGGCATATTCGCCGGGTGGTGGACATGGCGAATGCCATGGCATTGGGCGATCTGCCCGCACATTTGCAGGTTACGTCCGATGATGAAATCGGTGAGTTGGAGCGGGCCTTTAATCAGATCGTTGATACGACCCGGGATGTGGTCCGTCAGACGCAAACGTTGGCCCAGGGTGATTATTCGATTCGCATTACCCCGCGTTCGGAGCGGGATGAACTGTCCCACGCGCTGATCGGGATGACCCGCTCACTTAACGCATTCCATGAGGAAAGTCTGCGCCGGTCGTGGTTGAAAACCGCGCTCGGTAATCTGGACGACAGCATGCGCGGCGAGCCGGTTTTGGCGGATTTGCTTCGCCAGGTGGTGGCGTGCATGGTGGAACACACCGGGGCGCAGGCGGCGGTGTTGTATATGCGCGAAGACGCGCGCACGCTGGCGGTTGCCGCCGCGCATGCCGTCGATACGGGTCCGGAGGAGTTTTCCCGTGTTACCGTGGGACGGGGGTTGGTTGGACAGGTCGCGGCCGACCGTCGCCTCGCGTTGATATCCGATCCCGAGGGCCGCCCGTTGGTGTTGCAATCCGGCATGCTGGATCATGCCCTGCATCATGTCGCCTTGATGCCGTTGTTGCATGATGCATCCTTGATCGGCGTGCTGGAGCTTGGGCGTCTGGCGCCGTTCACCGCCGAGCAGCAGGAATTGCTCCGGATGGCCGGACCCACCATCGCCATCGCCATTGAGTCCGCGCAATCCCGGAAAATTCTCAACGAATTGCTTGCGGAAACGCAACGGCAATCACGGGTTTTGCAGGAGCAACAAACGGCTTTGCAGGAGAGCAACCGCGCGCTGGAGCAGCGCAACGAATTGCTTGAACAGCAGAAACAGGAAATTCACCGGCAGAACAAAGCGCTTGAAGCGGCCCGGCTCGATCTGGAGCGAAAGGCCCGCGAGCTGGAGCAGGCCAGCCGATACAAGTCGGAATTTCTCGCCAACATGTCACATGAGCTGCGCACACCGCTCAACAGCATGTTGATCCTTAGTCGGCTGCTTTCGGAAAACAAGAGCGGCAATCTCAACGAAAAACAAGTTGAATTCGCCCGCACCATATACAAGTCCGGTTCCGATCTCTTGACCCTGATCAACGATATCCTTGACCTGTCGAAAGTGGAGGCGGGCATGCTGGAGATCACGCGCGCCCCGGTGCCGCTGGATGATATCGTAAACGCCTTGGGGCAAATTTTCCGTCCCTTGGCCGCGGAAAAAGGAGTCGCGTTCACGATCGAGCGGGAGGCCGGGCTTCCCACGCGGCTGATGACCGATGCCCAGCGGGTTGGTCAGATTCTGCGCAACCTGTGCGGCAATGCCTTCAAGTTTACCTCCAGCGGTTCCGTGACCCTCCGCATGTTTCTTCCCGACCCGCCGAAAAGCGAAAACCGCGCGATCGGTTTTTCCGTCATCGATACCGGCATCGGCATTCCCCCGGATAAACATGAAATGATTTTCCGGGCATTTCAGCAGGCGGATGGCTCCACCAGTCGCCAGTATGGCGGGACCGGATTGGGGTTGTCGATATCCCGCGAGCTTGCCCTACGTTTGGGTGGCGATATTACTCTCGAAAGTGAAGCTGGTCGCGGCAGTACGTTTACCCTGTGGCTTCCTGATGCGGCAATTGAACGCGCCGCGCCGGTTGACCTAAATGGCGCTATGCCGGAGCGCAACAACGCACCCGACACCGGTTCCTCCTCGACGCGTGCGTTGAACGTTCCATCGACCGCCCCGGAGGCGCCGGCGCGCCGCCTGGTGATTCTGGAAGATGATTCCGCGTTCGCCGGCATTCTGGCCGATATCGCCCGCGAGCGCGGATACATCCCGGAGGTGATCGGGCGCGGCGATCTCGGTCTGGATGCCGTCCGTCGGCTTCACCCGGTCGGCGTCTTGCTGGACATGATGCTTCCCGGCAAGGAGGGGCATACCGTGCTCGAAGCGCTGAAACAGGATCCGGAAACCCGGACAATTCCCGTGTGCATCATCAGCGCCCTTGAGCCGGATCAGCAATTGGCGCGCGACGGCGCGGTCGGGTTTTTCGCCAAACCGGTCAATCCGGAACAAATCCACCATGCCATTGATCGCATCGAGTGGGTAGCCCAGCGCCGACCCAAAACCTTGTTGGTGGTGGATGACGATCGGACCGACTTGGATGCTATTCAGTCGCTTCTCGCCGACTGGCCGATTCGGGTGATTCGTTGTGATACCGGCAAAGAGGCCATCCATCTTGCCCGAACCACCGAGTTGGACGGTATTCTGTTGGATTGGGGACTGAACGATATTTCCGGCAGCGCCGTGCTGGATGCCCTCGAACCGATGCCGCCCGGCGCCTATGTGCCGGTGATCCTCTACACCGGGCGAACGCTGGACCGCGGGGAGGAAGCGGAGTTGCGAAAGCGCATCGTTGCCGTGGTGGTCAAAGGCGATCAAGCTCCCCAGCGGTTGCGCGCCAAGTTGGCGTTTTATTTGCACCTCGAACCGCCCGCGGAAACCCGGGAACCGGAGGCGTCCCGGCCGCCCCAAGCCGACGCCGACCTGCAGGGGAAGCGCATCCTGGTGGTGGACGATGACATGCGGAACGCCTTTTCCCTCGCCGCGATTATCGAGGCTTGGGGCGCGGAAAGCCACGTGGCCGCTGATGGGCAGAAAGCCCTCGAACTTCTTGAGGCCGATCCGGCAATCGACCTGGTACTGATGGATATCATGATGCCGGGCATGGATGGCTACGCGGCCATGCGGGAAATCCGCGGTCGCCGTTCCATCCGGAACGTGCCGATCATCGCCCTGACCGCGAAGGCCATGAAACAGGACCGGGAAGCTTGCATGGAGGCGGGAGCGAATGATTACCTCGCCAAGCCGGTCGATCTGGATCAATTGTTGCTTCTAGTGAAATCCTGGGTAAGGAGATAACCCGTGACTGAATTTGTCAAAGTTCTGCTGGTGGATGACCGACCGGAAAACCTGATCGCGCTGGAGCATTTGCTGGAAATGCCCGGCTTGAAGTTGATCAAGGCGGGTTCGGGAAACGAAGCCTTGCAGCAACTGATTGAACACGACATCGCCCTGGTCCTGCTCGATGTGCAGATGCCGGGAATGGACGGCTACGAAACCGCCGAACTCATGCGTTTGAATCCCAAGACCCGGCGGATACCCATCATATTCGTCACCGCGACCAGCGGCGAACGCCAGCATATCTTCAAGGGTTATGAGACCGGCGCCGTGGATTATATTACCAAGCCGATCGAGCCCCTGGTGCTGACCGCCAAGGTGGAAGTGTTTTGCCAACTCTGGCGTCAGCGCCGCGAGCTGGAGGAGAGCCAAAAGGCTTTGGCCGCGATCAACCAGGTTCTGGAGGGAAAAAATCGCCAATTGGAAGAGGAACTGGACCTGGCCCGGAAAGTGCAGGTCGGCTTCCTGCCCACGGAATTTCCCCGCGAAGGGCGTATCCGCTTCGGTCATACCTATGAATTCTGCACCACCCTCGGCGGCGACCTGTTTGATGTGTTTTCCATCGATGCCGATCATGTCGGCTTTTACCTCGCCGATGTATCGGGCCACGGGGTCAATGCCGCCCTGATCAGCGGTTTGTTGAAGATGGCGTTTGAAAACATGAAAAATAAAACCGAAGTTGCCAAGGTCGGCGCCGCCGCAATCAAGAATCCGGCTCAGGTGCTGACCCGGCTGAATGAGGCCATTCGGGGCATGATTCCCGAAGAATATTTCATCACCTTGATTTATGCGGTGATTCGTTTGTCCGACCAGAACGTCAGCATGTCCAGCGCCGGTCATCCGTATCCGATTCTTTTCGACGCCGCGAGCGGCAAGGCCTCCTGGTGCAGCTTGCCCAACGGGCCGGCGTTGTCCATGACGGCGGACCCGGTTTACGAAAATCATGAACAGGCGCTAAAAACCAAGGACAAATTGCTGTTTTACACCGATGGTTTCACCGAGGCGTTTAATATGCGCAACGAGGAATTTGGCGAGGAGCGGTTCCGTCAGGTGGTGGAAGAGCACGGCGATCAGGAGCTGGACGTGATGCTCAAGTCGATTCTTGAGGCGGTCAACCGCCACCGGGAAGCCGCCGCGATCAGTGACGATTGCACGATGGTCGCCGTGCAACTTGTGTGATCCGCGCGGATGGTTATCCCGTGGCCATTCGTTTCCGGCGAGGCGCACGCTGCATCCAGCCGCTGATCAGCCCGTGGTGCGGGCGATAAGGCCGTCCAGTTTGCCGAGGGCGGCGCCGGAGTCGATTGACGCGGCGGCGAGCCGGAGGCCTTCTTCCACGCTGTCGGCGCGTTGTCCGGCGACGATGGCGAAGGCGGCATTCAGAAGGACAATATCCCGTTGCGGTCCAGTGGCGCCACCCAGAATGGAGCGGATGATGGCGGCGTTATCGGCAGGCTCGCCGCCGGCGAGATCGTCACGGCGGCACAGGGTCAGGCCGCACGTGCGCGGATCAAAGGTGCGGACGGTTACCTTGCCGTCGCGGACCTCGGCAACTTCGGTGAGGTCGGTCAGGGTGACTTCATCCAGGCCGTCGTGGCCGTGAACAATAAACAGGTGCTGGGCGCCCAACTGGGCGGCCGCCTCCGCCAATACCGGCACAAGCGCCCGCTGGTAAACCCCGAGCATGCCATATCGGGCCCTCGCGGGATTGGAGAGCGGGCCGAGGATGTTGAAGATGCTGCGTATACCGATTTCCCGGCGCGGGCCGATGGCATGCTTCATGGCCGGGTGCAAGGCGGGGGCGAACAGGAAGGCAATGCCCAATTCCTTGAGGCAATGGGACATGACTTCCGGGGGAACGGCCAGGTTCACTCCGAGGGCTTCAAGGACATCGGCGCTTCCGCTTTTACTGGAAACGCCGCGATTGCCGTGCTTGGCCACGGTGATACCCGCCCCGGCGACCACCAGGGCGACGGTGGTGGAGATGTTGAAGGTGTGGGCGCCATCCCCGCCGGTGCCGCAGGTGTCGACGACCACATCGGCGTGCGGTTCCACGGCGGTGAAAACCTCGCGCATGGCGGTTGCGCTGCCGGTGATCACCTCCGGGGTTTCGCCGCGAATGCGCAGGGCGGTAAGGTACGCGGCAATTTGGGCCGGGGTGGCTTCGCCGCCCATGATTTGGCGCATGGTGAGCAGGGCTTCATGCCCGGTGATCATCTGGCCTTCGGCCAATTTGGCAATGGCTTCGCGTATCATGCTGGATTCCTCCGCGGCGGACCTCCGGTTCAAGACCGGTAGTTCGGCGCCTCCTTGGTAATGGTGACGTTGTGGGGATGGCCTTCGGCGTTGCCGGAAGCGGTGATCCGGATAAAGCGGGCTTCGCGGCGCATGGCGTCAATGGTGCGGCAGCCGACAAATCCCATCGCCGCTTGCAAGCCGCCGCAAAATTGGGTGAGCACCTGCTTCAGTGATCCGGCGAACGGGATCATGCCTTCGATGCCTTGCGGGACCAGTTCTTCCTGCCCGACATCTTTTTGGCCGTAGCGTTCGCGGCTGCCCTGATTTGCCTTCATGGCGCCGAGGCTTCCCATGCCCCGGTAGACAACGTACTGGCGGCCTTGATAGATTATTTTTTCGCCCGGGCTTTCCTCGGTGCCGGCCAGTACGGAACCCATCATGACCGTGCTGGCCCCGGCGACGATGGCCTTCGCCACATCGCCGGAGTAGCGGATGCCGCCATCCGCGATGACCGGGATGCTGTCTTCGAGCGCGCTCACACAGGCGTAAATGGCGGAAATCTGCGGCGTGCCGACGCCGGTGACGACCCGGGTGGTGCAAATGGAGCCGGGGCCGATGCCAACCTTGACCGCATGCGCGCCGGCATCACGCAGGGCGATCGCCGCGTCGCCGGTTGCGATATTGCCGGCCACCACATCGATGGCATCGTAATGAGCGCGCACCCAGCGGATCATGTCGAGTACGCCTTTGCTGTGGCCGTGCGCGGTATCGATTACGACGACGTCCACTTCGCGGTCGGCCAGGGCTTCCACCCGTGCGTGGTCGCCCGGGCCGATCGCCGCGGCGACCCGGAGGCGGTATTTGGCATCGCGGTTGTAAACCGGATTGGCATTGCGGATGAGGGATTGCACATCGGCGAAGCTGTAGAGGCCGACCAGTTTGCCATTTTCGACCAGCGGCAATTTGCCGATTTTGTGCCGCATCATGATCCGGTAGGCGTCTTCGATTCCGGTGCCCGGTGGGGCGGTGATGACGTCGCGGGTCATCACGTCGTCGATTCGCGCCTTGGGGTTTTCCGCGAACTTGATATCCGCCGCGGTCAGGATGCCGACGACCCGGTCCTGGTCATCGAGGATGGGGAATCCGCTGAAATTGTATCCTTTTTCTTCGCGGGTTTTCCGTACGTCGCCCAGGGTTTGCCCGGCCCGGAACGTGATGGGGTGGGAGATGAGCCCGTTCAGGTAATGTTTTACCGTGCCGACGATCGAGGCCTGGCGTTGCGGGGTCAGATTTTTATGGACCACGCCGATGCCGCCCTGCAGGGCCATGGCAATGGCCATGCCGGACTCGGTGACGGTATCCATCGCCGCGCTGACAAAGGGAATGTTGACGTGGATGCGCGCGGTGAGTTTGGAGCCGATATCGGCCTCCGGCGGGAGAAAGTCCGCGTATCGCGCGATCAACGAAACGTCGTCGAACGTCAGCCCCTCGTGGGGGAATGCCGCCATAAATTGATCAAGTTGGGGGTTAAGCGCCATGTCCTGTCCTTTTGCCCCGCAAAGGATGAAGACGACCGGCGTTCAGGTCAACAAGAAATCTGCCCGGG
>CALMYG010000082.1 GCA_937873455.1 uncultured Verrucomicrobiota bacterium
CCGCAATAAACTCACCGCCATGCCGGATCGTTTCCGGGAGCGGATATTCCAATCATGATTCGGACCCGACGCCAGTTAGGGTCTCGTGAACGCGAAGAGTACAACGCGGTTCGCCCCGTCCATTACCGGTTTGCCATTAGTTAGTTACTGCTTGGTTAGCGGCTGCTTGTTCGCCCTTCCCGGCAACGCGTGCTGCAATATATCACCTCATCCCACACCCGTTCCCACTTTTTTCGCCAACGGAAGGGTCGCTGGCATACCGGACATATTTTTTCCGGCAGGTGTTGTTTTTTTACTCCGCGCATGGCGTAGCTTAACGCATGATTCCAGATTTTCAGGGATTTATGGCCGTGGACTGGTCCGGCGCAAAAGGACCGCGGCTTCCCGGCCTGCAGGCGGCCTGGTGCCGACCCGGGCGCCCATCGCCAACCCTGTTCCTTCCGCCGCCGGGCACAACCTGGTCGCGCCACGGGATCGTGAACGCCACGCTCGATGCCGCCAAACGTCACGGCCCGGTCCTGCTGGGCATCGACGCGGCGATGGCGTTTCCGTTCGTGGATCGCCGTGCCTACTTCCCCGGTCACCCCCACTCGCCACCTAACGTCGAATCACTCTGGCGCGCGGTGGAACGCGAGTCGGATAACGCGGATGACTTTTACGCCGGCTCGTTTGGTCGGGCCGGAAAAATCTTCGCGGATTACCTGAATACCCCGGGACATCGCGGCACGCACTTCGACAACCAACGCGGCCGCTTGACGGAATGGAAGTGCCGTGAGACGTGGACGCGCCCCTCCAGCGTTTTCAACGGGGTCGGCGCGGGATCGGTCGGTATGGGCTCGCTGGCGGCCATGCGCCTGGCCCTCACCCTCCGTCGGCGGCAAAACCTTCGCATCGCCATCTGGCCATTCGATCCGATCGCCGGTGCGGATGTGGTCGTGGTGGAAATTTTTCCCCGCCTGTACGTCGTGCGCGCCGAACTTGATCCGCGGGGTTGGCGTGACCCCGGATTTCTTAACCGTGTTTTCCAACATTACAATACGAGACCGATCCCCGACGCCAGGCGCAGCGAAGATGAAACCGATGCGCTCCTTTCCGCTGCCGCTCTGCGCACGCTGGCCTTACAACCTGAAACGTGGACGCCTCCGGACATGACCCGCGCCGCCGCCCGTTACGAGGGTTGGATTTTCGGCGTCGTTTAAACCGGCACACGAGTTTAAGGCCGACCCTATCGCGAAAGGGGCACGCGGGCGGCTTTTTCCATCGCGACCAGAGTTTCCCATAACGCGCGGATATGCGGCGCGGAGGCGCCGGCGCGTTCCCCGGCGAGCAACGGGCGTTCGTACAGGACTTCCAGCTCCATCGGCCTCCCCGCTTCATAATCCAAAAACATGCTGGTCTTATACGGCGTCATGCGCAACGTATCGTCGAGCATTTTTTGGATAAACGCGTCCTCGATCCCATGCCCATCGGCCCGGGCCAGCGCCTGAACTTCACGCATGAGCGTTTCGACTTCGGCGCGGAGGCGTGGATCGGCCATCAGCACATCCGTGGTGGTAAGGTGAACGACGGAAAGTCCGTTGTAAGGAATGTTCCATACCAGTTTTTTCCAGCGGGCTAGTCGCAAATTTTCTGAAATCTGCGTCGGGATGCGGGCCTGCTGCAAGGCGTCGGCCACCACCGCCAACGCGGCGCTGGCGCGGCCGTTCGTATCGGTCGGCTCATGCCGCCCGAGCATCACATCGCCGTAATCGAGGTGCCGGACAACGCCGGGGCCAACCTTGTTCGCGCACAAAAAACACAAACCGCCCACCACGGGATGACCGGGCGCGGCGGCGGCGGCATCGACCTCCACATCCCATCCGTTTTGCATGACCAGTACAGCGCCATCCGGCTTCAGCGCGGGCGGCAGCAGGTGCGGCAACGCCTGATTGGACGTGGTTTTGAGCGCAACCAGTGCGATGTCGCACGGCGGCATATCCTCCACCCGGTCATAGGCCCGGGCCGGAACATGAAGCACCGACCGGCCTTGCGACTCAACCACCAGCCCCTTTTCCCGAATAAACGGGCCGTCGCGGTGGCAGAGAAGGTGAACCTCATAGCCGGCCTGGGCGAGTCGGGCGCCGTAATAACCGCCCAGCGCTCCGGCGCCGATGATGGCAAACGACAACATGGGGCAATCCATTCCCGGGTTCGGCGGGTCGTTAGTTGCCGATGCTAAGGATCATCCCGGCCAACTGGGTCGGCATCAGCAGTTGAACCCGCGTGGCGACCAAGCGCTCGCCCTGCTCGGCGGCCGGGGCCGCCAGTTCCGTGTCCAGACGGATCAGGCTTTCGCGCTTGCGCACGCGGTGGGCGATCAGCCCGTCGGCTTCGCCCCGCCGACGCCCGGCCAGGAAATCCACGACTTGCCAATTCGGTGAAAACAACGCCGACTCCATGCGCGCCGGCGCGGGGCGTTCATCCACCAGTTGCAGGGCCAGCACCCGGCTGTTGTTATCCACGATCAGGAGCAGGCGCTGAGCGCCGGAAAAGTCGCCTTCAAATGCATAGGTAAACAAGCTCCGGGCCGGCCAACCCGGCACTTCCAGCGCGCGGCGCATCGGCAATTCCTGCCGGAGAACGCGGGCGGCCTCGCGCGCGGACATCATGCAGGTTATTCCCGGATACAACGGTACGGAACCATCCACCATCAGCGAGCGGTCGGGTTCGGCATGCCGACTCAACAGGCGGCGCAATTCGTCCCCGATGCGCCCGGCATCCGACGGCGCACGATCCCATTGCGCATCAAAAGCAACACGCAACAACTTCGGCTCCGACGGCTCGGAAGCTTCCGGTTCGGACGACGGCTCCTGAGCATCATCCACGTAGACCAGTTCGCGGCGTTCCGGCGCCTCCGGTTCTGGCGGGGCGGACGCCGCCGCTTCCGGCGCGTCGTGGTCCGGGCTGAGGGTCATGGACTGCCGCACATTGAAGATCAGGCCGTTGCATTGATCAATATAGTGGCCGATGGGGATATGCGGCGGGGCATCGGTGCGCGCGGCCTCGAACAAAGCGATGGCCTCGCGACAGTTTTCCTCGACTTGCCGGAGGATCGCGGGGTTTTCCCGGGTCTGCTGGTATTCCTTGTAATCGGCCAGGGCTTGATTGAACAGGCGGGCGCCGCGAATGAAGTCCTCGTTGCGCCACGCCTCGGGCGGGGCTTCCGCCGGCGGCGGTGGTTCCGGCTCCGGCGTGAGGACCTCGGCCGGCGGCTCATCCGTGGAAACGGTTTCGCCGGTTTTTTCCAGAAACGTCGGGAGCGGCAGGCGACCAAGGTACACCAGCGCGCCATACCCCAGAAAACCCAGGACCAGCAGCGCAACCAGCATTTTTCCAATACCGCCGCCTCGCGACGAAGGCGCGGCGGCCACCGGAGAGGGCAGATCATTTTTCTTCAGGGTTAACTTGCGCGGCTCGGCGGGAGGCTTCACCGCCCCCGGAGAAGTCGCGGCGGCCGGCGAAACCGCCGCCCGCGATGGCGCCCGGCGGATGGTGCTGAGACCCGCCTCCGGCAATGGCGCGAACGGCATGCGGTGTTTCCGGACCTGCTCGATATCCTTGATCACTTGCGTCCAGAAGTGCGGACGCATCGACCGGTTTTTGATCATCAACTTTTCGATCAGCCAGGCGGTGGCCGGGGCAAGCGCCGGGTTGATGACCACCGGGTCTTCAAGAAAATCGTTCTCGTGCCGGTTCATCGCCTCGCTGCCTCGCGCATCCCGGAACGGCAACACGCCGGTAACCATGTGGTAGAGCGTCGCCCCGAGGGCATACATATCGGTTCGGCAATCGAGGTCCGGCAAACCCGCGGCTTGTTCCGGCGGGGTATAATTCGGCGTGCCGATGATCAGGTGGTCGTCGGCCTGGTCCGGCCGCCAACCGATCATCCGGGCCAAACCAAGATCGGCGACCTTGACCGCACCGCTGACGCGATCGATCAATATGTTGTCCGGCTTGATGTCGCAATGGATCAAACATTCCTTTTCCCAGGCATAGGCCAGGGCGCGGGCGACGTGCTCGGTGATTTCCAGCGCCTGCTCCTCCCCCATCACCACCTGGCGCTGAATCAAATCGCCGGCCGAAGGGCCGTCGATATACTCCATCACCAGGTAGGCCGAATCATCCACCTCGCCGGTATCGATCACCTGCACGATGCCGGCGTGATTCAGCTTCGCGGCAATCTGCGCCTCGCGGCGAAAGCGGTCGCGGGCTTCCTGGTCGGGCAGGGAGGATTTGCCAAGAACCTTGATGGCGACGATGCGATCCAGCGAGAGCTGACGCGCCTTCCAAACCGACGCCATGCCGCCTTCGCCAATCTTCTCCAACAATTCGTATCCGTTAATCGTTACCATAACATGACCATAAAAAAGCAACGCCTCCGTTTATACTCAAAGCCGCGGGGAATTCACGAGCGAAAACTC
>CALMYG010000083.1 GCA_937873455.1 uncultured Verrucomicrobiota bacterium
GTTTTGTGCCGCCCGCGCCGAGGGCGGCTTTTGATGCGGTGTAGGAGCCGGGCGGAAAACCGTCGGCGGTTTCCCGCGGTATCACATGCGCCTGCGGCGCATAAAGAGGTCAGGCGCGTTGCATGATCTTCTTCATGATCCCGGTGGGGTGATCATGAAGGAATAGGAATGGGTCAACCCATCAGGGATGCGCCCCATCACAAAAGTTTAACCATTCCCTCCTCGACAGTGTCCGGAGATTTTTTTATAGTTAAACGCGAAGCTGCGGAGAATTGTTTATGATCAAAAGCATCTTGGTTTGCACCGACGGTTCTCCTCACGGTGATTATTCCATTCATTATGGCATTCACCTCGCCCTTCGTTTCCAGGCGCGGTTGACCGGGCTGCATGTGTTGGACTCCCGCATGCTGGAAGGTCCGTGGATGGCAAATGTCTCCGGCTGGCTCGGCGCGCAACCGTTTACCGACCCGCTGAACCAATTCCGCGCGATCATGCAGGAAAAAGGCGAGGCGATCCTCGCCGCGTTCCGGGCGCAATGCCGGGAGGCGGGCATCAGCGACTGCGATGCCGTCGTCAAATGGGGGCATCCCGCCCAGGTGATTCTGCGCGAGGAAATCGGCGCGGAAATGGTGATTCTCGGCCAGGACGGCGAACACGATGAAATTACCGGGGAATGGACCGGGTCCACGGTGGACCGGGTGGTGCGGCACTCGATCAAGCCCACGCTCGTGGTGCCCCGGGTGTTCGTCCCCATCGACAAGATCATGATCGCGTACGACGGCAGCCCGCATGCCAGCCGGGCCCTGCGCGAGGCGATCGAGCTCGCCCTCGCCCTCGCCGTTCCGCTGGTTATCGCCACGGTGGCCGAGGGCGGAGATCATAACCGGGCCATGGATCACGCCGAAACGGCCATGCGCCTGGCCCGCGCCCATGAATGCGCCGCCGCCCACCTGATTGTCGAGGGCCGGACCGCGGAGGTGTTGGTCGCGAAGGCCGAAGAGCTGGGTTGCGGATTGCTGGTGGCCGGCGCCCACGGGCACAGCCGTGTGCGCGAGTGGTTCCTTGGCGGTACCGCCCACAAACTGCTTCATATCACAACCGTGCCGCTCCTTCTGGTGCGGTGACCGTCCGGCGCATTAGGGCGCATCCCTGATAGGCTGACCTTTTCGTGACACCAATCACCTGAAGCCCGTTCATGACGCGAAGGTGTTTGGTCATGCGGTGCATGAGCCATCCGGGAATCCGTCGGCGGATTCCCGCGGTATCGCATGCGCCTGCGGCGCATCAAGAGGTCTGGCTCGTTGCACAATCCACTTTAAAATCCTGATGGGATGGATGATAAACGAAATGCATCAGTCAAGAAATCAAGAATACGTCCGGCGCCATTTTCCGGACCGTCCATTTTCTTGACACCGCCCGCGGCAAGCGCAACCTTTGCCGCATTCATGAACACCCGCATTCTCTCGGTCGCCAACCAGAAGGGGGGCGTCGGCAAGACGACCACCTCGGTCAACCTTTCCGCCGCCGTCGCCGAGCGCGGACGCCGCGTCTTGCTGATCGACTTTGACGCCCAAGCCAATGCCACCAGCGGTCTCGGCCTGGAAAAAACCGAAGGGGTGAGCCTTTATCCGGTTCTGCTCGGCCAGGCCGATCCCCGCGACTTCGTCAAACCCACCGCAATCAAGCGCCTCGACCTCATTCCCGCAGAAGTCAACCTCGCCGGCGCGGAGATCGAAGTGGCCCGGCTCGACGGGTACCTCCACCGGCTGAAAAACGCCCTGCGCCCCCTGGCCGCGGAAAACCGGTACGACATCATTTTCATCGATTGCCCGCCCTCCCTCGGCATTCTCACCATGAACGCGCTCTGCGCCTCGCACGGACTGATCATGCCGATCCAATCCGAATACTACGCGCTGGAAGGGTTGTCGGTGATGGTCCGTCTGATCCAGCAACTGCGTGAAAGCGGGGCGAATCCGGAATTGGAAATCGAGGGCATCGTCATGACCATGTACGATAGCCGCACCAACCTGGCCCAGCAGGTGGTTCAGCAAGTCACCGAATACTTCGGCGACAAGGTGTACAAGACGCTCATACCCCGAAGCGTGCGGGTCAGCGAAGCGCCCAGCTTCGGCAAGCCGGTGATCGATTATGACCGCCACAGCACCGGCGCATCCGCCTACCGGGAGCTGGCCCGCGAATTTCTCCAGCGCCGCAAGGCGGCGGAAAACCCGCCCGCCACCGCGGATGCCCCGCCAACGGTTACCTCGCCGCAGCCATGATCCCATCCATATTGCTGTTGATCGGTGGTCTGGTTTTTCTAACCGTCGGCGCGGAGGGACTGGTGCGCGGCGGCAGCGCATTGGCCTTGCGGTTGCGAATTGCCCCGGTGGTCGTCGGCCTGACCGTGGTGGCCTTCGGCACCAGCGCGCCGGAGCTGGCGGTCAGCTTCCGCTCGGCGCTGGCCGGCCAGGGCGATATCGCCGTCGGCAATGTGGTGGGCTCGAACATCTTCAACATCGCGATGATTCTCGGTCTTTCGGCCATGATTTGTCCGTTGGCGGTTCATATCGATTTGATCCGTCGCGACATTCCCCTGATGATCGCGGTGACCGGTTTCGGCTGGTGGTTGCTGCGCGATCAACAGATATCACGCCTCGAAGGCGCGCTGTTGGTCGCCGCGTTGATTACGTACATGGCGGTGATGATCGTCCAGTCCCGCCGCCGGGGTCTTGCCGAAGCGGGGGCGGAGGAGGCGTTGGCGGAATTACCCAAACCTTCCGCCTCGGTTTGGCTGGAAGTCGTCATGATCGTCGCCGGGCTGGGCCTGCTGGTTTTTGGCGCCGATTGGTTTATTTCCGGGGCGGTGGCATTGGCCCGTCGCGCCGGGCTCAGCGAAGCGGTGATCGGCATCACCATTGTTGCCGCGGGCACCAGCCTGCCCGAACTGGCCACCTCCGTGGTCGCGGCAGCGCGTAAACACGCCGACATCGCAGTGGGCAATGTCGTCGGCTCCAACATTTTTAATCTTCTGGGCATTCTGGGTTTGCCCGCGATGGTTAAACCCTTTTCCGCATTCGGAATGGTTACCACCGACTTTCTGGTCATGGCGGTAACGGCCGTGGTGCTGTTCCCGCTCGCCGCCACCGGATTCACCCTGAAACGCTGGGAGGGCGCGCTTTTGTTCGCCGGGTATGTGGCCTATACGGCGTACCGGGTAACCGGATGACGGCGTTGGCGGCAGTTCGGCCGTGGTGGCGGATGCTTCTCGCGGGGCTCGCGCTGACCGGTTGTGCGGCCCCCTCGTCAACAAAACTTCACCGGGTGCTTGAACACGAGTTGGGCCGGGGCGGCGACGGCCTGCCGAATTACCGCTGCACCGTCGGGGCGCATCGCGGCGCATCGGTCGAGCACCGGGAAAACACTCTGGCCGCGCTACATGCCGCGGAAAACAACCCCCGCTTTGCCTTCGTGGAGTTTGATGTGCAGTTCACCCGCGACCGCCAGATCGTCTTGTTTCATGACCAACGCCTCCTCCGCATCTATGGAAAATTCGCGTCGGTGGGCGAAGCAACCTATGACGAACTGGCCGCACTGACCGGCGGCGACATCGCCCGCTACGAGGAAGCGATGGCCATCGTCACCAAGCCGATCAATCTCGAAATCAAATCGCAAGGCGACGACGAGGAGGACCGCCTGCTCGTTGATACCGTCATGGCGGACCTGCGAGCTCGCGGGCGCGACCGCGATGTCATGATCAGCTCCATTTCCGCCGACATCGTCCGCTACCTCAACCAACGCTATCCCGACATGCCGACCGGCCAAATTTTCTGGCTCACGTCCTCAACCTACCTTCACTGGAATTCCCTCACCGAAAATTTGTTTGAGAAAATCGCGGAAACCCAAGCCGACTACCTCATGCTGCACGTCGCCAATCTCCGCAACATCGAGGACTTGCTCACGCTGAAGCCAAAAGACAAAACCATCATGTTCTGGGACTTCGACGACCGGATGTACCTGGTCCACAAAGACCGAACGGACCGGTTGTGGGGCCCGCGGACAGCCAACCGACGTGCCGGGGCGCGGCGCATCTTCGGGTTTTGACGCTGACGCCGACGATGCAGAACATGCGTTGTTGTGACTTTTGTGCTTTTTGTGGCCCATCTCGCAGGCCGAGAATGAGCTATACGCCATGCCTGGTGCGGCAATATTGTATTGACCGACAGCATATTTGCCGTCAATATGCCGACCATGTATACACGATGCCTGAAAAAGCCGAACCATTCTTTTCTCCTTTTCGGTCCGCGCGGAACGGGTAAAACCACCTGGCTGCGGCAAGTCTTGCCCAATGCCCTTTGGTTCGATTTGCTCCGAACACAAACCCTTTTATCGCTAAGTCGCCAACCCGAGTCGTTTCGTCAGGGGATCGAAGCGCTGCCGGAAGGAAGTTGGGTCGTGGCCGATGAAATCCAACGGTTACCCACCCTGTTGAATGAAGTGCATGCGCTGATATCCGAATACGGCACGCGTTACTCGTTTGCCCTCAGTGGCTCCAGCGCCCGAAAACTGAAGCGTTTTGACGTGAACCTACTGGCCGGTAGAGCCATTAACCGGCAGTTCTATCCGCTTACCGCCAGGGAACTGAACTACGATGTTGATGTTGACCGGATCCTGCGATTCGGCTTGTTGCCGCAAATACAGTCAGAATCCGACTATGCCGTGGATGCCCTGGAGGCCTACGTAAGCAACTATATCCGCGAGGAAATACAACAAGAGGCCCTGGTTCGCAATCTGGAGTCCTTCGCCCGTTTTCTTGAGGTGGCCGCTTTGATGAACGGCCAAATCGTTAACGTCGCTGGTGTGGCGCGCGATGCCGCCGTGGCCAGGCCGACCGTTCAGGGCTACTTCTCAACCCTGACGGACACGTTGATCGGTTTTTGGCTGCCGGCTTGGCGGAAACGCGTCAAGGTCAAGGAGGTGGCCAGTCCGAAGTTTTACCTATTCGACACCGGCGCAGCGCGGGCCCTGGCCGGACGGTTGCGGGAACCCATGGAAAGCGGGGAGCGCGGTTTTCTGATGGAAACCTGGGTGCTGCACGAACTGCGCGCGGCTATGGCCTACCAAAACCTCGGCGGCCAACTTCACTATTGGCGCACACCCTCGGGCTCGGAGGTGGATTTTATTTGGACACGCGGCCGGCATAGTGTGGGCATCGAAGTCAAATCAACGGCAACGTGGAGGACGGAGTATGGTTCAGCCATCAAGGATTTAATCGCGAATGGAACATTAACCAGCGGCTTCGGCATTTATACGGGTTCCGTCAAGCTGAAAGACGGGCCTTTGTCTATATGGCCCATACAGCATTTTCTCAAGATGCTGAATGCGGGCGAAGTGCTAGAGTAATTTCAATAAAACTGAAGCCGAAGACAGCATGGTCATGTCGAGCGAAGTCGAGACATCTCGGTCTATGGATGCGGTTGAGATTCCTCGACTGCGCTCGGAATGACAACAAAACAAGCAACTACAGTATGATGAAATATGTGGTTGCACATGAACGCTTGTCGCATTGAACCCGGCGCCAAGGCGCGTGATCATGCGCGGGTGACCGGCTCGCGGGATTGCATTGCGATGCACAACAGAGCAGGCAACCCAACGCACAAGGCTGGCGTAATGTCGCCGGGCGCGGAGCCCCGACCTACAACCGCCGGACGGCCCTCCATAGTCGGCGTCATAAGCCTGCTCCGCCCTGCCGCACGCTCGCCGTCATTCGTCACCCCGAGCGAAGTCGAGGGGTCTCCCCTTTACTGGTGAAGGCGGAGATTTCTCGACGGCGTTCTCCCGCGGAGAACTTCGCTCGAAATGACTCCGTATGTATGCGCGGTGTTGAACGAGTACTGACCTCCACGGATTCATTTCACATGCTCGCACGGCGAGGGCACACCCGTCCAGGGCGTGATCAATCAACGCTTTCGCGGTTTGTCTCGGCGGCGCGGCGTTCCAGCGCGTCGCGGCTGCGCTCAACCACCGTGGGGTCGGGATCGTTCAGGCCGCGCGTCAACGCCTCTTCCACCTCCGGTATGTCGGCCCCGTTGGCGAGCGCGGCGGCGGCATGGGCGCGGACGTTGGCGTCGACCTCGGCGCGGGAGTCCAGGCGCGCGGCGATGCGACGCGTTACATCCTCCGGCAGCGGGCCGACGTTGGCGAGCGCGAGGGCGGTATCCGCGCGCACCCGGGAGGAGGGATCGCTCAATTTTTCGCTCATCAAGACGAGGGCCTCACCCGGCCCGCCCGGCGCGACCGCAACCGGCCCCAACGCATGCACCGCGTTCATGCGCACGCGTTCATCGGCATCGTTGAGCAGCGCCTTGAGCGCGGGCACCGCGGCCAACGGCGCCGGACCGCACATGGTGGCCGCCCAGGCGGCGGCCGCGCGCACTTCCGCTTCCGGATCGGCCAGCAAGACCAACAGGGTCGCCTCTACTGGGGGCGGCAACACGGTGTTGAATATGTCGGCGTTGGGATCTTCCATCCGCCGGCGCACGATATCCATGGCATCGACCGGCGGCTTGAACCGGTACAACAACCGGGCGACCGCGGCGCGGGTGGCCGGGCGCTCGTCCTCCGCGCCCGCCAGGACATAAGGCATCACGGCGGCGGCATCCCGCGCGATCCATTGCTCCACGAGATCCTCGGGTTTGGTGCGGGCCTCCCGCGCCACCGTGGTGCCCAGCGTGGCGATCACCGCCGGAGCAACTTCGGACACGTCCAAACGTTCACGCAACAGCAACGCGGCATTGTACCGCGCCCACGGTTGATGGGTCTGTTCAAGGATCGGTCGCAACACGTCGACCCCATCGGAAAGGTCCGAGCCCCAACGCCGCAAGGTCCAGGCCATGGTTACGGCGGCCACCGGATCGGTTTCCCCGGCAAATACTTCGCGAAGATCGGAAGCGGCGGCCTGGCCGTTGGCCTCGGCATCCCGCAAGGCGTGAGCGGCGGCGGCGCGCACCACGGCCTCCGGATCGCGCAAGGCCTGGCGCAGTAGCTCCACGGATGCGGCATCGCCGATGTCGCCCAGCCGACGGGCCGCCTTCGCCCGCTGCCCGGGGTCGGGATCGGAACGTATCGCGGCGGCGGCTTGTTCGTTGGATTGGCGCTCGATTCGGGCGGCAATTTGTTCCGGGGTCTCCATCAGGCTGGCGCATCCGCCGCTAAACAAGACCATGAGAAGAAGTAACGTCGTGGTGTGTTTGGTCATAGGTCGTCTCCGATAAGTGGCAGCGTGCCGGAAGGCGCGATCCGGTATCAACCTTAAAACGAACGTCGTTTTTCTATTGCATCGCCGGTTGGCTGTGCTTGAATGCGGATCGCCATGAAAACGATCACCATAGAAAACGCCATCGTCCTGCCCAAAGGGTTTCGCGCCGCCGGCGTGCATGCCGGCATTAAAAAATCCGGCGATCCGGATATGACCATGATTGTCTCGGAGCTTCCGGACACCGCGGCGGCCGGCACGTTTACCACCAACCAGGTCAAGGCCGCGCCGGTGAAGGTTTGCCTGAAGCGGATTCGCTCGGGCAAAGGCCGGGGCGTGGTGATCAACAGCGGCAACGCCAATGCCTGCACCGGCAAGGGCGGCGAAGCCGATGCCGAGGCCATGGCCCGGGCGGCCGCGCGCGCCGCCGGGGTTCCCGTTTCCAGCATGTATGTCTGCTCAACCGGCCATATCGGCGCCCGGTTGCCGATGGATAAAATTCTCGCCGGGATCGAAACCCTCGGCGCCGCCTTATCGCCGGACGGCGCCATGAATGCCGTGCGCGGCATCATGACCACAGATAACGGACCCAAGTTCGGCACGGTGCGGCTGAAAATCGACGGCAAGCCGGTGACCCTGTCCGTTATGTGCAAAGGCGCGGGGATGATCGAGCCGAACATGGCGACCATGCTGTGCTTTGTCATGACCGATGCCGCGGTGGACCGCAAAGCGCTTGCCGCCGCATTGAAGGCGGCGGTGAAGGAAAGTTTTAACCGGATATCCGTCGATGGCGACATGAGCACCAACGACACCGTGCTGCTCTTCGCCAACGGCGCGGCCGGAAACAAGCCGCTCAAGCCCGGTCATCCCGACTGGAAAAAATTTGATGCCGCTCTGCTCGCGCTCTGCCAACGAATGGCCTGGATGATTATCCGCGACGGCGAAGGCGCGAAAAAGGTGATCAAGGTCGAGGTGGTCGGCGCGCGGTCGGGGAAAGACGCCGAGCTGGCCGCGCGGTCGGTTGCCAATTCCCTGCTCGTCAAAACTTCCTGGCACAACGACTACCCCAATTTCGGCCGGATCATGGATGCCCTGGGCTACAGCCCGGCCAAGATTGTTGAAAACAAGGTCGACATGGCCTACGACGGCAAACTGCTGGTCAAAGGCGGCCTGCGCACCGGGATCGATGTCGAAGCCATCAAGGCCGTCCAGCGGCAAGAGCTGTTCACCATCCGCATCAACCTGAACCTCGGCAAGGGCGCGTCCCACGTCTTCAGTTGCGACTGCGCCCACGCGTACATCGACATCAACATCTGACGCCGGGGATGCGTCC
>CALMYG010000084.1 GCA_937873455.1 uncultured Verrucomicrobiota bacterium
AAGCGCCGCCAGAAGCACGCCCGAAGCGGGCGGCTCTGCGGCTTGGCGTTCGGCAGGAAGACGAATGAGCGAGATCCACAATGTGCAGCCTTATGTTGAGGCACCGTCTGGGGGGGCACTTGTCGGCAGGTGATTGATCTGGCCATGCCTGGTGATGTTGTAGTGCCGTCAAACATCTACCCGCGAGAATGATTTGAAAAGTCGAACCCTTTGATGAATTACGACAAGAGGTCCGCCGATACGGCGGCCCTCTTGAAGGGGTCAAAAATGTTGAAGTCATGACGACGTCTGAAAAAGCTAAAGACGCTGATGTTGCCATGACAGACAGTCGAGGTCCAAGATGGTCAAGGTGTCTGATGATTAAAGCGGAGTAGAAAAATTGAAAAGCCGAACAAGTGCCGCCAGAAGCACGCCCGAAGCGGGCGGCTCTGCGGCTTGGCGTTCGTCAATTAAGACATATTCACCCAATGCCCGATAGGACACATGTACATACTCTTACCTGTAATATTACTGGCCATAGGTGCTTTGATATGGTTCCTCATCACGAGCGCTGGTCGACCGTGTCCGATGTGCGGCGCACCAGATATGATGCCCTTTGGGAAACTGCCACAGTCACAACAGGATGATATACGACAATATTTCCGAGATGAGGAGAGACGACAATTTCGCTCGTCACAGATACTTGTGTGCCCCAAATGTAAGTCTGTACATGACGACTTTAGCGGCGAGAAACGATCCCGCGACCTTGATCTGGCCGGGATGCTTCGCCCAGCGTGTACGAGCTTCTGCAAGTGTTGCGGAAGAATTATTATGTATAATGCAACCCATGAGGGCATTGTGACCTGCCCCGGATGCGATACAAAATATGCATGGCGGCAGTATGGATTCAATGAGCTATTCTTTTTCTCACCACAAACACCGATTCGGATACTTGATAAGCCACCATGGACCCTTTTTGATGGATAATAATGACGAACATGTGCCTCCAGTGCAGCCCGAAGCGGGCGCACTGAGGCTTGTCGTTCGACTAAAGACCATGACTAAGCGAGGTGGCAACAATTCGTTCTGGAGCGGTGGCCGCGACGAGCATTCTTCGCGCCTTGATGCCGAGGAAAGACAAGCATTGCAGCCCCTAGAGGAAATGCTGACTCAAGCGCAGGACAAGGAAAATGCAAAGTTGATCAAGGAGCAGATCAAACAAGTGAAGCGCGAGTTCAAAAAGAAGCGACGTGAATCAGGCGGATATCTGTTTATGGCCTCGTGATCACATTGAGCAGAGAGGAAAGAAGTCGAACATGTACCGCCAGGAGGACGGCGAAGACGCCGCCCCTGCGGTTGGTCGTTGGACAAAACAAGAGGACTGATACATGCGCATACTGTTATTGGCCCTGCTACTTATTTATTGCTCAAGTTGCGCCTCAAATGGAATTCGATCGACTCCTAGTGACGAATCGAAGACTCACGATAATTCTGATGATCTCATAATGACAAGCGTTTCACCGGGTTTGCCACCAATTCCTTTGTCGGTTAATGAAACCAACAATTACGAGTCACATTCTGAAGAACTTCAGCGACAATTGCAGGAACATCAGATGGAAATGATTCGCCAGGGGCTTCCAGCGCTTGCCATTCCTTTGACGCCTGAGAGTGAGCAACAATTAATCAAAGAGGGTTACTTGTCGCCCGAGAATTGAATAATGGTTAAGAAAAGATGTCCAACATGTGCCGCCAGAAGCACGCCCGAAGCGGGCGGCTCTGCGGCTGGTCGTTCTGCGAAATAAGAAATATGAAGCATCACCACAAACGAAACACGGCACTTATTGCCGTAGTCTGGGTTTCACTACTCTTTGCTCCACTATTTACGCCAGACATTTTCGACATACCCCTCATACGCAGCGCCCACAAATTCCTCAGCTTTCTCAGCCTTGTACTATTTACCGCATTACCAGCTACAATTGTTGCATACTTCTTCGGTGCTACTTCTTGGTGCATCGGACGCACTTCCCTTGGCCGCCTTGGCTTTAGACTATTCGCGACACCATACGACGCGGAAGAATTTAACAAGATGAAAGACCACCCTCATTTCAAGGCGATTTTCTCAGCCGGAATGTTTCTCGGGGTGTGGATAACCATGAGCTGGGTAAACCTCAAGCTATTCTTCCCTGGCATTGCTCGTGGCTTAATGAATTGGCTAACACACAACTCAATTGAGTATTAGTAATGATAGCGCAGAACATGCGCCTCCAGTGCACCCTTCGGGGCACTGAGGCTTGTCGTTCGGCAGGAAGACGAATGAGGAAGAGCGACAATATACAGCTTCATGTTAAGGCACTGTCTGGGGGGCCACTTGCAGGCAGGTGATTGATCCGGTCAAGCCTGGTGATGTTGTCTTACCGACAAAATCTATCTGCGAGAATGATTTAAAGAGTCTACGCCTTTGATGAATTACGACAAGAGGTCCGCCGATACGGCGGCCCTCTTGAAGGGGTAAAAGTGTTGAAGACATGACGACGTCTGAAAAAGGCTAACAATGCTGAAGTTGCCAAGACAGATACTTCAGGTCCAAGATGGTCCAGGCATCTGCTGATTAAGGCGGAGTAGGAAAAAAGACAAAAAAGCCGAACAAGTATCGCCAGGTTGACGCGGCGAAGCGCCGCGCACCTGCGATTGGTCGTTGGGCAAGAGGAGAAGTAGTCATGCAACCTCAAAAAGGAAACGGTCAATTCCAATGGAATGCCGGTTGGTTCGGTGGACAAATCGGCGGCACCGCGTATTTGGTCATCCTCGGACTGTTTCTTGCCTTCAAAGATCCAATTCCTGGAACCATCATTCTTGCGTGTGGACTAGTACCGAACATTGTGGGTTGTGTCATGTGGAAGCGCAGGGACAAACTCGCCCCATATCCCTCATTCCAAATGCTTCTGCTGGTGATTTTCATTTTTACAGCAATAGCATTTTTTACCGCCTCCCATTTTTCGCGTCACTCTGAATGGGAATTCATTTCTGGTTCCGGTAGTGCATGGATGCTGCTTTTATTTCCAGCATTCATGCTATGGTTTCATTTCTATGAACAAGCCAGTAAAAAGAGGATAAAGAGCCCAACATAGACCGCCAGAGGGACGCGTCGAAGCGCCGCGCCCCTGCGGTTGGTCGTTCTGCAAGCAAGAAAGAGCTTAAATAACTATATCATATCATCCGTATTGCAACCAATAATAAGGAGAGCTGTTCATGGTCGACATAACATTCAAGTGCCCTGAGTGCAGCGGCAATCTAAGCGTAGATGAAAGTGGCCAAGGAATGCAGGTTGCTTGCCCTAAATGCAACGCAACAATCGTAATTCCTCAACGCATCAGCCTTTCGTCCGAAATCGCTCCTTCCAGCAGCCAGATACCGGAGGCAAAGAAACCCGGCCACATCTATTGCAGAAACTGTGGTAAGCAGGTAAGCGACAAAGCAATTGCATGTCCCGCCTGTGGCGTCCCGCCAAAGCTAGAGAAGAACTTTTGTCCAAATTGCGGTACCTCAACCTCCCCCAAGCAAATCTTATGCGTGAAATGTAACGCGACTTTAAGCAGCACAGGGGGTACTGGGGAGAAAAACAAACTAGCAACAGTGCTCCTCGGTGTCATATTTGGAGGCTTAGGGCTTCACAAATTCTATTTGGGTTATGTCAAAGAGGGCATGATCATGCTCATCTTGGCGATTGTTGCAGGTGTCATCACCGGCGGCGTATTTACACTCATCATGATGGTAATTGGATTGATTGAAGGCATTATCTACCTCGCCAAGACGGATGAAGAATTTAATCGCATATACGTTCTAGGTAAACGTGGATGGTTTTAGGCCACTAAAGCAGGAGTGTTAGGTATGAAGGTGCCGGGAAAATCAATAGTCATCGTACCCATTACTGGAAGACGCAATTCAATGTTTCTTGTGCCTGATGACATCGCTCGCGAATGGAAGTCCCTCAAAAAACAGCTTCCACTTTATCAGATGGGAAAATTATACGGCCTATTCGATGTTATTCACGATGCCGGTGTCACCCAAGGCATTAAACAGGCTATTGACACATCGACCTCGCGACGTGGGCGCGGAATAAGAAAAGACGCAACGATCACGAAGGCCGTGCGACTTTGCGAGAAATGGCTAGATTTGCCGCGTGGTTCAGTATCCATTCATGGTCCATCTCATAAAAAAAACAATTTCGGCAAAAAAGACTATATATTCGCTTCGCAAAGCATGGCAATAGAAAGCATTAATGAATAATTTGCAGAACATGCGCCTCCTGGAGGACGCCGCGAGGCGCGGCGCCCCAGAGGCTGGTCGTTGGGGAATAAAGGATAAGGACATGAACTACTACCGCATACTCATCGGTTCAATGACAATAATGGCCATGGCCTCTTGCGCTACGCTCAACCACAAGACACAAGAGCCATGGACGTCTCAATGGGCACTAATTACTACATGGGACGAGGGCGGTGCACCATCTTCCGAATTCAACCGTCACTGGCATCCAGGCCAAATGCTTCCAGGCAAATATGTGAACCGCCCGCATTATGACCCAGCCAATCCCAGATATGGGGTACTCGAATTACATCCATTAACCCCACTTGAACCAGCAATACTTAAATTTACAGGGACGGTACCTCTTAGCAGTCCAATATTGGTCGTTGAAGCTTCAGGAAATGTGAACGGCGACGGCGTCCTCGACTGCCGAGTGAATGGCGAATCAATCGGCACAGCCGTAGTACTGGATGGTTCGAAATGGGTTCGCTGTAACTATGATTTATCTGCCTTCCTCGGCAGAGATTTGGAGATTGAGCTATGGGTCTCCGCTGGAGGTCAAAAGGAATGGAGTTTTGAACACTGCTACATTGACGACATCTACTTTGAGAAGAAACCGTCGAATAAATGATCCCCAACAAGTGCCTCCTGTGGACGCCCGATGACGGGCGCCCCAGAGGCTAGTCGTTCGCAGAAAAGAAATGAAACTCGATGAGACAATAGGCAAAACTGTCGCGCTCGTTATGATGGGCATAGATGAGTCTGTCGAGGATGACTGGGTCGTTGTAAAGGGCCACATCGAGGCCGATGGCGATTCACTCATGTTCATTCACGGCGGCACACCGGACCGATTTCCGTTACCGGATGATGCACTTGATCGAATCTCGCCCACAACCAGCGATACACGGGAAATTCTACTAGATGCCGACCTTCACTTATTTTTGTCTGTCGGACCTAAGCCTGATGATGAAGAGAACAACGATTACATCAAGACCGGATTAAAGTGGCCAGCTGATAGAGAATGACTGCAGTTGGTCGCTTGCCACACAATACATGAGAAGACGTTTCGCCATAATTCAGCTCATAATGATTATCTTACTCCTCGCCGTATTGTTCAACACACTCGGCGGTTTAGGTTATTTCGGACGATTTGCACTAATTTTACTTATCATTGTGATATCGGCCACTCTTACAAGACGACTAAGATGTCCCAAATGCAATCAGCCAATCGGTGAAGGTCCCATCGCAGGAGTTACTGGATCGCACTGTCCTTTACCCCCAAAACAACATTGCAGATTCTGTGGTGAAAGACTTGAATGATAAAAATACTATTTCCGGAATCTAAACAACTGATTCAGTGTGCGAACATGCGCCTCCTGGAGGACGCCGCGAGGCGCGGCGCCCCAGAGGCTTGTCGTTGTGCTCCAAGAGGTGATGTGGTCACCGCTTTTGAGCACAGAAGTGAAGGCGAAGCACTTGAGCGGCCATCGTGCCGGCTAGAAGTTGACGGTTGTGAATCTGGCGGGTCATTTCACTCAGATTGTCCAGTGTCTGTATGGTGCCACAGACAAATTGTCCAGAGCCTGGACAGCTTTGGGTGATAATTGTCCAGGGTGTGGACAAGGCTCATGGGTAATTGTCCAGTCTCTGTACAATTTCGCGTGAAGCGGACAGCGGTTTTGGTTCAGTCGGCCGGTGAAGCTGATGGGGCCCGTCAAGCGGTCAGGGATCCGTGAACTCGTGCTCGATTTGAAGCGGCTAGGGGGCTAGGATAACCACAGTCGGTGGTCATGATGCATGAGGGCTACGCCGGTCAAGCATCAGGAAGACTGAAAAGGAGTCAAACCGAAGGGATAGATCGAGGAGCACAACATGTGCCGCCAGAGCATGCCCGAAGCGGGCAGCTCTGCGGCTATTCGTTCGACATAAAGAAAAATGAGCACGCAGTACAGATTCAATTCTCTGGAGGATTATCTCACATCATCAAGGTTAGATATCAACGGTATACTTAACGATGGTTGGGGCACGAAGTTCCCTGTCAAGGGGCGAGAAATTTACGCAGTAATACTTTTCTGCGATATCGCTAATTTTTCAGGTCGGACTTATGATTTATCACCAGTCGAAACGCTAATTTATGTAAACAATTTCTTTGCATGGATATCTTCGGAGGCTCTTCAGGGGCGTCCTGCAATTATCGATAAGTACATTGGCGATGAAATTATGGTTCTTTTTTCAAAAGAATTTGGATCATCCGACCCTTTTGTTGATGCCATTAATACAGCGCGCTTCATGGCCGAACATGATGTTTTTTGTTATGGGCCACATATTGGGATATCAGCAGGCAATGTTGTCGTGGGATATGTTGGAACTCCGCTTAAATACAGTTGCTCTGTGTTTGGCCGTCCCGTCGCAATTGCTGCTCGCTGTGCAAGCGTTAAGTGTGACGAATGCATTTCATCAAGTATTACTCTGCCCGCCGAATTATGGGCAGGAAGAGACATCACGAAATTGTTTGAGCCGGTTAAGATCAACAAACCCGACGGGAGTTTTCTAAAACAGGAGATGATGTGGCGTACACTCGCTCCCAGAGTTGTTCCGTTAAAAAATATGCCAGACCTTGAAATACAGGAAATCGTAAATGATGTCGTTCATTTATCAACAACATCTGCGGAACAGAGAGCTGTATATTCGGCTAAAGCATTGATGGATGAGGGTAGCTATAAAATTCACAGATATGAATACGAAGAAGATTTACTTAATGATCAATAGGTAGAAACTGTCGAACATGTGCCGCCAGTAGCACACCCGAAGCGGGTGGCTCTGCGGCTGGTCGTTGTGCTCCATGACGATGACTGGTGAGTCAACGGGCATTCGGAGAAGTAGACGTAGCACTTGAGCGGCCATCAGGCCGGCTAGAAGTTGACGATTGTGAATCTGGCAGGTCAATTCACTCTGTTTGTCCAGTGTCTGGAAAGTCCCGGTGAAAAATTGTCCAGAGTCTGGACAGCCTTGGGTGAAAATTGTCCAGGGTGTGGACAAGGGTCATGGAAGATTGTCCAGTCTCTGTACAATTTCGCGTGAAGCGGACAGCGGTTTTGGTTCAGTCGGCCGGTTAAGCTGATGGGGCTCGTCAAGCGGTCAGGGATCCGTGAACTCGTGCTCGATTTGAAGCGGCTAGGGGGCTAGGATAACCACAGTCGGTGGTCATGATGCATGAGGGCTACGCCGGTCAAGCATCAGGAAGACTGAAAAGGAGTCAAACCGAAGGGATAGATCGAGGAGCACAACATGTGCCGCCAGAGCATGCCCGAAGCGGGCAGCTCTGCGGCTGTTCGTTCGCCAATGAAAACAGAAGTGTTAATGCGTTATCGCTGCATCCTGGCACTTCCTGCACTTGTACTTCTTGCTACTGTGCAGGGATGTTCTACCGGTTCAGTCGCAGTCAATTCCGACTACAGTTCTGTCGGCATACGATCCGTAACACCCGAAAACATGCAAAGCTTCTTTGCCGACTATGATCGTGTGACCAATGGAATGAGTCTCAATCAAGTCGTTGAATTACTAGGTGCTCCTCTACCCCATTGTCGCTTTACGAGTGTGGATTCGGAATTAACATCATACTCATTTGGCAATTGTCCGAACGCAACGCCAGAAAACGAAGGGGTTGCATTCGTGATTGTAGACCAAGAAAATAAAGTTCAATACACTCTTGCGGACATTGACTGTGTTAGAGAGATACTTGTGAGAAGATCTGAATTAAAAGCGGGCGAACATGTCCCTCCAGGAGGACGCGGCGAAGCGCCGCGCCCCTGAGGGTGGTCGTTCGCCAATAATAAGCATGAAGACCTACGCCCTAACAGTAATTAGCTTTTTGATCGCATGGCATGCAATAACCACCTATGCCGAGAATCTGCCTGATATTTGCGACAGGTGGGTTTCTTTTGACCATACCTCATATCACGACGATTCGATCGGACTCCTGAGGTGGGAATTCGTTTATTTCTCAACAAATGGTCTCGTATCTTGGCAATGGAGTCGAGATAACCTGCTCGAAAGTCATGAAGGTCGGTATAAGCTAGAGGCAAAAGCAATTGATTTGCCCGGACAGCGACAACGCTACAATATAACAATTATTCCGAGTACATTAGCCGTGAGAAGACCAATCACGCTAAAAGATGTAACCGTGGACATGGATAACCGAGTTCCTAACACCTGGACAGTGTTGAAATTTAGAGACATGACCGACACACTCATGACTTTTATTCGTGAAAGAGATGCGGAACAGAATGGTCAATCCACCAAAAGTGAATCGGGCGAACATGTGCCTCCAGTGCAGCCCCGAAGCGGGGCGCACTGAGGCTTGTCGTTCTGCTTAAAAACCAAAGTGGTCGATGCCACTTGGTTAAAGACTCCGATGTGGCCGATTATTTGCGCTGTGAAGTAGTCGATGCACTTGGATCAGTCGGGTGAGGATGACAGAATCAGTCAGGGTGCTTGAAGTGGGAGCTCATTCAACGGGTACGAACTGGATGACGGTTATGGTCGGCATAAAAGGGCACAGATCCTTTCCG
>CALMYG010000085.1 GCA_937873455.1 uncultured Verrucomicrobiota bacterium
CACGCAACACGCACAAGCACCATATTGATTGACTAGATCATCTATCATGACTATCTTGGTCACATGAAGGTCAAAATCAATCAGCTCAAGACGCACTTGTCGCGCTATGTAAAGGAGTTGGGTCAATCCGGCGAGCCGATTGAAGTGTGCCTGCGCGAAGAAACCGTGGCCTATTTGACACCGGCCGGTTCTGCTCATGGCCCAGGTCAAAGCGGCGTCGACCCCCAACAACGGCGCGCCGCTCTCGAGTCGGTCGGACTTCGTTGGCGCCCCACCCCACCAACTGCCGCCTCCTTTTCACCGGCGCCGGGGCTGGCCGGTGATGGACGCTCGGACGTGGACTCAGTCAGTGTTATCCGTTCGGGACGTGACTGGTGATGGACGTATTCCTCGATACCAGCGCGGTTCTTCCCCTGCTTCTGAACGAACCCAACACGCATGCCGCCCTTGCCATGTGGCAGGAGCAACGTTCGGCATGGGCGTGGTCGTGGATGGCGGTCGAAGCGGAAGCCGCCCTCATCCGGCGCAAAGCCAGTGAAGCCATTTGGCGGCAATGGCGCAATCTGGAGCGCAATATCGCCTGGGTTGATCCAGAGCACGGCTGGGAAGTTTCGTTGCGCGACTTCAATCGCGCCCTCGGATTGCGCGCCGCCGATGCCGGGCATTTGTTTGTGTTTGACCGCGCCTTGCGCGCGATTCCCGACCTGAAGCTCGCCAGCTTCGATCACGAAATGCGCGAAGCCGCCCGACGCATCAACCTGCCGTTGGTGTGATCGCCTCCATCACGCGCTCCAGCGCCTCGCGGCATCGGTCATAAACCCCGGCCGACGGGGACAGCAATTCAGACTCAGTCTGCACAAAGGGGGCGGGCGCCAACTCGTGGCGGGCATTATCGATGAGCAATCGCGCGGATTCCGGCGTGGTCTCCAGGTGAAACTGCAAACCGATGATCCGGTGTCCAATTTGAAACGCCTGATGCTCACAGGCGACACTGCGGGCGAGATGCACCGCCCCTTCCGGCAAATCAAAGGTCTCGCCGTGCCAGTGAAAGACCGTCAGGTTGGGCGGGAACGCAAACACCCCCGCGACGTTTGGCGCGACCGGTTCGATGGGCCACCAACCGATTTCCTTCTGCGCATTCGCATACACCCTCGCCCCCAATGCGGACGCAATCAACTGTGCGCCGAGGCAGACGCCCAGGATCGCCTTGTCCGCCGCGATGGCCTCCCGAATCAAGCTCTTCTCCGCCACCAGCCAGGGAAATTCCGCTTCGTCGTTCACGCTCATCGGGCCGCCCATGACCACCAGCAGATCGAAATCCGACACGCCCGGCAACGGCGCGCCTTTGTAGAGAGGAACGACACGCTTCCCCCACCCGCGCGCGGCCAGCAGGTCGGCGATCAGGGCCGGGCCTTCAAACGAAACATGCTGGAGGATGCAGGTGTTCACGATGAACCATCCCGGCCAGCGCGTAAAAAATATTGGCGCTCATCGGGGGAGAACTTCTCGATAGCATAGCGGAGCATGGGCCGGGGCATACGAGCGGCGTGGATATCCAAAAAAGCCTGCTCAACCGGCCGATCACGATTGCCGATCTCGCGCAGCATCCAGCCGGTCGCCTTGTGAATCAGGTCGTGCGGATCGCCCATCAACCTTTCCGCCAACTGCAAAGTGTCGGCGTAATCACCCCGCTTGATGAAATGAAAGGTGGCCATCACGGCGATCCGGCGCGGCCAGACCGACCGCGCCGCCGCCCAGCGGAACAACGGCGCGCGATCGCGTTCGAAGAGGTGAGCGCCCACGACATGTTCGGCGGTGACATCGATGAGGTCCCAGTTGTTGATCCACCGGAAATGGCGGGTATACAGGCGATACAGGGCCGCGCGTTCACGTTCGTCGCCGCGTTGGTAGCGACGCACCACGATAAGTAAGGCGAGCAGGCGTTGCTCGTGGACAACGGTGCGCAACAGCTTTTGAATGTCGGCGTAGGCAAGGTTCTCGTAAGTCCGCACCAGCTTCCTCACCACCGGCACGGGAACGCCCAGGAACACATCCCCCTCCGCATACTCCCCCGGTCCGGTTTTAAAAAAACGATGCAGCCCCTCCGCCCGGCGCGGATCGGCCAGCGCCCGCAACGCCGCTTGGGGAGAAGGTGAAGCATGCATGGGATGAACCTACCACAAGCGCGGTGAAGGCGACAAGCGGGGCGCGATCACCTTCTCTTGCATCTTCAGTTCCTTGACAAGCGATTCGATCATGCCGCCGGGGGTCATGTGGGGAATCCACAGTTGATCGGCGATCTGCATGATGAAAGCGTTGCGGGCACGGGCGTCGGCGAGATTGGCGCGTCCGTCGTGAACAGGAGCCCGCCATTCCAGAATGAGCATGCGATTTTGCTCGAGGGCAGGCAGCCACCCGGGCGGAATATGCATTTCCTGAATGCCCCAGGCGGGGCAACAAATGATGCGGGCGTCGGTTTTCAATAATGCCGCCAGGATTATCTTTTCGGCATCGGAATGGAATCCGCCGATGTAGGGGCAGGCCTTGTGCCTGCCCATTGGGGCGCCCAGAAAGAGGGCAGGCACAAGGCCTGCCCCTACCGCCCCACCGCGCGAACACAACACGCCAATTTTCGGCAAATTCATTAACGCCGGATTCCCGATGGCGCGATACGGGTGTCCTTCATGGATGCCCTCATGAATCAATTTCCACGGATTCATCCGGATATAATGAGCGATTTTTTCGTGGGCCTCGGCATTGCGCACGATGCATTCATAATAATTGCGGTGCCAGATTTTGCCGGGAAACGCGGGCCACTCACCGGCTTTCACCCTGCGCATATATTCATGCACGACCAATGACTTGAATGCGCCGATAAAATCGCCCAATGCGCCCCGGCCTTTGGCCACACGAATGATTCCATGAAAATGATCGGGCATGATGGCATACGGGCACCCCTCGTGGGTGCCCAAAGGGGCACCCACAAGGGGCGCCCCTACCGCATCGGCCATGATTTTTTCCCATACGCGACCAACCATTTGCTGAACGGCGGGTGGCGCAAAAATATTCCCGGCATCACGATGGGCGCAAATCGTGATGAAATATTCCCCGCCACCGGCATAATCGTGCGCCTTGCAGCGAATGGATCGCCGGTGATGAACCGCGGGATCATAGGCCGCCTTTGCTGCCATTACGGCTTGTTCTCCGATTTGGGTTCGTTCCCGAATTCCATGATGCCGGCAGCCAGGTCATCCGGACCGAACTCCGGGCAACAGGACGAGCGCACCTCGTAACAGGCGGGACAAATCCAGACCTCGCCCAGCCGGGTATCGGTCGCCTCCCCGCACCGCACGCAGGGACCCTCTTCGTTCATCGCGACTCCCGGTGGGCCTGGTCCAACTGTTTAAGTTGGCCGATAACCCGCGCGAGTTTGCGGCCGGTTCCGGTGAGTGCGTAGGCGACATGGGGCACCCGTCCGGGGATTTCCGAGCGGGTGATCAGGCGGTAATCGAGCAGCTTGCGCAGACGCTCGTTGAGGATTTTTTTGGAGATGCCGGGAATATACCGCTCCAGCTCGCCAGGACGGCTCACCCCCTCGGCGAGGGCGGCGACCACCCCGGCCGACCATTTGCACCCGACCACATCCTCCAAGCTATGATACGCGGCACGCTCGTTCAGGCTCAGGAATTTCTTCTTCATACCCTGATGCATAACCCTCCCGGTCCGCCGCGTCAACCGGGCACCATTTTGTACCCGCTTTTTATCTGGCGAAATGGGGGTAGCCTTTCCTTCACGACGCGATGATGCGTCGCAACCACAGGAGAAGATCATGAAGAGCAAAGCCGTATTCTACCATGCCGGGTGTCCGGTATGCGTCGCCGCCGAACAGCATATCGCCGCCGCCCTCGATCCCGCGCGTTTCGCGGTCGAGATCGTACATCTGGGCGAGCAAAAAGCCCGCGTGGCCGAAGCGGAGGCGTCCGGGGTGAAGTCGGTGCCGGCCCTCGTACTGGACGGCGCCGCCTTTCACATCAACTTTGGCGCCGACCTGGCGGTGCTGAAATAAATTAGCGGCCGCGCCGGGTCATTCGTCCGGCGCGGTCAGGCAAAATCCGCCTGAAGCACAATACGATAACGAGGCTTGCCGGCGCGCAGGTGCTCCAGCGCGTCGTTGACCCGTGACATGGGATAGTATTCCGCCTGCGGTTTAATCCGGTGCCGGGCGCAGAAATCGAGCATCGTCACCAGCGTTGCCGGGCTACCCAACGGCGAAGCGGACAGCGAACGCTGGCCGCCAAGCAGGGAGAACACTGACACGGGGATCGGTTCCAGTACCGCGCCCACGAAATGGAGGCGTCCGCGCGGAGCCAACGCGCTGATATACGCCGGCCAGTCCAACGAGACATTGGCGGTTACCAGGATGAAATCGAGTGATCCCGCCAACGCGGCCAGACCGGTGGAGTCGCGGCTGTCCACGGCATGATGCGCGCCCAACGTCATGGCCTCGGCGCGCTTGGCCTCAGACGAGGTGAAGGCGGTGACTTCGCAACCCCACTTGTTCAAGAATTGCAGGGCCAGGTGGCCCAACCCGCCGATGCCGACCACGCCGACCCGGTCGGTCGGCTTGATGCCGTAGGAGGCGATCGGCGCGAACACGGTGATCCCGCCGCAAAACAAGGGTCCCGCGCTATCCGCCTCCACTCCGGCGGGCAGCGGAACCGCCCACGCCGCCCGGCATCGCACATAATCGGCAAAGCCGCCATGACGCCCGACAATCGTCTGTTCACTGCTTCCGCATAAATGGTGCTGGCCCGACATGCAGGTGCGACAGGTCATACAACTGCCGGCAAACCAACCGAGCCCGACGCGTTGCCCCACGTTGAGGTGGGCGACCTGATCGCCCCGCTCGACCACGGTACCGATTACCTCATGGCCAGGTACCAACGGATACGCACTCATCCCCCAGGCGTTGTCCAACATGGAGACGTCGGAGTGGCAAATGCCGCAGGACTCGACGCGAATCAGCACGTCATTGGGAGATAGATCGTGCATGTCATACGAAATGCTCGCCAAGGCTTTTCCCGGCGCGGATGCAGCATAGGCTCGTATCGTTTTGCTCATAGGTTTTCCTGATTACCGCGGTTGTTCCGGCACCACGCCGAGGCGTTTTAGCTTATCCATCTTTTCGCGAATGACATAGGTTGAATACGGCGCATTCGGATTGCGCCGGTAATAATCCTGATGATACCCCTCGGCCGGATAAAACACCGGGGCGGCGGATATTTCCGTGACGATCGGCTTGGAAAAGCGACCCGATTCGGCGAGGGCAGCCTTCGAGGCTTCGGCGAGGCGGCGCTGTTCCTCGTCATGATAGAAGATGACGGAGCGGTATTGCGTGCCGACATCGGCGCCCTGTTGATTGAGCTGGGTCGGATCATGGGCCAGCCAAAACACCTCCAGCAACCGTTCATAGGACACGACGGCCGGATCGTAAGTGATCCGGGTTACTTCGGCATGACCGGTATTGCCGCGACTGACCTGCTCATAGGTGGGATGCTTCACCTTGCCACCCTGATACCCGGACACGACCTCCAGCACGCCCGGCACTTTTTCAAAAACAGCCTCGACGCACCAAAAACAACCGCCGCCAAAGGTGGCAATTTCAACCTTGGGTTTTTCATCAGAACTCATGGCATCTTCTCCGGCATGCAGGGGCGCGGACAGCAACGCCAAACCGAGCATAACCGACCGCATAACTCCTTTACTCTTTGCCATCATGTAAAAACATACACCAATCCCGGAAACCATCAACCGGATCCATGTGTGTTTTTCGGACTACAGCATACACACATAACTTTTGGTTTTTTCAACCGGAAAAATTCGAAAAAAATCACCTGCCTTTTTTTGATTTTTTCACGCGCGCATGTAGCTTGCCAAACATTTCGCCGGGCAAAATCCGGCCACAATCGAAAAAAACATCAGCATCAGGAGGACACAGGATGAAAAAATTGACACAGGCAATCTTTGCGGCGTTCATGATGACGTCTTTGATGGTAAAAGCAGATCCACCCGGAACCATCGTTGATATAGCCGCCGCGAACTCGAACTTTACCACGCTGGTAACCGCGCTACAGGTCACCGGCTTGGATGCCGCCCTGCAGGAGCCCGGGCCGTTCACGGTATTCGCCCCGACCGATGCCGCTTTTGCCGCATTACCACCAGGGGTATTGGATGCGCTGCTGGCCACCCCGGATCAGCTTGCCCAAGTACTATTATATCATGTCGCTTCCGGCGCTGTTTTGAGCGGCGATCTTGCTGAAGGCCCGCTGGTGATGCTTCAAGGCGCGGCGGCGGCCATTACGTTATCCGGTGGTGCAAAGATTGACGGCGTTTCCATTGTCACCACCGACATCATTGCCAGCAACGGGGTCATTCACGTCATTGATGAAGTGCTGCTCCCGCCGGGCAATATTGTCGAGATCGCCGCCGCAAATCCTAACTTCAGCACGCTGGTTGCCGCCGTTGTCGCCGCCGGACTCGCCGACACGCTGGCCAACGATGGTCCGTTCACGGTGTTTGCTCCGACCGATGCGGCCTTCGCGGCGTTGCCGCCCGGCGTGCTGGATGATCTGCTGGCCGACACGGCGAAACTTCAGCAGGTCTTGCTGTACCATGTACTTTCCGGTCGTGTGCGCAGCACCGACCTGGTAGACGGCCCGGTCACCACGCTGCAAGGCGCACCGGCCACGATTGCCGTCGCCGGACCGACCATCGATGGCGTCTCCATCATCGCCGCCGACATCGAAGCTCTCAACGGGGTCATTCACGTCATTGATGAAGTGCTGCTGCCCCCGAACATCGTCGAAATCGCCATCGCGAATACCAACTTCAGCACCTTGGTCACCGCCGTTGTCGCCGCCGGACTCGCCGACACGCTAGCCAACGATGGGCCGTTCACGGTGTTTGCTCCGACCGATGCGGCCTTCGCCGCCCTTCCGCCCGGCGTGCTGGACGATCTGCTGGCCGATCCCGACTACCTCCGCCAAGTTCTCTTGTACCATGTGGTACCGGGACGCGTGCTCAGCAGCGATCTCGTCGACGGCAAGGTTGCGACCGCGCAAGGCGCCGCCGCGCTGATCGATGTCGCTGGTCCGACCATTGACGGCGTGTCCATCATCGCCGCCGACATTCAGGCACTCAACGGGGTCATTCACGTCATTGATGAAGTGCTGCTCCCGCCGGGCAATATCGTCGAGATCGCCGCGGCTAATCCTAACTTCAGCACGCTGGTTGCCGCCGTTGTCGCCGCCGGACTCGCCGACA
>CALMYG010000086.1 GCA_937873455.1 uncultured Verrucomicrobiota bacterium
CATGTGCCGCCAGAGCATGCCCGAAGCGGGCAGCTCTGCGGCTGTTCGTTCGGCAAAGAAGATATGGAAAAGAACTCACCCTTACGCATTCTCTGTGCGCTGCTGCTGGTAACCGTCGCGACGTCATGTCGCACACCGCAGCACTCGATATCGACCGCCAAAGAGGCCTTCGGCGGTCTCGACGGCGCGCTCGTTTTGATCGATTGCGCTTCCGGCCAAGTGCAGTCATACAACTCTGGGGCTGCAGGGATGGGCCTTCCCCCATGCTCCACATTCAAGATTGTGAACGCGCTCATCGGACTTGAGGAGGGGCTTATCACTTCCCCGGATCAGCCATTCTATAAGTGGGACGGTGTTGAGAGATCCATTCCCGCATGGAACCGGGATCTCTCCCTACGGGAAGCCTTTCAGGCTTCATGTGTCCCCGCATTTCAAGAACTCGCACGTGAGGTCGGCCCAGACCGAATGCAGACGTGGATCGACAAGATTGGATACGGCAACCGGAACATCTCCGCGGGAATTGACGTGTTCTGGCTTCCGTCAAAGGGGAGACAGACCATTCTCATCTCACCGATGGAACAGGGGTGGCTGATCCAGAGAATCGTATCCGGAGACGTACCGTTCTCACGGCAGTCACTTGACGTACTAAGGCAACTCATGCTCATCAGAGACGTAGAGCCCGGGCGTCTCTACGGAAAGACGGGATCGGGTACCGATGCAGAAGGGACCTTTGTTCTGGGTTGGTTTGTCGGCTACGCCGAGAGCAAAGGCAACACGTATGCCTTTGCATGCACTGCACAGGGCAAGAATGTCATGAGTCGGCAAGCCCGAGCCATCGTTGAGAGGGTTCTGGAATCAGAAGGAATCCTGGCAAGACAGGATGCCGAACAAGCCGAGTCCACCGTACCAGTGAAAGCCGCGCCGAGCGCGTCTTCCACTGTCCGGTGACTCGCGACGTTCGGCAAGAGACATGAGTGGCCTTACACACATCGAAAAGCAGAAACTTGAGCGAGAGCTCGGCATGGGCAGTGGCTATGTGCTCAACTTCTCGAATCGAACGTTTGAGGAGTTCTTCCGAGAGGTGGTCAGCGTCGAGATCTATGCTCCGCAATTCGGCCTAGGATCAGGATCGAAGGCGAATCGGATGCGGGCCTTCTGGCAAGTTGCCACTGACGTACAGTTACGCACGCTGCTCAATGGTTTGCTTGAAGCATGGGACATCTACGCAGGCAAACCGATTCACGAGTCTGCACGTTCCTTACTCAGCAATACTGTCAGTCGCCTAGGTGGAAAGCCCATTTCAGGCAAGGGCCAGCCACTCGAAGCACCAACATCCATCGAGTCCGAGACCGCCCGGATTCTCACAACGCGACTACTCCAGGCAGCCGCATTGCCCCCTCAGACACGTGGGTACGAGTTCGAGGGTTTTCTGAGGGCGTTGTTCGATGCCTACGGCCTGTCGCCCCGGGCATCCTTCCGGCTCACCGGAGAGCAGATAGATGGCAGTTTCGTGATGCACAACGAAACGTACCTGCTAGAAGCCAAATGGCAGAACGAGCCAACCGGCGCTGCAGACCTCCATACATTTGAAGGCAAACTCGGAGAGAAGGCATCTTGGTCACGAGGTCTCTTTGTGAGCAACAGCGGATTCTCCCCGGCTGGACTCCACGCATTCGGAAGAGGAAAGCGCCTGATTTGCATGGACGGGTACGACTTGGCCGAGATGCTCAGGCTCAAACTCTCCTTAATTGCGGTCGTGGATGCTAAAGTGCGGCGGGCGGCGGAGACCGGCTCACCTTTTGTGCCTGTGAGAGAACTGTTCATGGATTGATACAGTGCCGAAGTCAGACGCGGGGCCTACTGCCGCACGTTCGGCGAGAATGAAGAGACTATGGATCGTGCGCAATATGACGTATTTGTCTCGTATGCGAGCGAGGACGCGGCTGTTGCTGTTGCCATCGCTCGTGCAATTGCAGATTACGGGCTGCGCGTATGGCTTGATAAAGTCATACTCACGGTCGGCGACTCGTTGCGACGAACGATAGATCACGGACTCGCCAACTCTCGATATGCAGCGATTTTACTTAGTCCTCATTTTCTGAGCAAATCATGGCCACAGAGGGAGCTTGACGGCCTTGTTGCTCGAGAAATGATAGAGGGGCGCAGGATCATTCTTCCTATCTGGCATGATATCGACGCACCGCAGATCGCCAGATACTCCCCACCTCTTGCGGACAAACTTGGACTCGCCACGACGCAAGGTGTCCCCACTATCGCGAAACATATCGCATCGCTTTGTGGAGTCTCAATACTACCTACTTCTCGACAACCGTCCGAAATAGCTGACTCTCGTGGTTACAGATACGAGACAATTGACTTCTCGGCGAGTGTCAGGGACTTTGGGGTTGATTGGAGTGTCCGCTGGAACGTTCGGATTGCTGCAGAGCGGGACGGCATTCCAGGCGTTTATATCTCCTATCGTGTTGACGACCTAATCAGGGAGTCACTGGCAGACCATGTTGAGAACGACGATGTGACACTGGAGCACCGGGCGGCCACGCATCCACGTTCCATCGAATGCTATTTTCGTTTTCGAGATGAGCTCGACCGTGGACAAGTAAGAGATCTCTGCTACGTGCGCCGCTTTCGCAAGCGTTGCCCGCCTCAGACTGCGGATCTATTTGTTACCAAAGTGTCGTCATATTGCGATAGGCTCTCAATGGGCGTTAGGTTTGACGAGCCACCCGGACAAGTGTCATACAGAGTCACTGATCGAGGAGAATCCCTCCTGTTTCAGAATGATCCAATCGCACTTGGGAAGACTGACGCCACAGTCACCCGCGATATTATTCTGCCAGACCAAAGTCTGACGTATGGATTCTACTGGCAGTATTCATCTGAAAATCGCGAAAAGGGAGCCGAACCATGAGGTCCACCGTATTCCTCACCCGAGACGGGTTCGGAATCCGGTGACCTCCGACGTTCGGCACAATCAATATAGAGGAGCACAAGCGATGAAGCATTACATTACATTCATAATGACAGTATTCGGTGGCCTAGTAAGCACGGAACAGGATGTATATGCACAAGTTTATTGGAAATGCAATGCATACGGGACGCTGCATTCTCAACCATCAGATTGTTCTGATCCCGCCATGGGCGGTACATGGGTCGCAGATAGAGATGATTCAATTTCTGAGTCATCACAAAAAGTGCTGCGAACAATGTATGCAATTCGACCGGGTGCATCATATGGTGAGGTCAATTGTGTTGAGTTTGTTTACGAAGTTCTCAAAAAAACTGGAATGATAATCACGCCAGATATACAACGTAGAATCATGGTTTCAGAGGGCGAACTGCGCTTTCTTGCCAATCGGGTGATGAGCGGTAGCGAAGACATTCAAGGTGCACCCTCTGCACTCGTCAAAAGTGGACAAGGGACTGAAGTATCATCTGTTAGTGAGCTTAAGCCTGGTGATATTATTCAGTATTGGCGGAAGACACCATCAGGAAGATATGAGGGTCACGCAGGAATCGTGGAGCGATCGTATGGAAATGGCAAAGTAGACCTGTATGGATCTCATCGGTCCTTAGGCGGGGTTGGAACTTTACGTGGATTGGATCTTACAAAAACGTATCGCGCTTACGCCGCACGACCGGAGTTCTGATCTTTACAGTGTGAGCCGAACATGTGCCTCCTGTGGACGCCCGATGACGGGCGCCCCAGAGGCTGGTCGTTGGAACAAAAGAATGAAAATTACATATACATTAGTTGCCGCCTTAACTTTCGCGATGATCATTACCCCATCGGCAGT
Source organism: uncultured Verrucomicrobiota bacterium (assembly GCA_937873455.1). Taxonomy (GTDB): domain Bacteria; phylum Verrucomicrobiota; class Kiritimatiellia; order CAIVKH01; family CAIVKH01; genus CALMUP01. Next base: position 3,816 of record CALMYG010000086.1, read on the forward strand.
GCGAGCTTCAGACGAGCATGAATTAACGACACAGTCAGTAACCATTGCGACGAGCAATGGCCCCGTGACTCATACAACTGTGTTTCGTGGCACAAAGAAATTACTCAGCATCTTGAATAGAACCAGTAACACAACGGCACGAAGCCTCATCCTCAACGGCGATGCTCGTTATATTGAATCAGACGAGGATGGTGACGGATTCTTTGAGTCGATTATGCTTCCTGGTCGCGACATGGATGAGTTCGAGGCATTTACCAGATTGAAGGACGGATCAATTGTACCTTTAACTAGCAAAGATTATTCTGAAATGAAATCGAAGGCGACTGAAGCCACAAAAACTCTGAATAAAGCATTAAAACAAGGCCAATCGAAATAAGAGTTCCAACATGTACCGCCAGGAGGACGGCGAAGACGCCGCCTCTGCGGTTGGTCGTTCGATCAAAAGAAAATGAATCGTGAATATGCAATAGCTGCTGGACTGAGCTTTCTCGGAATGCTCGTCGTGTCAATATGGCCGCGAGTATGTTCAGACAGGGCACAGCACATAATGCACGACAAAGGACAAGACCCAAATCAAAGCTTTGGATACGCGAAAATAAAGTCGCTAGACCCAAAGCTTGCTCGTTCATGGCTTTTGGGGGTAACCGCATCAATAATACTTATGATTTCTTTCATATATTTTATACTGGTCGGACTCCACATATTATAACGTCTATAAAGAGAAGGAATGAAAACTCGCAATATTATAGGTGGTTTTCTTGTACTTGTTAGCGTAATTATCCTTTGGCTGTTTCCTGCACTTGCAACGCCGCGACATGGAGTTCCGTACGATGGACAAGATCTGTTACAGTTCCACCAGATTGAAATGGAGAAAAAGGAACGAAGCGAGACAATCGTTCTGAGGGTATGCGTATCGGCCGGTATATTTCTAGGAATCGGACTTACAATTTTATTTTCAGTGAACAGAAAGACAGAAGAGATCGAACCTGCGCCTCCAGCGGGACGCGGCGAGGCGCCGCGCCCCTGAGGCTTGTCGTTCGGCAAACAATATGAAAGACATAGTAACACTCAGAACCTACGGTGTGGAGATGTCGGCCCAGATGGATAAGGCACTGTTGGAAGGATTCGGCCTTCAGGCTATCATCCAAAAGGATGACTGTGGCGGCATGCGCCCCCACCTTCAGATGTCAACGGGTGTGCGACTACTCATTCGGAGGGAAGACAAGGACAAAGCAGAAGCCATCCTCAGCGCGCAATGCGAAGTCGGGGAAGATGAAACAAATGCCGAACCAGGCGGTTGAGGTACTGGCTCCCTGCGGCCGACCCGCCAGTCCGCAGCGCCCGGACGTTCGACCGAATAAGACAATCGGAAGCCGGAATTCAGAAATCAGAGAAGAAATTCAGGAAAACGATCAATATTGCGTCGATCACTGATCCACTAAATCAAATTCTCGGAATTGATCTTAAAGCATGGGTAGAATCACCAACTAATCAAAACTCGGGAAATCAGAACAGATAAAACGCGAAGAAGAAATTCGGAAATCGGAATTTGTGCCGAACAAGGCGCTGGTGGGTACGGCGCGCCCGCGGACGGTCACGCCGACCCACAGCCCTGACGTTCGGCAGGAAGACGTATGAGCTCAATCGACAGCGCTCAATTCAAAGTGGCTGGGACATGTAAACCTGCTGGATCGTCGTTAGGCAAGCCACGTTTCGGTGTGGATTACTTGGGTCTGCAGGTGGTAGCTCCGGTCATACCTGGTGATGTTCTCTCGCCGTCAAAATCTATCCGCGAGAGTTATTTGAAAAGTCGAACTCTTTGATGAATTACGACAAGAGGTCCGCCGATACGGCGGCCCTCTTGAAGGGGTCAAAAATGTTGAAGTCATGACGACGTCTGAAAAAGCTAAAGACGCTGATGTTGCCATGACAGACAGTCGAGGTCCAAGATGGTCAAGGTGTCTGATGATTAAAGCGGAGTAGAAAAATTGAAAAGCCGAACAAGTGCCGCCAGAAGCACGCCCGAAGCGGGCGGCTCTGCGGCTTGGCGTTGTGCTCCAAGAGGTGATGTGGTCAGAGCCTACTGAGCACAGAAGTGAAGAT
>CALMYG010000087.1 GCA_937873455.1 uncultured Verrucomicrobiota bacterium
CCCGCGCCTGCGGGATCTTGGGTTCAAATCCCAACCCCGCTACCAATTGAGAGGCACTTACAGCGATGTAAGTGCCTCTTTTTTATGTCTATATTCCTGCCCGACCGTGAAGTCGCCATACCGCGATTCGGGTTTTGCCCAATGGCAAAACCCGAAAGAGCAGGTACATTGGGCTATGAAGAATAGCCTATACACGGGTTTTATCGGCTCGCTGGCTGGTGACGCGGTGGCGATGCCGGTCCACTGGTACTACAATACCCTCGCACTCGATCGCGATTACGGGGTCATCGACCGTTATCTGTCTCCTCGCAACCCCCACCCCGACTCGATTCTCGGGCGATCGCACTACCAGCCTCTGAACGAACAAGGAGACATTCTGCACGAGCAGGCCTGTTACTGGGGACAGAAATGCATCCATTACCACCAGTTCCTCGCCGCCGGTGAAAACACCCTGAACCTCAAGCTGGCCCGGGAATTGTTTCTATGGATCACCAACCGCAGAAACTACGAGCCTTCGGCCTGGCTGGATCATTACATTGCCTGTATGCGGAACCCCCAATGGCACCGAGACACGTATGTGGAGGAGTACCACCGGGCTTTTTTCACCAACTTATCCCAGGGCAAACCTCCCTCGGCATGCGGCATCGATGACGTCCATATTGGCGGCCTTGCCCCGGTTCCCGCCTTGATCGCAGCCCTGCATGCCATTGGCATACGGGACGAAGATGCGCTTCGGACTGCCGTTAACAACCATGTCGGCCTCACCCATCGTAATGCCCGTGTGCTGGATGCGGCCGATGTCTTGACCCGGCTTCTGGTTCGCCTGACCGATAAAACCGACATCGATGCGGCTTTGCCCGAGGTGGCAACCGGCTGGGTATCGCTCGACCAGTTCCGGCGCTGGAGCGCCCACCCGGACCGTCATATCGTCGGCAAGGTGTTAAGCCCGGCCTGCTATATTGAAGAAGCATTCGCGGGATCGCTCTATCTGGCGTGGAAACATCGGCATGACTTTTCCGCCGGGGTCTGCGCTAACGCCGCCGTCGGCGGGGACAACTGTCACCGGGGCGTGGTGGTAGGCGCTATTCTGGGAGCCATCCACGGGGTGCCGGATTCCTGGATAAAAGGACTTTACCCTGCTCCGCCTGAAGCAACATCATAAACCTGACGATCCTGAATATGAACCCATTCACGTCAGCCACCGTACAGTGTCCCTATTGCTGGGAGCCCATTGAGATATCGATCGATGCCTCGGTGTCCCATCAAGAGTATGTCGAGGATTGTCCGATTTGCTGTCGCCCCATCCTCGTGACCGTGGCCACTGAACATGGTGAGGTTGTCGCGGTCAATGCCCAGGCCGAAAATGAATAGACCGCTAATTCACCCACCAGCTTGAGGATACCGACTGGGACGTTGATGCTTTTCTGCGCCACGGCAAGGCAACCTTTCAGACCCACTACGCGGGGTACCTGTCCCTGCACGAGAACTGAGGAATGGCAAAGACCGGAATTATCTTTCTGACCGGGGTCGATCCCGACTCCTCGATCCCAGCGTGGCGTAGATGTAGAGGTAGCTTAGACCAACCGGCCACACCGAATTCGTTTTGATCACAATAACCGTAATTGCGCGGACCTCGCCGCATTGCTAGAGTTGCCCGCACAATGACACCCTCTGAACAACCGACATGGAATAGTGAAAAGCCAAGGGAATCCCTGCGCATGACGGCGGCATGGCTCAACGAGACGGCGCGGGTTACCTTCTTGAAGGATAAATGCCATACCGAGCTTTTCTTTTTTTACCGGTCGAACGGCGAGGGTGCGATCGGCCAGCCGCCCGCCGGCATGGATCGCGATCAGTTTATCCCCATCCTCAAACAATCCATCCGGGAGAATGATATCTATGGGGTTATTCATATCGTGGAAACCTGGGCTTATTTTCCACGTCAACCCAATGACCACACCTTCAAGCAGGTGGTACAAGGCGAGATCGCCGTATCGCAACTAAAGCCGGGCGAGAAATCCGAGGCGCTGATGGTTAAAGTGGAATCCCGCGACGGCCTCACCCATGTATGGCTGAGCCCGGTCGTACGCACCCAGGACGGCGTGGCGTTGGCGGATCCGATGGAAATTACCGAGCCCACCGGTGGCCGCCTCGGAAGTTTGTTCGCGAATTAAATGGCCCGGAATCGATGAATCCTTCCGATTCAGCATGGACCCCCTATGTTAATTGGCGCTGGCTGTTTGACCGCAACGGCTATCGATGCGCGGCCGGATTGTCGGTGGCGCTTGCGTTCTTCTTTGCGCTGGGCGCGGCGCGCCATGTGGTTTCGGGGGTATCGGCTTATTGGGTCGTTCAACATGCCGGTCTGGATGTGATCACTCCGCTTTCGCATCCCCTATGGGGCTGGGCGGGTCGCGGACTGGCCGGGTTGCCGGGGGGAATCGTGTGGTGGAATTTGCTCAGCGCGATCAGCGCGGCGCTGATTTGCGGATGGGTGTTTTTGCTCACCGGCCGGCTAATCGGCAACCACCTGGATGCGGAGCTGCTTATGCAGAACCGGAATCCCTTTCGCAATCTGGCGGGATTCACGGCAGCGGTACTCCTGGCTTTTTCGGCGCCGTTTCGCATCGCGGCAGCCATGGCCCATCCGGTTGCCTTCGACATGCTGCTTCTACTGACCGCGTTTGGCCTGCTGATGCTGTATTGGAATCATAAGCGGCTGGTCTGGGCGACCGGGTCCATGTTTTTTGCCGGCTTGGCCGTTGCGGATTATCCCATTGCGGTTCTGTTCACCCCGCTTCACGTGGGCCTCATGGCGATGGCGGTGTGGCGAAACCAACATGTTCAACCGCGCGCCCTTGCATTCATCGTGCTCGGAGGTGTGGCCGGATTGCTTCCGCTGCTGATCGCCGCCCGTCAATTCCTCGCGGAACCGACGGCGCAGTGGCTCGGACTGGCCTCACAGGGCGACGTGTTGTGGGCCATGGCGCGAGAATACGCGGGGGTGATCCGCCACACCGTTCCCCGGGCCGGCCAGCTTATCATCGTTATGACATGCCTCTTTCCTCTGGCGGCGATTAGTTTGCTGGCCAAAAACCAGGAGGCCGGTTCCCGGTTGTGGCTGTTGGTGCTGGCCGGACTGGCGGCATGGATCTTTTTTCACGGCAAGGCGATGCCCTGGCCGATGTTTGGCCTTCGCCCGCTGTTGATCATGCCGTATGTGCTGGCCGCGATCTGGGCGGGATGTGTGGTAAGTTACGGATTCGCGCAATTGCTCACCCATTGGTATTTCCTGTCCCGGCGAAGGAGCATTCAACGCCTGCATCACCTGATGCAGGTCGCATACCTGATTCTGCTCGGGGTCTTTTTGTTGTCCACCGGATGGATCAGCCACCGCCAGGTCGATCTTCACTCGTCCCGCACCTTGACCCGCCTGGCCGATCAACTGGCCCGGCAGCTTCAGGATCACCAGTGGCTGTTGGTGGACGAGGGTCTGGAGCCGTTGATTCGCATCAAACTGGCGGAACAGAACAAGAACGCATTGGTGTTGTCGGCATCCCGCTGGGATCAACCCGTTTATCAGCGGTCGTTGGCCAGCTCCCTGAACGACGCCCGGTTGGTCAGCATGGCAGAAATGGGATTGATTCCCTTGTTGAGGGAAGTGCTTAACGCGAAAGAGGATGTTCCCCCGCTGGTATCCGTGATGGGTGATCCGGCGCTGCTGCGCTTGATTCCGGCTCCCGCCTGGCCGGACCGCATGGTCTACGCCAGCGCCGCTGCTCCGGGCGTGACACCTGACGAGTATCTAGCCATGCACCAGCAGTTTTGGGATGACATTGGCGAATCCTTGTTGCGGGAAAGCGAGGCTGGTACCGGATGGAGCGGGATTTATGCGAGGTATGTGGCCCAGCTCAGCCGGGTGGCCAACGATGCCGGCGTTTGGCTGATCGAGCAGCATCGACCCGAACTGGCCAGGCTGGCTTTTGAACACGCGATCCGTTACGCAAGCAACAATGTACCGGCCCGGTTGAATTTGCGGGAGGTTTCGGGCAAAAACGCCGTGGACACCACGGCCCTTGCCGAGGAGATCGAGCAGATTTCGGCTTCCCTTCGCGGCACGGTCACGCTGCCTCAGCTGATCGCGCGCTACGGCTCCATTCATCATCCCGACGCCTATCGCCAGCAGGAACGGTTGTGGCGCAAGGCAACGGCGGCCGACTATGTGGATGCGGAGCTAAGGCAATTGCTGGATCGCCCCGACAAGGACGCCTATGCCGCACTACTGGCGCGGGACGTCTTGCCCTCCGATCCGCCCGGGCGGATTCAAGCCATGTTGCGGATCATGCATGTGGCCATCGCCTTGGGACGTATTGAACTGGCCGCAATGGCGCTTCAGGACATTCGCGATGATTTACCGGAGGAATTACTGGCGGTGGAGGCCGCCAACCTTGATATGTTGCGCGGCGACCGCGAGGCGGCGTATCAGAAATTATCCCGATTGCCCGAGCCGCAAATCAAGGATCCCCGCGCATTGGCGATGCTGGCGTTGCTCACGGTGGAATCGCGGCCGTTTGATTGCGACCGTTATCTGGACCGACTGGAGACATTCCCCGGGTTGCTGACTCCGTTTTCCCTGCCCTTGGCCCGGCTTTATCTGGCGCGGGGCAATGAGGGCAGGGCCATCCGCCATCTGGAGCATTTGCTCGAAAAGCAGCCCCTGCATCCGGAAGCATTGCGCCTGCTGCTGCGTCTGCGCCTGCAGGCCGGGGACGCCCACGGCTACATGCCGCTAACCCGCAGCTTATTGACGCTGGACGCGCGGGATGCGCTGGCCAATTACGCATTGGCCAAAAACCTGATCGCGCAGGGACGCGGAGACGCGGCCCGGGCCGCGTTGCGGGCGTCCATTGAAAACGAGGCCACACCGGAGGCTCATCATGACCTGGCCGCCCTCTTTGCCGCAGGCGGCGACTATGAACACGCGCGTTTTCATGTTGAGGCGGGACTGGTCCTGAAGCCCGATCATTCCGGGCTGTTGGCGCTCAAGGGAACGATCCCGCCGTAAATAAACGCGGACGGCCCGGAGACACACGCCTGCGCATAACACGGAGCTACGGAATATCTGCACCCGGTTCCGCGTGATCCGACCGCTCCAACTGCACCAGCAATTGCCGGTAATGCGCGGCATATTGCCCGCTGTTTTGCACTCCGAATTCGGCGAGTTCCCTCGCCGCATCGATCCGTCCGGTTTGCTGATACGAAACAAATAGCGCCTGATCAGCCGCGACCAGATCAAAACCGGACAACGTGGAGCGCGAGGCCAGCAAATAAGGAATCGCCTCCTCAAATTCGCCCAGCAACTGATGTAACCGCCCGGTGTAACGTTCGGTAAGACCCGACTCCCCGTGGCCATACGACAGCAGGATTTTCCCCCGGTCAATTTCCTTACGGGCAAGCTCCCGATCATTTTCCGTCAGCCGGCCCTGGAGTTTTTCCCGGCAGGCCAGATCGAAATACACATATTCCATGTGCCAGGAGGTGTAGGGCATGACCGCGCGCTGCGCAACTTCCAACAAGGGTTGCGCCTCGGCAAATTGGCCCCGCCGCATCAGACCGCGGGCAATCATGCCGGTAATGGGCCGGGCGCCACCGGCGTGGGGCCGGCGGCCCTGCCAGTGCCGGACAATCTCCTGAAGATCGGGCGGAAGAGAACGTTCAAACGCGCCGGCCTCACGGTTAAACCGGTCCCAGCCCCCGGGATTCGTTTGCCTCATGAACGGGATGTTGAACAGCACCCGCATCTGGTGCTGTACGGCGTAGCGGTCGAAAGGATTGTCGCCAAGGCGTTTTGCATAGTCGGCATGTTGAACGGAACCGCTACGCGGAGAGGGCACTTCGCGGATAGCGGTTTTTTTG
>CALMYG010000088.1 GCA_937873455.1 uncultured Verrucomicrobiota bacterium
AACACGTATCGCCAGGTTGACGCGGCGAAGCGCCGCGCACCTGCGATTTGTCGTTGGGTGCGAAGACAATGTGGTAAAATACGTTATAAAGGAGAAACAAAATGAAGGTAATCGTCTACGCAATAGCAATCATTTGCCTGCTAAATTCTGCATGGGCTGAAAGGTTTGCCGGTGGAGGTACATCTGCAACGAGAAAGTTTAACCTCAAGCAAGGAGCATATGTATGTGAAATTAAACACAATAACTCCGAAGGCCATTTCTCTGTCTGGTTCCAGGACAATTACGGCGACAGAGAGTTGTTGGCCAATGAGATCGGAAAATTCAACGGGAAGGTGTTGGCAGTCGCAGGAAAAGACGATTCATACTTTTTTAATGTTAATGCGAAGGGAAGTTGGTCAATCGATATTTCTAAACCCAGCATGCTTCTTACCCGTAGAAATTTTAGCGGACGCGGCCCAGATGTCAGTCCATTGATTGAGTTGGATGAAGATACTTGGCAGTTCAAGATGACGCACAAAGGTCGAGGCAACTTCATTGTGAAGGTATGGAATGAACTCGGAACTGCTTACGAGAGTCTGGCAATCACATCTGGAAATTTTGACGGATCTAAAGCGGTCACACTTCCTAAAGGAAAATACATTATCGAAATTGATGCTGATGGTGATTGGACAGTGATCGTAAAACCGCATGAATAATGCAGCACCCAACAAGTGCCGCCAGAAGCACGCCCGAAGCGGGCGGCTCTGCGGCTTGGCGTTCGGCAGGAAGACTTATGAACTCACTCGATGATGCACAACTCAAAGTTGATGGCTTGTCTGAACCTGTCGGATTGTCGTTAGGATGGCCACATGCCGGCTTGGATTTCTGGGGTCGGCAGGTGATTGATCTGGCCATGCCTGGTGATGTTGCCTCGCCGTCAAAATCTACCCACGAGAATTATTGGAGAAGTCGTAGTCTGTGATGAATTACCACAAGAGGTCCGCCGATACGGCGGCCCTCTTGAAGGGGTCGAAAGGTGTTGAAGTCATGACGACGTCTGAATTGACGAACGATGCAGTAGTTACCAAGACAGACGATGCAGGCCCAAGGTGGTCATGGTGTCTGCTGGTTGAAACTGAGTAGGAAAGGGTGAAAAGCCGAACAAGCGCCGCCAGTAGCACGCCCGAAGACGGGCGGCTCTGCGGCTTGTCGTTAGCAATTATGAAAACAAACCAAAAACGAGTTTTGCTTTTGGTGACATTTGCAATAACCATTATTGCAGCGACTGCGGTGATCTACCCAAGAGTCAAGCGATCTCAAGGTATTGATAATATTCGAGCATTAATTTCCAGCGATCCAGCTTATGAGCAGGTTCATCTATACCCTCTTCTCACTGCACCAGGAGTAAAACTCAGCAAAGATGATCCCACAACAAAATGGGTATGGAGCCTTGATGGAAAAGTACGACATATGTACGAGTCCGAACGATTGCTTAGGATAGTAGTCGATTATGGACTGCTACCATACACGTCATATACAGTGCAGTACGAATTGGAAAACTAATTGCTAACATGCGCCGCCAGAAGCACGCCCGAAGCGGGCGGCTCTGCGGCTTGGCGTTGTGCTCCATGACGATGACTGGTGAGTCAACGGGCAGTCGGAGAAGTAGACGAAGCACTTGAGCGGCCATCGGGCCGGGTAGAAGTCGACGGTTGTGAATCTGGCAGGTCAATTCACTCAGTTTGTCCAGTGTCTGGATGGTGCCACAGAAAGACTGTCCAGAGTCGGGACAGCTGAAGGTCAAAATTGTCCAGGGTATGGACAAGGCTCATGGGTAATTGTCCAGTCTCTGTACAATTTCGCGTGAAGCGGTCAGCGGTTTTGGTTCAGTCGGCCGGTGAAGCTGATAGGGCTAGTCAAGAGGTCAGGGATCCGTGAACTCGTGCTCGATTTAAGGCGGCCAGGGGGCTAGGATTACCACAGTCGGTGGTCATGAAACATGAGGACTACGCCGGTCATGTTTCAAGAAGGCTTACAAGGAGTCAAACCGCAGGGATAGATCGAGGAGCACAACATGTGCCGCCAGAGCATGCCCGAGGCGGGCAGCTCTGCGGCTTTTCGTTCGGCAAGAGAAGATCGTGAAATTACGACCCACACTGACTACTTGTGCGGTAATAGCGCTGACTCTGTTAGCCTTTGCATTAGTTTATCAATCAAGCTTAAATCCGCTTAAGTCCCCAGACATTCCACCGCCACCAGGAAGTATGACCGTATATTTTCACCGTTATGCAGGATGGCAAACACTACGCTACTATTACCATTTGGAGAATGAGCCGACAGGTTGCATTGAATTTGCCAAAACACTAATGCGTACACACCTAGGCGATGGCATCACAATCACAGAAGAACCCTTTAAGCAGTTCCCGGTATCGGGAAATTTTCCATGGTGGTTTAATCCAGATAGAATCACTAATGGCGTGCTACTCTCCGGTGACAATCGGATATTTGCTGCTGTTGATTCAACTGTTGGCCGAATGTACTATTATTTTGGACACTAAAGATTGCCGAACATGCGCCTCCAGAGTGCCTTCTTAAGCGCAAGTAAAAAGTTGGTGGGCGATT
>CALMYG010000089.1 GCA_937873455.1 uncultured Verrucomicrobiota bacterium
GTTCCCCGCGGGGCGAACCGGACCACGTTTTAACCGGTATGCGAGGCGGCCCGCTCATGGCGCGGTCGATGCTGATCGGCATCGACCTCCTGTTGGCGGGTTCGCTGTTGCTGGTCCCGCTACTCTGGCTTTTTTCCTCGCTGCGCGTTGAGGCCCTCGGCCTGGCGCTCGCATGGAAAAAAGCCTGGTTTTTTTTACCGCTTGCTCCGCTGTTTCTTCGCGTGGCGTTAAAAGCCGCCGTTACCCGGTGGATCGCGTTCCCTCCACGCGGACTTGCCGAAAGCGGCTGGTATAAAAAGCTCACGTTGCTGGTAGCTGGCCCCTTCGTGTTCTTTGTTGCTCTGGAGCAAGCGTTCCAAGTGGTCGGCTACGAGGCGCATCTTCCCCCGGTGGTGGTGCGTGGCGATGACGCGACGCCCGGAGAAGATCCCTCCGAATCCACCGGGCTGATCCACTGCGATGAATTGCGGTACCGCTTTGTCCCCGGCGTTGTCTGGCGCGGGCGCAAGGTAAATCAGTTGGGTTTCCTTGACCGCGAAGTGAATCCGGTTAAATCCGATGGAAGTATCCGTGTCATCTGCATGGGCGACTCCATCACCGCGCAGGGCAGTCCTCCGTATTCCTGGCGGCTGCATGATTTGTTGCAGGCGAATCCCCCCACGGATGACCCGTGGGAGGCGTTTAATATGGCGGTGCATGGGTATTCGTCGGTGATCGGTCTGCGTTTGTTTGAGCTTCGGGGCGCCGCGCTGCATCCCGATATCGTGACGTTATACTACGGGTGGAACGATCACTGGCTGGGCGGGCGCATGCCGGATCGCGCGCGCATGGCCGTGCGGATGAGTCCGGCCCGCGCCAAGGTATACGAGGTGCTTCGCAACAAGCGTTTTGGCCAATGGTTGTTGTCGCGTGTGCCGTCCGAGCGCCCGATGGCCTGGTCCCGCGCCGAAGGTTATCTCCGGGTTCCTCCCGAGGATTATGTCGAAACCCTAACCGCATTTATAGCTGCCATCCGCGCCGCCGGCGCAGTACCCGTCCTCATAACCGCGCCGCGGACCGAGCGCCCCCACGATATGCTGGTAAAGCGCGGCAATGCCGTCTCGGTGGAGGAAATCATCCGCCTGCACGACGCGTACATCGACCTCACCCGGCAAGTCGCTCGCGATCAGGGCGCGCACCTGCTCGATCTCGCGAAAATTTTCATGGGACTGGATCGTGATGCCCTTATGCAGGCCGACGGCATTCATATGACCAATGACGGCCTGGATGCCGTCGCCCGCTACCTGCACCAAAAAATCACCGAAATCACCCGCCATCCTGATTGGCGCACCGCGACGGCATTGTAACGACCGGGCGCATTCCCTGATTCCTTGACTATTGCCACTTCGTTCATCATCCACCCCATCAGGATTTTAAAGGATATTGCAACGAGCGAGTTTTCTTTATGCGCCGCAGGCGCATGGGCTACCGCGGGAAACCGTCGGGAAAATCCCGCGTTTCGCGGGATTCGGGGAGTCGATTGGTCCAGCGGGCCGAGCCGGTCGCCGGCGACCGGCGGCCAGCAAGGCGGAGCGGGTGGCGCTGACCTCATGGTCGCGGCGACCGCGACAACACCGCTGGCGGCCTGCTGGGACAGCCGACTCCCCGCCGACGGTTTCCCGCATGGCTCACGCACCGCATAACCAAACCCCTTCACGTCATGAACGAACCTAAGGTGTTCGATGTCACGAACACGTCAACCAATCAGGACTGCGCCCATAACCGTTCAACGAAACATTTTCTTCACACCCGGAGCAGGACTTCGTACAGTCTCGCCCGTTCGATAAACCGAATGGAGCAGGAGAAAAACTATGAGCAAATTGGTGGTACCCCGGGACGGGGCGAAAATTTCCATGGGCGCGGACGGCAAACTGCTGGTGCCCGATAATCCGATTCTCACCTTTATCGAGGGCGACGGCATCGGCCCCGACATCACCCGGGCCTCCATGTTGATCTGGGATGCCGCGGTCAAGAAGGCGTACGGCGACCGCCGGCGCGTCTCCTGGATGGAAGTTTACGCCGGAGAAAAAGCCAATGAAGTGTACGGCCAACCGATCTGGTTACCCGAGGAAACCCTCACCGCCATCCGCGAATTTCTCGTAGGTATAAAGGGTCCGCTCACCACCCCGGTCGGCGGCGGCATCCGCAGTTTGAACGTCGCGCTCCGCCAGGAGCTGGATCTCTACGTTTGCCTCCGCCCGGTGCGGTGGTTTAAAGGCGTGCCTTCACCGGTGAAGCATCCGGAAAAAACCGACATGGTTATTTTCCGCGAAAACTCCGAAGATATTTATGCCGGTATCGAATACGCCGCCGGCACCCCGGAAGTCGGCAAAGTGATCGAATTCCTCCAGAAGGAAATGAAGGTGAAGAAAATCCGGTTTCCCGGAACGTCCGGTATCGGCATCAAACCGGTATCGGAAGAAGGTACCACCCGGCTGGTCAAGGCCGCCATCCAGTACGCCATCGACAACAACCGCCGCTCGGTCACCCTCGTTCACAAGGGCAATATCATGAAGTTTACCGAGGGCGCCTTTCGCGATTGGGGCTACAAGGTCGCCCAGGAACAATTCGGCGCCGCCCTGCTGGACGGCGGACCCTGGATGAAGCTGGCCAATCCCAAAACCGGCAAAGACATCATCATCAAAGACGTCATCGCCGACGCCTTCCTGCAACAGATCCTCACCCGCCCCGATGAATATGACGTCATCGCCACCATGAACCTGAATGGCGACTACATTTCCGACGCCCTCGCCGCCTGTGTCGGCGGTATCGGAATCGCCCCCGGCGCCAACATCAACTTCGTCTCCGGCCACGCCGTCTTCGAAGCCACCCACGGCACCGCCCCCAAATACGCCAACCAGGACAAGGTCAATCCCGGCTCGCTGGTATTGTCCGGCGAAATGATGTTCCGGTACATCGGTTGGACCGAAGCCGCCGACCTCATCATCAAGGGCGTCGAAGGTGCGATTACCGACAAAACCGTCACCTACGACTTCGCCCGCCTGATGGAGGGCGCCCGCGAAGTGTCCTGCAGCGCCTTCGCGCAGGCCGTGGTCGATCACATGTAAGGAGGCGGGGGCCGCCCGGCGTTATGCAGGTTCGCGAACCGAATGCCAAGATCCTCTCCCGCGCCGATATGAAAAAGGCGCGGGAGCGGTTCGATGCGGAAGACCGTGTGCTCGTTTTCACCAACGGTGCATTTGACATCCTGCACGCCGGGCATGTTGCCTACCTCAACTTCGCCCGCGCCCAAGGGGATGCCCTCGTCGTCGGATTAAATTCCGACGCTTCGGTCAAGCGCTACAAGGGAGACAAACGTCCGATCAACTCCGAATCGGATCGCGCCTTGGTTCTCGCCGCCCTCGAGTGCGTCGATTACGTGGTTGTTTTTGACGAAGACGAACCGCGCGACCTGATCGCCGAGATTGTGCCCGATGTGCTCGTCAAGGGCGCGGACTGGGCCCATTATGTCAGCGGGCGCGACATCGTCGAAGCCAACGGCGGACGGGTGGTTCTCGCCGATATGTTGCAAGGACGCTCGACCACCAACGCCATACAGCGTATTGTGGAAGCTTACGGGGAACCATCATGAGCGAACGATTCATCGTCACCGGCGGCGCCGGTTTTATCGGCAGCAACATCGTCGCCGCCCTTAATGCCCGGGGCGACGACAACATCCTTGTCGTTGACGATCTTGGAACCGACGAAAAGTGGAAAAGCCTCGTCGGACTTCGGTACGACGACTACATGGACAAGGACTCCTTCCGGCGCACCGTCCGCGATGGCAAGCTGACCGGAATATCCGCGGTCTTTCATATGGGCGCGTGCAGCGCCACCACGGAAATGGATGCCGCTTATCTCGCCGACAACAATTACCGGGTCACCCAGGAACTGTGTGAGTGGTCCTTGCGAAACGGCGCCCGGTTTATTTATGCATCCAGCGGCGCAACCTACGGCGACGGCGCCCTCGGATATTCGGATGCCGACGCGGTCACCCCCACGCTCCGACCGCTCAACATGTACGGTTATTCCAAGCACATGTTTGACCTATGGGCCTTGCGCAATCGCAAGCTCAACCAGATCGTTGGCCTCAAATTCTTCAACGTCTACGGACCGCGCGAAGATCACAAAGCCGACATGCGTTCGGTCGTGCACAAGGCCTATGGTCAGATTCTCGCCACGGGTGCGGTCAAGTTGTTCAAGTCCTACAAGCCGGAATACCGGGACGGTGAACAGGTCCGGGATTTTGTATACGTAAAAGACGCGGTAAACGTCTGCCTGTATTTCGACCGCAACCGGCAGGTATCAGGGCTTTACAATGTCGGGACAGGGACGTGCCGCACCTGGCTTGACCTCGCCCGGGCGGTATTTGCCGCCATGGGGCGTTCGCCAAACATCGAGTTTATGGACATGCCGGAAAGTTTGCGATCCAAGTACCAGTACCACACCGAAGCCGAGGTCGGGAAGTTGCGGGCGGCCGGTTACGACACCCCGTTTACGTCCCTGGAAGACGGGGTTCGGGAGTATGTTACCGAATATTTATCCCGGTGGACTTGAATCCATCGTTGACCCTGCTGGCCCGGCGGTGCTAACGTTAAGGGCTTGTTTACAAGGTGTCGGGACTGGTAGAGCGTCCCGACGCGCTTCGCGGTCGGGAAGATCGCGAATGGTAGGAAATAGTATAGTCGGGCGTGTCCCGCATGCGCGGGACTGGTAGAGCGTCCCGACGCGCTTCGCGGTCGGGAAGGTCGCGAGTGGTAGGAAATAGTTTAGTCGGGGCGTGTCCCGCATGCGCGGGACTGGTAGAGCGTCCCGACGCGCTTCG
>CALMYG010000090.1 GCA_937873455.1 uncultured Verrucomicrobiota bacterium
AATTTAACAGAAGGTAACGAAGGATAACGAAGGCCGTGCGCACAAAGCATCGCGCTAGGGTGAAGGCAGGAGGAGGGTAACCACGAATGGACACGAATTCACACGAATGGAATGAGGAGAATTCTTTTTATTGTGAATTGTGAATTGAAGCTTGATCATTTCCGAAGCCGCCGGGCGCAATCGACGGGTTTTTGAACCACGGATCACATGGATATCACGGATGGGGAAAAGATGGTGGGAACATGATTGGTTTCCGCCGTGCGCGCTGAAGGCGCGCCACCCGATAGCCCGGTGCGAAGCGCCGGGATCTGCGAAAAAAGAAAACGATCCAGAGCCCGAACCGACGCAACGTCCTCTACGGGCTCGTTTTTATTCGGTTCTTCATCTTCCAGGGGCTCCGCCCCTGGCTATCGGGTGCGGCCCCGTTGGGGCCGAAGAAAGACGGACCGCTCTTAAACGACTCCCTTTATCCGATCAGGGTCTATCTCGATTAGGTGTATGCGACTAAGTATGCGATTAAGAGTATCCGATTACGTGTTTCCTTCGTGTCCTTTGCCTCTTCTGTTCCATCATCCGGACGGCGAGGCCGCCGTCCCTCCCGGATGAATCCATGAAGACAAAAAAACAGCCACCCCGGAGGGTGGCTGCTTGCCGACTCATGATCTCAGGTTAACTCAAGCGATCACGCGGCGACGCAGGGCCAAGGCCAAACCGCCCAAGGCCAGAAACGCCAAGGTCGACGGCTCGGGAATTACCTGGCGATTCAATACGTCGGTATCAAATCCATCAATCCCCGCCGATCCGGTGTTCATGTTGTAGATATTGGGGTTAGCCGGGGTTGTGTTGTTAACCGTGGCAACAATAGGACCTTGGTAGTACCACGTGCCAAGCGATAGATCCAACGGGTTGGATGTCGTCCCCTCGTCAAAAATACGGGCGTAGATGTAACCGGCTTGGAAAGGTAGCGCTAGAGTAAACGCGGGCACGGCACCATATGGATCATCAAAATTATAGGGAATATCGCGGATGGTCCCAAGAATAACTTCGTCGCCTATAGTAAACGATCCAACCTCAAGCCAGTCGTCATAAAAACTGCCGGTCGGGGAGAAAATGAGGTAGGCAATCGTGTCGCCTCCGTTGTCGAGCAGCGGGGTTTCGCCATCGATTTTAACAAAGCCATCCAAGCCCGACCATTCGACGTTGATCTGACTCGCCAAGGCAACAGATACGGATAAGGCGGACGCGACACATAACGCTAAAAATTGCTTCATCGTGACAATTCTCCCATTCGTAAAAATGAAAATACACAAGGGTGGTAAGGTTGTAAATTTCTTTTTTGAAAAAAATGTGCGGCAAAAGCATTACATGAAACTGGAGGCGGAAACTGCATGGCCAGGCCGATCGAAGTCGCTACAACCCAGCTTTTTATGCGGCGGAGATTCCTCGACTACGCTCGGAATGACCAAAGGAATCGACAACAGTATGGTTCAAAATTCCCTAAATGGACCAAACGTGTCGCGGATTACCGACTCCCTGCCGGCAGCCCCGCCGTGCGGACAAAAAAAGACAGCCACCCTTTGGGGGTGGCTGTCCTTAATTACTTAGCCGATTCTTAACTTAGGCAACCATGCGACGACGCAGGGCCAAAGCCAAGCCGCCCAGACCCAAGAAGGCCAAGGTGGAGGGCTCGGGAACAACCTGACGGTTCAATATATCGGTATTGAACTCAGGAATGCCGGCCGAACCCGTATTCATGTTATAGAGATCGGGCGCATCAGGAGTGTTGTTGTTGACGGCGGCAACGCGAGGACCCTGATAGTACCATAATCCAGGAGTTACGGAATTAGGATTCCCAGTTGTGCCAGAATCGAAGATACGGGCATAAATGAATCCAGGAGAGAACGCACCAACGTATTGTTGGGCAACCACCTCACCGAATTCCTTGTCGGGCGTATCCGGAATAAGCACAACGGGTCCGAGAATTACTTCGCTTCCAATCGTGTGGGAACCAGGCTGAAGCAACAGATCGTAATCGGCAGCAACCGGAGTCCAGATAAGGATCGCCACAGTTGTACCACCACTTTCCGTAATTCCAGTGACGCCGTCCGACTTCACGAAGCCATCCAACCCGAACCATGTCAAGTTGATGTTGGCGCTTGCTGATACGGCCAGAGCAGCCGTCAACGCTATTGATGCAATGATTTTCTTCATAGTACTCCTTATGTTGCTGATTTATTAGGGCCAAGTATAGGGTTTAACAGTATTCCAAGAATTTCCAGCCGCCGTCGAGCGAATCACAAAGCCCTGACCAGGCTGAATGACTGCCGCATTGGCTCCCGCATCCCATGCACCACGTGCAGTCTTCGAATAATTGATGTACGTGTTGATGGAAGGATCCCACACAGAAATGATCGAGCTGGGGGGGGCCGAGATAGCCATCGGGGTTCCGGTAAATGCAGTCTGAACCGGATACGGGAAGCCCAACATGGTCAAACCAGCCACGCGCGACTGAGTGGTCGTGGGAGCGGTAAACCGATCCGGAACCTCACCCATCATGAACAAGGTCGCAGTATTGGCTGGCATGCGAATGAAGAACGCATCCGCACGAGCAACGCGAGTTGTTAAAGCGGCTGCATCCCATGCGCCACGAGCAGTCTTGGAGTAATTACGATAACCTTGAATGCCTTCATCCCAGATCGAAACAATAACACTGTTCGGGAGAGCAGCAAACATGTTCGTGACGATGTCGCCGGAGGCGTCAAGGGGAACGAACGGGTTGCTGAGCAGGTAGAGGTTCGTGGCCGCGAGAGGAACTTTGATGTACCCCACGGCATTACGGCTCAGAACATTGGTCTGAGCGAGC
>CALMYG010000091.1 GCA_937873455.1 uncultured Verrucomicrobiota bacterium
CTACTCACCCAACCCGGCTTTTTCGGCAAGGCCCTCGTACTGATCAATGACCTGCCGGACATAGGCGCGTTTTTCCTTGTAGCTTCCAGGGAAGAAGCTGCCCTTGAAGCCGGCGATGACCACGTTCCGCAATTCCCGGGGCGTCATCTTGAGGTGTTTGACCGCGAGCATGATTTCCGCGGTGACGGTGGTGTTGGAGACCAGCCGGTTGTCGGTGCAAATGGTGACGGACAAATTGTGGTCGAGCATCTGGCGCAAGGGATGCCGGGCAAAGCTCTTTACATGCGGCATGGTTTGCAGGTTACTGGTGAGGCAGACTTCAATGGTGATGCGTTGGCTGGCGATGTATTCCGCCAAGTAGGAAACATAGGCCTTGGGATCTTGAATGGATGGGCTCTTGACCAGTTGATGAGCGAACAACCACGTTCCATGGCCGATGCGGTTGGCGTAACAATCGGTGATGGCCTGGAAGATCGACTCCGGCCCATAGGCTTCGCCGGCATGAATGGTCTTGCGGATAAAGTTGCTGTGCGCATGCTGGAAGGCGGCCTGGTGATCTCCCGCGGGAAATCCCTTTTCCGCGCCGGCGAGGTCAAAGCCGACTACGGGATAACCGTCGCGATGAGCGAGATCGACGGCGGCGCGGGCCAGCTCCAGCGATGCGGCGGCGAATACCTGTTTGGGCTCGGCATACGGCATGACCCGGCAGATTTGTCGATAGTAGTGCGACATGTGTTCGTTGAAGTAACGCAGGGCGCACAAGATCAATCCGTAATAACAGGGGATATCGTACCCCTTGCGCACCGCCTCGGAGCGGTTGTGTTCATCGCGCGCGCGGTCCATGCCTTTGCACACCGCCTGAATCACTTGTTTCGTGGTGAAGTTTTCGCCGGTGTGGAGTTGCGGGGCGAAGCGCACCTCAATGTAACGCACGCCTTCGGCCAGGTGATCCTGAATCAATTCGTAGCCGATGCGTTCGAGGCTTTCCGGATCCTGCATGACCGCGCAGGTGTAGGCGAAGCCTTTCAGGTAGTCCGGCAAATCCTTGTATTGATCCTTGAAAACTTTTTCCCGCAAACCGCTTTCAGTGAGGGAGGGCAATTTCACTTTTTGGCGCTTGGCCAATTCGATGAGCGTGGGTATACGCAAGGACCCGTCGAGGTGAACGTGAAGTTCGGTCTTGGGAATGCTTCGGACAAACGCTTCGGTTATCGGTGTTTTCATGGGGATCGTCCTTTAGTTCGCGCCATGATAACGCGTTGCCCGGCAAGGAACAATACGAATCATCGGGTTTTCCGTTTTACGTGCCGCAGAACGTCCGGTACGGCGGGGCGTCCGGAGGCGCTGGTGTCTGATACTCCGGTCGGTCGGTGTCGTGCTCAAAGGGCGTGGTTACGGCCTCAAGCAGACGTTCGAGCGGAAGGTAGTCACCGGATGCTTCCGCGGCCTGCAACGCTTCTTCCACCCGGTGGTTTCGGGGAATGACCGCGGGATTAAGGCGGCGCATTCCCGCTAAAATTTCCGGTTGATCGAGCGGTTGCCGGGCAATGCGTTGGGTCCATGCCTCGAACCAGGCCTGTAGTTCCGGATGTGGATGCGGGGTTTTTCCCGCGGAAAGAGCGCGAAAGGCGTTCGTGTAGTCCACGCGGTGTTGAGCCAGCAAAGCGAGCAGCCGGTCGATGAGATCGCGGTCGGCGGATTCTTCGGTGAGGAGGCCGAGTTTGGCTTTCATGCCATCGAACCAATACCGGAAAAACCGGTCGGGAAAGGTGTTGATGATGGACTGGGCCGCGGTCTGCGCCTCTCCGGCATCGGCGGCGAGCAACGGAAGCAGCGTCTCGGCGAATCGGGAAAGGTTCCATTGGCCGATGGGCGGTTGGCGTCCGTAGGCATACCGACCATGCTCGTCGATGGAACTGAACACCGTCGCCGGGTCATACGCCTCCATAAAGGCGCAGGGGCCGTAGTCGATGGTTTCACCGGAAAGGGCGACGTTGTCGGTGTTCATCACGCCATGAACAAAGCCGACCAGCAACCAACGGGCGATGAGGGAGGCCTGGCCTTCGACCACGGCTTCGAGCAAGCCGGCATACGGTTGTTCGGTTTCGCGCAGGTGCGGGTAATGGCGGGCGATGGTGTAATCGGCAAGCGCACGGAGCAGCGCGGGGTCGTGATGGGCGGCGGCAAATTCAAACGTGCCGACGCGGATATGACTGGCTGCGACCCGCGTCAATACGGCCCCCGGCTGGACGGTGCGGCGGAATACGTTTTCCCCGGTGGTCGCGACGGCCAGGCTTCGCGTGGTGGGGATGCCCAGGGCGTGCATGGCCTCGCTGATGATGTATTCGCGGAGCATGGGACCAAGGGCGGCGCGCCCGTCGCCTCGTCGCGAATAGGGGGTGGGGCCGGTACCCTTGAATTGAATATCGAACCGGCGGTGATCCGGTGTGAGGTGTTCGCCGAGAAGAATCGCCCGTCCGTCGCCGAGGTTGGTGAAATGCCCGAACTGATGTCCGGCGTAGGCTTGCGCGATGGGGTAGGCGCCCTTCGGAAGTTCGTTGCCGGTAAAAAGGCCCGCCTGCCCGGGCCGGGAAAGCCAGGCATCGTCGAGCCCAAGTTCTATGGCAAGCGCGTGGTTGAAGAGCGCCAACCGGGGATTTTGCACCGGGGTCGGCGCCACCGGGGTGAAAAAAACCGCGGGCAATTGGCGGTACGAATGATCAAAGCGCCACGCGCCGTCCGGTACCGGCGCCGCATCGTTTAGGTGATCGACCGTCATACCGAAACATACACGAAAAAGCGCTATGCGCTATAGACGCGCTTCAGCCGGGTCGCGGGGAAGCGGCGGCCCGGGCAGAGGGTTTGGTCCAGGTCCTGATGGGCGAGCACCTTGGCGGGACGGGTCAGGAAGTCCTGTTGCAGAAACCGCATCAATTCTTCGAGTGCGCCCAGTTGGCGCGGGGTGGGGGCGTAGCGCTCAAAATTCCCGACCAGGCAGATACCGATGCCGGTTTCGTTGATGGCGGAACGCCGTACATGACCACCCGCCAATTGGCGCAGCCAGCGGGAACCAATCTGGATTTCGCCGTCCGGGCAGCCCTTGCCGTTGCCAATCACGAAATGATAGGCCAGCCCGTTGGCCATGCCGCGCCGGCGATGATCGACGTCAAACGCGTCGGCATTTCCGCGGTCCGCCGCGCTGTGGTGAAGAACGATGTGCCGCCAGTCACGGGAACGGCGGCGCAGCGGTTCGGAAAGCTGCCGCACGGCCGAGGTGTAGCCCTGAGGCAGGATCGGACGCGGCGCTTGACCTGGATTCGGAATGTGCAGCGTCTGGCCGATGGCCAGGCGATCGTCGGCCAGTTGGTTGGTGACTTGAATATCCTCCACGCTGGTATCGTACCGGCGGGCCAATGCGCTCAAGGTGTCCCCGGCGGTTACGATATGCAATCCGGAGGTTTCCGCCGGCAACCGGCGTCCGACGAGGCAAAGACCGGTCGCGCCGAGTACCGTCCGCTGAAGAAACGCGCGCCGGTTGACGGCCGACGGGCAAAGCGGAGATGAAGGTACGGCGCTCATCGGTTACGTGGTGATCGCATCCATTTTGCGCCGGGCTTGCCGGGGGTGGGCCGCGCATTCCAGCAGGGCGCGCAAGATCAGCGGGGCGACGATGGTCGCATCGGATTCGATGACGAACATCGGGGTTTTTTCGGTCAGTTTGTCCCAGGTGATTTTTTCATTCGGGGTGGCCCCGGAGTAGGAACCGTACGATGTCGTGGAGTCGGAAATCTGACAGAAATAGGCCCACGGTTTGGCGGGCGCCTGCAGGTCGTACTTGATCGAAGGCACGACGCAGATCGGAAAATCGCCGGCAATCCCGCCGCCAATCTGGAAGAAGCCGATGCCGCGCCCCTTGGCCAGGGCGCGGTACTGGTCGTAGAACGCGGCCATGTATTCCATGCCGGATTTGACAATGGAAGCATCGCACTCCCCGAGCTTCACATGCGAGGCGAAGATGTTGCCAAAGGTGGAATCCTCGCAGCCGGGGACCACCAACGGCAGTTTCGCCTTCGCCGCGGCGAGTAACCAGCATTCGGCGGGGTTGCCCTGGCGAAGCTTCGGACCGACCTTCTGAACCAATTCGTAAAAATATTCGTGCCAGAAACGGCGTTCCCCGCTTTCGGTGGCCCGCTTCCACATCGGCACAATGATTTTTTCCACCGCCCGGAACGCTTCGTCTTCGGGAATGCTGGTGTCGGTCACCCGCCGCATCCGGTCGTTCAGGATCCGGGTGTCGTCCTGCTTGGTGAAATAACGGTAATCCGGGAAATCCTTGTAGTGGTCATGGGCGACCAGCCGGAACAGGGACTCTTCCAGATTCGCGCCGGTGACCGACAACCCATGAATCAACCCGGCCCGGATGGCCGGGGCCAGCGTAATGCCGAGCTGGGCGGACGACATCGCGCCGGCCATGGCCCAGAACATTTTACCGCCCTGTTCCACGTGATTCCAGTAGGCAATCAACGCGTCCCGCGTGGCCCGGGCATTGAAGTTTTTAAAGTTGCCCAGGATAAAATCCAGAATGGGGGTTTGAGAATCAGCCATGTACGGTAAGTTCCTTAAATTCGAGCGCGAAGTATGGGTGAAACGCCGCCGTTTTGGCAAGCCGTATAACCCGGAAAATTCAAAGGGATCATTCCGCTTCGGCGCGGTTGCGAATCATGCGGGCGCTGTTGAAGACGACGATGATCGTGCCGGCGTTGTGCATGATGGCGGCGAGTACCGGGTTGATGTAGTTGAGGCCGGCGAGGCTGATCCCGCCGAGAATAAACACCAGACCGACGCCCAGGTTCTGGTAGACCACCATCCGGGCTTTTCGCGACAAATCGATGAGAAACGGCACGCGGGTGAGATCGTTGCTCATGAGGGCGACGGTGGCGCTGTGGATGGCAATGTCGTTCCCGGCGGCGCCCATGGCGATGCCAATATCACTGGCGGCGAGAGCCGGGGCGTCGTTGACGCCATCGCCGACGAAGGCGACGTGATACCCCTCGCTCTTGACCTGTTTGACAAAATCCACTTTGCCGCCAGGCAGGCATTCGGCTTCCACTTCCGGGCATTGAATTTTTCCGGCGACTTCGTGGGCGACCCGCTTGCGATCCCCGGTGACCATGGCAATGCGTTTGACCCGCAACGCAAGAAGGTTGCGGATGACCGAGGCCGCTTCCGGGCGGACCTGGTCTTGTAGCCCGATCCAGCCGAGGTACCGGTCGCCGGCGGCAACGAACAAGGTGCTGAGCGCTTCCGCATCGGCGGCCTGGTCACGGTCGAGCGCGGCGTCGTGAATGCCGTTGGCATTGAGCCAGGAGGCGCGCCCGCACCACACGGTGTTCCCGTCGACCTCGGCGCGGACCCCTTGGCCCGGCGTTTCGTTGACGGCGGCCGGTTCGGTGGTGTCGAGTCCGGTACGTTCGGCGAGTTCGCGCACGGCGGCGGCGACCGGATGTTTGCTGTATCGCTCAGCGCTGGCCGCGATGTAGAGCAGTTCGGTGGGTTCAATGCCGGCGGCGGGGGCGAGGCGGGCGACGCCAAGGCGCCCGGTGGTCAAGGTGCCGGTTTTGTCGAAGATGACCGCCTGGAGGTTGGCCGCGGTTTCGAGATCACCGACGTTTTTAATGAGGATGCCGTGGCGTGCGGCGGCGGAGAGCGCGGCAACCATGGCGGTCGGGGTGGCAAGGATGAGGGCGCAGGGGCAGGAAAGCACCAACAAGGCGATGACGCGGTTCCAATCGTCGGTGACAAACCAGACGAGGGCGGCGAGCATGAGAACCACCGGGGTGTAGTACCGCATGTAGCGGTCGATGATGCGGGTGATCGGCAGTTTGGTTTGTTCGGCGGCGAGAATGAGTTCACGCACCTTGCCGATGGCGGTTTCCTCGCCGATGCGGGTGACTTCGACTTCCAAGACGCCGGTGAGGTTTTGCGTGCCGGCGAAGACGTCTTCGCCGGGACCCTTGTCGCGGGGGAGCGATTCCCCGGTGATCATGGCTTCGTTGAGGGTGGTTTCGCCGCGCCGCACAATGCCGTCGGCCGGGATGGCGTCACCCGGGCGCACGCGGATGAGATCGCCGACGCTCAGGCGGCTGGCCGGGATGTCTTCCTCGCCGCCGTCCTTGAGGATGCGGCGGGCGGTGGCCGGCGTGAGCTTGACGAGGTTTTCAATCGCGGCGTGGGCGCCTTGTGCGGATTTTGTTTCGATGAGCAGGGCCAGCAGCATGAAGAAGGCGACCAGGCCGGCGGTCCGGTAATCGCCCTGGGCGATCGCGGCAAGCACGGCGAGGGCGACCAGTTCGTTCATGTTCATCTGGCCGCGGATGAGGTCCTTGATGGCGGTCCAGAAAATCGGTAGGGCGAGGATCAGCGCCCCGAGTACCGCGCTGGTTTCGCCGGCCATGGGGTTGTCCGGAAACAGCCAGTCGGCGATGTAGGCGTTGATCATGAAGGCGGTGCCGAGGAACAACCAGAGCACCTGGCGCGCTTGTTCCTTGACCGCTTCCGGTCCGTGGTGGTGGCATCCGCAGCTTGCTTGCATGTTACGGCATGGCCTCCGCGAAAGGATTCTGGCGGCGCGGGCTGAGTTGCAGGCGGACTTCCCGCTTGCCGTGTTCATCCGCCGGCACCACATACAACTGGCCGACACTGCCGAGGGCGGCGCGGATGGTGTCCTGCCACAAAATGTGCCGCATCAAGACGGGTTGGCGGGCCACCGAGGGGGCCATCTGGCGAAAGGTGTCGGCATCGGCTTTGAGGGCATTGACCAAGCGTGACTGATAGGTGGCGCCCTCGGCGATGATCTGATCGGCCTGCCCCCGCGCTTCGTTGAGGGTCCGGGAGGCATAGGCCCGGGCATCGGTAATGTCCTGGGCTTGTTCCTGCTCGGCCCGGATGACCTGGTCGAAGGCGTCGGCGACTTGCAGCGGCGGCGCGATGTTCAGCACGTCGACGCCCTGGATGCGCGCGCCGAGGTTAAATGCGGTCAGGCGGGTCCGGAATTCCTGCTCGACCTGGCGGCGAAAGCCCTCGAGGTCGGTGCGCAGCAACGCATCGACCGGATGGCGGGCGGAGACCAGCAGGACCGCCCGGTTCAATTCGCGTTCCATCAAGGCGGCGGGTTGCTGCACGCGGAATAAAAAGGCTTCGGGATCATCCACGGTGTAACGCACCGCCCATTGTGAATGCAGGAGGTTGGCATCGCCGGCCAGGGTGTAGCCATCCAGGAGCGGGCGCAGGGTGGGGGGCGGATCGAGACGGGTAGCCTCGGACTCGCCGGTCCAGAACACAACCGACGTCAGGGACTCGACGCGTCCGGCGGGAATGCGAACAATTTCGGAAAATGGCTTGGGCCAGGTCCAGTGCAGGCCGGGTTCGAGAATCCGGGCATCGCCGACGCCGGCGATTTTTCCAAAGCGCAGCACGATTCCTCTTTCGTGCTGGCGGAGCATAAAGACGCCGCTGGCGAGGTACCCGGCCACCAGAAGAAGCATGAGGCGGCGCAAGAGCGTAAAGCTCCGCCGCAAGGCATCGCTCAAGGCGGCGAGGCCGAGGTTCGACTCCGTGGTTGGCGTTTCTTCGGTCATCGTTGATTTCCGGCTTCCGGGCCTTTGCGGAGGAGATCAAAAGGTTCGCTGTCGCTGCTGAGCACCAGTGTGGCCTTGGCGCTCAACATTTCTTTCATGGTTTCGAGTTTACGCAGGAAAATGGCCAAGTCGGGGTCTTCCTCGAATACCCGGTAAAACTCGGCGGCGGCCGCATCGCCTTCGGCGCGCAGCCGGCGGGCCTCGGCTTCAGCGGCGGCGAGCAGTTGATCGCGTTCGCTGTCGGCGCGGGCGCGGATGCGGATGGCCTCGCCTTCGCCTTCGGAGCGGTAGCGGTCGGCGAGTTCCTGGCGTTCGGCGCGCATCCGGTCGAACACGGACTGGGTGATTGCCTCGGGGAGTCCGATGCGTCGAATACCGACCAAATGGATGGTGATGCCGTACCGGTCGCGGGCTTCGGCTTCGGCGGCGGCCAGGAGTTGTTCCTCGATGTGCGCGAGCCGCAGGTCTTCGGCACGGGTGTTGATCAGGTCAGAGAACCGGTACAGGCCGATGGTCGCATTTTTATGGGTGCGCAGGAGGCCGTCGAGGTTGTTGCCCGCTTGCTGGCTACCGCCGACGCGTTCGAGGAAGAGGATGGGGTTCTCGATGTTCCAGCCCGCAAAGATTTGAATCATGACGTTTTTGCCGTCGCGGGTAAGGGTTTCCTCGAACGAGCCTTCCAGGATGCGGATCCGGTTGTCAAAACGATGGATTTCGTGAAACGGCCAGGGGCGGCGGGTATACAAACCCGCCTCGGTGACCGCACGGATCGGTTTGCCCAGCGCGGTTACCACGGCAACTTCGCCTTCTCGGACGGTGAACAAGACCTGGGTGAAAACAAACAGCGCGACAATGATCAGGCCAAACAATGGCAAGGTGTAGCGATTTCTCATCAGTGGCCTCCCTCAAACAGCAGCGGGGCCATGTCGAGCGCCCCGGAAAACGGTTTTTCTTCCAGATTGAACCAAAGGGTTTGCGCGGCTTCGGCCGGCAGATCGAGCACGTACAGGCGGGAAGGCGCCGTCGCGGCGATCAGCATGTCCAGGTAGTGATACATCCGGAACACCCGCGGAGATGCCTCGTAGGCGATGCTTCGCTTCACAAACCGTTCGCCTTCCGCTTCAGCCAGAACGGCCCGGCGGTGGCGGTATGCCTCCGCCTCGTAGTGCTCCGACAAGGCGAATGCGCGGGCAATGGGCAAGACGCGGTTGGTGTATGCGCGGGCCTCCAGGATGGCCGCTTCTTTTTCCTCCATCGCACCGACCACCGATTGAAACGACTCGGCCACCTGCACCGGCGGGTGCACGCCTTGAAGCCCGAAGAAAACGATTTCCACGCCGAGCGCATGGCGGTCCACGGCGGCTTGCAAGGCATGGCGCATGGCGGCGCCGATGTCCGCCCGGGTCGCGCTGAACAGATCGCCAAGCTCCCGCTGGGCCAATTCGCGGGTGACGGTACGGTAAATCAGTTGCCGGATGACCTGGTCCGGTTCGGTGAAATGGTAGGCGTAGGCGTAGGCGTTGGTGATGCGGTATTCCACCGGAATGTTCACGGTGATCATACTGACCGGAACGCCGGCGGCATCGCGGTTTGTTTCCGATTCGGCGAGCGCGGAACGGGAGGCGACGAGAAACACGTCTTCCCGCGCGTAGTGGGGAACGCTCCACGTCATCACTTCGGGATGCGCGTGTCCGGGATGCGGCTCGAAGCCGACCTCCAGCAACTGAATTCGCTTGGCGGGAATACGGCGGACGGTCTCAAACGGCCAAGGTCGTTTGAGGTGGAATCCGCTGTCCAGCCCGGTGTCGGCATCCACCGGGCGACCAAACCGCTCCAATATTCCGGTTTCATGCGGGCCCAGAAAGACCAGGCTGCTCATGGCATAGAGAAGGGTCGCCTGCACCATGAGCAGGGGAATGACCGCCTTTTGCAGTATTTTGAAGAACCAGGTTTGGGAGAAAGAAAATCCGAACTGGTAATCCATCGCCTCGGTGACGGAGCGGGTCAGGATGCCCGGATCGACGAGCAGGGCGCCGAGCCTGCTTTCATAGGTGACGATCTGGCGCTCGCGGCGGTGGCTGTAGAGGGCCAATAGGCTGTTGACCAGGTTTTCCGCGCCGAGCAGGAGGGTCGCCCCGACCAGGATACGCGCGGCGATTTCATCGGCCAGGCTGAAGCCGAAATGTTCGGCCAGTGCGCCGGCCAGCCCGAGCGCGGCCCCCCAGCAAACCAGCCCGGCCAGCACACCGGGACCGCGCAGCAGGCGGCTTTCCGGATGGCGGCTGAGCCCGAGCAGAAACCGGCTGGTCAGGAAAAAGGCGAAGGCCATGCCGCCGAAAAGCGAGCCGGAAAGCGCCAGGCGGGAGGGCGTGGAACCGGTCCAGGGCAGATCGCGATGGAGCGTCCAGCCCCAATACAGCAAGGCCAAGCCGAGCAGCGGGGCGATTAAAGGAACGATATACCTTTCCACTTGGGCGCGGCTGCGCGCCAGGGAAAACGGATCACCGGACTCCCCCGCTTGAAAAAGGGACGTTTCCGGCTGTTCTTTGGCCAGCAACGCGGCATCGCGTTTTTCGTCTTCGGCCAGGCGCGTCAAGCGGATGCGCAGGAGCGCCACCGAGCCCACCGCGATGAGGACAAACAGCAGGGGCAGCAGGGCGGCGAAGGCCAGCAGTCCGGTCAACGGGATCAAAAACCCCGCGATGACCGCTGCGAGAATGGCCAGGCCGGTTGCGAAAACCGCCGCATGTTCGGCATGACGGTTCATTTCACTTCCATCCGATGAAACAAGAGCAAGCCGCCGGAAAGTACCGCCGCGGCATAGAAACCGGTGTATGCGGCCACGCCTCCGGTATAACTCCAGGGAATCCCGGCTCGCTGCAAGGCGTCCACCGCCCAGAAGTGTTGCCAGTTCGGGGTTATCGCGTAGAGCAGGCGGAAGAGGAGGTATTCATCGGCGCGCTGCCCGAAAAGATAATCCGACATCAAGCCCAGCAGGAGGGCGACCAGGCAGATGGTGAAGGTCGGGGTCAGTTCCAACCGCGTGGCCAGGGTGACCGCGAACGCGCTGAGCAGCATCATGGCCAGGCCAAGCAGCGCGCCGGCGGGAACGATGCTCCACGAAATGGCCGAGCCAAAACCCTCGCCGCCTTCGGCGGGAATCAGGGAGGAAACCAGCAGCGCTCCCAGTACGGCCAGGAATAACGTCAAATAGGTGCGCGACACAAACGGTGTACCCACGAAATAGTTTTGCAGCGCCGACCAGCCATAAGCCAACAGGACGGCCACAAGGATCGGACCGCTGCCCCAGGCATCGAATGTGAAGGGAACCGCGGCGGTGCGAACGCTGAGCATGGCCGCAATGGTTGCGATGACCGTGTAACTCAGCATGATCAGGCTAACCCCGGTAAACTTCGCCAGGAAAAACAGCGTGCGCCCGACCGGTTTGCTGAGAATTGAAGCCAGGGTTCCCCGGCGCAATTCCCGGGTAATCGTCGCCGTCGCCGCATAACAACCCAGAATCAGCCCGGTCACCAATTGAATGGCCAGCGCACTGTCCCGTACCATTCGGGACGAGTCGCCGATGACATGCGTGATAAGCACCGGTAACAAGGCGATAAACACCAGCACCACCGTAGACAGCAGCAAAAAGATCGGCTGCCGGGACGCCTCCAGCGCGGTAAGTCGCGTGATCGCGGCAAATTGTTTCAAGACGCTTCGCATGATGATGTGGTCTATGGTGTTGGACCGGCGGATGCTTTCGGCGTTCACCGGGGTAAAACAACCACTGTAACGGGCTAACTGGAAATTGACAATAACGTCGTATCGGTATCGTCCCGCCGGGCGCATCTCCGAGTTTGTGCAAAGGTTCCTTGTAGGCCGGGGCTCTGTCCC
>CALMYG010000092.1 GCA_937873455.1 uncultured Verrucomicrobiota bacterium
TTGATCCGAGTGTTTTACCTGGATGGCCTTGCTGTTCGGTCCTTTTCTTAGCTGATTTGCCGTCTCGGTCAGCCGTAGGAGAAACAATGTCTATGTCCCCAATGAGGCGCGAGCGGCGATGGCTTGGCCGGCGGCGATGGCCCCGTCGTTGGGTGGTAGTTTTTCCGGCCAGTACACCTCGCGTCCGGAGGCGCGCAAGGCTTCGACGGTATGTTGTAGTAGCCAGGAGTTTTGAAAACAGCCACCGGTTACCACCACCGGAAGGTCAGGATTAGCCGCAACAACCGCAAGAATACCTTGAATCAGGGATTGGTGAAAGCGCGCGGCGATGACCGGTACCGTTATGCCATGCTTATGATCATGTATGACCCCTTCCAGTAGCAGTTGCCAGTCGAGGAGGTTTCCCCGTAGTGGAAACGGATAACTCGAGCCGTCGTGATCGCACGCCTCCGCCTCGGCCTGCAACCGCATGGCCGCCTGGCCTTCATGTCGCGACGTGTGCACCAAGCCAAGCAGTGAAGCGACGGCATCAAACAAGCGTCCGGCGCTGGTGGTCATTACGGCGTGAACGCCCCGTGCGATGGCTTGCACAAGAACTTCGCCTTCCCGGGTGGAGAACGCAGGAAGCGCATGCTCCGGTATCCCGGCGGCAGCGCATAAACCGAGGGCGGCCCGCCGGGGCTCCCGCACGGCAGCATCGCCTCCCGGCAAAGGGAACGGTCGCAGATGGGCAGCACGGCGATATCCGCCGGCGTCGGCGATCAAGAATTCCCCGCCCCATATCGTGCCATCCGGACCGTAGCCGGTGCCGTCCCACACGACACCAAGCACAGGTTGGGTTAGGTGATGTTCAAGCATGACGGAAAGCACATGGGCGTGGTGGTGTTGGATACGAAACGGCCGTGAGGTTTGTTGTTCGGCCATCCGGGTGGTGTCGTAGCCGGGATGCAAGTCGCAGGCTATACCTTCCGGTTCTACGTCGTGCAACTTGCCAAGCATGGCCAAGGCTCGGCCGTGAGCGGTTGCGGTTTCCATATTGCCGAGATCGCCGATGTGCGGGCTGATCACCAGGCGATTACGGTAGGCCAGCGCAACGGTGCCCTTCATTTGCGGTCCGAACGCAAAGACGGTGGGGCCTTCGGGAAGGGTAAAGCCGAGCGGGGCCCACCCGCGCCCGGCGCGCAGGATCAGCGGTCGTCCGAGAACGATTTGCATGACCGAGTCGTCGACGGGATGCGCGATGGGCCGGTTATGGACGAGAAAAAAATCAGCGATACCCGCCAGCCGGGTGAGCGCCTCGCGTTCGTCAATGCAAAGCGGCTCGTCGCTGAGATTACCGCTGGTGGCGACGAGCGGGCGGTTGACATCGGCCATCAGCAGATGGTGCAGCGGGGTATAGGGCAGTAGCAGGCCGATGCGCGGGTTGTGGGGCGCGATAGCCGGCGAAAGTCCGGAAGTTTTCTTGCGCAGCAACACAATCGGCGCAACCGCGGAAGTCAGCCAACGAGCTTCTTCCCGGGAAATATCGGCTAGCGCATACGCACCGTCCAGATTGACGGCCATAACCGCGAGCGGCTTTTCTTCCCGATGCTTGCGGGCACGTAAGGTCCGAACTGCGCTGTCGTTGGCGGCATCAACCATGAGGTGAAAGCCGCCGACTCCTTTTACCGCGACTATAGCTCCCAGGCGGAGGGCTTCGGCGGCGGCGGATAGTGCGTCTTCCGCATGCGCAAGTTCTCGTCCGTTGTGATCCCACCAGACTAATTGTGGTCCGCACACCGGGCAGGCATTGGGCTGAGCATGAAAGCGGCGGTCGCCAGGATCCTCGTATTCCGCCCGGCAATGGGGACACTGCTGAAACCCGACCATCGTCGTGCGCGGTCGATCATACGGTAAACCGGTCATGATGCTGTAGCGGGGTCCGCAGGCGGTGCAATTGGTAAACGGATAGCGGTGCCGTCGATTCCCGGGATCGCGGATTTCACGAAGACATTTCGGGCAGGTAGCGAGATCGGGCGTAATCGTTGCCACGCGTTCTCCGCCGGGTGAGCTTTCCCTGATGAAGAACCCCGGGGGAGGTGCGTCGTCCGTTCTTGTACCCGCGATGTGATCCACCCGGGCGGGCGGGGGTAGTTCGCGGCACAATACCCTTTCAAAATCGGCGATTGCTTCCTCGTTCCCGCAGGCCAGAATTTCCGCGCCTTTGGCGGTGTTGGCAACCCATCCATGCAAGCCGCGTTCACTGGCCAAGCGATAGACGAAGGGCCGAAACCCCACGCCTTGTACCACACCGGTCACTTCCAGTTTTTTGACCAGGTTCATGGATTCGCCATATGCCGAAGCTCGAAGGCGGGCGCGTGCCCTTAGGCCGGGCTGAACGTTCTTTTCT
Source organism: uncultured Verrucomicrobiota bacterium (assembly GCA_937873455.1). GTDB lineage: Bacteria > Verrucomicrobiota > Kiritimatiellia > CAIVKH01 > CAIVKH01 > CALMUP01. The sequence goes on from CALMYG010000092.1 coordinate 2,390, forward strand.
TGGCGACCGAAAGTTTGCGCAGGTAATCGCACCAGAGGGCTACGCCATCGCCATTTTTGGCCGATGTCTCGAAAATGCGCGCCTTGGGTGCGGCCTCGGCCAAGTGGGCGAGCGCGGTTGTCCGATCAAAGTCGACGGCAGTGGCAAGGTCGGTCTTGTTGACGATGACGGCATCGGCCTTCAGGAAAATAACCGGATACTTGAGCGGTTTGTCTTCGCCCTCGGTGGTGGCGAGTAGCACAACGAAGAGGTCCTCACCAAGATCAAACGAAGCCGGGCAGACGAGGTTTCCGACATTTTCAATAAACAAGAGGTCGAGCGCTTCAAGGTCCAGGTGGTAGAGCGCGTGATGAACCATGTGGGCGTCAAGATGGCAGGCCGATCCGGTTGTGATTTGATGGGCCGGGGCGCCGGAAGCGCGCAGGCGATCCGCGTCGTGATTGGTGGCAAGATCGCCGACGATGGCAGCGACCTTGAGGTCGCGCCCGAGCTCGCGCATGGTTTTCTCCAGCAGGGCGGTTTTGCCGGCGCCGGGTGACGAAACGACATTGATGACGGTGATCCCTTTGTCGCGAAATAGGCGGCGATTGTCGCCGGCGAGCCGGTCGTTCAGGTTTAGGAGGGATTGCCGGCCCATATCCACGTTGCCAGGTGCCTGGTCGTGATTATGGTCGTGTTCATGAGGGTGGTTGTGAGCATGTCCGTGACCATGATCAATGTTACATCCGCAGGTATCGCACATTTACGTTATCTCCATGGCTACCACATTCATTTCCTTGCCGGTTCGAACATCGTGGCTGGCCATTCCGCAGGACGGGCAGCGGTAGGCGAATGGCCGGCACTCAAAAACGCTGTCGCATACTGAACAATAGCAGCGCAAGGGAATTTTTTCGACACGAAGTTCCGTGTTCTGGGCGGGTGAGCCCTCGGCCAAGGCGGTAAAGGCGAAGCGGAGGGCCTCTTCTTCAACCCCTGACAACACGCCGATTTCGAGCTTGATCCACACAATCCGGGAGCCGGCATTTTCGGCCATTTTAGCCAGCACCACGTTCAGTAACCCTTGAGCGACACCGAATTCATGCATGGCCGGTTACCGTGTTGCGAATCCAATCCCGGGCGGCGTTGATGGCATGCCGGGTCGATTCGGTCATCGATTCACCGAGACGGAAGTCATGGGCGATAATGCCAATTATCTGGGCGGACGGGCAGGTGTGGTACAGGGTTTTCGCCAATTGAAGCAGGGCTTGGGGTGAGCACCCGTGCGAGGCGACCGAGTTGGGTGATTCTGTGGTAACGGCTTCGATCACGAGATCAGGCGCCTGCGGTTGGGTCGGGCGGGCGTCGGCAAAGAAAACGTGGCGCGCGGCGGCCAGGTCCGCCGCCAATTCCGGGGTCAGTTGATGGACGGCGATGCATCGCAAGTCGGGCAGGGCTTCCTTTTCCATGTCGAGGGCCAGGCGATAACCCGCCGCGTCATCGCCACGGAGCGAATTTCCGTATCCGATGAGCAGGAACGGGGGCGCGGAGCCGGAGGTTTTCACGCGCCCGGGGAAGGGGGCGGGGCATCTCCGGAAAGCAACTCAAGCACTTCTTCCTCGGAGGTTGCATGCAACACCCGTTGGCGGGTTTGATCGTTGTGGAGCACCCGGCTGATGTCGGCCAGGAACTGAATGTGGGGGCCGGTTCGGCTGGCCGGCGATACGGTCAACAAAATGATACCGGCCGGTTGTCCATCCAGCGACTCAAAGGGTATGCCGTCGGGGCTGATGCCGATAGCGGCGACCAGGCTGTCGATGGTGTCGGTTTTGCCGTGCGGAATGGCGATGCCGTTCTGCAGTCCGGTGGACATTTTCTTTTCACGATCCACCACGGCCTTCAGGGCCGCTTTGCGGTCCTTGATGCGCCCGCTGTTGACCAGCAGGTCGATCAACTCCTCAATGACCCCGTCCTTGGAGTCGCTTTTGAGGCGCATAATGATGGTGTCTTTAGCTAATACTCGCTTCGGGTTCATCCGCAGCTCCTAAAAATGAATCGGGTTATCATCCCCGCAAAGGCAGGGTTGGTCAACCATGCTTTTATGACAAACGATAAAAAAACTTCGCAACAAAAATTGCGTTGCCGAGCCAAACGGCCTATATAGGGAGGAATTGAATGGAGCCAACCCCTTGAGTACACCCCCGAAAGCAGAACCGCCGGCGGCGAATGGCCGCAATATTCGCCTGATCAACCACATGCTGCAATTGCAGGATTTTATCTTTGCCCGCGACCAGCAGCAATTGTCGATGCCCGGTTCGCGATTGTCGCAACTGGATGCATCGATTCAATCGATGCTCGCCGATCTTCCCGACGAAGTACGCAGTCATTTTGAAAAGATGTGGAAAAAGGCGGGATTGGCGATTGTTCCGATCTCCAAGGGGGTTTGTTCGGCCTGCGGCATGATGATCCCGGTAAGCCAGGTGCATGCGGTACATGCCGCTGACGCGCTGTACCATTGCCCGAGTTGCGCACGCTATCTGTTTTTTCCGGAGGCGCCGCCCCGTAGAGTCCCGGCGCAAAAGAAGTTGCGCAGCGAACCCAGCCCGGTGGGTATCGCCCGGTTCAGTTCGCCGGCGCTGATGTTGCCGAAGCTGAAGGCGGGATCGCGCGATGAAGTTCTCGAGCAAATTTGCGGCGCCATGGAGCGGCAGAATTTTGTCGATAACGGACAGCGCTTGTTTGAGGAGGCGGTTCGTCGCGAAGTAATCGCGAGTACGGCGGTAGATCAAGGTCTTGCTTTTCCGCACGTTCGCGGGGTTGAGGGTGGCGGTTTGACCCTGGCCTTGGGGATTCTACCCAAGGGCGTAAAGTTCAGCGAGGGTTCGCGGGCCCTGACCCGGATCGTCTTTTTCATGTCGATTCCAACCGCGGCCAGTGCGTTTTATTTGAAACTGCTTTCCGGACTGACAAAAACCTTCCGGGAAGATGCGGCGCGCGATCTATTAATCAATGCGGAGACCTCGGAGGAATTGTGGAAGGCGCTGGTGAAAACCACGCGACTGACCATTACCTGATCGGTCACAATCCGCGTAGCTTGGACAGCGGGTCGCGGATGCGTTCGACTTTGCCGTCGGTATACAACACGTTGTAATATCCGAGGTGCGGCGTCGGCACATCCGGAGACAAGGCGTTAATTTCCACCAGCATCCACTGGCGCTCGGCCAGGTCACGCAGGTTGCGCCCATTCAGTCGGGTATTCCAGACATAGCTCATTCCGGTTTGGGCAATGGCGGGGTGGGAAGAAGGACAGATCCAAACCTCGGAATCCAAACCATAAGCCTCGAGGACCACCCGCAGGCTATCGGCATCGGTCATGGGTTCATCCGGGAAAAAGGCCAGCCGGGGGAGGGCGCCGTGGGTCATTTCGTAAAGCTCCAGCGCCTGAAATATGCGACGCAACTGTTCGCCGCACCGAACCGCGCCGCTAATTTGCATGAGCAAATAATAAATACCGCCGATCAAAAGGAACATCAGGACGACGGTGGCCGCCAACTTGATGACGGCGTGACCGGAGCGACTCGGCGGGTTGACGAGCGGGCCGCGGGAAAGGCGTTTCATGGTGCGGCCTCCTCGTAGAGGCGGCGGGCCAGGGGGGCCGGCCAGTCGTTGGCCGGGGTGGAGTTTTGAATGGTGCGACGAAGCTGTTGGGTGTAGGCCCGCTGATTTCCGTCCATCCGGTGGCGTATGGCTATGGCCATTTGTGCGTCATTTTGGAGGCGACGCGGCAGGTAGGCAATTTGTTCTTGATACCGATCGATGGTCATTTCGCCGCTCAAGCAGAGAATGGCGTTTCTGAAAATGTTGTCAGCGGGGAGGGCATGTTGGGAGATCAGTTCCAGGGCATTCTGGCGCTGGTCGTTCAAGAGCGTCAAAATCAGGGCCTCCAGCAAGGCATGGTTTTGCACCGGCGGTGAAGCGTCAGGGTTGGCCAGGATTTCGCGGTATAAGGTAATGGCCTGCTCGGCATCGCCGGTTACCGACAACAACCTTGCCAAGTCCAGTTGCGCCATGGCCATGGTCCGGGTATCGCCGGTTTCCCGGCACAGCCGAATGGCCGATTCCAGGAGCGGGGCGGCGGTATTCCAGTCCGCCCGGTTCATCGCCCGTCGGGCAATGCGGATTTCCGGCCATGCTCCCGCCTGCTGGCGCATGATCGAGTCGGCGCGTTCGCTTTGCGCCATGCGCAAGGCGAAGCTTCTCAGTTGGGCCAGGTTCAATAAGGCATCGTAGCGGGCCGCATTGATTTTGCTTTGATAATACGTGGTCAACACACCGAGCAGGATGAGCATCGCCGCCCCGGCGGCGACGGCTTTGTCGTGCTGGCGGGCAAGGAAAAGCAGTCGATCCTTGATGGAAAACAGCCGGGCGGTGACATGGCGTCCGGCGAGCGCGCGTTCGAGATCGTGGGCAAAAGCTTCAGCGTCGGGGTAGCGGTCTTCCGGTTTTTTTTCCAGCGCCTTCATCATGACCGCTTCCAGGTCCGGGGAAATATCCTTGCGGTGGGAGCGTGGGCGCTTGGGCAGTTCGTTTTTGACCGCGTCCAGGACGTTCTTGACCGGGGCCGCATGTTGTGCGCTGTAGGGCAATACGCCGGTCAGCGCCTCGTAGAGCACGACGGCCAGCGAATAGACATCGCTTTCCGGTCCCGCCCGTTCGGCGCGCGCCTGCTCCGGCGACATGTAAAGCGGTGTGCCGGTCAGCGCTCCGGTGATCGTACAGGTCGGCCAGTCAATCAGCGCCGCCACGCCAAAATCGGTCAGCAGCGGCTCCCCGAATTCGTCCATCATGATGTTGGTTGGTTTCACATCGCGGTGAACGATATTGCGGGTATGGGCGAAGTGTAGAGCGCGGGCGATTTTGATAATGACGCCGACCACGTCTTCAATGGGCATCGGTGTATTGGTGATGCAGTCGTCGAAGGTGCGGCTGTTGTGCACCGGCTCCATGACGATGTAGTGGTACGAACCTTCATGACCGGTCGCATACACCTTCATGATGTTGGGATGTCGACGCAGTTTTTTGGAGGCCTCGGCTTCACGGCGGAAGCGCTCCAGCATCGTCGCGGACACCCCGGGGCCTTCCTGGAAAACCTTCAGGGCGACTTCATGGCCGGTTGCGTCGCGGGCCAGATACACCGTGGCCATCGAGCCGTGGCCCAGGGAGCGATCAATGACGTATTCGCCGACCCTGAACCCCTTGCCGGGTCCGGGAACATCCTTGGCCGAAAACGTATTCGGCGAGGCATCCCCGTTTGGGGCATGGGGGGCATCGGCCATGGCGCCGGCGGATCAACGTGCGGAAGCGTCTACCCGCACGACTTGAATAATTTCAACCGGCTCCACCGGCACATCGCCATGCGGTCCGGCACGACCGGTGGGAACGGCGCGAATGGCATCCACCACGTCCATGCCTTCCACCACTTCACCGAATACGCAATATCCGAAACCTTGCATGTCCGGTGACCGGAAATTCAGGAATTCGTTGTCGACTACATTGATGAAAAACTGGCTGGTTGCGCTGTCGATGACCTGCGTACGGGCCATGGCGATGGTGCCCCGGGTGTTTTTCAAGCCGTTTTGCGCTTCGTTTTTAATTGGAGCCTTGGTCGGCTTTTGTTGCATATCCGGGGTAAAGCCGCCGCCTTGGATCATGAAGTTGCCGATGACCCGGTGGAAAATTGTTCCTTCGTAATGACCGTTGTCCACATAAGTGAGAAAGTTGTCGACGGTGATCGGGGCTTGATCGCGAAACAGCTTGAGTTTGATGTCGCCTTTACTGGTTTTAATAATGACCACGGGGGTGTCTCCTTCGGTTGTAGTTTCATCCAGGGGTTCTTCGGGGGCCTCCTCCGCGCGTTCAACCGCGGGCGCCGTTTCGGATTCCGCCACTAATTCGGCCGAGTCTTCGGCGGTGGTTTCCCATTCCTCGGCGTGAAGCGGGGCGGCTAGTAATCCGGTAAAGATAAGCAAGGTGATGAAATTGCGCATGATGAGTCTCCTGATAAAAACCGGCAGCATAACAGGTAAGGCTGGGTAGTTCAAGCGATCTGAAACCGCAACGGCCAGAATCGTCATTGAAATCCGGCGGGCCGGATGGTATGTATCGCGACTCATTTATCGGGAGATCGTATGTCACGCATTTACAATTTCAGCGCCGGTCCGGCGATTTTGCCGGAAGAAGTCCTTGTCGAAGCCCAGGCCCAGTTGGTCGATTATCAGGGTTCAGGCATGTCGATCATGGAGATGAGCCATCGCGGCAAGGAATACATGGCGGTACAAGCCGAAGCCGAGGCCAACATCAAAAAGCTCCTCGCCATCCCTGATGACTACGCCGTGCTCTTTTTGACCGGCGGGGCCAGCGGGCAGTTCGCGATGATCCCCATGAACCTGCTGGGCGCCGATCAGACTGCTGATTACACCCATTCCGGCTCTTGGGCGAGCAAAGCGATCAAAGAGGCCAAGCTATTTGGCAAGGTCAATCTCGCCGCCGACGTCAGTAAGGAGAAGCCGGCCCGAATGCCTGACGCGGCGGAATTAAAATGGACGGAAGGCGCCGTCTACGCGCATATCACGTCCAACGAAACCATCGAAGGCACCCAGTGGAAGCATTTCCCCAAGACCGCAGCCCCGTTGGTCGCTGATATGTCATCCGACATTTTGTCCAGGCCGTTTGATGTTTCCCCCTTTGGGCTGATTTACGCCGGGGCCCAGAAAAACATCGGGCCGGCCGGCGTCACGCTGGTCATTATCCGAAAGGATTTGGCGGAGAAGGTATCCGACAATGTGCCGGTCATTTTCCGCTACAAGACCCACATGGAAAACGAGTCGATGTACAACACGCCGCCTTGTTTCCCGATCTACATCGTGATGTTGGTCACCCGTTGGTTGCTCAAGAACGGCGGCCTTGCCGCCATGCAGGCGCTCAATGAGCGGAAGGCTGGCGCCTTGTATCAGGCCATTGACGCCACGGAATTTTACCGGGGAACCGCGGCTCCCGGTTCCCGGAGCACCATGAACGTCACGTTTCGTTTGCCCTCCGAGGAGTTGGAGGAAAAATTCATCAAGGAAGCTTCTGCGCTCGGGCTCAAAGGGCTTAAGGGGCATCGTTCCGTCGGCGGGATCCGCGCCTCAATCTACAACGCGTTCCCGGCCGCCGGAGTTGACACCCTGGTTGCCTTTATGAAAGAGTTTGAGAAGAAGAACGGATAGCCGGTTTTTGAACTAGGATCACGATTGCGATTACGAATCCAGTCCCGAACACTGGACACCGAATTCCGAACACTATTTTGCGCCCGTAGCTCAATTGGATAGAGTGTCGGCCTCCGAAGCCGAAGGTTGTGGGTTCGACCCCCGCCGGGCGCACCAGCGTAAAAGCCCTGATTTTATTGAATAGAATCAGGGCTTTTCTGTATCCGGCGGAAAGCGGACGACGCCCATTAGATTCATTTCAAGGTGGTAAATTGGCAACAACGGGTCAGCATTAAATGCCTGCTCGGTGATGCTAAATCCGCACGAATGGGTATGGGAGGCTAAAAACGAGGAGGAGGTCGGCTTCGGGTGGCCCGCCATGCTTCTCCGATTTTTTGCCACTGGGTGGTCCCGTCGCGGTGGCGTAACGTCCATCCGTTGGGTGTCTGGCTGGATTAAGCTTGGGTTTTGACCCACCACAGGAATATAATATCCATCAGTCAGGAATATAGCATGTGAAGCCGATACCTCTTGTGGTTGCCGTTTTGGCGGCGGGATTTTTTTCCTGCCATTCCAGTTTCGCGTTCGAGGGTCTTACCATCGGTGGCCGGGTTTGGGACGACGTGAATCGAAATGGCCTTCAGGATGCCGGAGAGCCTGGTCTCGCGAATGTTAAGGTGTATCTCTCGGATGATATAAGGGAGGAGCCGGATTATTATGCGCCTTTCGCCACCAACATTACCGACGCTTCCGGACGCTACGCATTTACCGGAATCACGAACAATGTGCTCCGGATGGTGATCTACCTTGACCCCAAATATATGGTCACTCTGCATAACGTAGGCGACGACGAGACGATCGATAATGACTTTCAACAAGCCCGGACGTTCTGCGGATATCCCTTCTGCTGGTTTTCGTTTGATGACCCCGTCCCGAGTTACACCAATATCGATGCCGGCGTGTATGCCTTGGTTCCAGATATGAATGTTTCGCTGCGGGTCAACGGTCGACCCGATGAAAGTCTCCTGTACGTAACCAACGGCGCCATGGTGACCTTTGACTATGCGATTACAAATACCGGGGAAACCTCACTATCATTCATATATTTGGGGAGCAACTTAAGTGAGGAGGGCGATTGGATCGCCTTGTGTCCGGATTCCTTGAATGTCTACGAAGTCATGCATTTCACGAAAACAAGTCAGATAACTGAAAGCATGACCAATAACCAACTTGCCGAGGCCCTGGGAGTGGATTTTATGACGTGCGAATTTCACGGATCTGCCCCCTTGATATGGAGTCATCAAACCGTCATCATCGTCGTCACCAATGATCCGCTCGACGTTGTTGATGGCGACATCTTTCCCAACGAATGGGAAATCCGATACGGTTTGGACCCACTCAATTCCAACGCACCCTCTACCAATACGGATGGCGATTGGATGACCGATTGGGAGGAATATCTGGCCGATACGGACCCGACGGATGCCGCATCATTTTTCCCGGCGGCGTGGTGGGAGCATCACCAGTTGGCGGTTCCATCCACTTCCACCGGACGCATCTACAGCGCATGGCGAATGGCGGATTCACTGACCGGAGTGCCGGAATGGATACGCGAAGAACCCGAGCAAACGGGAACCGGCTCGAGAATTGTTTTCGACCTGAACCCTCAGGAGTCCCTCAAGATTTACCGGACCGGTGTACGATTACCGTGAGGTTCGGGTCTTTCCGTTTGGAGGCGATTTGATCCCGCCGACCCTGTTATTCCGGCTGCGCTGTGGTATCTTTCGCCTAGCGTAAAGGAGTCCAGGCATGGAGAAAATTGATACCCTTATAGTTGGCGCGGGCGTGGCGGGATTATCCGCGGCGGTCACCTTGCAAAAAGCAGGCGCCTCGTTTGTTGTTTTGGAGGCGTCCGATGCCGTGGGCGGAAGGGTGCGATCCGATCGTGTCGAAGGTTTTACTCTGGACCGCGGTTTTCAGGTGCTGCTTACTGCGTATCCGACCTGTCGAACGTTGTTGGATTACCCGGCGCTTCAACTCGGCGCTTTTGATCCGGGCGCGTTGATTCATATCCGGAGCCGCGATCATCGGTTTAGTGATCCGTTTCGACGCCCCTTGGAGGGTTTGGCTTCGCTGGCTGCTCCGGTTGGCAGTTTGGCCGACAAGTGGCGGATTGCCCGGCTCCGGCATGCGGTATTATCTGAGCCGATTGATGCTGCTTGGACCAGTCCCAACCAACCCACCCACGACTTTTTACGGGAACGCGGATTTTCCCCGACCATGGTGGAGGCGTTTTTTCGCCCCTTTTTCTCCGGAATCTTTCTGGAAAAGGAGTTGGTCACTTCGGCCCGGATGTTCTCGTTTGTGTTTCGTTGTTTTTCCGAGGGGGTAGCTGCCTTGCCGGCGGGTGGCATGGGGCGCTTGCCGGAACAACTGGCGAAGATCGCCGGCTTGGATCGGATTCGCTTGCAGTCGCGGGTGGTGGAAGTAGCGCCGGGGTCGATTACATTGGCGTCAGGATCCGTTGTTCAAGCGCGTTCGATCATTCTGGCCGTGGATGGCGACCAGTCCGCTTCCTGGTTTTCCGATTTCCCGAAGCGGTCGTGGAATGGCGGCGTCAGTTATTATTATGATGCGTCGGCCTCTCCGCTGCGCGGCAAAAAGTTGTTGTGGCTGAACGGCTCCGGCAAGGGACGAATCAATCATGTCGCCGTTCCCAGCGATGTGGCCGAGGGCTATGCGCCACCGGGGCGGAGTTTGGTCTGCGTCAATACGGTTGGCGATGCCAAAAGTCCCGCCGATCCAGAACATATTCAACGGGAAGCCGTCGGCAATTTCGGTCCGTCCGCGGCGGGCTGGCGTTTGCTCGGTGTGAGGCCGGTGGTGCAGGCGTTGCCGGATTACACTCCGGACTCGGTTGAGCGGTTGCGGCATCGCCTTGCCTTGCCAAGCGGCATCTTCCTCTGTGGCGACGCCTTGGGTGCCGGTTCACTGGAAACGGCAATGGCGTCCGGTATGGCCGCTGCGGAAGCCGCTCTGTCGACCTAGATGGATCGCTTACGGGTTGTTGTTTGGGGTGGCGGGAACCTCGTCGATGAACCGACGTCCGCGCTTCCAGTCATACAAGGCGGCCTTTAGCGGCTCGATACCCTCGCCGGACTCAGCGGAAAGCGGCAGCGGGGTGGCGCCGGTTTCCCGGGTGAAGCGATCAAGGTTATCCCGGGAATCGGGCAAATCCATCTTGTTGGCAACGACCAAGGCTGGACGGTGAGGGAGATCGTCGTTGTACAGGCTAAGTTCACGACGGAGGCTTTCGTAATCGTGCACGGGGTCCCGTCCGTCCACTCCGGCCATGTCGATCACATAAATCAACAGCTTGGTGCGCTCGATGTGCCGGAGAAAGTCATAGCCGAGGCCGACACCATGATGGGCGCCTTCAATCAGGCCGGGAATGTCGGCAATGCGAACGGTGGTGAAATCGTCGAAGGAGAGAATGCCGATCTGCGGGTTGAGGGTGGTGAAGGGGTAGGCGGCGATTTTGGGGTGGGCGTGGCTGAGCTTGCTGAGCAGGGTTGATTTACCGGCGTTGGGGTAGCCGACCAGTCCGACTTCCGCGACCAACTTCAGTTCGAGCAACAAGCGCCGGCTTTCGCCGGGCGTTCCCGGGGTGAATTCGCGGGGGGCGCGATTGGTGGAGGTGGCATACGAGGCATTGCCGCGCCCGCCACGTCCGCCCGCGGCAACTTGCAGGCGGTCGCCGTCGTGCACCACTTCACCCAGCCAGGTTCTTTCCTCGTCACGTGGATCAACCGGTCCGGCGGGCTTTGGCGTTTCGTCCCAAGCCTCGGGGTCGTGCGGGGTTCGTTCCGGTATTTGATATACGACGGTGCCGCATGGCACGGGCAGGATCAAGTCGTTGCCGGTTTCGCCGGTGCAGTTGGCTCCGCGACCGCGGGCGCCATGGCCGGCTTTCTGGATCGGTTGAAAATACAAACTGATGAGCGAGTCGACATCTTTGCTGGCTTGCAGCAGCACGTTGCCGCCGTTGCCACCGTTGCCGCCGTCCGGTCCACCATAGGGGACGAACTTTTCGCGGCGGAAGGACACGCATCCCGTTCCGCCATCGCCGGCGGTGACCTGGATTTTTACGCGATCCTTAAAGGTATTGGCTTTCATGGGTTAAAAGCAACATGGCGAATCCCGGAGGATTCGCCATGATGGGTGAGGCGGCGGCGCCGCCGGGTTCGGCGGATTAGGCCGATTGCAATTCGCGCACGTTGATGCGACGACCGTCGCGGTCGAACTCCACCACGCCGTCCCGGAGAGCGAACAAAGTGAAGTCGCGTCCCTGACCGACATTGCGGCCGGGGTGAAACTTGTTGCCGACCTGCCGGACGAGAATGTTGCCGGAGATGACCTGTTCCCCGCCAAAGCGTTTCACGCCGCGGCGTTGGGAATTACTATCGCGCCCGTTTTTAGTGGAGCCTTGTCCTTTTTTATGTGCCATGACCGTATCCTCCGGGATTAACCCTTAATTTCCTTCACGCGGATTTTCGTCAATTCCTGACGGTGTCCGATCTTTTTATGAAATCCTTTGCGCCGGTTTTTCTTGAACGCGACCACTTTGGGGCCGCGATGCTGGGCGACAATTTCCGCGGTTACCGAAGCGCCCGCGACGGTCGGGGCGCCGACCACCAATTCCGAACCGTTGGATACCGCCAATACCCGATCCAGGGTAATGACCGTGCCCGCTTCGCCATCCACGAGTTCGATATCAAACATGTCGTTGGCCTGTACGCGGTACTGTTTGCCGCCGGTATCAATTACTGCATATGCTTCCATAGTGTCCTCGTCATCCATTAAAGAGCCGGAAAACATAGGAGAATTCAGGTGGGGTGTCAACGATGGATCGAGTTTCCGCCTGTTTTTTGCGTTTGCGGTAATTTTCGTTCGTTTTACCATGCCGTCGTTCGCTGCGGCATGGTGTGCAATGTGCTGTGATGGATATGGTTGCGTAATCTGATTCGCGGGTCGATCCCGGGGGAGGGGCGCCGCCAACATCAGGGAAACGATCTCGGGAAACCCGCGGAAAGCGTTGCTGAAATGGAAATTATGTTTGAAGCGCCGGATGGGGTCCTCTAAGGTCTCCGCATTCGTGAGCCATGAAGACGTATGAATAACATGACCGAATCCAAGACCATCGCCGTGGTTATTCCCTTTCTTAATGAAGAGGACAACATTCCGGAAATGTACCGGCGGCTGGATGCACTGTTTGCCGGAATGCCGGAACAGGGACGGTTTATTTTTGTGGACGATGGGAGCACCGACGGTTCGGTGCCTTGGTTAAAGACGCAGGCGAACAACGATTCACGCATCAAGATCGTCGAGCTTTCCCGGAACTACGGCCATCAAATTGCCATCACCGCCGGGATGGACCAATCGGATGCCGATGCCACGGTGATCATCGATTGCGATTTGCAGGATCCTCCAGAAGTCATCGCCGATCTCGCCGCCAAGTGGCGGGAAGGCTATGAGGTGGTGTATGCCGTTCGGGACAGCCGGGAGGGAGAAACCTGGTCCAAGAAGTTTCTCGCATCGTCCTTCTACACGATTTTTGACAAGCTGGTAAAAGTGCCGATACCCCGGAATACCGGTGACTTCCGACTGGTGGACCGGAAAGTGGTGGATGCGCTGCGCGAGGTGCGTGAGCTGCACCGGTTCATGCGCGGCTTGACCTGTTGGGTTGGTTATCGCCAGTGCGCTGTGCACTACGAACGCGCGGCCCGCCATGCCGGCGTGACCAAGTATCCGGTATGGAAGTCGGCCAATCTTGCCTGGGATGCCTTGACCTCGTTTTCCGGTGCGCCGTTGCGCTGGATGACCGGGGGCGGCATTCTTGTTTCTTTTATTGGCGGCCTGGTGGTGTTGAACATCATCTGGAACAAGATCTGGAATCCCGGTTCGATGGTCCCCGGCTGGGCCACCCTCGCCGCCCTGATCCTGATCATCGGCGGACTCCAACTCATCTGTCTCGGCCTCATCGGCCAATACATCAGCCGCATCTTCGAGGAAAGCAAAAAGCGGCCATTGTATTTCCTCAAAAACGCCGACCTCGGTGGCCGCTATACCCGTTAAGCCAGTAAACCGAAGTCGATCATGCGCCCCCCCCCGTTGCTGGGCGCATGACCGTTGTGCGGGTTCACTCTTTCATAATCGATTCTGCTGAAAAAGCCGCCCCCAGCGTGGGCGGCTACAACAACACCAAGAAATTATCCAGTTCTGACTCCATCCTTGACATATGTAATAGTGTAAATTACATTTTTACGTATGAAGACAGTGGTCACAACGACGGAAGCGGCAAGGCACCTGGGCGATTTGCTCTCCAGGGTGCGTTTTAGAAGTGAGCATTTCATTTTGACCAAGAATGAAAAACCGATTGCCGAACTTTCCCCCGCGGATGGATCGGGATCCGCTAGGTGGGGTGAATTGTGCCGTGCCGTTGAAATGTTGCCGTTGGATTCGGCATTTGCCGATGATCTTGAGAAGGTTAACCGATCGGACCGGGTATTAAATAATCCATGGGACTGATTCTCGACACATCAGCGCTCATTGTTTGGGAACGTGCCCAGGCGAAAGGCGAACGGGTCGATATGTCTCCTGATGAATTGATTTCGATTCCGGCAATTGTTTGGGCTGAAGCATTAATTGGCGTACGGTTGGCCGCAACGCCACGTCAAGCCGCGCAACGTCGCGCACGCCTGGAAGCATTGAGATCAGTAACGCAACTCATACCCTTTACCCCGGATATCGCCGAGCATTATGCCGATATCTATTCCGAACTCAGCTGTGCGGGAACGCCCATCCCTCAAAATGACATGGCGGTGGCCGCAACCGCCCGATCCATGGGTTATGGCGTTTTGGTCGGTGCGAGCGATGAGCAACACTATCGTTGTGTGCAAGGACTGCACGTGCACGTGTTGACTTTTGTTGCGTAACACAGACAATCCTGTCGGCAAAATGCTTTGGAACAAAATCTGGAATCCCGGTTCGATGGTCCCCGGCTGGGCCACCCTCGCCGCCCTGATCCTGATCATCGGCGGACTCCAACTCATCTGCCTCGGCCTGATCGGCCAATATATCAGCCGGATTTTTGAGGAAAGCAAAAAGCGGCCGCTGTACTTTCTGAAAAGCGGCGGATCTGTAGATAAACGGTAACATCGTTATCGTTCCCGGTTTTCCTGGCGCCGTATGGATCTCTTCACACCCGGCAAGCTGTATCCCAAGCCGGAGTTTTTGACGGGTATGGGGCTAAGCCGGTGATTCTCCAGTGTAAATTGGCCATTATAAACGTTGTGTTGCCCCCAGCGAAAGAACTACAATAAGAGCTTACGGAGGCAATCTTGAAAAAGCAGCGTTGCAGTATTTTTATCGTTTCCTGTCTGCTCCTGTATACATTCCATGTTGCCCGTGCCGCCGACACGGTTGGTCCGGTTTTGATTTGTCCGGCTGATATCACGGTGTTGTGTGGCGACTCAGATGCGCCATCGACTACCGGAACGCCGGTGGTCTCGGATGATTCCGGTAAGTTTTGCTTGAATTACGTCGATTCTATTGTGCCGGGAGAATGTCCGACGGTATGGATAATCCTGCGCGAGTGGTTGGCGACCGATGCCGCGGGAAATGTTTCGCGGTGTGAGCAGGTCATTACCGTCACGGATGCCACGCCTCCGGTGCTGTCGGGTGTTCCCGCCGACGTGGAGGTCGAATGCGGGTCCGTACCGCCGCCGGCCTTGGTGAGCGCCCGGGATGGGTGTGATGCCTGCTCCAGAGAAAGCCTGGTCCTTTATTATGCGTTCGATCATGATAACGGGGCATTTGTTGAAGATACGAGCGGATATGGGAACCACGGCATCGCTACGGGTGGAACATTCAGTCCGGATGGACGCCTGGGAGGAGCCCGATATTTCAATGGGTCGGACGATTTCATTTTCGTACCGGCCAGTGAATCCCTCACTATCGGCGGGAGCATCACCCTTGCCGTCTGGTTTAAGCCCGTTCACTATGTGTTTCATGGTCAATTGCCGATCGTAGAGTGGAATAATGGCACAAGGGCTGGCGTTCACCTGTGGTCCAATGTTCATGGCTACCAATGGCAAGGCAAGGGAACGGGAGCGAATCTGGTTGATGTAACCGGCAATGAGATTAACCATGTGATCAGCACCGACAATCCGCCGCCGCAGGAATGGCATCATCTCGTTGTAACCTATGATCGTGAGTCTGGCCTCGCCCGCCTGTACCTTAATGGTGAATTGACGGTTGAGAAGAATCTGGGATCCATGACGCTTCAAACCGCGTATGATCTATTCATCGGAACGCGACCCAGCCAGAATGATGCGTGGTTTTTCGGATGGCTTGATGAGGTGAGGGTTTACAATCGAGCATTGAGCCCGCGGGAAATCGAGGCGCTACACGCATCAGGAGATTGCCGGGTTCATCTGCGGTTTGAAGAGTTTCGCGAGGGGGAATGTCCGGCCGCGGTTATCCGGGTTTGGTCCGCCACCGACGCCTGCGGCAATACCGCCAGCGCTACGCAAGTGATTACCGTAACCGCCTCGTCGCGTATTGCGCTCAATGGGGTGCCGGCGGATATGACCGTCGAATGCGGCTCGGAGCCCGCGCCAGCCCGCGTGACCGCGACGAGTCGCTGTCTGCCGCATGGGCTCGCGTTGTACTACCCGTTTGACGAAGATTCCGGAGACATCACCGTGGACTTCAGCGGCAACAACCGCACCGGCACAGTCAACGGCGCAACGTGGATCGAGGATGGCGCCCGGGGTGGCGCCTACCGGTTTGACGCTATCAATCAGAACATTACCGCGGATGACGCGGGTTTGCCCTCGGGCAATAGTGCCCGGACCTTGGCCATGTGGGTGAAGCTGGATAGCCTTTATTCCGATGACTCAACCGAATATTTTTCTTATGGAACCCGCAATTACAATCAATTGACGTCGTTGGGTATTGATTGGCGTAACAATCGGGACCGGTTTAATTTCTCGCAATATGGTGGCGTATTTCTTAGTCAACAGCAGATAGATCGGGAATCCGAGTGGTATCATGTGGTCTACACCTATGACGGTTCGCACCAGTTCTACATCAACGGCAACTCCAGCAGCGGAATGAATGAATTGTGGGGTCCCTTGAACACGACGTTGTCTGGAGTGTTAATGCTGGGCGGACATCCGCAGAATGGCGGATCCCTGGGGCCGGATGGCGGGTATTTGGACGAAGTGATGGTGTTCAACCGGGCGCT
>CALMYG010000093.1 GCA_937873455.1 uncultured Verrucomicrobiota bacterium
GTAACCCCGGGCAACCGGAACTAGTCCACGCATTTGAGCATACACTGCATGCGGGCTTGCCCGCCGTAGGCGCTGCGAAGGCGGGTAAACCGCCTTGTCCCGCCGAAGGCCTTGCGAAGGCGGATCACCCTGCAACACACCAACACCCTCCGGTTTCGATTCCCTTTCCCACCGAAGAAAAGATTCTTTGAATGATGGAAAATAAAAGAGGTGTGCCCCGTTGACAAAACTTCAGCCATATGAACGACAAGCCGCAGAGCCACCCGCTTCGGGTGTGCTTCTGGCGGCACATGTTCGACCTCTTATTCTTTCGCTTCGTGAATCATCCCATTTGTATCAACCACGCTAACAATTACCCCGCTAGTGTCCGCAACAAACTGATCTTCCTGAAACCACTCTAGCAAACTCTCAATCGAATGCTGACGTTTGGCATTGCGATGAGACATGAATACAAATTGCTCCATATGCGGCAATTGACCGCATGCTATACGAATATATTCACCGAGAATTTTCAGCTTGTAGGTATCTTTTCTCGCCACTTGTCGAGGAAGTGTTGGGAAAGAAGCGAAGAACTTAAACTCATAAATGTGCGTTATCGGGATTTGCTGCAATACTTCATCAATTTCAAGGGTCGATTTAAGCGGGGCGCCATAGTTCGGGGCTGTGATCAATAAATCAGCAAAGTAATTCTTGGTGTCTGGCAAATAACGTTGCCGTAGTCGTTCTGCATAATTACCGATTCTGTCGGGTGTCAGATCCTCAAGGCCGATGCCGGTAGTGCCTAAAAGTCGCGTGTTCAATTCCGGCCACAAAGCAGCGAATAGCATCATCGTGTAGTAGTCTTCCCGATGCAACTGCCCCGCTGTATTTTTCGCCATGCACGTTACTGCAGTCCTAACGGTGTTGATTTCGCTCATGCTCTCCTTTGTTCGAACGTCACTCCTCAGGCGCGGCCTTTAGGACGTCGCCTGCAGGAGATGGTTCGGTTCCGTTTTTATCTTGCATGTAATCTTTGATCATCGTCTTGCTGCCGTCTGCAGGATTGTACTGGTAAAGGGCTTTGGAGACGATTTCGAATACGGTTCCATTCCAGACGTACTCCGTTTCGACCGCGGAGGCGGCACTCATGTGCGCCGACGCGATGAATCTTGGTTTTCCGTTGAGCGTGCCATGCCTGTAAGAATTTCCCCACATGGTGCCGACATGGCGATATCCGTTGGTCGAGGGAGCAAAGAGATAGTAATCCCCGTTCCCTTGGGCTCCACGGATTGCGCTGTATGTCCCGCGCAGCAAATCCAACCTGATAACTATCACAATTCGTTTGGCCTTTGAGTCCAGCCAGAACCAGTCCATTGAGCTTTCTGCGGCCAGCTTGAAAAGCTGGCCGTCATCAATCTCGCTGTCTCGATCACCGGCCATGAAGCGAAAGCAATCCTGGTAGGTTCTAAACAGGTTTGTCGACACTGGTCGGGCATCGTCCGCCAGAGAGGGGAGCGTGACAGCAACGGCTGCAATGAATATGAGTAATGTCTTCATCTTCTAAAACCGAACGACAAGCCTCTGGGGCGCCCGTCCTCGGGCGTCCACAGGAGGCGCTTGTTATGTGGCGGCTCCATCTTTTCCGGTTTCTTCGGTTCGTGTCATGCGTTTCATCGCTCCGTTTTCTCCGGTTCCTACCTCCGAAATTCAGGACGCATTCTAGCTCGTCGTCCGCCAGGCCGCACGATCATTTCGCAAATACCTGGGCCGCGCTTCGGGTTAACCGCGCTCACCGTCGCCGCTCAAACCGCTCAAAAGTTCCAATCATTGGAAAAATTCGCGGACCAAAGTTCCAATGATTGGAACATCCGCGTCGCCTCCGCATTTTCAGAAAAACAAAAACGTTTGCTTCACCAGTTTCCGTCGCGCCACCGGCCACCCGAGACACATAACGCCTAGTCTGAGGGGGCGCCCGGAACGGGTGTCCCCTCAAGACTCATGTTCTGCATTTCATTTTCTTATTAGCGGCACAAGGGATTCCGATAGACAGAAACTTATGGTTGTCAAAAGAGTGGCTGCAAATGCAATGAGTACGGGTGACTGAATGAGTGCTGGAGCAACAGTAAACCCGGCAATCATTGGAATGGCCATGACTACAGACCACCACGAAACGGCCACTTTTTTGCCGCATCGCTGGCAAGTAGCAGGTATTGCGGGACCAAGGTTACATTTTCTCAGTGCAGTAATTCCTTCTTCACCGCAGTGCGGACATCGACACATATTCATTTTGTCTCCTTGCAGAACGACAAGGCTCTGGGGCGCGAGGTTTCGAGCGTCCCCAGGAGCCACATGTTCTACTTTTCTTGGGTATCACAACTTCACAACACTCGAATATGTCTCTCAGCGCTTACTCTATCATCATCAAATGTCGCGATGAGTCTGTTAAGCGGTTTGCTTCGTTGGGGCATCTTCGAAATCGCAATTATTTTACAAATAATCTTGTTCATGGCGCATTGGTGTAAACAACAGTCCAAGTTTCGTAAGAGTCCACAGTAAATGAAACGGTCAAGTTAGTGCTGTACGGCAGACCATCCCGAAGCCACTCCACAAAGGTGTAATTGCTGTAAATGAGTGGCACACTGAAAGACATTTCCTGTCCTTTCAGATAAACACGCGAGAAACAGGTTGTGCCTTCACGTAACGCATTGGCATCCCAACCGGACGGAGTTACAGGAATACAGTCAGACGGATTTTGGGAGGTAATCTGAATGTCGCGCGATGAGGTGAAATTATATGCAAAACTAAAACAGTCTATTATTCCGGGAAAATATTCCGGGAATAATTCATGATTATTGTCTATTTGCAGTTGACTATACTGATTTGTATCATCAAGAGGGATCGCAAGAGTTAGCTCGGTCAACGCTTTTAATAATGGACGAAGCTCGTACCGAGGTGATTCAAATACCGTATTAGACATTCTGTTGACTGCATCGTGAGCGCCTGCAGGGTTGTTATCGCACCAAACAAAATATTCCGACTTCACGCAAAGAGCAAAGACGTCGTTTGACTTAACCGCCAATCGCTCATTTATATTTGAAATGATTGCAGAATAGTCTCGGTTGGTCCAAGCGTGATTAATAACCGACGCAAATCGCTGCATTTCTTTAATCTCTGGATCTGCAACCGCTGGAATAAAGCAGAGTATAACGGTGATAATGAATATAACTATTGTAATTTTCACGGCAACCTGAACATGTACCATGATGGTATCGCGAGCAAGTATCTGCTTTCGCAGAATACCATATTGAGTTGGATTATTTCTTGCCAAGTTGAAGCCATGTTTCACTCGTCATAAAGTTGCACAACCATCCAACCGATGGTGACGAATACTCTTTACAATGCGACAATGGGAAAAATCCTAATGTCCGCTTTGCCAGAAAGTCGTTTAAGTTGTTGGGCGATAGCGGCCACCTCTATTTGGTGCTTGTGTGAAGAATAGCAATCTTGAAGAAAATGAATTGGAGTAAAATCTGATGAAAGAATATGGTTGCCGAAAGGTCGCGGTTAGATTTTCGGATTTAAGCG
The DNA here is from genome assembly GCA_937873455.1 of uncultured Verrucomicrobiota bacterium. Lineage (GTDB taxonomy): Bacteria > Verrucomicrobiota > Kiritimatiellia > CAIVKH01 > CAIVKH01 > CALMUP01. Next base: position 3,565 of record CALMYG010000093.1, read on the forward strand.
TTGGATTCACTGCTTGTCTTCCTTGTGCGCGACGATACCTTAAGCCTCTTAAAAAGTAGAACGACAAGCCGCAGAGCCACCCGCTTCGGGTGTGCTACTGGCGGCACATGTTCGATCCATTGTGCTTTTATCTAATCTAAAATCTCAATTCGATATCGATTCTCTGGTGATGCTCCACCGAATGGCGACATTGCCGATGGGGCATCATCAGACATAACCCACATGCCACCGATACGGAAGGTGAATATCCACGTGAACTTTTCCCCCCTGACGGCCGATTCAAGTACTGCAGTGTTGTCGAGAGGGGTCACTATGGGGGCAACCGACAGGTGTCTGTTTGGCACAACTGTTATGATCAGGCGCTTATCTTGAGAAACCGTTATCTGGTCTAAGTATTTCATCGCGCCCATGTCAGCGATTACGGATCCTTTACCATCGACGATTGCAGATGGGCGTATTTGGGCAGCAATTCGTGAGATAAATTCAGGCTTCTGAATTGTTGACTCAATGCGGTTGTCGAGCCAAGCGATTACACCGTAGATCGATGGAATCAACACAATCGCCATGACGATATACGTAGTCAGTCGGTTATCTGTTTTTGGTTTCTCGTTCATGTTTCTCTAGATCGAACGACAACCCTCAGTGGCGCGGCGCTTCGCCGCGTCCATCTGGAGGGACATG
>CALMYG010000094.1 GCA_937873455.1 uncultured Verrucomicrobiota bacterium
CCAGAGCATGGATCCGGGGGCGAGGCGCATCCTTGATTGGCTGACTTCCGTGTGACACCGGCATCCTTGCCGGTGCACGGACCTGAATTATGCGGGAATCCGTCGACCCGACAAAGCTCAGTTCGTAGCGCCTCGGGTGTGCTGCTTGCAGGGCATGAGCTGCTCCTGGATGCGACAAAGGCTGACGAGTCCGATTCTTATCGGTTGTCATCGAGCCGCATGTCCGCATCTCAGCCTTTCATCAGTACAACGAACTGCCGTGGATCCATAACCCTGGATTTGCCGTGGGTAAAATCTTTTGAATTTCTAGTGACAATTACATCGGCGCCGCTGATTTGTGCGGCATGATCCAATACAGCGTCCTCGAAGTCGTCCATTCGACTGGCTAGCGCATCTTCAATAACCGCCCGATTAACAGGTGCAACCTCAAATAATTTCAGCAATTGTGTCAGGAGCTTGCGGGCGCCACTGCGCTTCATGTTTTGCGACAGCAAATAGTCGAGGGTAGTTATGGTGGTTGCGCACAAGAGTCCTTCGGCCTGACCTTGCTCGATCAATCGAAACACTTCGGCGGACTCAACCGAGTGAGGTTTGCGGTCCAAAAGCACATCCAGGACAATGTTGGTATCGAGCAGTGCTTTCATAGGTATTTATCCCGAAGGTGACGCCGGTAGTCTTCCTTTGTCATGGACGCGCCCCTCAGCGATCCGAGCAGCGCAGTTGTAATGGGGGGGTAGCCCGGTTTTCTCGGGGTGGCGCCATCAAGTGAGTCAAAAAACTCAGCAACCATTTGGGATACGGACTTGCCGCGTTTTTCGGCCGCATGCTTGGCGCGGTTAATCAGACTGTCGTCGAGACGTAATGTCAGCTTTGTGTTCATGACGTATAAGCTTGCACGCTTTATACGTCATCGTCAAGGACTCCGCAATGTTCGCCATAACCGACACATAAGTGACGCGACAAAGGAGCGGTCTCTGCCCGACCGGGTTGATGGTGTTGTTATACGCAATCTTCAACGTACTTGGCCAGGCCTTGGAGTAAATGGTCCCAAACAGCATCCATGACTCGGAACATCTCCTCAGACCGTAGATTGGCATGCTCAACATTAAGCCTCGTTCCTTGTGGTTCCTCCGACAAACGATACTCGATGGTAAGATGGTTCTCCGGTGTTCTTTCAGTTCCGTGATTATCGCTCCAGTAGGAGTATTTAAATTGGCGAGGGCGGGACAAGGCCTCAATTACGCCGTAGTCTCGGAACGAATTCCCATTGACCTCTCCATCTAGCAGTATTTCGCTGCCCACCTTCCATTCGGATGTGACTTTCTTCAAAGGAAAGTATTTGACGATGTCTTCGGAAGAAGTAAGTGCATCGAATACCTTTTCGGGCTTCGCGTCAATGTAGACGCTCTTCCTTATAGTCAAGCTATTCATTCGTGTTGCCCCTCTCTGAAAAATATTTATTCGAAAACTAGGCTTCGCTTATACCGTTTAGCCTTACTTCGTAAATACCCGGCGGTGGTTTGGTAGACGATTTCATCGTTTACCCAGCCAAAAAACTCCCGGGTTGGTGGCAATTTAGGGAATGCCGGATGGTGAGACAAGGCGAATGCGGGGGGAGCCTGGGCGAACCCGCGCGGGTGCGTGAAAGGCGGCTAAGCGTGCAGAGCAGAAGTCACAACGGACGCGAAGAAGATTTTGTATTGCGGATGTTCAAACACTTGCCCGGGTACGCATCGTCGCATGACCAGAACGGTTAAGGGTATTCGGTTAACGCCGCAAATCGGGTACTCCGACACGGGTAACAGGACGCTTTAGGCGCCCGGCGCGGGCGGGGACGGAATGCCGAGCAAGGCGTTGAC
>CALMYG010000095.1 GCA_937873455.1 uncultured Verrucomicrobiota bacterium
CAGCTTCACGACGACCTCGACACCGCAGTCGCCGCCGCCTACGGCTGGCCGGTTGATCTCCCCGACGACGCCCTCCTCGTAAGCGTCACACCAACCCCCTCTTGACGGATATAGGAGCAGAGATGGCGTAAGGGTCAGAGTCTACGATCTATTACACTTACGCTGCGGATTTCAGCGCGGCGCGTTGGGCCTTGGCCCAGGCTTTGGGTGTGATGTCGGGGATCTGGTGGTTGTTCATGGCCGGCAGGCGGGTGAGGACATCCTTGAGGTAGGCGTAGGGTTCGACGCCGTGGACCTTGCAGCTTTGGATGATGGTGTAGATCACCGCGCTGCGCCAACCCGCCCCCTCGGCGCCGATGAACAGCCAGTTCTTGCGGCCGAGCGCGGTCGGACGAATGGCGTTTTCCACCAGGTTGTTATCGATCTCGACCACGCCCTTATCGAGATAGACCTCCAGCAGCTTCCATTGGCCCAAGGCATAGCTCACCGCCATGCCGGTCAACGACTTCGGCTTGAGTTCGGAGGATATCTTGATCAGCAGTTTTTTCAGGCGTTTCAGGATCGGCCGGCTTTCCGAACATCGGATCGCCGAGCGGAGCGCGGGGCCGGCCCGGCTTTCCCGAAGCCGCTTTTCGATCATGTAAAGCAAGCCGATCTGGTGAAGGATCCAACGGTTGCGCACAACCTGCTCCTTCAGGACCAACGCTTCGTGGAACTTGCGCCGGGCATGCGCCCAGCAACCGGCCAGTTGGATATCGGGCCGTTTGTCCGCCATCGTTCCGTAGGCGCTGTGAGCATCGCACTGCACCACGCCCTTGAAGGATTCCGGCAGCAGCTCCAACAGATGTTTGTGGCTGCGCCCGTCGGCCCAGTGGTAATAGGCGGCGTCAGGCGACCGCAGGACCCAGAAGTAACCCTGTTTGGTCTTGCCGTAACCGGGTTCCAGGTACTTCACCGGCGTCTCGTCGATCTGCACATAGCCGTCCACCAGCAGGTCGATGAGAACTTGCTCGGCGACCGGACGCATCCAATCGGCCACCAGTTCGATACCGCGGGCCATGGTCTGGCGGGGAAGATAGACGTCGTGACGCTGCTGGAACCCCTGTTGCTGGCGGTACAGCGGCTGATGGTCGACGTACTTGCTGACCGTGATGTGGGCCAACAGGCCCGGCGCCAACAGGCCTCGTTCCTTGAGCTTGGGCGGCAGCGGCGCGGTCAGCGGAACGGCATCCGGATCGTTGCGCTTGACCCAGGTCCGGCGCACCAGCCGGCGCTTGAGGAAGTAGCCCGGCTGGTAGTCGAACTGCTCGCTGACTTCCTCGCCGATCTTGCGATAGAGCGGCTGGTTCTCCACCACCGGGGCCGGGTCGAGCACTTCGATTTCCACCGGCAGGTTGTCCGGGCAGCGCGGCGCACACGGTTTCTTGGTGCGGCGAGGTTTCGTGACGGCCTCCGGGATCGCCGCGTCCGCGGAGGCCGGAGGCATGGGCGGATCAACCAAGCCGAGCAGGAACTCCAACTGGCGGCGGTCGAGCTCCTCGCTCTTGCGCCCGAAGTAGCGGCGGGCCAGCGCATCGAGTTTGAGCTTCAACCAGGCGATTTCCTGATCCTTCTGCGCCACCATCCGTTCGAGGTGCTCGACCTTTTTCTTCAACTCCTCAGCTTGCTCATCCGTCATGCCGCGATTAGACAACCGCCGGCGTAATCGACTCAAAAAAGATGCGCGCCGACACGATTATTTTTCACGCTCATACCACGGCCTCATCGAGGCGCTTTTCAGATCGATTCCGTCGGTCAACATGGCCAGCGCTTCCGGGGTCAGCGAGATGCTCACGCGATCCTTCGTGGATGGATGCGGCCAACTGAACCGGCCCTTTTCAAGTCTCTTGCTGGCCACCCACAGCCCGGTGCCATCCCAGAACAGGATCTTGATGCGGTTGTGCGTGCGGTTGGTGAAGACATACAGCGCGCCTTGATGCGGATCGAGCTGCAGGTGGTCGCTCACCAGCGCGCTCAGACCGTTGAAGTTCTTGCGCATGTCCTGCGGCTGAACGGCCAGATAGACCTTCAACGCCCCGGTGAAGCTCAGCATGACGCCTCGTGCAGATGCCGGCTCAACGCCGCGATAACAGGTATCTGGTCGACCCGCTCCAGCCGCACCCGCACGCCCATCGGCAACTCCACGACCAGGCCTGCGGCCTCCGTTGGCGCCAAGGTGACTTCCCGGAACAACGGCGTGGATGGATCGGACGGCCCGCTTATCCTTCGCCGGCGCAGCCAGCCCATGAACGTCGAGTAGCGCAACCCGTGCGCCGAGGCGAACGACCGGCCGCTCATGGAACCCTGGTCATACAGCGCCAGCAGCGCCTCCCGGTCCTCTTTCGGCGTCCGAATCCGCCCCTCCGTGTCGGTCTTCAATATCTTCGTCAGCGATTGCGTAGATGTCATAGACCAGAACCTATGACACTTCTGCTACCTACGTATAGAGGGGCTTGGCGTGACGCTTACCCCTCCTCACCCGCCTCGTCGCCCTAAACGCCCACCGCGCCGCCGAAGAACAATCCGGCCAAATCCGCTGGCTCCGCCCCGACTTCCAAAACAAATCCGCCACCCCGACCCAAACCGCCATTTCGCTAGAAACCACCCCATCGTCCCTCGCCCCTCGTCCATCGTCCATTGCCCATCGTCTTCCCTGGCCCAAGGCGCTCCCCGACCAAATGCGCCTCCTCCGCCAAACCCTCCTAGACGCCACAGCCCCACTCACCGCCACCGATCTAGCCCAACGCTTCACCCGAGCAAAAGTCGCCAGGGCTTCGGGGTCAGACATCTACTATTAACTATCACCCGCCTTCTCGGGAAGAACATGGACTACCCATACCCGAATTCCAATCCATCATGTTGCCGCTGATGCGGCTCTGTGCCGACGGCAAGGAGCATGCGATCAGCGAGACCACCGAGGCGCTGGCGGATCAGTTCAAGTTGTCCGACGACGAGCGCAAGGCGCTGCTCCCGAGTGGCGTGCAGGAGGTATTTCGCAATCGCGTCGCCTGGGCCAAATCGCATCTGAAAATGGCGGGGCTGCTTGAAGCACCCAAGCGTGGCATCTACAAGATTACCGAAAGAGGGTTGGAGGCGGTCGGCCAGAATCCGCCCTTCATCAATCTCAAGTACCTGCAACAATTTCCCGAATATGTCGCCTTCCGGAATACCCGCCGGGAGCGGACGGAAACGACGGACGAGGCCGAGAACGGTCAGGCAGGCACACCCGAGGAAACGTTGGAATCGGCCCATGAAAAAATCCGGTACAGCCTGGCCGCCGAGATTCAGCAAAAGCTCAAGTCCTGCACGCCTTCCTTCTTCGAGCGGCTTGTCGTCGAGGTCATCGTCAAAATGGGCTACGGCGGAACAAGGCAGGATGCCGGCAAGGCGATTGGCAAATCCGGCGACGGGGGAATCGACGGCATCATCAAGGAAGACAAGCTCGGTCTGGACACGATTTACATTCAGGCGAAGCGATGGGAGGGCACGGTTGGCCGCCCGGAGATTCAGAAATTCGTCGGCGCCCTCACGGGTTTGCGGGCCAGAAAAGGCCTCTTCATCAGCACCTCGACCTTCTCCTGCGACGCGATCGACTACGTCGCCCGCGTCGACATGAAGGTGGTACTCATCGACGGCGAAACGCTGGCCCAGCTCATGATCGACCACAACGTAGGCGTCTCCACCATTGCCACCTACGAGCTCAAGAAAATCGATTCGGACTATTTTACAGAAGAATGAAGATTGTCCACCCATGAGCTGGTGGGTACGGCTCCCCCGAAGCGGGCGACCCGCCCTAGAGCTCTGACGTTCGACCCCAAGAAAGCCGCTCAACAATTGCGACGCTTGACAAAATACAACCCCAGGGTTATATAACCATACAGTTATGAACAGCGCTTGGGCCGTTGAATATACAGACGAATTTGAGGCATGGTGGAATGGGTTGACCGAATCAGAACAAGACGACATAGCGGCAACGGTTGGGTTGCTGGCTGAAAAAGGACCATCACTCCCTTTCCCGTATAGTTCTGGAGTTGAGAGATCAAAACATTACCACATGCGAGAGCTGAGAATTCAACATGCAGGCGAACCGTATCGGGTCTTGTATGCCTTTGACCCCAGGCGATCAGCCATATTGTTGATCGGCGGGAATAAAACCGGAAATGATCGTTGGTATGACGAATATATCCCTAAAGCAGACAAGCTTTATGATGAGCATATCAAGCTATTGAAAAAGGAAGGGCTAATATCATGAGCAAGCCATTCAAGAACTTAGTCGACAAAATGACGCCCGAACGTCAGTCACATATCCGGAAGAAAACCGAGATTCTCAAGAATGCTATGGCGCTCAAGGAACTTCGAGAGGCGTTGGATTTGACGCAAGAAGAACTAGCCAACACCTTGCACATGAAACAAGCGGCCGTTTCAAAATTTGAACATCAATCAGATATTTATTTGAGCACACTAAGACGAATTCTCTACGCGATGGGGGCAGACCTGAAGATTGTCGCAAGATTCCCTGATGGCGAGGTGTTGATCAATCAATTTGACGACATACGCAGAGATTCAGAAATCAGACAAAAAATGCCAGCATAGGTGATATGGGTCACGTCTAGACATTATACAAATGCCCCGTGAAATAGGGTTCAACGCCGAGCAATACGCTAAGAAAAATCACCGACATTCGTGACCGGGTTCTAGCTTATGCATGGGCCAGGGCACGCATTCATCAAGCAGAATTTTCATGCCGCAGAGGCAATCAAGGCTTTTTCGGGGCTTCAGGGGGGCTTCAGGGTCAGCCCTTAAATGACAATTAACGCATATAAAAGCCAGGAAGCCGGACTTCTTTGTACGTTCACGAGGGAAAAATAGTATGCCGACACCCGACTTCCAATCCATCATGTTGCCGCTGATGCGACTCTGTGCTGGCGGCAAGGAGCATGCGATCATCGAGACTACCGAGACACTGGCGGATCAGTTCAAGCTGTCCGACGACGAGCGCAAGGCGCTGCTTTCGAGCGGCGCTCAGGAGGTGCTTCGCAATCGCGTCGGCGCGAAACGAGCCGCTTGACATGCATAATGCATCCGTTATGGTTCCATTATGAGCACGATAACCCTAAAGGACGTTCCGCCAGAAGTTCATCAATCCCTGAAGGAGCGCGCGCAGGCTCATGGGAGGAGTCTGAACAAAGAGATCATTGTCACGCTTGAGAATATTGTGCACGGCGCCGCTATTGACGCAAAGGCACTCGGAAATCAGGCCCGGGCTGTGCGCGAGACGATGGGCGTGTACCTCACGCAAAAGGATCTGGCCAGACTCAAAAATGCGGGACGCCGATGATTGTCGTTGACGTCAATGTGCTGGCTTACCTTTGGATTCCCGGCGAGATGACCGCCCTCGCCGAGACCGCCCTAGCCCGAGATCCTCACTGGGTCTCTGCGATTCTGTGGCGATCTGAATTCCGGAACATCCTCGCCGGGTATTTGCGGCGCGGAGTTCTCGATCAAGGCGCGGTTGACCGATGCATCGATGGTGCCGAGTCGCAACTTACCGGTCACGAGTACATTGTTCCCTCCGGTTTGGTCATGAGTAAGGTGGCGGCGTCAACCTGCTCCGCCTACGACTGCGAATACGTCGCGCTGGCCGATAACCTAAAGGCAACGCTGGTGACATCCGACCGACAAATTCTGGCCGAGTTTCCGGCGCTGACAACAAGCCTCAAGACATTTGCCGGAGTCACCCATCCATCCAAGCGTGGAAACGCCCATTAAAATACGTGCCTCCGTCCGCCTCCGGGATGAAGTCTCCGGGCTTCGGGGTCAGGCATCTACTATTAACTATCACCCGCGTTCTCGGGGAGAACATGGACTGCTCATCCCCGACTTCCTAAGCATCCTATTGCCGCTGATGCGCCTCTGTGCCGACGGCAAGGAGCATGCGATCAGCGAGACCACCGAGGCGCTGGCGGATCAGTTCAAGTTGTCCGACGACGAGCGCAAGGCGCTGCTCCCGAGTGGCGTGCAGGAGGTATTTCGCAATCGCGTCGCCTGGGCCAAATCGCATCTGAAAATGGCGGGGCTGCTTGAAGCACCCAAGCGTGGCATCTACAAGATTACCGAAAGAGGGTTGGAGGCGGTCGGCCAGAATCCGCCCTTCATCAATCTCAAGTACCTGCAACAATTTCCCGAATATGTCGCCTTCCGGAATACCCGCCGGGAGCGGACGGAAACGACGGACGAGGCCGAGAACGGTCAGGCAGGCACACCCGAGGAAACGTTGGAATCGGCCCATGAAAAAATCCGGTACAGCCTGGCCGCCGAGATTCAGCAAAAGCTCAAGTCCTGCACGCCTTCCTTCTTCGAGCGGCTTGTCGTCGAGGTCATCGTCAAAATGGGCTACGGCGGAACAAGGCAGGATGCCGGCAAGGCGATTGGCAAATCCGGCGACGGGGGAATCGACGGCATCATCAAGGAAGACAAGCTCGGTCTGGACACGATTTACATTCAGGCGAAGCGATGGGAGGGCACGGTTGGCCGCCCGGAGATTCAGAAATTCGTCGGCGCCCTCACGGGTTTGCGGGCCAGAAAAGGCCTCTTCATCAGCACCTCGACCTTCTCCTGCGACGCGATCGACTACGTCGCCCGCGTCGACATGAAGGTGGTACTCATCGACGGCGAAACGCTGGCCCAGCTCATGATCGACCACAACGTAGGCGTCTCCACCATTGCCACCTACGAGCTCAAGAAAATCGATTCGGACTATTTTACAGAAGAATGAAGATTGTCCACCCATGAGCTGGTGGGTACGGCTCCCCCGAAGCGGGCGACCCGCCCTAGAGCTCTGACGTTCGACCCCAAGAAAGCCGCTCAACAATTGCGACGCTTGACAAAATACAACCCCAGGGTTATATAACCATACAGTTATGAACAGCGCTTGGGCCGTTGAATATACAGACGAATTTGAGGCATGGTGGAATGGGTTGACCGAATCAGAACAAGACGACATAGCGGCAACGGTTGGGTTGCTGGCTGAAAAAGGACCATCACTCCCTTTCCCGTATAGTTCTGGAGTTGAGAGATCAAAACATTACCACATGCGAGAGCTGAGAATTCAACATGCAGGCGAACCGTATCGGGTCTTGTATGCCTTTGACCCCAGGCGATCAGCCATATTGTTGATCGGCGGGAATAAAACCGGAAATGATCGTTGGTATGACGAATATATCCCTAAAGCAGACAAGCTTTATGATGAGCATATCAAGCTATTGAAAAAGGAAGGGCTAATATCATGAGCAAGCCATTCAAGAACTTAGTCGACAAAATGACGCCCGAACGTCAGTCACATATCCGGAAGAAAACCGAGATTCTCAAGAATGCTATGGCGCTCAAGGAACTTCGAGAGGCGTTGGATTTGACGCAAGAAGAACTAGCCAACACCTTGCACATGAAACAAGCGGCCGTTTCAAAATTTGAACATCAATCAGATATTTATTTGAGCACACTAAGACGAATTCTCTACGCGATGGGGGCAGACCTGAAGATTGTCGCAAGATTCCCTGATGGCGAGGTGTTGATCAATCAATTTGACGACATACGCAGAGATTCAGAAATCAGACAAAAAATGCCAGCATAGGTGATATGGGTCACGTCTAGACATTATACAAATGCCCCGTGAAATAGGGTTCAACGCCGAGCAATACGCTAAGAAAAATCACCGACATTCGTGACCGGGTTCTAGCTTATGCATGGGCCAGGGCACGCATTCATCAAGCAGAATTTTCATGCCGCAGAGGCAATCAAGGCTTTTTCGGGGCTTCAGGGGGGCTTCAGGGTCAGCCCTTAAATGACAATTAACGCATATAAAAGCCAGGAAGCCGGACTTCTTTGTACGTTCACGAGGGAAAAATAGTATGCCGACACCCGACTTCCAATCCATCATGTTGCCGCTGATGCGACTCTGTGCTGGCGGCAAGGAGCATGCGATCATCGAGACTACCGAGACACTGGCGGATCAGTTCAAGCTGTCCGACGACGAGCGCAAGGCGCTGCTTTCGAGCGGCGCTCAGGAGGTGCTTCGCAATCGCGTCGGCGCGAAACGAGCCGCTTGACATGCATAATGCATCCGTTATGGTTCCATTATGAGCACGATAACCCTAAAGGACGTTCCGCCAGAAGTTCATCAATCCCTGAAGGAGCGCGCGCAGGCTCATGGGAGGAGTCTGAACAAAGAGATCATTGTCACGCTTGAGAATATTGTGCACGGCGCCGCTATTGACGCAAAGGCACTCGGAAATCAGGCCCGGGCTGTGCGCGAGACGATGGGCGTGTACCTCACGCAAAAGGATCTGGCCAGACTCAAAAATGCGGGACGCCGATGATTGTCGTTGACGTCAATGTGCTGGCTTACCTTTGGATTCCCGGCGAGATGACCGCCCTCGCCGAGACCGCCCTAGCCCGAGATCCTCACTGGGTCTCTGCGATTCTGTGGCGATCTGAATTCCGGAACATCCTCGCCGGGTATTTGCGGCGCGGAGTTCTCGATCAAGGCGCGGTTGACCGATGCATCGATGGTGCCGAGTCGCAACTTACCGGTCACGAGTACATTGTTCCCTCCGGTTTGGTCATGAGTAAGGTGGCGGCGTCAACCTGCTCCGCCTACGACTGCGAATACGTCGCGCTGGCCGATAACCTAAAGGCAACGCTGGTGACATCCGACCGACAAATTCTGGCCGAGTTTCCGGCGCTGACAACAAGCCTCAAGACATTTGCCGGAGTCACCCATCCATCCAAGCGTGGAAACGCCCATTAAAATACGTGCCTCCGTCCGCCTCCGGGATGAAGTCTCCGGGCTTCGGGGTCAGGCATCTACTATTAACTATCACCCGCGTTCTCGGGGAGAACATGGACTGCTCATCCCCGACTTCCTAAGCATCCTATTGCCGCTGATGCGCCTCTGTGCCGACGGCAAGGAGCATGCAATCAGCGAGACTACCGAGACGCTGGCGGATCAGTTCACGTTGTCCGACGACGAGCGCAAGGCGCTGCTTCCCAGTGGCGTGCAGGCGGTGTTTCGCGATCTCGTCGCCTGGGCCAAGTCGCATCTGAAAATGGCCGGACTTCTGGAAGCGCCCAAGCGGGGCATCATCCGGCCGTCATCAAAGGCGGTTAAGCGGGTCGGTTAAGAGTAGCCGATTAAGTGTGGCGAGGAAGTGTAAATGCGCACTCTTAACCGCCCCTCTTAATCGGATACTCTTAACCGAAAACCTTACGCAATCGGTGATCAACGGCGAAGCGCTAGCCCAGTTGATGATCGACCACAACGTCGGCGTCTCTATCCTCGCGGACATTGAACCAACGCCTCTGGCAAAGGGGTCACGTCTAGCAAGATTGCGCCGGACACAGAGGTCCGGCCTACACCACGAATCCTTGTAGGCCACCCCTCTGCGGGTGGCGACACCGAGACTTGGGTCACGTGTCGGCTGTTCTCTTCGGCTCACCCGGAGGGTTCGCCCTACCTTTAGCTTTTCGTGGTATGGCGAACCCTCCGGGTGAGCCGCGAAATGGCGAAACGCCGACCCAGCTCATGATCGACCACAACGTCGGCGTCTCCACAATCCCGACCTACGAGCTCAAGAAGATCGACTCGGATTATTTTATGGAGGAGTGAGAAGG
>CALMYG010000096.1 GCA_937873455.1 uncultured Verrucomicrobiota bacterium
AATAAAAGAGGTGTGCCCCGTTGACAAAACTTCAGCCATATGAACGACAAGCCTCTGGGGCGCCGCGCTTCGCGGCGTCCACAGGAGGCGCATGTTAGGCAGATTGTTCACCACGTGAAAGTGAACGCTTTTTCTTGCCCTTTCGCCTTTATGAATATCTCACTATATTTTTCTAATCCAGATATTTCCTCGCCTTCTTTGCGTGAATTCGCCGAAATAAATACCTCTTTTATGTAGTCGCCATATTTTACCTGAATCTTCATGTCTTCCCCGGTATTATTCCTGACACTAAATCGTATTCGATATAGCCCACCTGCCACTGGTCGAAGATGAACGTTTCCCCACATATCGGTTAAGTAAGCGCTTATACCAGATATCTTTTTTACTGATTTATCTTTAACAGCAATGATGTCATAAAGATGCACTGGGAACGCTTGAGATTGTAATGGCGCTGACGCCTGACGCACTTGCGCATGATGTTGTTGTTGAGCTTGCATTGCGCGCTGTCGATATTGCGTAGCCTTGGCAGGATCATAGCCATATTTTTCCTGCATATCCGGTGGTAATTCCGAGAAAAACAATTTTGCAATTCCACCTTCGTGCTTAATGCTCAAACCGTCTGGCTCAATTCGAATAATTGAGGCATTTTTATATACGTGGCCTAGATTGTTCGTGATCTCGACTGCTTGGGTTGAAACCCCAAACATCAAGCACAATACGAGAACGCTGAAATACGCGAATGGTTTTATGTTCATCTTTACCTCCTGATTGTTCTCATGCCTAACGACCACCATGAGGGGCGCGGTGGCCGCGCAGCGGGTACCGCGTCCCTCCTCGATGGACATGTTCGAATCATTTCTCTTGATTAATAAACCAGTTGGGAACTCGTCCCTTTATCGACGCGTAGCCACAAAGAACGGCAAGCCATATTTGACCAACCAGAAATCCGTAGGACGTAACGCTCTTGGGCCTGTCATAAACAGTCCAACTGGCCATTACGATTCCAAATATAGAAGCGGCAAATAGTACTCCAGACAGAACTCTGAAGAATGGCCGTACTACTGGAGTTTCTGATTTCATTGTAGATTCGAACGACAAGCCTCAGTACGCCCCGTCATCGGGGCTGTACTGGAGGCGCATGTTCGATTCCTAGCTCTGGGCTGTATGATGGATCAATAATCGCCTGCAATATCTCACCTCGTTTAATTCTATTACCCCGGTCATTGGTTGCCTGCAATGCTGCTTTGTAATAGATGCCGGATATCGATGATGTGTCATTTGGGTCGGAAACAGAATCAACGCTATCCATAAATCTAGATACGCGCATGCTTGTGTCGACAACGCTAAGTGAGATTTTTCGTTTATGAAGAGCGCGATGTAATTCTACTATAATAGAAAATAAATCTGCCTTCTTCCACACCCGAGATTTAGGCGAGAAATTGCAATTCTGAATCATTTCTGCAACAGCATTGAATTGACGTTCTAGTTCATCTTTCTGGTCAAACTCGGCATTGTATTTTTCGAGGTAAGTTTCCAGATTGTCGTCGCGATTGAAATAGCCGGACAGCATTGTTGCTACAAGAACGAGACAGAATTTGGTGTCGCCCATTCGACGTATCTCTTGTGCGGAGAAGAATCGATTACTCTCAAAAAATGGATGTGCTGCAAGAGTGTCACCAAACTCCTTAAATTCACCATCAAATCGAGCATTATGAATTTCCATGGCGTTTAAGGCATAGTTTGTCGAATTTATACGTCTGAACACTTCCAGAATATCCGACACGGGTAGATTTCCGAGATCGCGAATGACAACTTCGTACTCAAGAAACGAAATTTTATCCTGTTCTGATAATTCACGATACGATTTCAAGTCTTTGCTTAAAATGAGGTCGGGTGAACCCTTGAAATACTGATAAAGTGTAGATATGCGTTGCTGACCATCGACAAGCATTTCTTTGCCTTCGCCGGTCTCCGAATCAACTTCGCCAGATGCTATATATATCTCTGGAAACGGATACCCATCTAGGATTGTTTTTAGAAATGCTAATTTGTGTTTGTTTGCCCAGACAAGCCGCCTTTGGAATTCAGGACGGGGTACAAGCGTTTGATTCTGTATTCCAGTTAATAACAGGCGTAATTTTCGATTTGTCGCAGATGTTTTCATTTGTTTAGCTCCGCTCGACACTGCTCAAAGCATTTACTCTGGTAATGCTCTAAAAAGTATCGTGAATAATATAAGCCGCCGTAAATCTTATAAGGTCCGTAATGACCTCCGCCTGAAATATTCTCGAAAAAGTCCCACCATCGTCTACTAAACACGAATGAAGGCTCTAGTGGAAGCAAATCGGGACGAATCCAGCCCTCAAAATGATAATCCATGAAAGATGTCATTTTGGGCCAGTAACCACCATTACTTTTGAAGGAATATACCTCTTGCCACACCTTTTCGAATAGATCTCGGCTAATTATCACGATATCGATGTCTGAAGTATCGGCAAAAGGCATAAATCGGCGAGATGGTTTGATTGAAAATCCTAGCTTGGCAGAACCAACCAAGAAGACGGATGTATACTCAACATCGAATTCAGCCGATACGGCTTGCTTCAGATCGTGATGTTTTTCTTCTGACAAGGCAAAGGCTGATCCAGATATGTAATACTTGTTGATCAGGGTAGCATCATCAAGTGAAGCCAAATCTTTTTGGAATGTCTCAATCGTCATGTGCGGTCAGCGCGCCTCTTTTTGAATCGAACATAGTTATTAAAAAACTGGACTTCGTTTATACCGTTTATCCTCACTTCGCAA
>CALMYG010000097.1 GCA_937873455.1 uncultured Verrucomicrobiota bacterium
CCTTCGTTACCTTCTGTTCCATGTTCTTTTCAGATAACGTTCCCGCCAGAGGCGGACAAGCCCTCCAGAGGCGGGCAGGCGTAGTTCCCATCCTCCCCATCCGTGATATCCGTGTGATCCGTGGTTCAACAGCCCAGTCGGCATCGCCCGAAGGCATAGGAAAATGGCCAATTTTCAATTCACAATTCACAATAAAAAGAATTCTCCTCATTCCATTCGTGTGAATTCGTGTCCATTCGTGGTTACCCTCCTCCTGTCTTCACCTCGGCGCGATGCTTTGTGCGCACGGCCTTCGTTATCCTTCGTTACCTTCTGTTCCATGTTCTTTTCAGAAAAAGTTCAAAACGCCATCCTCTATTTCCCGCTACCGACGTACTGGTCAAGCGGCGGAAACCTGTTATGCTGCCCGCAGTCATGATTTTTCGTGGTTTACCAGATGGTGGTCGGCTTGGCTCCTGGGCCTGGGTGGCGGGATGGACACTGGCGATTTTTCTGACCATCCCGTTTGCCCGGGCGATCCAGCGCTTTTTTGAGGCGATTCTTGGTTCCCACCTCTACCTCGCCGCTTCGGGAATCGCCGGGGCGTTTTTCGTGATCATCGCGCTGACCTATATTTTCCGTCGCCGCAAAACCAACATCGCCAAGCGGGTGACCTGGTTGGTGATCCTGACCGCCTGTTCGGTCTGGGTGATGAAATTCCAACTGCAAACCCCCGGTGAAGCCATTCATTTTTTCCAGTATGGCATCCTGAGTTTTCTCCTGTTCCGGGCCTGGAGCCATTACATCCGCGATCCGTTTATCTACATCATTTCCGCGTTTAGTATCGTACTGCTTGCCTCGGTGGATGAGTTCCTCCAGTGGATGATTCCCGGTCGCTACTGGGACTTCCGGGATATTCGCCTGAACCTGATGGCCGGGGTGTTGGTGCAGCTATTTATTGCCTTGGTGATTCATCCGTCGGGGATCACCCGTCCGGTGGCCCGGCGTTCGGTGCGTTGGTTTTGCCGGTTGGCCGTCATGAGTTTGTTGACGATGGGGGTGGCGTTGTCGAACACGCCGGCCCGGGTGGATTTGTATGCCACCCGCATCCCGTTCCTGCGGTTTCTCGCCAACAACGAAAGCGTGATGAATGAATTCGGGTTTCGCCACAGCGATCCGTCGATCGGGGTGTTTTTCTCCCGGTTTCCCGCGCCGGAGTTGTTGCGGATCGATGCCGAGCGCGGCGCGGAGGCGGGGGACATCCTTGCCCGTTACCGCATTCTCGCCGACTACCGCGAATTTCTGCAAACCTTCACCTCGTCGGTGGATCCGTTTCTCCACGAATTGCGCGTTCACCTGCACCGCCGGGATCACTACGAGGCGGTGGCGTGGAAGTACCGGGACTCCGATCCCGTCCGGTTTATCCATCACCTGACCGTGGCCGAACGGGAAAACCGGATTTTGGAGACGTACTTTCCGCATTCGCTGGCGACTTCGGGCTACGCCTGGCCGGAGGAGATGCGCGCCCGGGTGCAGGAGTTCGCGGATCCGGCGATGCCGTATACCAGCGCGGTGAGCGATCATCTGGTCACCGGGGCGTCGGAGCTGGAGCTTTGGGTGGCCTTGGCGCTGGCCGGCCTGATCCTGGCCGGGGTGTATTACCGGTATGGACGCCGGCTGCCCGCGGCGGTACAGTGAGGCCATGTACCTCGAACGGCCACCGCGCACGCGCGAAGCGATCTCCTGGATGGGGGTCGCCGCCTGGGTGATCTTTATCTACGGGTCGATCCCGCTGGCCCGGGCATTTCAGCAACAGATCTACGCGTGGGGCCTGAAGCCGTTTTTCCTGGTGATTACGCTGGCCGCATTTGCGCTGGCGGCGTTGGCGCTGGTCCGTTCGGCGGTTCGTGAGGCGTGGAAACCTCGCCCGTCGCAGGTGGTGGTGTTGGCGGTGGTTTTCGGGCTGTTTGTCGGCCTGACCTGGCAGTTGCGATCAAACCCGGAGGAGGCGTTTCATTTTGTCCAGTATGGCGTGCTGGCCTTGCTGCTCCTGCGTGCGCTGCGCCACCGCCTGGCCGATCCGACTCTGTATCTGGCCGCGTTGATGTTCGGGTTGTTCTTCGGCATCCTGGACGAGCTGATCCAATGGTTGATTCCGCGCCGCTTTTTCGATTACCGGGACATTCTGATCAATGCGACGGCGGTGGTGTTGTGCGTGAGCGGTGTGGCGTGGGGGTTGCGTCCATCCGCGCTTCAAGCGCCGTGGAGTCCCGCCGGCGCGCGTTTGGCGTTGCGGGGCGCGATGGTTAATCTGGCATTGCTGTTGCTGACCGTTTCCTTGACGCCGGCCCGGGTGGAACGGTGGGCGAGCGCATGGCCCTACCTGGCGACGCTGGACGAAATTCCCTCGGAGTACGGGTATCGCATCGAGCTGCCGGAAGTCGGCGTCTTTTTCTCCCGCCTGCCTCCGGCGGAATTGCTGCGTCAGGATGCGGAACGCGGGGCGGAGGTCGGCCCGCTGATCAGCGAGGCGCGATCCGACCGGGACTATTACCGGTTCTTGAAAAAACGCCCGGCGCATCACGATCCCTTGCCGGCCGAGGCCCGCATCCATATTTTCCGACGCGACCGGCACGCCGCCGAGGCGCTGCGCCAGCAGGATCTCGAAACGGCGAAATTTTACGCGTGGGTGGCGGCGAGCGAACATGCGATTCTGGAGGCCTATTTCCCACAAACGTTGGCCCATTCGATTTACCGCTGGTCGGACCAGCGCCGCGCCGCGATCACCGCCCGGCTTGGCGAGCCGGAGCGGTATGTCAGCGCGGTGAGCCGCCAGTTGATCACCGGCGTTTCCTACCGCTCGTTGGTTGTTGTGTTGGGGGCGGGGTTGTTGGTCGCGGTGGTGGCCGAGCGCCGGCTCAGCCGGAGGATGCGATCATGAACGGATGCGGAATCTCCCGTCGGACGTTCATCCGCCGGACCGCCGCCGGCGGCGGCATGCTGGCGCTCGGCTGGCCGGCCCGGTTGTCCTGGGCGACGGAGCCCGCGCCGGAAACCGCGTCGCTCAAGCTGGTGTACTACACGGATATTCACGCCCGCACGGAATGGGAAACCCCGGAGGCCATGTTGCTGGCTGCCGCCGCCATGAATGCCCATAAGCCGGACCTCATCCTGTGCGGCGGGGATATGATCACCGACGGTTACTCGTCCAGCGCGGCGATGGTCGCGCCACGCTGGGAGACGGTCGCGGCCATGCACGACGCACTGCGGCCCGCCCCCGAGGTGATTCTCGGCAACCACGATCTGGTCGGGGTGGAGCCGGGCGACGGTAGCCCGCCGGAGGCGGATTTCCGCGGTAATGCCCGCGAAAAACTCGGGCTTTCCCGCACCTACCGTTCCTTTGACCGGGCCGGCTATCATTTCATTCTTCTCGACAGCGTCGAGGTCACCGCCGATCCGCTCAAGTATCGCGGCTATATTGACGCCGAGCAACTGGCGTGGTTGCGCGCCGATCTGGCCGCCGTCGATCCGGATACGCCGATTATCGTGATGACCCACATGCCGCTGGCCAGTTCGTTTTTTCAATTAACCGGCGGGATTGAAGCGCCGGTCCCGGCCAATCGCGGCGTGGTAAATAATTTGGAGGTTTTGGCGGCGTTTGAGGGCCGTCGGCTGCTCGCCGTCCTGCAAGGCCACCTGCACGTCAACGAGATGATCCGCTGGCGCAATACGACCTTCATCACCGGCGGGGCGGTTTGCGGCAAATGGTGGCGCGGCAACTGGCACGGCACGTCCGAGGGGTATGGCGTTCTCCATCTTCATCCCGACCGCGTGGATTGGGAGTATCACACCTACGGCTGGGTCGCCCGCCGCCCGCCCGGAGCCTGAGTGATGAGCGGTGGGTTCTTATTTGTTGATTCTGCTGAAAAAGGCCGCCCTCATCGCGGGCGGCTACAAAAAACCGTGAAATCATTAGCCATTTCTTTTGTAGACGCGTCCGCTGGGCGCGTCTCA
>CALMYG010000098.1 GCA_937873455.1 uncultured Verrucomicrobiota bacterium
GGGCAACCGGAACTAGTCCACGCATTTGAGCATACACTGCATGCGGGTAAACCGCCTTGTCCCGCCGAAGGCCTTGCGAAGGCGGATCACCCTGCAACACACCAACACCCTCCGGTTTCGATTCCCTTTCCCACCGAAGAAAAGATTCTTTGAATGATGGAAAATAAAAGAGGTGTGCCCGGTTGACAAATCTTCAGCCATATGAACGACAAGCCTCAGAGCCACCGTCTTCGGTGTGCTCTGGAGGCGCATGTTGGGTTATCTGTTATTTTTTCGAATTACAATCGCTTCCTCAACCGCATCTGAAATGTATTGTGTAATCCAAGCATACCTATCTTTGCTTGTTAAACCTGATGGATTGTAACATTTAACAATTGTTGAAAGTCTATTCTGTGTTGGACCATGTATAATATAATCGAAAGGGTTTGCTCCAATTTGTGATACTTGTCCTTGGAGATTTTTTAAGCCATGAATACGGATACCCACAACACCCAGGCCAGCGTCCCATGATTTAACAATTTCATAATTTATCCACATACGATTAGCGGTGCCGGCTCCAACCAAAACAATTGTGCATGATTTCCCATTCAATTGATTATCGATCCAACGCTTTATTGCGGCTTCACCGCCGCGAGTCACGCTTTCCCAATCGTTATCAGATGCAGGTCGATTTCCCTCAATGGCTCCTATCTGTCGAATTTGAGATGCTCGATGACTGTCTGGATTGTAGTGGAAGCTGTAGAAACACCGCCTAGCCATAAAACACCTATAATTGAATGAGCATTACGACCAGAATTGCTCCGATTAGCGATCCGTGAAATGGCAAAAGTGTTTTTGATAAGAACGCCGATTGCCATGAATCAAATAATCCATCCACATCTGGCAACTTCATCGAAAAGTCAATGTCATCATTGCTACGTGTACGAACCTCGTCATAAAGTCGCCTGTATCTACGCTCAAGCGAAAGGAAATAGCCGTCAAGCGACCAGAAAGCAATTGCGGGAAAATAAGCCAATATTATGTATGCGACATCTGAATCTTTGGCCGATAGTGCCAAGAGCGCTGATACGAGAACAACACTCCATCCCTTCAACAAGAACGAATTCGTTGACAATCGGTTAATCACGCCCTGAATGAAATCAAGATGTTTAAGTTTTGCATCCATATCGTCACCGATTTATCAGCCATTGTTTGAGCGGCGTACTCGTTGTGCCAAATTCGACGTAATAGGTTCCTGGGTGATACTGGTATTCCGACGTAATTACCGGATAAATACCTAAGTATTCGCTACCACTCCAACTTTTACCACGAGAACCCGCTGGCAAAATTGCGATATTATTTAGATATTTTGCTGCATCCCCCAAGCCGAGTTCCCAATTGCACCACTTGGATGCTATGGCGTCGTCGGAGGCAAGAAATACAAACTTGCTACAAGTTCGTATCTTTTCTTTAAGTCGGTTTGCAGTTCTAATGTCAGTGACTGGCGGCATGCTTGAGTCAAGCCAATCAATATAGACCTCCACACCTAGCGACTTAAACAACGCCACGGCTTGTCTAACAAGCAGGCTGTCTGTGTGTTTGTGCGATAGGAATACAGTTAATTCAGTCGCCAAAGAGGCCCGCTTTGTGTGCGCAGCAAATGCTTCGTTCAGGACGGATTCATTTGCCGCCTCGATATATTTATTTTCAGCCTCGGCAAGCAGTTCTTTTGTAATGAGGTTCTTCATACATTAACCCAACGACAAGCATGAGCGGCGCGGTCTTCCGCGTCCGACTCGATGCTCATGTTATACTTTTTCTTCGCATAGTGAGCGTTATCATCTGGAATATTTCTCTTTATTTACTCTCATCATCATCCGATTGACCGATGTGTCGGTTAGAAATGGCGGGCATCTTGGGGCGGCATGCAGCGTGACGGACTGTTCTCGGCGTCTTCGACGAGTACAGACCGGCGCGATGAATGCCGGGGGCGTTCTTGGCAAATTAATGGAATCCGCTGGGGGCGGAGCGCATGACGCGTACTTGACCGAACGAGTCGAAGCGAGTGAGGGCGAGAACGCGTGATGCGCGGAGGCGGATGCAGTGGCGATCATTCTCATTGATACTGAAATTGTGGGCGAGCAATTCCAACAGCCAATCCTGATCGGGTGTTGCCAGATGTTGAATAGGCTATATGTATATTGCCGCCAGTATATTGAACTTCGCACGCAAACGCCAATGTCCCATCGGATTCACATGTCTGGCCTCTATCAAACCAACCGGGTGGACAAGTAATCGTGATCGGATCGGGCGACACCCAAGCAGAAGACGCGACATAAACCGCATTGGGAGACGTGCCGTAAAACCCATAATCGTCTATTTCGTGGCCCTCTGCTGAAGCAACCAATCCATAGCCAGTAACGATAGAGTTTGTCTCGAAAGAACCGTATTGCTCGTCCCAATTACCATTGCCACATGTAGCTGGAATCACGTTGGTTAATGTTTCGGCCACTACATGGAGGCCGATAAAGTCGTACCACTGAAATACGCCGTCTGTACGCGAAATGACCTGAGTAATCACATTCTGATTGTCACGAACGCCGTACTTGAATTGAGAGGACCCGATTATATTCCCGCCAATAGCAACAATCCTGTTTGTATTCGGTTCATATGCACCAGAAAAATAATGGCTGTTACCGATCGTTATCGCTCCCGACAGTACAGCAGTTGGGGAATTTGTAACGCCTACAGTAGGAACCCCACATGATGGAAGGGTATCCCTGCATTCCTCATAACCCTCATAATCACTGCCCGCCACACCCTGCTTTACATGACCTACATTGAAATACAAGTCTTCCATCGCCAACAATACCTGATGCAAGCCGTCCCAACCATAATCAACAGTATCAAAGCCTGATTGAGTGGAACCGTTTGTGTATCCCGTTATCGTCGCCTCAACCAATCGCGCTGGTGAGTAATCCCAATAATTCGATGGCAAGGATCGGTAAGTCAAAACGGTGGATTCCGTCCAGTGGGGCGGATTCGACACCGTAGCCAACCATTGACTTATGTTGGTGTATCCGGTGGTAGAAAATTGCGCGTACCATGCATTGTAGGTTCCGCTCGAACGGGTGGTCAGATTGATGTATTCATATGCTACGAGCGGGGCGATTTCTTTCACGGTGTTCAACAACGTGAGCGAATCCGAGCAACTCGGAATATACAAGTCCGGTGTTGAATTTACCGCATACACCCTTTCCGATAGAGCGCCAGAACTCCAGATGCCCTCGTCAACAACCATGTTGCATCCGGATACCGTAGGGCGTACGAACGATGCGCTGTACGCGCAAATCGAATCCATAAATACCAGTAGGCCAGCCGCGAATATGGTTTTAATTTCACGTAACATCGTTATTTAATCCGTTATTTATAATTTTGTGACTGACCCTGACTCTCCCCAGGGTTCCGAATTACGCTTAGGAGCACGTCAGCAGGGTGACGAACAGAACTTGTTTTCCGATTGAATGAACTTTATTCATCAAACCTACTTCGTATTTATGAGCCAGCCAAAACTCTCACAACCTCTCCCGTAAATGCATCAATTGTAACTTCAGCCGTATAGTCAGGCCCAAGCGTATCCTCTGGAAGTACCGTCGCAAAAGTGACGATGTATGTTGCCCCCGAGAGCACGGCTGTTATTGCCCCCCCACTGTCAAGCTCGACGGTGTCTTGTATTGTCGATTGCGCAATTGCAATAGCTTGCGAAGGACTAATCATGTCAATGTTCACAACAGTGAATATGTCATTATCCAAAACATTCGTCCCCAGCTTGGCAGTCAACATCATATTGCTCGTCAAAGAGCTCACCGTGACCCCCTGAAGCAATAAATTCGTTGAGGCGTATATCGTGGCATTGGATGTTGAGCTTGGCATAAAAACGGCGTTCCCCACTCCTGATAATGTACTTATTTCAAGAACGACTGCGTTTGTAGATGACTCAGGGGTTATCGTGACGTAAATATTGGCGGCAGTGTTCGTTGAAACGGAATCAAAACGAATTACATGCGCCTCCGTGCCCACAGCATTGTTGAGCCAACTTAATAAAATTATTACCGCCACAATTGGAGTATATAGAAATATTCTGTATTTCATTTTGCTTTCCTCTTTTACGGCGGGGTTGATCGTCTGTCAGGCCCGCAATGATATAATTGACTTGCTCCCCAAAGAGCATTGCTGCTTGGGATATAATAATTTGTGTAAGCAGGAGGATTGGGGTAACCGGTGTAATCATACACCACGCCAACCACATCTATTTTGTTGTGGGTATTGATATCCTTAGGAGAAGGCCCAACCACCCGATCATGTGGCCGATAAGTGGTGGGCGTATGTGTGTGAAAAGCCGCCACGGTATACATAGGCTCATCCAACGGTGTCGGATTTAAATGGCTATCCAGGGGTTTGGCCCCAAGTGACATGGTAGCTTTCCGTGCCGGGGGAACATTTGAGCCATAATGTGTTTGAGAAAACTCATACTGCCGAGTCTGTGTCCTTACTTTGATCCAGAATCCTTCTTCTCGGCGCGAGGTAGGCGTGGTTGCAGCTAATGTGCTCGCCCAGGCTTGATCCATTTTGGCCAGCACATTCGTATCAGCAATGATTTCTGAATAACTTGGGAATTCGACTGTGAATTCCTTTTCCAAGGATGTCGTCACCGCATTTGTCAGGAATGCCGATACACGAATCTTGAAGTGTCCCGCCACCGCAACAACAGATGTGTACGCTGGGACGGTGCTGTTGGTCAGCGTGTACCACGTCAACGAGTTCGTTCGCCGGATTTCATAATGATAATTAGTAGGAACGACATTCGTCGGGTATGTCATCGCTACGAAAACATTTGTTGTAAGAAGGGAGTTTGTGCGTTGAGGCACAACCAGATCGGCGATAAATATTTCGTAATACGTATCAAGGTCGGCCTTGAATATTACGTCCGTCGAGACACCGGAGCCGATGAAATTGGTAATCTGCGCCCAGTTGGTCGGTCCGACATCGAGCACATTCGTCATCGGTGGGTAATCACCAAGTGAACTAACCATCACGCGCAATATGGGATTCGTTGTGCCCTGCAAACTGATCCACACGTTTGTTAATGAAGACGTGAACGCAATATGGTTTTGAAGATACCAGAGATACGCGCCCCATGTTCCATAGGCTTCACGCGTTCCCTTCACCCACCCGACATTGTCATAGATCATGCCGGGATGATCGGTAGAATAAGACGGATAAACGGACACTGCCGAAGTCCACGCCGCATTGGCACTGTCATATCCCCAGGCAAAACCTTCGTACTCCACTGCTTTAGTCGTATTGCTGTTTATGAAGATATTCGTGGGCCCGACGACCTGGGTTAACTGACCGGCCATACTGACGACTTGAAAGGCCGTGGCATTTGAAATGACAGGAATCGAAACAGGGCTAAACACACGATTGGTGTGATAAAGATTGGTGGCTTGGGCCTGCGTGAACAAGGGTGCAAGACAGCCAACGACCAAAAACATTTTATAAAGTAGCTTCATTGTGCGTCGGGGCCTCCGACAAAGAAATTGGTGGCGATTGCCTGAAGTGCGTTTTGAATGTCGTTCAGGTCGGCATGGGAGCCAAGGGCGTTAGTAAAAACAAGCGGAGTTGGATGAAAAATATTGGCATGAGCAATGACCTTTGAACGGGCCGTTTCCAACACCAATAACCCATCTTCACTATCGCTGGGATTGGTACCTAACAAAACGGCTTCTTCATAATCCGAGAATCCATCCCCATCCGAATCCAACTCGGTCAGGATGATTTCGATCCCCGTGACTTGATTGGAAATGCTCAACGGGTTTCCGATGTATTCGCCGAATGCTTCGATTGAATCGGGCGTACTGTCGCCGTCAAGATCACGGAACGCTTTGAGCCAGTAATTGCTGATAGGTAGATTGGCGATTTGGAAATTACCGGGAGCGGTCAAGGTGGTTGAAAACGTGAGCGACCAACTGTTTGAGTCCGTGACGACCAAAACACGGATAACATTAGTCTGCTGACCGTTATAGAATATCGAACCTTTGACATTGGGTGGATCGTGGGGGTTATTCGGGCTGGTTCCGTTAGTCCACTCCTCACCATCTCCAACCCCGTCACCATCGGTGTCCCATATTTCAGGATTAGATTTTACCGTGAACATCTCCAAAGCGTCATTCAGTCCATCTTCATCCGTATCAATTCCGTTATTTCCGAAGGCATAGAACCGATTGACGTGATTCGTATTGGCATCAAAACCCATCGGACGGGTGTCTGTCCACGCCGTGAAGGTTTCCCCGGTAAGCAGGAGGTTGGTATAAACGAGTGTCCAAACCCGTTCGAGACCCATAAAACTGTTCGTGGGGTTGGCCGCGCAATTATTCATGCAGTTCGTGCATTCGTTGGTTCCCGGCGGCGGCGGGTCGCCGCCGCCTCCTCCGCCGAAATTGGTATCGACGCAAGCCGGAGTATCGTATGAAAATGCCGACCACACCGTACCGGAGAACGAAACGGTGTATTCGAGATTGAGTAGAAGTCCGTTCGTTACTTTCTTCATTTCGGCTATTGCAAGTTCGTCCTCACCACCCATAAGCATCATCATCATTCCGCCACCCTCAAATTCTTCCTCATCCTCTTCCAAGGCGGCAAGCCAGTCCTGATATTCTTCCTCGGCCAAGTCCTTGTCTTTAAGTGTGACGTGCCAAGCCACTCGTCGTTTGGAAATTTCCCGATATAAATAGCTTTTTGTTGATTGAGTTTTGTTTAATTCCGGCCATTCAGGGGCTTTGAAAACAATTTCTTCCTCAAAAGCTTCTCCGGTATCCCGCATTACCAGCAATTCTCCGGTTGTTATGTCTTCGTAAAAAACCAGCTTTGTGCCGTGAGGTATTTGTTTGGCGATTTCGCTCTTGGCTGAGAAGTAAATGTCACCGGCATTAAAATCGACGTAAAAATCGGATTGGTTTTGGAAACCGGCCAGACCGTAGGTGCTTTCGATTGATTCGATTTGATCAGAATAAAGATACCAGGAGGGAACGGCTAACATATAGCTGCTGTCCCGGAATTCAAGATACTTTGAGACAAGTCCAGTCCATGTATCCGTCGTGTTTGAGTCATCGGATAATTGCGCAACCGTCCAGCCGATGGTCACGAATATTGTCAACAAGGCGACAACGGAAAGAATCCGAATGTCAGCTTTGCCGAAGAGCCGTTTAAGTTGTTGGACCATTGCAACTACCTATATAGGGTGATCGAGTGACGGATGGCAATCTTGAAGATGATGATTTGGAGTAAAGTTTGGAGAAATAATATCGTTGCTGACGGGTATCGGTTGGCATTTCAGATTTTAGTTGTGATTGCACAGCGTCCTTTCTGTTGGCGTGACTTTACCACAGGCTCTTGAAAAGTATAACGACAAGGCTCAGAGGCGCGAGTCTTCGAGCGTCCTCTGGAGCCGCATGTTCTACTTTTCGGGTGTTACGTGTGGGTTAAACTCGGAATTGTTTCTCATTATTTACTCTCTTTATCATCATGATGGCGACGCGATGAGTCCGCCAAAACGGCTTGCATCGGTGGGGCGGCAGGCAGCGGGACGGGCTGTTCTCGGCGTCTTCGACGAGTACAGCCTGGCGCGATGCTTGCCGGGGGCGTTCTTGGTAAATAAAGGGTATCCTTTGGGGGCGGAACACATGACGCGCACTTGACTGAACGAGTATTTGCGAGAGAGGGCAAGTGCGCGTGATGTGTGGAGGGGGTGGTTGAGTAACTAATCA
>CALMYG010000099.1 GCA_937873455.1 uncultured Verrucomicrobiota bacterium
CGCTAAGCCGCGCGCCGACGAAAAAGTTCCAAGGTTCGGAAAAAAGCCCCCGAAAAACCTCCAAACCTTGGAACTTTTCGCCCCGTGTTTTTCCGAGATTTGGAACTTCCGGCCAATGTCCTGATATGAGGGAGGATCCGCGGCCTTGGGGCGCGAGATCCTTGATGTTTATAACGAGCCCTTTACTTCCGCGTTCAATCACCAGGCGGTTTTCGGCGGCGGTTTTCGGTATTGATAATCCTAATCGCGCTTGCTAGGCTTCCGGCATGAAAAGCCGCGCGACCTTGCCGGGAATTACGAACGCTTACTCCCGCGCTATCCGCCCGTCCGGCGTGTTAACCCCGATGATTTACGACTAGAACAATTTCAATGAAACGGTAGCTGAAGACGGCATGGTCATGTCGAGCGAAGTCGAGACATCTCAGCCCTTGGATGCGGTTGAGATTCCTCGACGATGCTCGGAATGACAAACGAATGCGGCTGCGTATTCATTTAAAATGCTCTACTCGAATGTTGGCCGTTGAAAGAGAAGACAAATGTTTGTTGTAAGTTTTTCAGCGGTTAACCGAATAGTGGAATGAATAGCGTCTTTGATTGAGGAAAGGATGGCCCTTTCCCGTGAAGAGAAAGTAAATAAAACAGGAGAAGTAGCATATGAGTAAAGCATCGGTATTGTTTGTCGTCGCAGCGATGTTCGCTGGTTCGGTATTGGCCGCGGAAAATGGTTCCGGGAGTGTAACCCCGAATCTGGACAAGGGAACCAAAGTTCTCGAAGGTGCTGGCTCCATCGATGTAATGGCCGATGAATTACAGATTCAGCTCGCCTACGGCCAGTTCATCGCCGATGGCGTCGAAGTTGCCTTGCTCGCCGGATTAATCGACAACGATCGCTACATGAGCACCGAGCTGGGACTCCGTGCCGAGTACAACATCATCCTGGATTCGCCTCTGGTGCCGTTCCTGAGCGCCAGCGTTGTCTGGGCGGATGTCGAAGCCGACGATAGCGGTCTTGACACCGACGCCGCCGTATTTTCGGTCGGCGGTGGCGTGAAGTACTTCATCCGCGACAACGTCGCTCTCGCCTTGAGCGGCAACTACCTTATCGCCACGGATGACATCTTCATCGATAGCGATGACGGGAAATTGAACGATGACGAAGTCCGCATCCTCTTCAGCGTTCGCTTCTACTTCGACTAAACGATCGTCCTCATTGATCCGCGGCCCATTCCGTCATCCGGGATGGGCCGCATTTTGCGCAACAACCGGAATTGAAACCGCAGAAGACGCGGAGCGCAGAAAAGGTCGTCTCGGGCGCGCTACTGGCCGGTCGATTAAATTGTAAACCGTTGTCGGTTAGTTGTTTGGGTGGCAGACGTGCATGGGGTGGTTGTTGTGACGTCGCGGCGGCTACGTGTTATTAGGAACCGCGTTCCCGCATCCGCTTGAGCCAAACCGAAAGAATGGCGATGTCGGCGGGGGTTACCCCGGAAATGCGCGAGGCCTGGCCGAGGTTTTCCGGGCGGATTTTCGACAGCTTTTCCCGGGACTCCCGCCGCAAGGCGCCAATGGCGTGGTAATCCATCCCTGGCGGGATCGTTTCGTGCTCGATCGTTTCAGCTTTTTTAATGCGCTCCACTTCCCGGGCGATGTACCCCTCGTACTTCACCCCGATTTCGATTTGTTGAATCACCTCATCGTGGAGATCCTCCCGGGGTTCCGGCAGGCGGCGATAGTCCGATTCCGGGCGCTTGAGTCGTTGATCCAGGGAGGCGCCCTGATGGAAGGTTTTCCGCAGGCGTTCTGTTTCGGTCTCGATATCCGTGATCCATCCCGCGATGCGGCGCAGGTGGTGGTCTGAATGAATGCCGAGGGTTTTGGCGTGGTCGTGAAGGCGAAACAGTGCGTTATCCTGACGCAGGACCAGCCGGTGTTCGGCCCGAGAGGTAAACATCCGGTAAGGCTCCTCGGTTCCCTTGGTTACCAGGTCATCAATCAAGACCCCGATATAAGCTTCGTGCCGGCTTAAAACCAACGGCGGCCGACCCAGCACCTTGAGCGCGGCGTTCGCGCCGGCCAGGAAACCTTGTCCTCCGGCTTCTTCGTACCCGGTCGTTCCATTGATTTGTCCGGCCAGAAAGAGATTCTCCACCACCTTGGTTTCCAGGGTGTGGAATAGCTGGGTGGGATCGGAAAAGTCGTATTCAATGGCGTAACCGGGTTTCAGAAAAACCGCGCGCTCCAGACCCGGAATGGAATGGATCATCGCATGCTGCACGTCTTCGGGCAGGCTGTTGGAGGTCCCGTTTGGGTAGATTTCCACCAAGTTTCGTCCTTCCGGCTCGATAAAGACATGGTGCTGGGGCTGGTGGGAAAATTTTACGATTTTATCTTCAATCGACGGGCAGTAGCGCACCCCGGTGCCGTCAATCATGCCGCCATACATCGCGGATCGGCCCAAATTGGCCCGGATAATGTCGTGGGTTTTTTCCGTCGTGTGGGTCATGTAACACGGGATTTGATTTGTGCCCGGCACCCAGGGGCGGAGCGGGTCGGCCTTTTGTTCCACGTGGAACATGGCTTCCTGCGCCCGTTTGGGATCCGGATGTTCCACGTGGAACATTTTCCAGTCGTCCCGTGCGGCTAGGGACATGAAGGGCGGTGGTTCAAGGCCGGGTTGTGCCTCCATCTTGTCCCAGTCGATGCTGTCTTTATGGAGCCGCGGTGGCGTTCCGGTTTTGAGGCGACCCATACGAAAGCCAAGGGAAAGAAAGGAGTCGCTCAGTTCATAGGCGGCTTTTTCGCCGGCGCGCCCGCCCTCAAAGTTCCGGTCGCCAATATGAATCTTGCCGCGCAAAAAGGTCCCGGAAGCGATGACAACGCAGGTGGCGCGAAGGTCGGAGCCGTCCGCCGTCCTGATGCCGCGCAGGCGCCCGTTCTCGATGGTGATCGCGGTGGCCAGCGCCTCCACGACGGTTAAGCCGGGCGTTTGAGCGATAACCGCTTGCATCCGGACGGGGAAGGCGGCCTTGTCGTTTTGAATCCGGTGAGCTTGAACCGCCGGACCTTTTCGGGTGTTGAGGGTTCG
The DNA here is from genome assembly GCA_937873455.1 of uncultured Verrucomicrobiota bacterium. GTDB lineage: Bacteria > Verrucomicrobiota > Kiritimatiellia > CAIVKH01 > CAIVKH01 > CALMUP01. Next base: position 3,086 of record CALMYG010000099.1, read on the forward strand.
GAACTGGATACCGGTGTAGTCGGTGTTCCGGGCCATTTCTCCCCCCAACGCGTCGAGCTCCATGACCATGTGGGATTTGGCGATGCCGCCAATGGACGGGTTGCAGGACATCCGGGCAATCGCATCCTTTTCCATGGTGACCAGGGCGGTCCGCGCCCCCAGCCGCGCTGAAGCCAATGCCGCTTCGTACCCGGCATGGCCGGCGCCCACCACCAAAACATCAAATTCCAAGAATGCGCTCATGCGCGACACTATAACGGTGAAACCGCAAAAGAAAATCCCGGAATCGGCTTATTTGCCGATGCAAAACCGCGAAAATATGTGGTCGAGCAGCTCCTGGTGATAGACCCGGCCGGTAACCGCGCCGAGCGCCTCCAGGCCATCGCGCAGGTGGGCGCAGGCCAGCGGAATGTGATCGTCCCGGTTTTCCTGAACCAAGGCGAGAGCCTGATGGAGGTGGTCGTTAAATTGTACGAGAATGGCCCGGTGCCGCTCGGAAATAACTGCTTGCTGCTCGGCCCCCTGGCGATAACCGGCGCTTAATTGTTCGGCCAGCTTCTTTCGGATGACCGTAATGGCCTGGGGATCTTTCAGCGAAAGATGGCACTCCGTTCTTCCGGATGAGGGCGGCGGTGTCGTTGGGCACAAATCCATCTTGTTCCAAACCACCAGGGTTTGTTGCGGGTTGAGTTGCGCCAACTGAGCGTGATCGTCCTGGGTCATGCCGGTGGAAGCATCGATCAGGTATAGGGTGCCGTCTGCTTTTTCGAGTTGGTCGCGCGACCGGCGAATGCCTTCCTGCTCGATGGCGCAAGCGGCATCGCGCAGTCCAGCGGTATCCACCAGGCGCAGCGGGATCCCGTCCAGCACATAGCCTTCTTCGATGGTGTCCCGAGTGGTTCCGGGCACGTCCGACACAATCGCCCGGCTTTGCCCCAGCAAGGCGTTCAGGAGGGTTGACTTTCCGACATTGGGTCGTCCGGCAATCACGATTAACGCACCCTCGCGCAACAAGCGTCCCTCCGACCACGTCGCGATCAGATCATCGGATCGCTGGTGAACCTCCCGCAACCGGTCGATGACCGTACGCATAACTGCCTCTGGCAGTTCGTCTTCCGGAAAATCCATCGTGGCCTCCAGATCGGCTACCACGGAGAGGCATTCGTCGTAAATTGTTGATAGTGATTGGCTTATTGATCCGCTTAACTGTTCGACGGCGGCTTGGGCGGCGCGTTCGCTACGTGCTTTGATCAGGTCAATAACGGCTTCGGCTTGCGTCAGGTCCATCCTGCCATTGAGGAACGCCCGGCGGGTAAATTCTCCCGGCTCGGCCAGCCGCGCGCCGGCCTCCATGACGCAACGCAAGATCCGGCGGCTGACCACGGAGCCGCCGTGCCCGTGAATTTCAACCTGATCCTCTCCCGTATAACTTCTGGGTCCCCGCATAAACAACATCAGGACATCATCCAGGCGCGTCCCCTCCTGACAAATCGCTCCATGGGCAAACGTAAAGGGGGGGCGTTCAGACGGCTTGGGTCCGCGACCGGCAAACACGTGATCCGCTATCCTATAGGTATCCGGGCCCGAAATGCGAATAATGGAGATTCCGGCCTCCCCGGGCGCGGTGGCCATAGCGGCAATCGTGTCATTGAAATGGGTTTTCATTGTGAATGCATCCCTCAAATTATCATTTTTTAAAAACGACCCAAAACCGTTAAAATCCCTTTACATAAAATATCACCTGTGTACATTTATCTCCATCTTTGCGGGCTGGTCTCGCTGATGCCAGTAAAATTTAGGGCGAAAGACGAAATGAAAAACTTTTTGACTTCATGGAAAGCAGGCGCGCTTACGGCGATCTCGGTCGTTGTCCTGTGCGCAACCGCCTACAGCCAGCCTACCGGCGCGGTTTACTCCGCGAACATCATCGGCATTCAAAAATCGCCGGTGGTTCAAAATCTGCAACTCATGTCCAATCCGTTTGAGGCGATGACCATTCGCGAGTTGGTCGGCAACAGCGGGGTACATGGTACAAGCGCCAATGTTGCCGACAATGTGATTCTGTACAACGCTTAGCGTTTTATCCAGAGTGCCGCCGACCAAACCGCTTGGCTAGCGCGG